>JANNQX010000146.1:0-7027 GCA_031400975.1 Gemmatimonadota bacterium
GGAACTTGAGCCCGGCCAAGGGCGCAGTCATCGCGGGGCGCGGAACGAGCGCGGCGGCCACGGCCAACCCAATGGCGGCCCGTCGAGACATGGTCATTGTCTAACTCCTTACAAAGGACGGTGCCAATGAAGATATCCTCATCGCGCCTTAGGAATACCTTCACCGGTCCAATCCGTTAGTTAACAGACACCAAAGGAGGCAGCATGGCGACAGGACGGCGGGACTTTCTCGAGACTCTGGCGACTGGCGCGATCGGGGCGGCCGCGTTAGGCGCGATCGAGACCGGCCCAGTTGAGGCCCAACAAGCGGCACGGGGCTGGGATCTCTCGTGGACCAAGAAACTGACCGGGAAATACCGGGCGGTATTCGACGTGCCGACCGTCGAAGACGGCTACGGGGTCTGGCGAGCCGTCATTTGGCGGAAGCAGTATGGAACCATCTTCGGCGTTCCGGAAACCAGCCTCAATACTGTAGTGGTCCTCCGCCACGACGGGATCGCCCTGGCACTCGGCAACCAGTTCTGGGACCGGTACGGAATCGCCAAGAAGTGGAACGTGCACGACCCGGCCACCCGAAAGTCATTTGCCAAGAATCCGGTGATCGAACGCACCGGGGCCGCCGTCCTGCCGGGCGAGTTCGCCGGGTTCACGCTCGAGGACCTGATCAAGGGCGGTGCAACCGTCCTGGCCTGCTCGCTGGCGCTTCGGGACTGCGCCCAACTGATCGTCGAGCAAGACAAAGTCAGCAACGAAGCGGCCATGGAGCAGGTCAGGAAGATGGTCGTGCCCGGCGTCGTGGTGCAGCCGTCGGGGATCTTCGCGGTGGTCCTGGCCCAAGACAACGGCTGCCGGTTCGTGCAAGGGTCATAGGTTGCGCTGGAGCGACGCCTCGATCTCCGCGTCGGTGAACCGGCGCGGCTCGAACGGAATTTCTGCGAACCGGCTGGACTTGGTCGCCGCCTCGACCCCGATCACCCGATTGCCCGACACCCGCACCATCACCTCAGCGGCCTCGCCGCCGTGGCCTACTTGCTGGTTGGTAATGACCAGAGTCCATTCGCCCTTGTCACCCCACGAATTCTTGAGGGCGTAGACGCCGGGACGCGAGGTCCGGTCGAACCTGAGAGTCACCGTTCGCCGCTGCCCGTCGACCATTCCGATGGCCCGGCCAATCACCGGATCGCCACCGTCGCTGGTATGGTGAAGGGCGTGCACGAGAACAAAGGCACCCCGGCTGGCCCGGTCGAACGGGTTGGGCGGTAACTCGACCGTGATCCAAGGCGGACCGGCAAACAAAGGTGAGGTCACGAGAACCAGCGCGGCGAACGGCAACAACATTCGGGTCTTCATGAGGAGGCTCCTTGAGGGTGGAATCAGGTCCCCATGAGACGGCTCAATTCCCCTTCGGGTTTGAATCGATCCGGATTCCTCCCGAAAACGTCCGCACCGTAATCTCGGCTCCCCGACCGGCCCCGGCCTTCTTCCCGACGGCAAACCGCGCCGAGCGCTCACCGGCGGGCACCGGCGGCTGGCCGGCCAGTTTGGTGGCGATGGTGCCCTTCACGGTCGAGAGATCAAACCGGGCATCGGTGCTCGCGGGAAGCAGCAGCAAGGCATCACCGTCGTGGGTGGTGACCTCCAGAAGCCCGTCGAGCGAGATCCCGGCCCGAACCTCGACTCGGCCCGAGACCGACTCGATCCGCGCCGACAGGAGTTGATCGGATTCTATAGTGACCGGTCCCTGGACCGTCGTGACTGTGATGTCACCCCGGGCCCCGGTCACTTTCACCACCCCAGCACCGGTCTGGACCCGAACCACCGTGGCGGCACCGATGATCGTGACGTCGCCATCGATGCTCTCGACGGTCAGAACCCGGGGCGAGCCTTCGAGTTGGACCAAGCCGGTGACGCTCGAGACCTCGACCTCACCGCCGAGCCCGGCGACTTCGACTGTCGCCGACCCGCCCTTGATCCACACCCGGGCACCGCGAGGGACCCTCACATCGAGCTCCGATCCCGGACCGGTAAGCGACGGGTCTTGCCCTTCGATTCCCAACTTGGCGAACCGCCCCGCCCCGCCGCCGAAGAAGCTCCCGCCCCCCGGAGGAATCGTGGCGACCACCGCGATCGAATCGCGGTCCCACCCGGTGACCCGGGTCACCCCAACCAAGTTGTGGATTCGAACCGCGACGTCAGGCGCGACTGAAAACGTCTTCGCCTGTTTCCGCTGGGCGGCCGCCGGACCGGCCACGATCAGGACGAGGAGGAACGAACGGAGCCCAATCACCGGCATGTCAGCTGTCCCGGTCGAGCGAAGCGGCCCGTTCGAGGAACGCGATCTTCCGCTGATACGCCGCCACCACCATCGCCTCGATGGCCCGGTTGGCCGGCTCGGTCCTTAACGCGGCCCGAGCCTCGCCTAACGCCCGCTCGATCACCGCGAGATTCCGCTCCAGGACCAGCCGAGTCTCAGGCGCCAACGAGTCCCGGGCCCGTTGGTAGAGCCCGGCAACTTCAAAGGCCGCCTGTTCATACCGAGCCTCGGTTGACGCAAACCCGGCCGTCACTTCGGGCCTCGGCCGGCGAATCAACGCCACGGTCACCGCCGAGCTGGCGGCAATGAGGAGCACGGCGGCGGCCGCCAAACGCCAGATCGGTACCGAAAGGCGACGGACCTGCGGCGTGAGCCGAGGAGCGATCCCAGCCCACAAATCGACGGAGGGAGCAATCTCCCGGCGGAGTGACCCCAGTTGGCCGGCCACAAACCGGGTCGATTCCAAATCGGCCCGGCAATCGGCGCAGCCGGCTAGGTGGATGTCCACCAGGTCGCGGTCGGCCGGGTCGAGCACCCCGGTTTGGTAGCGGTCAAGGTGGTCGCGGACGGCATCGCAGGTCATCGGTCAAGCGCCTCTCGTAGCAAGCGACGAGCCCGAAACAACTGGGCTTTGGAGGTTCCGACGGCGATCCCGGTCAAGCCGGCAATCTCAGCGTGTTCATACCCTTCGACATCATGCAGTACGAAGACAGTGCGCGCCCCCGGCGGAAGACCGGCGATGGCCTGGTCGAGATCGAGCCGGAGGCCCGGCGGAACCGTCTTGGCCTCGGGTTCGAGATCGATCAGGTCGCCCGCGGGCGTGATCCGCCGAGTCCGCCGCCAGGCGCTCCGGCGGTCGGTCAGGATCACGTTCACGGCAAGCCGGTGGAGCCAGGTCGTAAAGCTGCTGTCACCCCTGAAAGTCGACAGTCGTTCCCAAGTCCGAACGAAGACGTCCTGAGTCAGCTGGTCGGCGTGGCTCGGGTTGTCCGCCAGCCGGACCGCGAGGGCGTAGACCCGGCCGACGTGGGCTCGGTAGATCTGCTCAAAGGCGCCCTCGTCCCCCAGCGCCGCCGCCGCGACCATCGGGTCGAGCGAGCGGCCGGCCGGAACGGATTCAACACCGGCCGTCCGGGCGAGAGGGAGAGGTATGGCCCAGGAAGTCACGATAGCTTGGATGCCGGCCACGGCTTTCGGGTTTACAGGCCCATCGACTCGGGCATCAGCACCGCCACCACTTCGCCCCGGGCCGTCTCCAGGCCGTTGGCGGTAACCGTCATTCGGACGACCATCTTCCGCCGTCCGGTCTCCGCCACTTTGGCCCGAAGCATCAGCTCGCCACCGAGCGGAGTTGGCCTGAGATAGTCGACATGGAGCGCCGCGGTGACGTACCTCGGCGCCTCCCCAACCCCGATCTCGCGGCCGGCAACCCGCTCGGCCTCCGCCGCGGCGGTGGCCATGGCGTGGCAGTCAATCAACGACGCCAACAGCCCGCCGTACACGAAGCCCGGCACCGAGATATGCTCCGGCCTCGGCGTGAACCGGGCCACCACCTCGTCACCTTCCCAGGCACTCTCGAGGTGGAGACCGCTCTCATTGTTTCGGCCACAGCCGTAACAGTGGGCAAACTGCTGAGGATAGAACTCCTGGACTACCGATCTTGTCGCCATCCCAAAATCTAGCGCCAACCGACCGCCAGCGCCGACGCACGGGCCGCGCTATGATTGACGACTCAATGACGCCACTCCTCCAAAAACTCCTGTCGCGCCGGTCTCTCCTTGGGATCGCGGCCTTGGTATTCGGCGGATGGATTTGGAGCCGGATCCGGCCCGTCGCCGTCGACACCATTCCCGTCGAACGCCGGGAACTGATTCAGTCGGTCGTGGCCACCGGTCGGGTCCGAAGCCTGTCCACAGCCCGTCTCGGTACCGCAGTCTCTGGAACCGTACGGACCGTGCTGGTCCGTGAAGGCGATCGGGTCCGTCCTGGACAAGTCCTACTCCAACTCGACGAAGCCGAAGCCCGGGCCCAAGTGCAGCAAGCCGAAGCCACCTTGAGGCAAGCCGAGGCGGGGCTTGCCGGCGTCGGTGAAGTCCGGGCTACGGTCGCTGCGGCGAACCTCCGTTCCGCCGAGGTTGCCTATCGAAAGGCCGAACTGGACTTCCAGCGGGCCGAACGGCTCGCGGCGGCCGGCGCCACGTCGGCCGAACAAGTCGAGCTTGCCAATCAGACCCTCGCCGCGGCCCGCGCCCAGCGCGAAATCGCCCTGGCTGAGCGGAACGCCACCGCCGGTTCGGGGTCGGAGCTCCTCGGGTCCGAAGCGAACCAGGGCCAAGCCCGGGCGGCTGTGGCCCTGGCCCGCGCCCGGCTTGCGAATACCAGGATCGTGGCGCCCGGGGCTGGCCGCCTTCTCACTCGTGACGTCGAGCCTGGAGACGCCGTCCAATCGGGCCGGATCGTCCTCACGTTGGCCCTCGACGGAACCACCCAGCTGGTGGCCGTTCCCGACGAGAAGGACGTCGCTCGGCTCACCGAAGGCCAGCCGGCAACAGCGTCGGCCGAAGCGTTTCCCGAACAACGGTTCGCCGCCCGAGTCGTGTATGTGGCCCCCGCCATTGATCCGGATCAAGGTACCGTTGAAATCCGGCTCGACGTCGACAGCGCCCCGTCGTATCTCCGGCCCGACATGACCGTCTCGGTCCAAGTCGAGACTGCCCGGCGCCCCAATGCGCTGGTGGTGCCGGTCGGCGTCGTTCGCGATCTCACCACGTCGGCGCCCTGGGTCATGGCCATCAGGGAAGGCCGAGTCGTCCGAATACCAGTGACGTTAGGCATCCGTGGCGAAGCCACGGTGGAAGTACTCGGCGGCCTGGCCGAGGGCGACCGGGTGGTGGCCGCGTCGGCCCGGGGGGTCGAACCGGGGATTCGGGCCCGGCCCAAGGGCTGATCGTCATGCGGTTCGAATGGTTCGTTGCCCTCCGATTCCTCCGCGAGGGTCGCACCCAAACCGCGCTGATCCTGACCGGCGTGGCGGTCGGGGTCGCCACGATCGTGTTCCTGTCAGCCCTGATCAACGGGCTCCAAGAGAGCATCATTGCTAGGACGTTAGGCAACCAGGCCCACATCGTGGTCCGGGCCCTCGAAGAAATCCCCCGGCCGGTGGCCCTCGATTCTCTGGCCGGGGCCGACGCCAGGATCATCCGGCCGCCGCAGCGGATTCGCTCAGTCCGCCAGTGGCAGCAAGTGGCCGGCACCATCCGGCGGACCCCGGGGGTCATCGCCGTGGCCCCGACGGTCAACGGCCCCGCCTTTGCCCTTCGGGGCAACGGCACCAAGGCCGTCGCCATCCGGGGGCTCGACCCTGAGGGCTACTCCGCCATCGTCGACCTCAAAGCCCGTCTGGTCGATGGAAGCCTGTCGATCAACGGTTTTCAGGCCGTCATCGGCGTCGATCTGGCCCGGGCCTTAGGCATCACCATCGGCGACAAGCTTCGGCTCCTGGTTGGATCGGGAACCACCGCCATCTACACCGTGGTCGGCACCATCGACATCGGCAACAAGGACCTGAACGAACGGTGGGTCTTAGTCCCGCTCCGCGCCGCCCAGACCCTCTTTGGACTCGACGGCGGCGTCTCGACGATCGAGGTGAAGGTCGACCAGATCTTCGCGGCCGAGCCGATCGCCCGGGCCATCGGCCAGCAAACCGGACTCTTGTCCGAAAGCTGGATGAGCAGCAACTCTCAACTCCTCGTCGGCCTTCGATCCCAAAGCGCCTCGAGCAACATGATTCAGACCTTCGTCATCCTGGCCGTGGCCCTCGGCATCGCCAGCGTCCTGGCCGTGTCGGTGGTCCAGAAGTCGAAGGAAATCGGGATCATGATGGCCTATGGAACGACCCGGGCCAAGATTCTCCGGATCTTTCTCTTCCAAGGCGGCGTCGTCGGACTGGTGGGGTCGCTCGCCGGTGTCGTCCTCGGGATCGGTCTCGGTGCCTTCTTCGCGAGTCTCGCCAAGAACCCCGACGGCAGCTCCATTTTTCCGGTTGAGCTGAAGCTCGGCCTCTACCTTCGCGCCGCCGCCACCGCCACGATCACGGCCCTGATCGCGGCCTATCTCCCGGCCCGGCGCGCCTCCCGGCTCGACCCCGCTGTCACGATTCGCAATGGCTGAGCCGATTCTCTCGCTCGAACACCTGACCAAGGACTACGGGACCCTGGTCGTCACCAAAGCCCTCCGCGGAATCGATGTCACCCTGGAAGCCGGCGAGTTCGTGGCCCTGACCGGCCCGTCGGGGTCGGGCAAGAGCACGCTGCTCAACTTGATCGGATTGCTCGACCAGCCCACCACCGGCCGCATTGTCATGGCCGGGACCGACACCGGCACCCTCGACCCCGACGGCTTGGCGCGGTTCCGTGGTCGCACCATCGGGTTCGTGTTCCAGTTTCATCACCTTCTCCCGGCCTTCACGGCGGTCGAGAACGTGATGCTGCCGGGGTTCGCCCAACACGGCGCCATCGACTCCGACATGCGCCGGACCGCGGCCGCCCTACTCGACGAGGTCGGCCTCGCCGACAAGCGGGACTCGCCGCCGAGCCAATTGTCAGGGGGCCAACAGCAGCGGGTCGCGATTGCCCGGGCCTTGGCGATGTCGCCGGCCGTGGTCCTCGCCGATGAGCCGACCGGCAACCTCGACCAGGAATCCGGCGATCAGGT
>JANNQX010000147.1:0-64644 GCA_031400975.1 Gemmatimonadota bacterium
CACCAACCGCTCGTCCCGACGGCCTGGAACGCAGTCTGATGCGGGCCGGGTACGTCCTGGCCGAGGCGCCGGACCTGGCCGCCCTTCCGGGCGACACCGGTTCCCCGGATGTGGCTGTCGTCTCGGTTGGGCGGGCCGACCCCGATCTGGATCGGCTCCTGATGCCGATCACCGGTGGGCCGTGGCGTAACGTCCCGACGATCGTGTTGCTGCCTGCCGGGGCCACCGAGGCCGCTGGGCGGGTTCTGGCCCAAGGGGCGGTCGATGTCATGGTCGCGCCGGTCTACCTCCCGGAGCTCAATGCCCGATTGGCGGTTCGGCTCCGCGGGGTTCGCGACGGCTTTTTAGCTGCGGCTTCTCACAATGGCCAGGCCCAGCTCTTTTCGGTGTTCCGCGACCTGGCGTTGGCCTCCCGTCCTGAGGAAACGCTCCAGATCCTAGCGCGGGAAGTGGCTCGCTCGCTCGACGCGGCCCATTGCGCGGTGATCTTCTCGCTCGACTCGGGCCGGGGCCGGGTGATCGCCGTGGCGGAGCGGCCCGAGGTTCGAAACCTCGAGATCGATCTGGCGGACTATCCCGAAGTGCAGCACGCCGCCGCCACCGGACAGACCACATTTGTTCCTGAAGCCAGCCAGCATCCCTTGTTCGGCAGGAGCGATCGCAAGGGGTGGAGCGGCCCGAGCGAGCCAACCAGCGCCGTGGCGGTGCCGATCGTGTTTCAAGGGAAGAGCCTCGGATTCTTCGTCGTCCGGACGGCCCTGCCTCGCCCCAACCTGACGGCGGACGGTGTCGCTTTCATCGAGACCTTGGTTGTGAACGCGACCCGGCTTCTTGAGCACGAGGACCGTCGGGCCACCTTGTACCGCCGGCAAGCGGGCACGGGTCTGGCCGAGCCGTCGACCGGGGCCGGCGGGCTCGACGCGCTCGACCGGAGAGTTCGGGAGGAAATGCACCGGGCCGAACGCTACGGTCGCCGGTTCACCCTGATGCTAGTCGACATTGATGGGCTGCGGTTCGTCAACGATCGGCATGGGGTCGAGGCGGGTGACCGGGTCTTGAGCGGGCTGGGCGGAGTACTCCACCGGGAACTCCGATCGCCGGACTTCGTGGCGCGATACGGGGGTGACGAGTTCGCGGTGATCATGCCGGAGACTGGTGAGGCGGGGGCCATCGACACCCTGGCTCGGTTGCGGCGGGCGATTGCGTCGCAACCGGTCGGTGCGGAGCCCGTGGCGGTGAGCGCGGGCTTCGTCTGCTACCCAGGTCCCGGGATTCTGACGTCTGAGGACCTGTTCGCAAAGGCGGAGGCAGCGCTGCAAGCCGGGAAAGACCGTTCGTCGGGCGCCGCCGCTTAGCGGCGGCGGCGGAGCCAATCGGTCGGGTCCAACGCCAATTGGTTGTCTCCCCGGATTTCGAAGTAGAGATGGGCGCCGTCGTCGGAGTTCTCACCACCAACCGACCCGAGCCGCTGCCCCTTGGTCACCGAATCGTTCACGTTCACGGTGGTGGCGGAGAGCTGCATGTAGAGTGAGAAATAGCCGCTGGGGTGTTCGACGATGATCGAGAGTCCATAGGTACCGAGGCGCTGAACGAGTACCACCCGACCGGCGGAGACGGCCGAGACGGCGGTGCCCGCTGCCGCAGCAATCGAAATGCCGTGGCGGGTGATCCGGCCCCCGCTCGCCAGGGTATCGAGTCCGAAGTTGTGAAGGATCCGGCCCTGAACCGGCCAGTCGAGTGTGCCGAGGTCTGCGGTCGAAGTCGTCGCGGAACGAGGGACGGGGGTGCCGCTGGTCGTCGGAGTGCGAGCGGGTCCCGCCCGCCGGTTTCGCTCGAGCCCCGCGAGCACATCGACCAGGTCTTCCTCGTTCTTGGCGAGCACGGAAAGCCGCCGCGCGGTTGATTGGGTGTTCTGGCGGAGCCGTCGAATCTGCGCCGTTCGGTCTTCCGCGAGGACCCGGTAGCTCTTCAGTTCGGCCTCTCGCTCTTCCCGCCGCCGATCAAGTTGGTCCTGGACGATGACCAGTTCGCCGCGTTGGGTCTGAATCCGGCTTCGGAGCCGTTCCACGTCCGAGAGGAGGGCGCGATCCTGGCGACTGGATAAGAACAGGTATTTATATCGGGACAACAGGTCGGAGAACGATTCGGCGGCCAAGAGAACCTGGAAGGTGTAGAGCGGCCCCCGCTTGTAGATGTCGACCAACCTTCGCTCTAGCACGGCTCGGCGGTCGGCGAGGTTGTCCTCAGTCAGGGCGAGCTGGACGCTGGTATTCTCCAACTGGCCGCCGAGGCCGCCGATTTGGCGTTCGAGCTCATTGACGATCCGATTGGTCGATTCCCGTTGTCGTTCCAGGTTGTCGAGCTCCCGGCCGGCGTCGCGGACTTGGCCTTGGAGCCGCTCTTGGTCTTGGCGGAGCCGATCCCGTTCGGTGCGGATCTGTTCCAATCGCTGCCGGCTCTTCTCCAGTTCAGTCGGCTGTTGGCCGGCGAGGGTTCCGGGGCTTTGGAAGATCGAGCCGGCGACCGTGGCGACAACGAAGAGCCGGCGGCCAACTCGGCTACACATTCTTGAGGTGTCTCCCAACCGAGAGCAGGCTACCGCCCAGCCCAATCGCGGTGCCAAACACCACGATCAGGAGCATCTGGGTCGGTCCGAAAAACGCCAACGCGGCTCCGGTGTCGGTGGCGGTCCTGCGGAAGAGAGTGAGGGTGAGCCAACACATCGCGATCGCCAGAATGCCCCCCGTGACACCCTTGAGGGCGCCCTCGATCAGGAACGGTCCTCGAATGTAGGCGTTGGTGGCCCCGACCAGCCGCATAATGGAGATCTCTTTGGACCGCTGGAGGACGGTGATCCGGATCGTCACGCCGATGATGACGATCGCGACGGCCGCAAAAGCCAGCCCAATGACCGCGCCGACAGCGGCGGCCATGTTTCGAAGCCGGTCGAGCCGTTCGACCCAGTCGCGGCCATAGCGGACATCCTCGATGAATGGGAACCCGCGAAGGCGTTCGGCCACGGCCTGGGCGTGCTCGGCGTCACGAAACGCGGGGCGAAGCCGAACCTCAAACGACGCCGGTAGCGGGTTGACCTCCAGATCGCGGTAGGCCTCCTTGAACTCGACCAGCTCCCGGCGGGCTCGCGACAACGCCTGATCCGGACTGACGAACTTGAGGTCGAGAACTTCCGGAAAGGCCGAGATATCCTGGGTGGCCTGGCTAATCGTTTCGGTCGGTGTCCCGCGCAACACGAAGGCGACGACCTCGACCCGCTCGGCCAAGGTGGCCAGGGCCCGCTGGAAATTGAGGGCCACGAGCGCGAACAGACCGATCGTAAACAGAGAAAAGCCGATCGATGCGATGGACAGGCCGGACAGGAGCGGCGTTCGTTTGAACGTCATCATCGCTTCGCCGAACGGGGTTCGATGCCTCATCGGGTCGCTCCGTCCTCATCCACGCCACTGTCAAAGACGATCCGGCCGCTCCGCAGCTCGATCGTTCGGTAGCCGGTGTCGCGGACCAGTTCCATATTGTGGGTCGCCATGACCACCACCGTGCCGCCGGCGTTGATCTCCTGCAACAGCTGAAACACGCCCCGAGTGGCACGTTCGTCGAGGTTGCCGGTTGGCTCGTCGGCGATCAAGATATGGGGATCGTTGACCAAGGCCCGCGCAATGGCGACACGCTGTTGCTCCCCGCCGGACAGTTCCTTTGGATAGGCCCGAGCCTTCGAGGCGAGGCCGACTTGAGTGAGGGCCCGCATGACCCGGTTGGCGATCGTCTCTCGCCGCGCGCCGGTCACTTCAAGGGCGAACCCGACGTTCTCTTCGACGGTATGGTATTCAAGCAAGCGGAAGTCCTGGAACACGATCCCGAGGCGGCGGCGGAGCCGAGGAATTTCGTGATGGGTGAGTTTGGCGATCTGATACCCGGATACCCGGACCTCGCCCTCGGACGGGCGTTGCTCGGCCAGGATGAGCGACAGGATCGATGATTTGCCGGCCCCCGAGTGGCCGGTCAGAAAGACGAACTGGCCCTTGGGAATCTGGAAGGTGACGTCCTTGAGGCCGACGACGCCGTTGGGGTAGATCTTCGAAACCCGATTAAAGCGGATCATAGTCCATCGAGCGCGTGGCGCAGGTCGTCGACAATGTCGTCGGTGTCTTCAATCCCGCAACTCAGTCGGACGAAACCGTCGGGAATGCCCTGCTCCGCCCGTTGTTCGGGGGTGAGCGAGGCATGAGAGGTGATCCGGGGCTCCGACGCCAGGCTCTCCACCCCAGCGAGGCTCGGCGCGTGGGCGACGAGGCGGAGCCGCCGGAGGAACTTTTCGGCCGCCGGTGCGCCGCCTTTGATGACCAGGCCGATCATGCCCCCAAACCCGTCAAGGACCCGAGCCGCGATGGCATGGTCGGGATGGGACGGCAATCCCGGATAGAGCACGGCGCCGACCTTGGCGTGGGTCTCCGCCCAGGTTGCGATCGCCATCCCGCTGCTGTTCTGCCGGGCAACGCGGAGGGCCAGGGTCTTCATGCCGCGATCGAGCATCCAGGCGGCATGCGAGTCGAGGCAGGGCCCCCACAACCGAGAGAGCCGGGTGACCTCGTCGACGACCGATTGGGTTCCAGCCACGACACCGGCGGTGACATCCGAGTGCCCGTTGAGCGATTTCGTGGCGCTGGTAATCACGACATCGGCACCATGTTCGAGCGGGCGGAAATTCACCGGCGAGGCGAACGTGCTGTCGACCAGCATGGCAAATCCATGCTCCTTGGTGATCGCCGCCACCGGCACCGGGTCGACGACCCGCATGGTCGGATTGGTGGGCGATTCGAAGAAGATGGCTCGGGTCGTCTTTCGGATCGCCCGGCGCCACGCCCGAGGCTGGGTCGGCTCGACGTAGGTGACCGCGATGCCGAACCGGCCCAGTTCTTCGTCGAACAGCCGCCGGGTGCCGCCGTAAATCCATCGACTGGTAATCAGGTGGTCGCCGGGACGGAGGACGGCGAGGTGGGCCATTGCGGTCGCGGCCATTCCGCTGGAGACAAAGACCGCCGCTTCGGCGCCTTCGAGCAAGGCGTACTTCGCGGCCACCGCTACCTGGTTGGGCGTGTTGCCATAGCGTTCATACTTCACGTCACCGGCGGCCCCAATGGCATTCACGTAGGTGGTGCTCTGATACATGGGCAGGACCACCGGTTCGTCCGGTCGCCGGCGTTCGAGAGGACCGTGAACGGAGAGTGTGGAACGACCAGGGCGCGGTGTCGTCATGTGAGGGGCAGGGGGCAGTAGGTTCCGGAGGCGGCCTGCACCATCCGGCGAAGCGCGAGCGACTGCAGGGCATCGGCGGCCCGTTCCAACGTCCAACCTAACGAATCGGCGACCCGGCCGGTGTCTCCGGCTCCGAGGGCGATGACCGCGCCGAAGGCCGCCATGAGGTCCGGGGTTCGCCAACCCAGGACCCGGGGGCTCTGGTCGCCGGCTACCATGGCGATGACGGTAAGCCGGTGGGTTTCCAGGACATGGTCGATCGCTTCACCTTGATCCTCGGAGACGTTGACCAGGACCACGAACCGGGGCCGCTCGAAGTCGGCGTTAAGCAACAGCCGGGCCACGATTTCGTCGGCGCAGCTGAAATCGAGCAGGCCGATGGCCCCGAAATCCAAGAGAGCGGTGGGGTAGGGACTGATCGCAATCTGGGCCTCGATCTGTTGCCGGACCGCCACCCCGGTGGGCCGGGTGACCAAGTCGGAGTACGGGGTGCTCACCGCCTCACGGAGCAACGGCGCCAGGTCAATTCGCTCCCTCATCGGGTCGGCGGCTCCTGGGCCGGAATAATGATCTGCAATTGTGACCCCGGGAAGAAGGGGAGGTGCTCCGCTAAGGGGACGTCGTCGTCCCACTCGGGGCGCACCGAGACCCGGGCGGTGCCGCTTCGGACCGAGATCTTTCCTTGCCAGCGGACCAAATATCGCTTGATGCCGGCCAGGCCCTGCCCCCGCCCGGCGTCGCGGAACCGGCTGACGCCATGGAGCAGCGCTGACTCGATCGCCGCCGCGTCGCCCCACCGGTCACCGACCTTCTTGGCCTCGCTGGCTTCGAGCGAACGGCGGAAGCCCACCCCCGCGTCGCTGACCGCGATGACGGCGACCTTGCGACCGAGGCGTCGTTTCCAGAAATAGGTTTGAACGGCCACCCACCCCCCAGTGCCGGCGTGCTCGACCACGTTCTGGCAGGCTTCCGAAAGAGCCATGGCAAATCCCATCGTGGCCTTGGCCTCGAGCTTGAGCTCCGAGGTCAGGATCCGCATGGCTCCCTCCTGAACCCGGCCGACCACCTCGTGGACGTCCGAGGCGGCCCGAATGGCCGTGACCGGCACGAGGACGTCGGACGGGGCATCGCCGGCCCGCTTCGAGACCTTGCCGACCAGGTCGAAATACTCGGCGGCGTGATGGAAGAACCCGGTCCGGGTCCAGTAGCTGCGGGTGTCGTCGCCGTCAGGCACCGCGAGCCTCGGTGTTGGGGCGTTGAGCTCCTTCATGGCCTGGCCAAGCGTCAGCAACGCCGTTAGGCCAAAGGGGGAGGCCCACGTCGTGCTGCGGGCGTCGATCAGGAGCCGCTCGGACGGCGGCCAGCTTGACAGGCCCTGGGCCAAGGTATCAAGCCCGCGGTCATCGAGGCTGGCTGGCACTGGCACGACGTGGATCATAGAGTGAGCAACGACCCCCGGAGGTGGCGGTTTAAGGCGGAAGCGCCCCGAAACGTCGCGTTCCGGGCCGCCGCGGCATTGCCGGCGCCGACGGATCGTTCCAGCGATTCCCCTCGAAGCAAGTGGGCGAAGGTCGTGGACCCGAAGACGTCACCACACCCCGTGGGGTCGGCCGTCTCAACGGGAGCCCCAGCAATCCGGGCCGTCCGGACCGTGCCGCCGCCGGCCGCCGCCGGCCGCCGCCGATCGGCGAGCGATTCGAAACCGGGTGCCGCCACGTAGGCTGCGCCCCGGGGACCCAAAGTGACCAAGAGTGCCGACGCTCCGGCCCGGAGGACGTCGCTCGCGAGCCCCAATGGGTCGCCGGAGAGTTGGGCCATCTCGTCCTCGTTGACCTGCACGATATCGAAACATCGGAACCAGTTCGGCGCGTCCGGGAGTGGCTGGAGGCTTCGCAGTCCGTCGTGGCTCATCCCCAGGAGCAAGCTGTGGAGATCGGCGTAGATCGGTCCGGCGAACCCATCGCGCAAGGCGTTTGCGGTCCCAAGAGACATCTCGAATCCCGAGATGAAGTTGAGATACACCGCGTCCAGGTCCATCACCAACGGGCCCAACTCGGCCCAGGTCCACCCCGGCACCCCACCGGACATCCGTTCGCAGCGGCGCTCGGCCGACTGGTACCGCAGGACCACCCGGTTATTGGGGGTCGGAACTTCGATGAATCGGGCGGTCGGGTTCCGGTGCGTCAGGGTCCGGAGAAATGACTCGGCGGGGCCGGCCAAGTCCCGTCCGACCTTGACCAGAGGGACGATTTCCCAGTCATCGCCTAACGCCGCATCAAACCCCGACAAGGCGTAGGCAATGCCCCCCCATTCTTCGGTGACGGCGAATCCCGGGTCGCGACCGTGGATTTCGTCCCAGACCAGCGACCCGAGGACACCGAGTTTACGGGCTGGCATCGAGAAAGACCTTAGCCGCTCCGACGACGCCGGCGGTTCCCGGCAACAGGCCCGGCACGATCCGGCAGGCGTCGACCGCGGGCCGGAACGCCCGACGGCTGACTTCCTGGCGGAGCGGGGTAAAGAGCCGGTCGCCCGCCTGGGTCACGCCTCCGCAGATCACGACGATCTCGGGGTTCAGAATATTGACCAGGTTGGCCACGCCGACTCCAAGATACTTCGCCGTGTCCTTGACGACTTCCAGAGCGAGGGGATCGCCAGTCCCGGCCGCGTGGTACACCGTTTGGGCGTTCACCTGATCGAGGGCGCCGCCGACCAACGAACCGATCGACGACTCCATCCCAGCACGGATCGCTTCAACGGCACGACGAGCGATCGCGGGACCGGAGGCGTAGGCCTCGAGACAGCCATCGTTACCGCAGCCGCAGCGCCGGCCGTTGGCCACGATGGTCATGTGGCCGACCTCCGCAGCGGCGTCGGACGCGCCATGGAGTAGCTGGCCGTGCACCAGGATGCCACCGCCAATGCCGGTGCCCAGGGTAACGGTGACGGCGTGCCGAGCGCCTTTGGCGGCCCCGACCCACCCCTCGCCGGCCATCGCACAGTTGGCGTCGTTGTCGAGCCACGCCGGCAGGCCGAGGGCGGCGCCGATCCGATCCCGTACCGGCATGTTGATCCAACCGAGGTTGGGGGTCAGGACGACGACGCCGGTCTCCCGGTTGAGGGGGCCTGGCGATCCGATCCCAACACCATCGATCACGGCGGTGGGGTCGGTCTGGTGGGTTTCTTCGATGGTGGCCCGGCTCATCGCTACGATCCGGTCGAGCACGCTATCGGCCCCGAGGACGGCACCGGTGGCCTCGGTCCGAAGCCCGACGATCCGGCTCCCGTCAGTCACCACGGCGCCAACCACCAGATTGGTGCCCCCGATGTCCACTCCAATCACGTATCGCACGGCTACCCGATCAGTTGCTGGATGGTGTCGCGAACCGTACTGGCCGGAATCTCGCCCATACAGCGGTGATGACCAAGCGGGCAGGTGGCGGGCCCGTGGGCCGAGCACGGGCGACAGGGCAGATCCGACCGCTCGATGATAGCCGAGCGGGGGGCCCGGGGGCCAAATCCGAACCGGGGTACGGTCGGCCCAAAGATCGCCACGGTCGGGGTGCCGGTCGAACTCGCCAGGTGCAACGGAGCGGAATCGTTGGTGACCAGCACCCCGGCTCGTTCGAGGATCGCTGCCGAGATCCGAAGTGCCACCGTGCCGGCCGCGTTCGCGACCCGATCCGGGGCCGCGTCGAGCATGGCCTGAGCACCGGCTTGATCGGCCGGCCCGCCGACCACCACGATGCGGCCCCTGAGCAGGCGGACTAGGTCTCCATACCCGGGCCACCTCTTGGTTCCCCAGATAGCGCCGGGGGCCATGGCCACGAAGCCATCGCCGATCCCGCGAGAGGCAAGCCACGCATAGGCCGCGGCTCGGTCGTCCTCGGTCAACTCGATGTGGACCTGGGCCTTTGCTCCAGCTTGGGGCCGCGCCAAGGCCAGCAGCCGCTCCGCTTCGTGGCCGCTGGATGGTCGACGAATCCGCTCAGTGTACAGGAAAGCCCCCGCGCCATCCGCAAATCCGATTCGTACCGGGATCCCGGCGGTCCGGGCCAGGCTGGCCGACCGGAGCGATCGATGGGGTAAATAGGCCCGGGCGTAGTCCTTGAGCCGGAGGAGTCCGGCCAACCGCCACCAGGCCGAGAGCCCCCGATCCCGTCCGTGCTTGTCGTAGGTCAGGACGGCCCCGACCGCAGGATGGGTCGTGAGGAGCGGCTCGGCGGCCGGGGTGACCAACACATCGACCGGCCCGAACCGGGCCGCGAGGGCCGAGAGCAGGCCGGTCGTCAACACTACGTCGCCAAGGAACGCGGTCTGAATCACCAAGGTGCCGCCGGCCGCCATCGCTAGTCGCTATCGACTTGGAGAACCGCCAGGAAGGCCTCTTGAGGAATCTCGACCTGGCCGATCTGTTTCATCCGCTTCTTACCCTCTTTTTGCTTCTCCAGCAATTTCCGCTTTCTGGTAATGTCGCCGCCGTAACACTTGGCCAAGACGTCTTTCCGGAGGGCCGAGACGGTTTCGCGGGCGATGATCTTGGCGCCGATGGCCGCTTGAATGGCGACCGGGAACAGTTGCCGAGGAATCAACTCTTTGAGTTTTTCCGCGATTTTTCGGCCCCAGTCGTAGGCCTTGTCTTCGTGGACGATGATACTGAAGGCGTCGACTTGCTCTCCGTTGATCAGGAGGTCCAACTTGACGAGATCACTGGTTCGGTATCCGGCGAGTTCATAGTCGAGCGACGCGTATCCACGCGACAACGACTTGAGCCGATCATAGAAGTCGAGGACGATTTCGCCGAGCGGAAAGTCGAAATGAAACTCGACTCGAGTGGGGTCGATGAAATGCATTCCGTTGTAGACCCCGCGCCGATCCTGGCCCAGCTTCATGATGGCGCCGATGTACTCGGTGGGCGAAACGATCCGGGCCTTGACGTAGGGTTCGTCGATCCGGACTCGCAACCCCGATTCCGGCAGGGTCGAAGGGTTCTCAACCACGAGCTCCTCGCCGTTCGTCAACAAGACGTGATACTCCACCGTCGGCACCGTGGTAATCAGGGCGAGATTGAACTCCCGCTCGAGGCGCTCCTGGACGATCTCCATGTGGAGCAGTCCGAGGAATCCGCATCGGAATCCGAACCCGAGTGCCAGCGATGATTCCGGCTCGTAGTTGAGACTGGCGTCGTTGATCTGGAGTTTCTCCAGGGCGTCGCGGAGATCCTCGTACTGATCCGTCGTGGTCGGGTAGACACCGGCGAAGACCATGGAACGGACTTCGCGGTACCCGGCAAGTAGTTCAGTAGCTGGATTGCTGGCGTCGAGGATCGTATCGCCGACGCGGGCGTCCCGGACCCCGCGGACGCTGGCCACGACGTACCCCACTTCGCCCGCGCTGAGGAAGTCGGTCTCGAATTTCCCCGATGCTGGAAACCCGACCTCGGCCACTTCGTAGACGTCGTGCGGGTGGGACCCGAACTGGATCTTGGTGCCCTTGGTGATCAGGCCGTCGACCACCCGAACGGTCGGAACGGCACCCCGGTATCGGTCGTAGTAAGAGTCGAACACGAGGGCCCGGAGCGGGAGATTAGGGTTCCCCCGAGGAATCGGGACTTTCGCGACGATGGCTTCGAGGAGCTCGGGAACCCCGGTGCCCTCCTTGGCGGAAACTGCCAAGATCTGATCGCGGCCGATCCCGAGCAGTTCCATCAGCTCGAGGGCCCGCTTCTCCGGCTCGGCCCCCGGCAGGTCGATCTTGTTGAGAACCGGGACGATCTCGAGCCCCGCTTCCATGGCCAAAAAGAGGTTGGATAAGGTCTGGGCCTGCACCCCTTGCGACGCATCAACCACGAGCACCGCACCCTCGCATGCCGCCAAGGAGCGCGACACTTCATAGGTGAAATCGACGTGCCCCGGGGTGTCGATCAAGTTGAGCTCGTACTCGATCCCATCCTTGGCGTGGTACATCATCCGGCAGGCGTTGAGCTTGATCGTGATGCCGCGCTCCCGCTCCAGGTCCATCGTGTCGAGGACTTGGTCTCGCATCTGCCGCTTGCCCAGGGTGCCCGTCGTCTCGATCAACCGATCGGCCAAGGTCGATTTGCCATGGTCGATATGAGCGACAATACAAAAATTCCTGATTCGTTCCTGCTTCATGCCGGGAATATAGCTGCTCGGCACTCAGTACTCGGCACTCGGCGCTCGGCACTCGGCACTCTACCGAACGCCCGATTACCTTGCCCCCCCACATGCCACCACAATCCCCGAGTGCCGAGCGCCGAGTGCCGAGTGCCGAGATCGGCATGTTGGTGGTGGCGTTGCTGTGGGGGGCCAATTTTACCATCAACAAGTATGCCCTTGGGTTTGTCCCGCCGGTGGCGTTTTCGGCGGCTCGGTTCGTTTTGGCGAGCGTGGTGTTCTTTGGACTGGTGACCTTTTTCAATCCGGCGCCGCGGATTCCGACCGGGAGGGGCTGGGCCCTTGCCGGGCTCGGCGTGGTCGGCAACACCGGCTACCAGATTGCGTTCATGATCGGGCTCGTGACCACGAGCGCGATCAACGCGTCGTTGATCCAGGCGTCGGTTCCGGTCCTGGTCGCGGTGATATCCGCATGGTTTGGGGTTGAGCGAGCGACTGGCCGGCTTTGGGCCGGGCTTTTGGTCGCGACCGCCGGGGTCTTGTTGGTGGTCGCTGTTCAGGGTGCCGCATTCTCCCTGGCCACCGCGCGGGGAGATCTCTTGGTCTTTGCTTCCGCTGCCTGCTGGGCGGCGTTTACGGTGGGGGTCAGGGTGGTCGGCCAGGGCCAGGATCCGCTCCGGGTGGCGGCGCTGACCACTTACGCGGGTGTGCCCGGGTTGTTGTTGGTGTCGTATCCGGAGCTTCGGGCCTTACATTGGGCCGAGCTGCCAGCATCGGTGTGGTTTGCCCTGGTGTTTTCAGCGGTGTTTGCGTTGGTCCTTTCCTACATCATCTGGAGCTACGCGGTCCGGTCGATCGGGGGAAGCCGGACCGCGATCTACAACTGCATTACCCCCGTCTTTGCCGCGATCATCGCCTGGGCGGTTCTGGGCGAACGGCTGGTGCTGGCCCAAGGGGTTGGAGCGGCACTTGTGTTTGGGGGGGTATTCATGAGCCAGCGCCCGACACCGGTCGAGTGAGGGTCAAGGGCTGGTCTCGGCACGATACCGGCCTGGTCGTCGTTTCGCTGATTTGGGGCGGCAACTACGCGATCTCCAAGGCGGCCCTGGTCCACATTTCGCCGGTGGCGTTCGCGGCCCTCCGATTCATCCTTAGCAGTTCGCTCCTCTGGGTCCTGGTGTGGGCTCTCAAACAGTTCGGGCCGATCAGTCGAGCGACGCTCGCCAAGTTGCTGGCGTGGGGGGTGGTTGGTCACACCCTGAATCAGCTGGCGTTCCTGTCCGGCCTCCAACTGACGACGGCGACCAACAGCGCGGTGATTTTTGGCAGCCTCCCCTTCGTCGTGGCCCTGCTCGGGGTCATGCTGGGCTACGAGCGACCGCGGCCGCGGGTCTGGCTCGGCGTTCTGCTGGGGACGTTGGGCGTGGCGGTGGTGGTGGGGGCCAAGGGGATCCATTTCAGCGCGGCAACGCTGCGAGGCGACGGGCTTAGTGTCCTTGCCCTGCTTTGTTGGGCCCTCTTTACGGTGGGCCTCCGACATTCGGCCCTCGGTCTGAACTCTGCCCAGGTCTCAGCGCTGACCCATTTGGGTGGCACGCCGGGGTTGATTCTGGCCGCGGCGCCCAGTTTCCGCGGGTTTGATCTTGGCAGCGTCCACCCCAGCGTGTGGTTGGGGCTCGCCTATTCCTCGATTCTGTCGTCGGTGGTCGCCTCGGTGCTATGGACTCGGAGTCTCAAGGCGCTCGGCGGGAGCCGGACCGCCCTCTACAACTGCGTCACGCCGATCTTTGCGGCCATCGTGGCGTGGATCGTGTTGGGTGAAAAGCCAGTGCCGCTCCAAGGTGTCGGAGCGGCACTGGTGATCGTCGGCGTCTTGGTCAGCCGGGTTCCGGAGGAAGCGGTGGAGTCCTAGCCCAACGCCTTCGGCCCTCGGATTTCCTCCAGCCGTCCGACGGCTCGTCGCAGATGAGGGATCACGATCGACCCGCCGACCACGAGGCCGATTGAAAAGGCCTCGTGCATCTCCGGATCGGACACGCCCTCCTCACAACATCGCTGGACGTGGTAGGTGATGCAGTCGTCGCACCGAAGCACCATCGACGCGACCAGACCGAGGAGCTCTTTGGTCTTTACGTCGAGGGCCCCGGCCTCGTAGGCCCGGGTGTCCAAGTTGAAGAACCGGTTCGTCGTCAGGTTCCCGGCCGCGAAGATCTTGTCGTTCATCGCGCCGCGAAAGGCGTTGAACTCCCCGAGGGTCTCGCTCATCTCATGGCACCGAGTTTGGCTTGTCGACGATCTTGTCGTAGCTGGCGGGGTTCCATTTCGGGCGATCAGTGGTGTTCCCGATCGTGATGGCCAAATGGAAGATCAGCTTGAGGATCCGGGCTTCCTTTTCGGTGTCGATCTTGTCGGGTGTGTCGGAGACCGCATGGTAGTCGTCGTGGAGCCCGCTGGTGAAAAACAAGACCGGGACGCCCTTACGGGCGAAGTTATAGTGGTCGGACCGGAAGAACAGGTTCTCCTCGGGCCAGCGGTCGTCGATGGCCGTCATCGAGAGGTCGGGATGCTCGCCGGCGACTTTCGTCAACGTGGTGCCCAGATCGGAATGTGGCATCCCGATGGCCACCACCGTGTCCTTCCAGTTCCGTCCGATCATGTCGATGTTGAGATTCGCAACCATTGACCCGATCGGGACCGGGGGGTTCTTGGCGAATTGTTCGCTACCCCAAAGGCCCTTCTCTTCGCCGCTCACACCTAAGAAAAGGATCGAACGCTTGGGCCGAGCGCCGACCTGGGCAAACGCCTCGGCTAACTCGACGATGCCGACGGTTCCGGACCCATCGTCGTCCGCTCCGTTGCAGATTCGATCCTTGGCGCCGGATCCCTTGCAATCGCTCCCGACATGGTCCATGTGAGCGGACACCACGATGTATTCGTTCTTGAGGACCGGATCGGTGCCCTCGGCAATCGCCGCCACATTCGGTGCCTCCGAACGGCTGAGAATGGTGTCGCGGATAACCGACTTGGCCATCCAGTCCGGCAAAGGCACGACGGTCGGGGTCGTCGCGGCGCGGAGTTGGGCGAGTTGGGCCGCGGCTTCCGGGACCTGGTCCGCCACAGCGATCTCGTTGGCGAAGAAGATCGCCGGGCCTTCGCTCGGACCCTCGCCCACCATGGTTTGGACGCCGCGAGGCCGCGCGGCGAACTGCGCGAACGCCCCGGGGTTGTTGATGACCGCCACGATCAACTTGGCGCCGCCGTTGAAGGCCGCTCCGATCACTTCGTCGATGGTTGGCGGGAAGCCCGCTCCCCAGTCGGCGACCCAGACGACCGCCTTGCCTTTGAGCTGAGCCGTCGCGGCGGTGTCGATCCCGCCCCCAAGGAGAACGACCGGGAACTCGCCACCCGCCCCAACCTGGGCCACCGTGGCGTCCTTCGCTTGCAGAGAAATCACGGCGCCCGGGCCGGTGAACGTCACCGATGACTGCTCCGGGAGTAGCTGTCGGGTCGTGATCCGATACGGGACCAGGAAGCTGCCGGACGGATGGGCCGCCTTCAGTCCGACACGCTTGAATTCGCCGGCCACCCACTGGGCGGTGAGGTCGAGGCCGCGGCTTGGGGTATCCCGTCCTCCCATGGAATCATCGGCCACCAGATAGATCCGCCGTTTGACATCGGCCGCGGTAATGGTCGCGGCCGCTCGGGTCACGGGGTCGGATTGGGCCTGCATGGTCAGCGGAATCGTACCGATCACCGCAACCAACAACGACAGCTTCACGGAGGTCTCCAAAAGGAATCGGAGCCCCAAAACTAACTACCCGCGAGGTGTTGAGGGGGGCGGGGGCGATGGTGGTGCGGGGGGTTTCCGGCGTCGAAGTTCAGGCTCCCTCGAGGGGGCCGGTTTCGGCTTTGGACCGGGTGGCGGCTTGGGTTTAACGGAGTCTTGAACGAACGGACTGATCGCCGACGCTACCCAGGGACTCCCGGGGGAGGAAGGACCTCCAAGCAGCGCGACGACCAACCCCGTTTGTCCGAACAGACCACTCAACACGCGAAATCCATCGTTACAGGCGGTGCCAACCATGGCAGGTCGTGTGCCATCGCAGTCGAAGCCGATAACTGCTTGCCAAACAAGGGGATAGTAAAACGGGTACAAAACCGACTGCGGCCGGGTGTCCCATGGGCAGGACACCGGTGACCTCGCGTTGACTCTCCCTTCATTCTCCCGTACGTTGCGCCGCCTATGGTGACCACCAGCCGAGCGAAAGAACGCCTCGACCTCCTTGATCCGATCGAGGTCGCCCGGCTCGGCGGTATCGAGGTCCTCACCCAAGGCATTGTCGAGGGTTTCCTCACGGGGCTTCACCGGTCTCCTCGTCGGGGTTTTTCGGTCGAGTTCGCCGAACATCGAGCCTATCAACCGGGCGACGAACTTCGGTACGTCGACTGGAAAGTGCTCGCCCGGAGCGATCGGCTCTACGTCAAGCAATTCGAGGAAGAGACCAATCTCCGGGCGATGGTGGTGCTCGACTCGAGCCAGTCGATGGGGTGGTCCGGCAGCCCGAGTAGCCGGCTCACCAAGCTCGATTACGCCAAGCGCCTGGTGGCCGCCGTGGTGCTGGTGCTGCTTCGGCAGCGCGACGCCACCGGTCTGATCACCTTCGACGCAGTGGTCCGCTCAGTCACTCCGCCGCGGGCCCGGATGACTCATTGGCACCAACTCCTCACGGCGCTGCACCATACTGAGGCCAGTTCGGCCACCGCAGCGGAACCGGCGCTTCGGCGGGTGGTCGATCAGCTTCGTCGGCGGGGTCTGGTGATCTTTGTGTCGGACCTGCTGCTTGACCGGGAGCTCGCGATCAAGGCCCTTCGGTTCCTCCGGCATCGGGGCCATCAAGTGCTGGTACTGCATGTCATGGATCCCGCCGAGCTGGCGTTGGCGGGGCCGGCGGAGGCCCGCTTCGAGGACCCGGAAACCGGCCAACACGTGACGATCCGGCCCTCGGATTGGGCCGGGGTCTACGCGAAAACGGTCGAAGGGGTCGTGCATGACTGGCGGCTCGCCTGTCGGCGTCACTCGATCGGCTACGAACAGGTCACCACCGACACCCCCTTTGGGCTGGCGTTGCGGCAGGCGCTGGTGCAGTCGCTTCATCTCGCATGAGCTTTGTCTTTCCCTGGGCTCTCGCCGGGTTGGGGCTGGCGGGTATTCCGATTCTGCTCCATCTGCTGGCCCGGCGGGAGCCGCCCACGGTAGTGTTTCCGGCCACCCGGTATCTGGCCCAGGCGGCTGAACACCACAAACGGCGACTCCAACTTCAGCACTTCTTGCTGCTTTTGGTCCGGACCCTTCTAGTGGTCGCGCTGGTGCTGGCGGGGTCCGGGCCGAGTTGGCCAACGGCTGGACTCGGGAACCATGCCCCGACGGCCGCCGTGGTGATTCTGGACAACTCACTGTCAAGCGGCGCCATTTCCGGCGGCGTCCCGGTCCTCGACGGCCTCAAGGCGGCCGCCCGAACGGTCGTCGATCGGGCCACCCCCGACGATCGTTTGTGGCTGGTGACCGTCGACGGGGTCGCAAGGCAAGGAACCCCCGCGTCGCAGCGGAGCCGGATCGACACCGCGACCGCTTCCAGCGGGCGAGGGGATCTGGGGGTGCTGGTCGATCTCGCTTCAGACATCCTCGCCAATCAAACGCTGCCGGGCGAAGTGATCGTGGTCTCCGACCTCCAGTTGTCGGCATTGAGCGGCCAGGCTCGGGTCCCGATCAATGTGTTCCGCCCCTCGGTGGCGCCCCCCGGAAACGCCGGGATCGTCACCCTCGACGTGGGGAGCCAACCGTGGGGACCTGACGGCGGAACGGCCAGCGTGCAGACCCAGGGTTCGGTTGGCCAAGCCCGGCCGGTCACGATCGTCGCGGGCGACCGGCCGCCGAAGCAGCTCCTGGTGGCGACGGGCGGCGTGGGCACTCAGCGGCTGGCTGGGATCGGGCCGGGATGGTGGGGGGTCAAGGCCTCGCTCGATCCCGACGAGCTGCGGGCGGACGACAGCCGGACCGTGGCGGTGCGGGTGGCGCCCGCGGCGCGGGTTTCGTGGGCGGAGTCGGATCGGTACCTCGCGACCGCGGCGTCGGTGTTGGCCCAGAATGGCCGGATTGTGGCGGGAAACGAAGTCGGTTTGGGGGCTTTGATCAGCGGGGCGGCGGTGGTGACGCCGCCCGCCGACCCGGCGCAACTCGGCGCCCTCAATCGCTCGTTGGCGGCCCGGGGGTCGGAATGGCGTTTCGGTGACTTGGCCTTGACGGCGGTCACCACCGACAGCGGCCCGTGGCTCGGGCGGACCCGGATTCTCCGGCGCCACCGGCTGGTGTTCCAGGGCGGGGCGCCGACCGATGTTTTGGTCACCGCCGGAGGGGAACCGTGGGTCGCCCGCTCAGGCCGAATTGTGCTGGTTGGAAGCCGTCTCGACCCCGACTGGACTGGGTTGCCGCTGGCGGCCCCCTTCGTGCCCTTTCTGGATGCGCTCCTCAACCGGGCGGCTCGAGGGGAGCTGATCCACCTCACGGCCGCCCCCGGAGACCGGATCTTGGTGCCCGATCGGGTCACCAGCGTCGGGTCAGGGGCCCGGCACTGGCCGATCGAAGGCGGATCGGCCTTTCGACCGAGCGGGCCGGGTCCCCATTTCCTGCTGGCGGGGCGGGACACGATCGGCGTGATCAACGTCAACTCGGATCCGCGGGAGTCTGATCTGGTCCGCGCCACGGACTCCGAGGTGGTGGCGATCTGGCCGAACGCCCGGGTGTCCGATCTAGCCGACGCGGGGCGGATGGCGTTCCAAGCGGGCGCCCGGAGCGATCTTCGGGGTCCGTTGCTATGGGCCGCCTTGGTGCTGGCCCTGATCGAAGTGGCCCTGGCCAGCCTCCGGCGGGCTCGGCGCTAGTGCTCCAGCCGGTCCTCGATGCCTTTGGCCGCACCGGGTTCGCGCGGGATGTCATCGGGCGGCTGCCGGCGGCTGGCGGGACACTCCGGATCGGGGGGCTGCCGGGCTCGAGCCCGGCGGTGTTGGCAGCGTGGCTTCGGTCGGAACGACCGACTCAACTGATCACCATTGTCGCGACAACGCCGTCGGAGGCAGAGCGATGGCTGGCCGACCTGGGCCAGCTCACGGGTGGCGGGATCGCCCTTTATCCCCAGCGCGAAGCGCTCGGCGAAGAAGAGCGTCATGTCGAAATTGCCGGCGAACGGACTGAGACACTCCAGGCCCTGATTGGCGGCTCGCTCGGGATTTTGGTGACCACCGCCCGGGCCTCCGCCGAGCGGACGGCGATACCAGCCGTCTTGGCCGCCTATCGGCTCGAATTGGTCCGGGGGGCCGCCATGCCGCTGGGCGACCTGATCGAGCAGTTGGAGTCGATGGGGTACAGCCGGGTGCCGACCGTTACCGAGGTGGCCCAGTTCAGCGTCCGCGGCGGGATCGTCGATCTCTATGGGTTTGGGATGCCGATCCCGGTGCGGGCTGAGTGGTGGGGCGACGTCATCGAGAGCGTTCGGGGGTTCGACCTGACCTCCCAGCGAAGCGGGCCGGAACAGGACGCGGTGACCGTTCTCCCGGTCCGGAGCCTTCCGGCTGCCCAACTTTCTGAAGGCGAGGCGCGGGTCCGGCGCTCGTTGCTCGACCTGCTCCCGACCGGCACCCTCGTCATCGTCGACTCGATGACGTCGAATGCCGAGGAGGTGACCCGGGCCTGGCGGGAAGCCGAACACCACCTCGATGTCGCCCGTCGGTTGGGCGAAGACCCTCCGAAACGGGCAGACATTTTCCTGTCGCCGGAGCAATGGGCGGCGGCCGGTCAACGGTTTGCTCACCTTTCCTTGCTCGAGGAGCCGGTCGAGCTCCAGGCTGGTTTCTTCCCGCCGGAAAAGATCGACCGCGATATCCGGCGGCTCCGGAGCATTCTTGACGGCGGGCTGACGACGCTCATTCTCTGTGACAATGAAGGCCAGCTCGAGCGGTTGAGCGAACTGCTGGACGAGCAGGGGCGGCCCGGCGGGGCGGTGCTTGCCGTGGGCGCTCTCGACGGTGGGTTCGTGATGCCCGCCCTCCGAGTGATGACCGATCACGAGGTCTTTCGCCGGGCTCGACGGCTCCGACGGGCCCGGCGGTATCGGCAGGCCGCGCCGACGGTGGTGGCGGGTACCTTGGCCAGCGGCGACTACGTGGTTCATCTCGATCACGGCATCGGGATCTATCGGGGCATCACCTCGATCGAAGTCGAAGGCGGGGTCATTGAGGTCGCCATCGTTGAGTACGAAGGTGGGGACCGGCTCCACGTCCCCCTCTATCGACTCGACCAGATCGAGCGGTACCGTTCGGCCACCGACGATGGTGACGAGGCGCCCCCCCGAATCCACCGGCTCGGCAACAGCTCGTGGAAGAAGGTTCGGGATAAGACCCGAGAGGCCATCCAGCAGATGGCCGCCGAACTCCTCGATTTGTATGCCCGCCGGCAGGTCAACGCGGGGTTTGGATTTCCTCCCGATACCAAGTGGCAGCGGGAACTCGAGTCGAGTTTCCTCTACGAAGATACCCCGGACCAACGGCGGGCGACGGACGACGTCAAAAAGGATATGGAGCGGCCGGTCCCGATGGACCGGTTGGTGGTCGGGGACGTCGGGTATGGGAAGACCGAAATCGCGGTGCGGGCCGCCTTCAAGGCGGTCCAGGGCGGCAAGCAAGTGGCGGTGTTGGTTCCGACGACCGTCTTGGCCGAACAGCACGGCCGGACCTTCGCCGAACGGCTGGCCGACTTCCCGCTCAAGGTCGAAGTGTTGTCCCGATTTCGAACCGCCAAGGAGCAGAAACGGGTGTTGGGTGAGCTCGCGGCCGGGGCGATCGACATCGTGATCGGAACCCATCGGTTGCTGTCGAAGGATGTCGAGTTCAAGGACTTGGGGTTGTTGGTCATCGACGAGGAGCACCGGTTCGGCGTCAAGCACAAAGACATGATCAAGGCGATCAAGCTCTCGGTCGATGTGTTGACCCTGACCGCCACCCCGATTCCCCGGACCCTCCACATGTCCCTGGCCGGGATCCGTGACTTGAGCTTGATCGAGACGGCCCCCCGTGATCGGTCGCCGATCTTGACCTTCGTCGAGCCGTGGGACGACGGCCTCCTGGAGGAGTCGTTTGCCCGAGAACTGGACCGCGGCGGCCAAGTGTTCATGGTCCATAACCGAATCGAAACGATCGAGACGATCGCGGCTCGGGTCCGAGCGCTCGCGCCCCGGGCTCGGGTCGGGGTCGGGCACGGCCAGATGTCGGCGGATGGGCTGGAAGTGGTGATGCAGAAGTTCGTCGTGGGGGAGATCGACATTCTGGTGTCCACGATGATCGTCGAGTCGGGGCTCGACGTACCGAACGCCAACACGATGGTGGTCCACGATGCCCACCGATTCGGCCTGGCCCAGCTGTACCAGCTCCGGGGGCGGGTCGGCCGGAGCCACCGGCGGGCCTACTGCTACCTGCTGACCCCTGATCTGATCGACCAGGAGGCGGAGGAACGTCTCAAGGTGCTTGAACACCACACGGAGCTCGGGGCCGGATACCGGATCGCCCTCAAGGACCTCGAGATTCGGGGGGCGGGCAATCTGTTGGGCAGTGAGCAATCGGGGCACGCCCATGCGGTTGGGTTCGATCTTTACCTCCGGTGGCTGGAGGAAACGGTCAAGTCGCTGCGGGCTGGTGGGGGTATCATCGAGACCCCGGCCCCCCCGGATGTCGTGTTCGACCGGCCGGCCCAACTCCCCGACGACTACGTCGCGGACGATGATTCCAAACTCGATATCTACCGCCGACTGGCGCGAGCGGCCCGCCCTGATGAAATTGATGAGTTGCGCCAGGAACTTCGGGAGCGGTTCGGGGTCCTCCCCGATGCTGCCGAGAACTTGCTTGACCTGACCCGGCTTCGGGTCATTGGGGCCCGGCTCGGGATTCAGCATGTCTTGGTCCGGGGCGACGAGGCGCGGGTGAGTTTCCGGGCGGGAACGACCCCCCGGATGGCCCGACTCACGTCGGCGCTCGAGAACGTGCAGCTGTCGGCGGATGTGCGGCGAACGGTGCCGTTGTCGCTTCGGCTGGTGCGGTTGGGTGGGGAGGAGATCATTCGGGCTCTGGTGCGGGCGCTTCGCCAGGTAGGAGCCGACAAATAGGCGCGACGGTGCACCAGCATCCGTCATCAAGTACTAATGAATGGGAGTGGACATGAGGCGTTTGGTCATTGGGTTCGTGCTTGGGGGCGCGCTGCTCTCCGGCTGCGACAAATTCGCGGCGCGGTCAGATGTGGCGGCTCTGGTGGGGACCCACGAATTGTCAGCGGCTCGGGTGGCCGAAATCATGGGTAAATCCGGAGGTGGGCCGACGATTCAGGCCGCCGAGTTCATCTCGAACCTCTGGCTGGACTATTCGCTCTTCGCGCAGGCCGTGGCAAAGAACGAAATCAAGACCGACTCCGCGACGGTGGAGAACGTTCTCTGGCCCACCTACGCCTCCGCCCGCGCCAAGATGTGGCGGGATTCAGTGCGGATCAAGCGGTCTACGTTGTCGCCGGGGGCGGTTGACAGCGCCTACAATGGGAGTGACGCCCGGATTGTCCAACACATCATCTTGATGCCGGCCGGGCCGACTGCGGCCGACACGGCGGCCGCGGCGAAGCAGGCGGCCGATGCCCTAGCCAAGCTGAAGGGCGGCGCCGATTTCGGTCAGCTGGCCGCCCAAGTCAGCGGCGACGGCAGCAAGGCCGATCAAGGCTATTTGCCGTTTGGCCCCCGGGGTCAGTTCGTCAAGGAATTCGACGATGTGGCCTGGAATCTCGCGCCGGGCGAGATGAGCGGGGTCGTCAAGAGTCAGTTCGGGTTCCATCTCATTCGGCGCCCGACCCTGGACGAGGCGCGGACTCGGATCACCGCAAAGCTGTCGGAACTGACGGCCGGCAAGACCGACTCGCTCTACGTCGGCGAGTTGGAAAAAGTGTACGGGTTCAAGGTCGCGAGCGGCGGCCCCGCTGCCATGAAGTCCGCGGCCGCATATCCGGAAGACGTGCGGAGCTCGAAGCGGACCTTGGTGACCATCAGGGGTGGTGACCTGACCATGGGGGACTTCGTCCGATGGACGGCGATGTTCCCGCTCCAAGCAAAGATGCAGATCCGGAACGCGCCCGACAGTCTGCTCAACGCATTCGCCAAGGACCTCGCTCTCCAGACCGTGATGCTCAAGGCCGCTGACTCGGCGGGCATGAAAGTCCAGCCCCAGATGCGGCAGTTCGCGTTGATGCGCTACGCCCAATCGGTCGATCAGTTGCGTACCGAGCTCGGGCTGAGCGTGCCCGAACTCGGCGCCGAATCGAAGCTGGCGCCGGCCGACAAATCGAAGCTCGCGTCGGACAAGGTCGAAGACTTCTTCGCCCGGCTTCTCGACGGCAAAGCCCAAATGCAAACCTTGCTTCCGGAATTGGGCGATCACCTCCGCGCCGCCGGTGGCGGCCGGGTGAACCAGGCTGGGATTGCCAGGGCGGTTGAGCTGGCGACCGCGACCTTCCGGCGCGACTCAGCGGCGGCTGCCGCGAAGGGCGTCCCGCCCGGCGGCCCGGATCCGATTCAACAGGCTCCCGGTGGCCCGCCGATCGGCGAGCCGGCGAAGAAGCCGTAGCTGAAGGGGATGGCATTGATGTCGTTCACGGCGATTGGGTTGGCCGGTTTGGTGGCGGTGGTGGTGCTGGTGCCATCGCCGCTCGAGGCCCAGGAGCGGGACACCGCGAATGCCCTCGATCGGATCGTGGCCGTGGTGGGAACCAGGGCGATTCTGTCGTCGCAGCTCCAGGAGCGATTGTACACGGAGCTCCAGGGGCGCGAAGTGCCGAAGGACCCCAAGGTTCTCCAGCAAATGCTGGAGACGATCCGTGGCTCGCTGGTCGATGACGAGCTGGTGGTCCAAGAGGCCCAACGTGATACCACGATCAAGGTGCTCGACGAAGAGGTGACCCAATCGGTCGACGAGCTGTACCGGAATATCCGGAGCAAGTTCAATTCGGAGGAGCAGTTCCGGACCGACTTGCAGCGGGCCGGGTTTCAAACGCTCGAGGAATGGAGGAGCTACAGTTCGGATCAGCAGCGCCGCCGATTTCTCGGCGATCGGTTCTGGCAGATGCTGAACCAAAGCCAGAAGGTCAAAGAACTGCCGCCGACGGATTCGGAGGTTCGGGAGTACTTCGATCAGAACAAGCTCTCGTTTGCACCGCGGTCTGAAGGAGTCTCGTTTCGCCAGATTATTGTCGGGCCGAAGGCGAGCGATGACGCCAAGGCCAGTGCCCTCAGGGTGGCGGACTCAATTTTGGTCGAGCTCCGAAAAGGGGGCGATTTTGCGGTCGCGGCCCGGCGTTTTTCGATGGATCCGGCCACCAAAGAGCAGGGCGGATCGCTCAATTGGATCCGCCGGGGTCAGGGCTACGATCCCAAGTTCGAGGAGGCCGCATTTTCGCTCCGACCGGGCCAAATTTCCGATCCGGTCGAGTCGTCGTTCGGATTCCACCTGATTCAGGTGGAACGGGTCCAGCCGGCCGAGGTGTCGGTTCGTCACATCTTGATCAGTCCGGTGATCGACTCGACGAACGCGGACAGCTCCAGGCGAGTGGCCGAGGCGGTCTATGTTGCCATCAAAGCGGGGGCCTCGTTCGATAGCCTTCAGCGGATCTATCACGACAAGATCGAAGAGCGGGAGGTGAGTCAGCTACCGCTCGACCAGTTGGCCCGGCAGGCTCCGCCGTACGCCGAGGCCCTCCGGGACGTCAAACAGGGCGAGCTGGCTCCGCTCTTTCGGCTCGACTCGCCCGACCCGAACCGGGCCAAGCTCGCCGTTGTTCAGGTCACCGCCAGGATCTCCGCCGGGGAGACTCGTTTTGAGGACGTTCGGGACCAGATTCGGAACCGGTTGGCCAGCATCCTGGGCCGCCGGAAACACCTAGATCGGCTCCGGTCGGCGACCTTCGTGGAGGTTCGCCCCCTTTGACGACTGGGCCCGCGCGCCTCGCCGTGACGCTCGGCGATCCACGCGGAATCGGGCCAGAGATCGTCGCCAAAGCCCTGGTCGGCCTGACCGGGGCCTCGATTACCCTGATTGGTGCCGACGACCAAATCAACGCCATACCGGCGGATCATCGGATTTCGGTCGGCTCGTGGAAGGCAGCATCGGGAGCGCGGCCGGAGGACCGCCCGCGAGTCGTTCGCGCCGGCCAACTCGCCGGGCACGCGGTTGAGCGGGCTGCGGCCCTAGCCCTGGCTGGTCAGGTTGACGCGGTCGTGACGGCCCCGCTCGAAAAGCACGCGATCAACTTGGCGGGATTCCGGTACCCCGGCCATACCGAATGGTTGGCCCACCTGGCCGGCGATGTCGAAGTGGCCATGATGTTGGCGGCGGACCGGCTCCGGGTCGTGCTGGTGACCACCCATGTGGCCTTTCGGGACGTTCCGGCGCTCCTGACAACCGACCGCATCGTCCGGACCGGTAAGGTGACGGTGAAGGGGCTTCAAGACTGGTTCGGAATCGCCGAGCCGCGGCTGGCGCTCTGCGCGGTCAACCCCCACGCGGGAGAGCAGGGGTTGTTTGGCGACGAGGAAGCCCGGATCTTAGCCCCCGCCGCCAAGGCCCTCGGGGCGGCGGGACCGCTCCCGGCGGACACGGTATTCGTCCGGGCCATGCAGGGCGAATTCGATGTCGTGCTGGCCCCGTACCACGATGTCGGAATGACCGCCATCAAAGTTGCGGCTTTCGGCGAAGGGGTCAACATCACCCTCGGCCTGCCGTTCCCCCGGACCTCCCCCGACCATGGCACCGCGTTCGACATCGCCGGCCAAGACCGGGCCAACCCCGCCAGCATGCGCCAAGCCCTCAGCCTCGCGGCCCGCCTGGCCCGTCGCTAGCGCCGGCCGCCGGTCGAGTGCCGAGTGCCGACCGCCGAGTGCCGAGAACTTTCTTGACCCGCCTCCCGTCCATGGCCACGATCTCGAAGTCGAACTCGCCGGCGGTGATCCGGTCGCCGGGTTGGGGGAGGCGGCCCAACTGACCGAAGAGGTAGCCGCCTAACGTGGTGTAGTCGGTGTCGTCGAGCTCGGTGTCGTGGCTGGCGTTGAAATCGGAGATTGTCATCGCCCCGTCGAGGAGGGGAGCGTCATCAGGGCGGGCGGGTCGTTCGACGGCGTCGTGTTCGTCGAAGATCGGTCCGACGATTTCTTCGAGCAGGTCCTCCATCGTCAGCAGCCCGGCAGTGCCGCCGTACTCGTCGATGACGATGGCCATGTGGACCTTGAGTCGCTTCATGTCGGCCAGGACGTCTTCGACTTCGCGAGTGCTGGGCACCAGCAGGGGCGGCCGGATGACGGAGCGCACCGGGGCTTCGGGGGTGGTCCGGAGGGCTCGGAGGAGATCCTTGGCGTGGACGATGCCGATGATGTCATCGAGGGAGTCGAGATGGACCGGATAGCGGGACCGGCCGGCGGCCCCGACGATATCGGCCGCTTGCTCGATCGTCAGCCCGGCTTCGAGTGCGACAATCTCGGTCCGCGGGGTCATGACATCCTGGGCGGTCTTCTCGGTGAATTCGAAGACGCCCTCCAGGAGCCGGGCGTCCTGCTTGCCGATTTGACCGCCCACTTGGCTCTGTTCGACCAGCATCCGGATCTCTTCGGGCGAGTGGAGCCGCTCGAGGGAACCGGTGGTCGCGATGCCCATCAGCCGGAGTAGCCAATTGGCGGTGTTGTTGAGGATCCGAATCGGGACGGCCATCAACCAAGCAAAAGCGATCAGCGGTGCCGCCATCCAGCTGGCGATGATCTCGGGGTAGCGGAGCGCGAGGGCCTTCGGCATTAACTCGCCGAGGATGATGAGGGTATAGGTGATGACCCCAAAGCTGATCGCGGTGGCGATGGTTTGCGTCTGGACCGGGCCGATCCGATCGGGGAGGGTCTCAAACCCCCTGAGGATCAGGGCGGACAGGGCCGGCTCGCCAACCCAGCCGAGGCCCAAGGAGCAGAGGGTAATGCCGAGCTGGGTAGCCGAAATGTACCGGCCTAGTGATTGATGGACCCGGCTGGCCAGCATAGCTTTGCGGTCGCCTTCGCGGGCCATTTCGTCGAGACGGGTCTTTCGGGATCCGACGAGGGCAAACTCCGCGGCGACGAAGAAGGCGTTCGCCCCGACCAGGGCAATCACCGCCGCGAGACCAAGCAACAGGGTCCCGGCTTGGGGAGGTTCCATAAGTACGAACGTTAGTCACCCGGCGCCCTCCGAGCGAGAGGCGGTCTCAAACAAGCTGATCATCGTCCTCGGCCTGACCACCGTTTTCATGGTGATCGAGGCGGTCGCCGGCTGGGTCAGCGGGTCGCTCGCCTTGCTGGCGGATGCCGGCCACATGCTGATCGACGTGGCGGCCTTGGCCCTTTCGGCCTTTACGGCCTGGCTCGCCCGGCGTCCCGCGTCGCCGTCGAAGACGTACGGCTATCTCCGAATGGAGATCCTGGCAGCCGTGGTCAACGGGGCCGCCCTGATCGGGATTGCGGCGGCGGTGACCGTCGAGGCCTTTGACCGGCTGGGCGACCCCCAACCGATCAGGGTGGACATCTTCCTAGCGGCGGCCGCCGCCGGCCTGGTGATCAACGTCTTGAGCCTCCGGCTCCTCCATAGCCACCGCCACGGCGGACTCAATGTTCGAGGGGCGTACCTCCATGTGGTCGGGGATACCCTGGGGTCCGTCGGGGCTATGGCGGCAGCCCTGGTGGTGAAATACACCGGGTGGACCCTGATCGACCCGATTATGTCCATCGTGCTCTCGGTCCTGATCTTGGGCGGGGCCTGGCAGCTCCTCAAGGAGAGCACCCAGATCCTGCTGGAGGCGGCTCCCCCCCACGTTCCAATGGCCGACGTCCGGGCCAGGCTCCTGGCGGTGGATGGGGTGCAGGACGTGCACGATCTCCACGTGTGGACCGTCACCAGCGGCGTTGTTGCCATGAGCGGACACATCGTGGTGCCGGAGCTGACCCGCCATCCGGAGGCCCTGAAGCGGCTTCTTGGGGAGCTCGCGGGGCTTGGAATCCAACATTCGACGCTTCAGCTCGAGGTTGAGGACCACTGTGAAGGGCTCGATTGTTTGCGGCGAGAGGGACCTGGGGCGGCGGACCCCAGGGGCAGTCATGTTGGGCACCGCCACTAGGGGGTCCCGGCTGGTTCCAGGCCCCTCCTTGCGCCGGTCTGGCTCCCCGATCTATATATGGCCCGCCGAAGGGGGCTAAAGCTTTGCAGATTCGTAACATTGCTATCATTGCACACGTCGACCACGGGAAGACGACGCTGGTGGATCAGATGCTCCGCCAAGCGGGTGTCTTCCGCGAAAATCAGCACGTCGAAGAACGGGTCATGGATTCGAATCCGCTCGAAAAGGAGCGCGGGATTACGATTCTGGCCAAGAATACCTCGGTCCATTGGGGCGACACCAAGATCAACATTGTCGATACGCCCGGCCACGCCGATTTTGGCGGTGAAGTCGAACGAATCCTCCGGATGGTTGATGGCGTTTTGATTCTGGTCGATGCGGCGGAAGGCCCGATGCCGCAGACCAGGTTCGTGACTCGGAAGGCGCTGGCCCTCGGTCTCAAGCCGATCGTGGCCATCAACAAAATCGACCGGCCCGACGCCGAGCCGTATCGGGTCCACGACGAAGTGCTGGGGTTGTTCATCGATCTCGAAGCGACCCATGAGCAGTTGGACGCGCCGTTTCTGTACACCTCGAGCCGGCACGGTCACGCCACGACGGAACTCGAGACGCGGGGGACGACGTTGACCCCGTTGTTCGATTCGATCGTCGCCAATGTTCCGGCGCCGACCGGCGATCCGAACGGGCCGTTTCAGATGTTGATTTCGACCCTCGATCACTCCTCGTTCTTGGGGCGCCTCGGGATCGGCCGGATCGAGCGGGGTCGCCTCAAACTGGGCGACACGGTCTCGGTGCTGCCGTTGGGCGAACCGGGCATGGTAGGGGGTGAAGAGGTGATCGGCCGGGGGCGGGTCACCCGTCTGTACCAGTTCGAGGGCTTGGCGCGGATCGAGGTGCCGGAGGCCGAAGCCGGCGACATCGTGGTGGTGTCGGGGTTCGACGGGATTGAAATTGGCAAGACATTGACCGACGTCGAGCATCCGGAACGGCTCGAGGGCATTGCGGTCGAGGAGCCGACAATCTCGGTCGATTTCTCCCTCAACAACTCGCCGTTTTCAGGCCGAGAGGGGAAGTTCGTTACCAGCCGCCAGGTTCGGGATCGGTTGTTCAAGGAACTGGAGCGGAACGTCGCGCTCAAGGTTGAAGAGACCGATTCGCCGGACACCTTGGCGGTCAGCGGCCGGGGCGAGCTCCATTTGGGCATCCTGATGGAGACGATGCGGCGGGAGGGCTACGAGTTCCAGGTCTCCCGGCCGCGGGTCATCACCCGTGAAGGCCCCGACGGCGAGCGGATGGAGCCGTATGAGGAACTGATGGTCGATGTCCCGGACACGTTCATGGGTGCGGTCATGGAAAAGCTGGGGCCGCGACGGGCGGAGTTGACGGAAATGCGGAACCCGGGGCAAGGCAACCTGCGGATGGTGTTTCGGATTCCGTCACGGGGCCTGTTCGGCTACCGGTCGGAGTTTCTGACCGATACGCGGGGAACCGGAACGCTCAACCACCGGTTCTTGGACTATGGTCCGTGGGCCGGGCCATTGGCCGGCCGGAAGCGGGGCGTCCTGGTGGCCGATCGGGAGGGCGATGCGGTGGGCTTTGCGCTGGCCAACTTGCAGGAGCGAGCCCAGCTGTTCGTAGCGCCGGGCGAGGCGGTGTACGAAGGGATGGTCGTGGGGGAGAATTCGCGGCCCGAAGACATGGACGTCAATGTGGCCAAGGAAAAGAAGCTGACGAACATGCGGACGACGGCGACCGACGACAACATCATGCTGGAACCGCCCCGGGTCATCACGCTGGAGTACGCCCTCGAGTACATCGAGGATGACGAATTGATCGAAGTGACGCCGGCATCGATCCGGCTGCGGAAGCGGGCGCTCCAGCAGAATGAGCGCCGGAAAACCGCCCGGGCAACGGCTCGGGCCAACGCGTCGACGTGACGCAAACCCGTTACCCTATTCCTAGGAAGGTGGAGAACCCCATGTCGGCCCTGGTGGCGTCGTACGGAGCAGTCGAAATGCGCCGTCGTTTTGATGAAGACGAAGAGGATCCGGACGGCAATCCTATTGGATTCGAAGACAACGAGGACGATGAGGACCTCGACGACGACGAGTTGGACGACGATGACGATGGCGACGACGACGAGTTGGATGAGGATCCCGAGGCGGGTTTTGACTTTTCCGAGGATGACGACGAGCGGTGAGCTGACCCCCCTGTCGTGGCCTAAATGTCGATGGGGGCTAGGGTTGCGTGAGGTGCCAGGGGGCGGCTATTGTAACCGGCCCTAGGGATTCGGTCTTTGGGGCCTGTAGCTCAGTTGGTTAGAGCGCACGCCTGATAAGCGTGAGGTCGGAAGTTCAACTCTTCCCAGGCCCACTTCGAGCTCGGTGCCCTGCCTGATCCACCTCGGGTCGGGCCGGGCTCTGGTTTGTGTTTAGGAGGGTTGATCCCATGCCGACCGACTGCTCCAGGCGGACTTTGCTGCAAGCGGCCCTGATGGCGGCGGGGCCGTGGTTCGGGGCACGAGGTTCCCAAGGCCATGGTGTGCGATCGGCGATGGCGGGCCATCCGGTGCCGCGGCCTGGAGTGACCGCCGGGAAAGTGCTTCCGTCAGCCGAGCTCGAGACGACTCCGGAAATCGCCGCGATTTTCGATCAGATTCGGGAGATTCCCGCCGTCCTTGATGGGATCCGGTGCCAGTGTGACTGTCCCGATCTCGAGGGCTACTATTCCCTCCTGACTTGCTATGAAGGACCTGATGCCATGGCGCGCCACTGTGAGATCTGTCAAGCCGAGGGCCGCCTGGTGACTCGGCTCCACCGGAGCGGTCGGACCCTCGACCAGATTCGAAGGGCGGTCGATGCGCGGTTTCGTTAGGCTCGTCGCACTGACCCTGCTGGCTGGTGGTGGGGCCGGACGTGCGGTGCTGGCGCAGGTCCGGGCCAGCGAGCGCGGCACGGTGTCCCAGACGATCGACGGCGCGGTGGTGACAGTGAATTACTCGCGGCCCCGGCTTCGAGGGCGGACGCCGCTGTTCGGGAAGGTGGTCCATTGGGGCGAGGTCTGGACCCCCGGGGCAAACTGGGCCACCACCCTTGAGCTCAGCCGCGAGGTGCGGCTCGACGGACATCCGATTCCGAAGGGGAAGTACTCGGTGTGGTTCGTGGTTCAGCCCGAAGAATGGACCCTGATTCTTGATCCGAGGGTGCACCGGTATCACACCGAGATACCGGACTCGATCGCCGGCCAGTTTCGATGGACGGTACGTCCGGCGGTGGCTCCGCCGACCGAAGTGTTGACCTGGGGCTTTCCCGACCTCAGGCCCGGGGGTGGGGTCCTTCAGATGGAGTGGGCAACGACCCGAGTGTCGATCAACGTCGCCGTCCCGCCGCGGCACCCCCTTACGATCGCCCGGACCGAGATTGAGCCGTACCTCGGGCGTTACCGTCTGAACATGTCAGAGGCGGTTTCGGACAGCGGGGTTGCGAGTGAGGAACTGGTCGAGCTGGTGTACGAGGATGGTTCATTGAAAGCCCGGTTCGACCAGCCCCCGCCGTGGTATCCGAGCCTCCAGGGTTCGATCATGGTTCGCATCAACGACGATTGGTTCATCCCGACCATCGTTCGCAATGGGGAGGTCCTCGAGATGGTTGCCGATGCCATTTTCGAGTTTACCGTGGCGGACGGCCGGGCGGTGGCGTTCGAGGTTCGGGACGACCACGATGTCCTCTTGGGCCGCGGCCATCGGGTTTCGAACCAGCGGTAGTGTCGCCTAACGAATACTGGCGCGGGTTTCGAGAGGAGCGACGACCCTGAGGCTGTCTTGCGGGTTGCTGTCTTGCGCGTTCTGGATCGGGGGGGTCGCCAGGCGGATTCCCGTCCCGCGCCGCTTCGGCCGGCCCCGGGCTCTGGCGCACCCGGGCCGCTCCCCCCACATTACTGGAGGCCGGATTCGCCCGCCCCATTGAGCGGGCAACTCAACCCTCAGCGCCGAGCCTCTAAATGCTACGCCCCCGGTTCCTCCGGCTTGTCCTTTTCGGTGTTGGGTTCCTTGCTCTCGGATGCGAGCGAGAATCGAAGCTGATCTCAGTCCTTCCCACTCTAGCGGTCTCCACAACCTCAGTTTCGTCGGTTGCCACGGTGGGGGGCGCTCCGGTTACCGAAACGGTGACGATCGTCAACGGCACCGACGGGGGCCTCGAGGGACTCTCCGTTTCGGTGCAGTTCATCGGAGGCGTCACGGGCTGGTTAACCGCGAACCTGAACCAGACCAGCGCGACCCGAGAACAGCCAGCCTCGATTCAGCTCCGAGCCACGCCGGGCTCTTTGGGCCTTGGCGTCTATCTTGCCAAGGTGGTGGTGTCGGCGCAGGGCGCCGGGAACGGTCCGATCACCGTCGGGGTCCGACTCACGATCGATCCACGGCCGCCGACGAAGCTCGGGATCGTGACCCAGGCGTCGAGCCAAGTTCCGAATGGGGAAACGTTCGACCGTCAGCCGGTGGTTCAATTGCTCAATGCCATCAACGAGCCGGCGGCAAAGGCCGGGGTGGTGGTCGCGGTCGCGATCGGCAGCGGCGGCGGCCAGCTGGTGGGCGCGACCACCTCGGTGACCGGTCCCGACGGCCGAGCCACGTTCGTCGGGCTTGGCCTCCTCGGGTCGGTTGGTAACCGAACGCTGATCTTCTCCGGACCCAATTTGACAGCGGTGAGCTCCAGCCCAGTCGGGTTGGTTCCAGGCGCCGCGAAGGCGCTTGAAGCGACCTCGGCTCTGGTTCAAACGGCCGATGCCGGCACCGCGGTGGCCGAAGCCCCGCAGGCGCGGGTGGTTGATCAATCGGGCAACGGGATTCAGGGATTCCCGGTCACTTTCGTGGCCTCGGCCGGTAGCACCGTGACACCGGCTGGGGCGTTGACTACGTCGGGTACGGGAACCGCCGGGCCGACCAGCTGGGTGCTCAATCCGGTAGCCGGCGCGAACAGCGTGACCGCATCGGCGGCAGGCCTGGCCGGCAGTCCACTGACCTTCACCGCGAGCGGCCGGGTCGGGGCGGCGGCGGCGCTGATCAAACAGTCGGGTGACAATGTGATCGGTCTGGTGAACTCGGTGCTCGGCACCCCCCATGTTGTCCAGGTCACCGACGCCTTCGGCAATGGGGTCGGCGGAATCGCGATCAGTTGGGGCGTCACGGGAGGCGGGAGCGTCAATCCGACCACCGGTGTCACCGATCAAGCCGGTCGGGCTCAAGCCGTTCGAACGCTACCGGGGGCGGCGGGCGCGGCGACGACGACGGCCTCCGCCACGATCGGCGGGACAGTCCGGACGGTTGGATTTGGGGTCACCGTGGTGAACTCCGGGCCGGCCCTGATCGTCAAACTCACCGGGGACGGCCAGACGGCGGTGGCGGGGTCCACGTTGCCGACCGCACTGCAGGTTCGGGTCACCAACGGGCTCGGGAATCCCGAGCCGAACGTCGTGGTGACGTTTACGACGCCAAACGGGGGCAGCTTCCCAGGCGGCGCGGCGATCCCAACCAATGCCAGTGGGCTGGCTTCGACGACCTGGAGGTTGGGCACCCTGGCTGGCCCGCAGACGGCCCAGGCGGCGGTGGGCGGGCCAGCGCCCGCCGCATTCGCCGCCACGGCGACTGCGGGGGCGGTGAGCCCGGCGCAGTCGACAATCGCGGTCAGTCCGACGTCGATTTCGGCCGGTGGCAGCGGGAGTCTGATCACCGTCACGGCGAGGGACGCCGGCGGGAATCCGGTCAGTGGCCTTCCGGTGGTTCTTGGGGTCATCGGGGCCGCAACGACGACCCCGATTGGGGCTACCAATGCTTCGGGGCAGGCGACCAGCACCCTGACCGCGACGGCGGCGGGGGTCAAAGTCGCCTCGGCGACCGTCGGAGGAACCTTGATCACCCAGACCGCGACCGTGACGGTCGTGGCCGGCACCCCGACCCAGATCGTGGCGCAAGTGTCGACGACGCCCTCGGTGCGGTTCGGGCAGGCCGTGAGTCCGGCGCCGTCGGTCCGGGTACTCGACGCGTTCGGCAATGGGGTGCCGAGTGTGGCCATGACATTCGGGATTACCACGGGGCAGAGCACCGTGGCGGGGCCGAGCGCAACCAATTCCAGCGGGATTGCGACCGCAGCGTGGACTATCGGTGCGCTCTTCGGGGGTCCGGGGGCCAACAACGTGTACAATCGGCTCGTCGTGACCGCGACGGGTGGTGGTATCAGCAACAACCCGATCACCTTCGTGGGCACCGCGGCGGTCTCGTTTGCCTCGGATCTGGTCCCCTTCTTTCGCCGAACTCAAGCGACCGGCGGCTGCACCAACTCATCGTGCCACGGAAACTCAAATCCATTCCAGGTCCCTAACTATGACCAGGCCACGGCGAGCCTGTATGCCTTTCTCACCTCCGGAACTCGATACGTGGTCGCCTTTGATTCGACCAATAGTTCGGCGTCGGCCAACTTGCTGTGGCGAAATCCGGCGTTGGGCCACACGCCCTCAGCGTTCCCGACGAACCTCGTGACGATCATCAAGGCCTGGGTTCGCCAGGGCGCCCCCAACAACTGAGCACCAAAGGATCACTGATGCGTTCGTTCGCACTTCTGACCGCCGTTCTGGTCGCGATTCCGGGCTCGGCCGCGGCCCAAGGCCTTCGGGGCAAGGTGTCCGATCTGTTCCGGTTTGGAGCCACCTGCAGCACACCGATCTGTCTCGATCTTGACCCGAATTCCGGCGGGGGGCACGGCGAGCACTACAACCCGGCCGCGCTCGCCAGCGGGGCGAATTTGATCGACTTTCTCACCAATGCCATCGGGGTCAGCATCTCCAACATCCCCCTGAGCGCGGCGTCGGGCGGGGCGATCTGGGGCCGGTCGGCCACGGGGCTGCCGGTACGGACCGCGACGTCCTCGGGGCCGATTTTCGCCGAACGAGGCCAAACACTTGGGCGGGGTCGGGTCCTGTTGTCCACGACCTTCAATCAGATCGGCTATCGGTCGTTGCGGGGAGTGCCGATGTCCGACCTGGTCTTCACCTTCACGCACCAAGACAGCAACAACGACGGATTGGGTGATCCGAACTTCGAGAGCGACGTGATCGAGATGCGGGCCGACGTGAGCGTCAACGTTGCAGCCGTCACCCCGGTGCTGAGCTACGGCTTGACGGATCGGATCGACATCAGCGTGGCCCTCCCGTTGATCCGAGCGTCGATGTCGGGGGTGAGCGAGGCGCAAATCATCCCGTTCGCCAATCCCACGCCGCACCATTTCGGGACCGGCCAGAATCCGTTGCTGCGCGCCACGACGTCGGCCTCAGGGTCGGCGTCGGGGATCGGCGACGTCGCGATTCGGGCCAAAGCGGGGCTGGTGGCGACGCCGACGGGGGCCTTCGCCCTGCTGGGCGATGTCCGGCTGGCCACCGGTAAAGCAGAAGATTTTCTGGGGTCGGGCGGGACGTCCTTCAGTGTGATTGGAATTGGGTCGCTCCGGCGAGGGGCCTTCTCGCCGCATCTCAACGGCGGCTACATTCATCGGGGCGGAGAATTCCAGAATGACGCGATCATCGCCACGGTGGGATTCGATCATCTGATGGGCCGAAACGCGACGCTGGCGGTAGACGTGATCACGTCATGGCAGGTGGGCGATTCGAAGCTGGCCTTCCCGGCGCCGATCGCCGTTAACGCGCTGATCGGTACGGCGAACGCGGTCCGGGTGGTCCGGCCGACCAGCATCCCGGATCGGCGCGACGACTTGGCGCTGGCGTCGCTCGGCGCCAAACTTGGGATTGCCACTGGGGTCAACCTGATCGTCAACACCCTGGTGCCGCTCCGCCAGAATGGGTTGCAACCGAACGTTGGCTGGACGCTGGGTTTCGAATACAGCTTCTAGAAACGCTCCCGGCGCGGGGCCCGATCGCGAGGAACGGTGACGTCTAATCAAGCAACCGCGGTCCGGACCGCCTGCTCGCGGTGCGGCGAACGACTGGGATCGGACGACAACTTCTGCGTCGGCTGCGGTCAGCAAGTCGCCGGGATGTCGGCGAGCGGCCCAGCCCCCTCGGGCAGTACCACCGTTCTCGGCACCTCCACGCCGGCGACCAGCACGCCGGCCCCGTTACCGACCCGGGCCGAGTTGCGGCTGACCGCCCTGCCCACAGCTCGGTCCGCTATCGTAGCCACCTGTTCCCGCTGCCAGACGACGCTAGGCCCCGAAGAGCGGTTCTGTTCCGGATGTGGACGACCTCGGGATGGGACCGAGGCCCTCAACGTCACCGGACTCGAATCGAAAGCCGAAGCCGGCTGGCGGGAGGTGCAGGACCGGCTTCAGGCCGCCACTGAAGGCCGCTACCAAGTAGTCCGTGAGCTTGGCCGAGGTGGGATGGCGGCGGTGTATCTGGCCAAGGAAATCGCCCTCAATCGGGAAGTGGCGATCAAGGTCATGCGGCCGAGCTTCCTGCTCGATCCGGGCATGGTAGAGCGGTTCCTTCGGGAAGCCCGGACGATGGCCTCGCTCCGGCACCCGAACATCGTCGCGATCCACTCGGTTGAAGAAGCGAACCAGCTCTATTTTTTCGTGATGCAGTACATTGCCGGGCGATCGCTCGACCGGGTCATCGGGGGAGAGCAGCTGCCCGTCGCGGCGATGCAAGCGGTCATCTTCGAAGCGGCGGCCGCCCTGACCCATGCCCACAAGCAGGGGGTCGTACACCGGGATATCAAGCCGGCCAACATCATGCTCGATCGGGAGGGGAACGCGATCGTCACGGACTTCGGGATCGCGAAAGTGGCCGACGTCCAGGCGACGTCGGCCACGATTGGGCAGATGGGGACTCCGCTGTACATGAGCCCGGAGCAATGCGAAGGCCTCGCGGTGACTCCTCAGGCCGATCAGTACTCGCTCGGCAACGTCGCCTACGAGATGTTGACCGGGGCGCCGCCGTTCCAGCGCCCGACCGCGATTGCCCTCGGCACGGCGATCCTTCACGACAAGCCCAAGCCGATTCGGACCTTCCGGGATGACTGCCCGCCCGACATTGAGGCAGCCGTGTTGCGAATGCTGGCGAAAACGCCGGCCGAGCGGTTCCCGACGCTCACCGAAGCGGCAGCCGCGCTTGGCGGTGATCGGTTGGCCGACGACGATCCGCTCCGGGAATATCTCCGGATCCTGGCCCAGCGAGACTCGCGGTCAGACGGAAGACACCTCACGCCGCGACCTTCGAAAACGGGGTCGGGCTGGCGCCGCCAGTGGACCGGCCTGGCTGGGCGGCGACTGCGCCGGACAGTGGCGGCGGTGATCCTGATTGGTACCGTCGCCCCGCTCGGATACTATGCAATTCGCCAAGTGCTCAGCCCGGACGACCCGAAACCGGTGCTAGAAGGGACCACCCGGGATGCAATCGTTGCCGGGCGTGAGACGGTCTCGCCTTCACCGGCGGCGGGGCCGGTTGTCGGGCCGCCGGCGCCGGAGACCGCACCACTGCGACCAACGGTAGACCCAGCGGCCAGGGCCAAGGCGCTGTTGGCCTCAGTTCGCGCGGCGATTCGGCGGAACGACTGGCAGCTGGCCAGGGACAGTCTACGGACCGCGATTCGAATTGGGCCTCGAACCCCCGAATTGACCGGGCTCGAGACTCGAGTGAATGCTGGGCTCGCGGCCGCCGGGTCGGACATTACCCGGGTCGATCCGACGCCCGGCCCGGTTCCGGGTCCGGCCCCGGCCACCGTTCCAGCTGTCGTGGAGCCACCGCCCCCTCCGCCGAAGGCCTTCGACGAGGTGCCGGTCCGGGAGGTGATCGACGCCTACGTCGGGGCGATCAATGGTCGGAATCTCGGTCAGATCCGGGGGATCTACCCGGGCATCACGGCCGAGCAGGCGGGGGCCTGGCAGGAGCGTTTCCTGAAGGAGATCAAACAGCTGACGGCTACGGCGACGCGGCCGCAGATTGTGGCGACCGCCGGCGGTGCGACAGCAACCTTCACGCTTGACTTGACCCTGGTGCCGGACCACGCGGAGCCTCTGAAGTATCGGATTCGCTGCGACGCGGTTCTCCGGGCCGAGGCCGGTTCCTGGAAGATCACCTCGCTCATCGAACGCGGCGAGGAGCGGTAGATGGCGCAGTCCTTTTGGCAATCGCTGTCGCGGGCCAGTTATTTCGGGGGCGCCGTCGGGATGACTGGGGCCGCCGCGGCTTGGATCGGCGCTCAGACGATCACGACGCTCGGGCCGGTGATTAGCAGCTATGGGGCGCTGGACCTGATCGTGCTCGCGCTCCTGGGAGCCGCGGTCGGCGGATTGGTCGGCGCGGGATCGGCCAGCCTACGGGACGAGCCGGTGGGTCGGGCCGCCGGCCTCGGTTTGCTCTTGGGGGCGGGTGGGGCGGCCGCCGGGGGACTGATCGCATTTCTACTGGTCGGGGCGGTTGGTCTGGATCGGTCGGCAGGGGGCTTTTGGGTTACCCGGGCGTTGGTCTGGACGTTGGCCGGCGGGGCCATGGGCTCGGCGATCGCCGCGCCGACTGCGCCCGGGGGCCGGACCCGACTCATCCGGGCGGCGTTAGGCGGAGCCGCCGCCGGTTTGCTGGGTGCGGGGCTGCTCTCGGCACCGGGGCCGTCGGCCGTCTGGCAGCTGGTCGCGTTCCTGATGATGGGCGCGCTGGTGGGGTATGGTTGTCTGGCGGTGGTTCCCGGGTCGTGGGTGGTCGAACGAATCCAGTCCGCGCGGGCCGTCGGCCTGTGGCAACATCGGGAATGGGAAATCGAAGACGGGCGGCCGGCCGTCATAGGACATCAGGTCCGAGTGGAGTCGACCGGGGGGCAGGGCCGGGTTGGGCCGACAGGAGCCGGCGGATCGCCGGTGACGATCGGCGGACGGGCGGTTCGAGCGGGAACCGCGTTGTCGCCCGGCGATCGGATCCGAATCGGTGAGGTCGAGTATCTGGTCCGGCGAACGGGGAGTGGCCGGTGAAAAGTGGTTGGCGGCTCGGGCTGTTGGCGGCGGCCGGTTGTGGCGGCAGCCAGGGCGGGAGACCGGCAGCGCTGATGCGGTGCGCCCCGGACGGTCCGACATCGTGCCTAACGGCCCGGGCCACGTTCGCACCGGACCAGGCTGTCCAATTGATCGGGATCGATCCGGCCGACCGGGTGGCGGGCTGGCGGGCGCTGTTTCGGGGTGACACGCTGCTGGGAGTCGGAGCCCCGGCTACCACGACCCCGGTTGGCGGGCGAGTCCTCGTCTTGGTCGACGTGAGCGGCAGTATGAAAGGTTCGAAAATCGGCTCGGCGCGGCTGGTGTTGCGCCAGTTTTTAGGATCGCTCGACTCTTTGCCGCGGGGTTCGGTTCGGGTGGCGGTGGCCCCCTTCGGCAGTGCGAACGTGGCTCGTCGAATCGGAGCCGCTCGGTTCGAGCCCCCGGATTCGGCGGGTTCGGCGATCACCGGCCTCCCGAGCCCGGACCGCGAGAACACGGCACTCTACAGCGCCGTCACCCTTGGTATCCGTCGGCTCAGCGACGAAGTGGGCCGGGCCGGCCCGGCCACGGTTGGCCTCTTGGTGGTCATCACCGACGGCAATAACGACGTTCGGCCCGGCGACGACACGGGCTTGCTGGCGGGCGAGGCTGGATTGGCCGAGGCCAGCGCGGCCGTCTCGGCGAGTCCTGCGGCGATTGGGGTCCTCGGGATCGGCAATCTGGATCGGGGCGCGCTCGACCGGCTGGCGGGGCCCCGGGGACGGGTCTTTGGGATTGCCGCAACCCCGAGCGCCTTCGACTTGTCCAGGCCATTGGCGACGATGGCTGGCGTTCTGCAGACGAGTTGGCTGGTGAGCTTTCCGATCCCGGCGGCCGAGCGTTCGACGCTGGCGCGGGGCTCGGAGGGACTGGAGCTGGGGCTTACGTTCGACGGGGCACTGATCCCGGCCGGCGCGGCGACCTGGAGGGGGCCGGTAGTCGCACTGCCGGCATTTGGTGGAATCGTACCCGCTGCCGTGCGCCCGTCGTTGATCGGGGCCGCCCGCCGGGGCGGGTGGTACGGCGCGGCCTTGGCGGCGGGGGTGTTGCTGATCCTGCTCCTCGAAGTTTGGGTGGTCGTGCCGCGGCTGGTTTGGGGGGCAGGTGCCGGACTCGTTGGGGGACCCGCGTCCCCGTCGGCTGCCAAACTGACCTCACGTCGCCCGACCGTGGCCCCTCAAGGTTCAGCGATTCGCACCGATGTGACCGAGGCGCCGCCCCGGAAGCCCTCCGATATCACCGCGTCGCGGGCTAACCGGGCCTAACGAGGAGATCATGACGAGCCTGTGGTTTCTCGCCGCGATGGTGATGGTCGGCGTTCAAGGAGTCGATACCAGCCGGCAGGCCGCGACCGATGAGGCCGAAGCCCTCCGAGCGGCCGTCGCGCAAGCCATCGCGGCCGACAATGTCGCGGATCCATCGATCGATCATGTCAATGAGCGAATCGAGCGGTGGACCTCGGTGCTGGTCATGGCCCCTCGCGGGAGCGTTGAGGCGACCGACGCGGAGGCGGCGGTGGCCGTGGCCCGGCGGGATCTCCAGGCGGCCCGGTCGCGGGCGTTCGAGTCCGGGAATCTCGATGAGTCGACCCGGGGTATCTTCGAAGCCAAACTGGCCGCGGCCCGCGACTACCTCGCCGTCAAGGAATGGGCCGATGCCGAAGAGAACCTTCGGTATGTGCTGGATCGAAGTCCGAGCTACCCGCCCGCGTTGAGTCTACTTGACGAACTCCAGCGGAAGCAGGCCGCGGCGGACAGCCGCCGAATGCTCATTGTGGTGGGTGTCGGATTGGCCGTGGTCCTGGCGTTAGGCATCCTGGTGGTGACGATGGGGCTCCGGGCCCGGGACGACCGTCGGGTCGGCACCAGCGGAGGCTCCGGCCCTCCGGCGAGCCGAAACGTGATGCTCCAGATCGTCGAGGGCGTCGGCAAGGGCACCGTGGTCACGATCGGGCGAGAGCGGCCGGCCTTTCGGATCGGGGCCGCCCTTGGAGCGGAACGGGGGCAGAGTCGGAACGACCTGATCATCAGCGACTCGGCTCGGTTGATTTCCCGATTCCACTGCACCGTAGAGCGGAGTGGAGCCGGCTATTGCTTGGTGGACTCGAGCACCAACGGAACGAGCCTCAACGGGGTCGTAGCGGCCCGGGGCCAGCAGGTCCCGCTGGCCGACGGCGACGAGATCACGATCGCCGAAGTGTCGCGGCTCAAGTTTCAGCAACCCTGATGCTGGGGCGGGTGCCCGGGCTGACCGATCTCGCGCCGGTGGCGACTCGGGACGGTAGCGAGATCTGGCGAGCCCGTTGGAGGGGCGGCTCGTTGGTGGCGGTCAAGCTCCTCACGTCGGCCCGGCCCGACCGGGTCGCTCGCTTCGACATCGAAGGTCGCATCCTGATGGCGGTCGGGGGCCGGTGCGGTCTCGTCGGATTGGTGGCGCGACTGACCGATCCTCCGGCGTTGGTCCTCGAGTATCTATGCTCCGGCCATCTCGGCGACCGGATCCGGGCGGGCTCGGCCGGCCGGCCGATCGCCGAGGCGTGCCGGGTTTTGGCGCGAGTCGCCGAGGCCACCGCGTGGCTCCACCGGAATGACATCATTCATCGGGACATCAAACCCTCGAACATTCTGCTCGGCGAACCGGATCAAGTTCGCCTCAGTGACCTCGGAGTCGCCGCGTGGGGCCGTCCCCCGCGGGGATTGCCACCGGGGTTCGTGGAGGAGGAGGTGGGAACCCTTGGCTGGGCGGCGCCCGAACTACTCCAGCACCCCGGCACGGCTACGGTCGCGGTCGATATCTACGGGCTCGGAGCCACGCTATACGAGTTGCTCACCGGGCACCTCCCGTACGATTTCGGGGCAACCGAATCGACCGAGTCATACCGGGTCCGAATCAGAGACGGCGAACCAGCGGTTCCGATCCAGGATCGGGCCACCATCCCGGCGGCCTTGGCGGCGGTGGTTGACGCCGCCTTGGCGACTGAGCCGGACCGCCGGCCCGAATCGGCCGAGGCGTTCGGTGCTCAGGTCCTCAGATTTGCCTAACGAGCCGGCACGGTGTACCGATCGCGGCGATCGCGATACCGGTCGATGTGGAGGTGGAGACCGGTGCCGGCCCGGTCGGCCAGGCCGGCGGCTAGGGCGGCCCTGATCTGGCGCTGGAGGATGTCGTCACTGGAAAAATCCTTGACTCGAACGCCGACGGCCCCGAAACCGGCGATCAGGAATCCAATCTGCTCCCGGGAGAGATTCTTGACCCGAATGTCGAGCGCCCCGCCCGGTCCGTACAAGGAGAGGTGCTCGGGGTGGTCGGCTCCGGTGACCTCGATGTCCCGGGTGAAGCGCCGCCGGAATCCGATCCCAACTTGCTCAACCGCCACTCGAAACTGATCGGTCGACAACCGGGCCGGAAGGTTCTTGCTAAGGTCCATCCGACGACCGCCACCCCGCGAAAAGCCGGCCGGGGCGTCAAGCTGGTTGAAGCGATACACGTCGTAGACGGTGGCGGCCAGAGCCTCGATGGTCGGCCTGACGAACCGGTTGTCGGCGAGGAGGCTCTTTTCAAAGCCCGCCAGCGCCAAAGCGAATTCTTCCCGGGCGGCGTCCCGAAGCCCGAGTTCGAGGAGCGTCGATCCTCGCTCGATCGAACGACTCGATTCCGCCATGAGCGAATCGTAGAGCTGAATTTCCCGATAGGTGAACGAATCAGCCGGCTGACCGGCCGCTACCTGAGCTTTGGACCAGGCGCGGTACCCGACATAGGCGCCGCCGATGGCCACCACGGCAAGAACGACGAGCAGGGCCGTCGCCCAACCAGGAAACCGCCCTTGGGGCGAGGCGGCCTTTCGAGGCCGTGACGGCTGACCTGGCGGGGAGGGAGTTGGGGTCGGCGCAGGTCGCGGGGTCACCGGGGCGGGAGGATCGATTCGCCCCTCTCCGATCGCCACATCCCATTTGGCCACCGGTCCAATCTCGATCCGGTCTCGGTCGCGGAGCTGGGTCGATTTGGTGACGGGCCGGCCGCCGATCCGAGGCGATGGGGCCCCGGGGAACGGCGAGAAGTAGACGCCGTCGGGGTGGAGCGTGATCGACGCATGTCGCTCGGCCACGCCCGGGAGTGAGCTTCGGAGGGCCGCGTTGCCACCCGACCCAATCCAAAACGGCGACCGATCCACGGTGACCGGGGCCCCTTGGGTCGGGGGCACCGGGATTAGCCGAACGGGCGAGGACACGAACCGACTCCGCCGCTACGAGCCCTTCGCAACCGCCGCTCGCAGCTTGCCGACCTCGGCCTGGGCTTTGGGATGGCCCTTCCTCGCGGCCTTCTCCATCCACTCCAGAGCGACCGTGTTTGACTTTCCGACCGCGTCTCCATTCTTGTAGAGCAGGGCCATCTGATATTGGGCTTCCGTGACATCCTTTGCGGCGGCCCGTTCGTACCACCTGAGGCCCTCCGACTTATTTCGATCGATGCCTTCGCCCTTCATGAGCGCCCGGCCCAAAGCGGCCATGGCCTCGCCATTGCCCGCATCGGCCGCCTTGGTGAACAACCGGACCGCCTGTTCACGGTCGCGGCGAATGCCCCCGCCACCTTCGAGAAGCAATCGGCCGTAGTAATACTGGGCTTTGGCGTTTCCGGCGTCGGCGGCTTTTCGATACCAGTCGGCTGCGGCGACGCGGTTGACCGGGGTTCCCAATCCCTTCTCGAACATGAAGCCGAGGATTTGCTGAGCAAGAACACCGCCAGCCCCGCCCTCCACCTCGCACTGTTTCAGGACTTGGTCCCAGTCTTGGCTCGCATTGAACGAGGTGGAGCAACTGCTCTTGGCCTCTGGTTTCGATTCCACCGCGCCCACTTTGGGCGGGTCGTTCTTGGTGATGACGACCGCTTTCTTCGGAACGGGAGGTGGCGCCGGTTTCTTGACTCGAGTGAGTCGGGGACCCCAGGTGCTGATGTCGCCGGCCACCAGATCGATTGTTTCCTCGACGGGTTCGAACCCTTGGGCTTCGGCTCGGATCTGATGAGAGCCGCTGGCGAGGCGGATCGCCCCGAGTGACACGGTTTCTCCGTCGACGGTGATCAAGGCGGAACCGGGCAAGTTCCCACCGATTTGGAGCGTCGCGGAATCGGGCGTTGGGGGCTCCGGGCGCGGCACCGGGGGCGGTGCCAGCACGGCCGTTTCGGGAACTTCGGTCGGGGTTTGGTTGCGCCACCACATTACACCCAACGCCGTAAGCAGGATCAACGCCCCTGTGGCCAGGCCGGCCATGAGCGGGTTCCGGGCCGGCGGTACAGGGGGCGGCGGCGGGGTGGCGGCCGTCTTCGTCGCGGTCGTCGTGGTCGGTGCCGTCATCTGGGGCAGGGCCTGAGTCGCGGGGACCCGGCCGAGTTCGCCGAGGACCTCGTACTCACTTCCCACGGCCCGCTCGACGGCTTGAAGCAGCTTGGTATCGGGCTTCGGCGCACTGGATCCGGCACCGAGGTCTTGAGCGTACCGGCCCAGGACATTGGTACCGGCTAAGTCATACACCTGATTTCCCGAGGCGGAGTCGGCCCGCTTGTGAAGGCGAAGCGCCGCCAACCGACCGGCTGCTCGTTCCCTGACAATGAATACGGGGTTGCCGGTGCCGTGGTCCATCCGGCCCAGGTACTCGTATTGGGTTCCAGTGGCTTGCTTGACCGCCTCGACGACGTCATCCGCTCCGCCGGTCGGTACCGCGGACAGGTCGGCGCCGCACTTGGCGCAGAACTTGGCCCCTGAGGTCACGACCCGCTGACAGGCGCCGCATCGTTCCTCAAGGCCGGGAAGCGAGGCGTCGAGCCGGCGAAGCACCTCGAGCCACATTGAGCTGGGGGAGGATCCGGGGTGGAGCTGGAGGGCCACCAGATGTTGGGTCCGGCGCTCCCGGGCCAGATAGAGAATCCGGTCCTTGGAACCCTGCAAGGAGGGCGGCACCGCATGGAGCTGGGTCATCCCAGTGTAATCGGTCATCGGAGGCTCCCGGTCGGTTCAAACGATCGACGGCTGGTGGCGACAGTGGGCATGGCGACCTCCTACCTCCAGTACTGGGTCATATAGAGACGATGGTTCGGCCGGGTATTCCGCTGGCCGAGTTGGCAGAAAGCGAAGTGGCTCGCCGCGATCGTCTTGAGCCGCTCGGCGTCGGGCTTGGAGGCGGCCCGCACCAGGAAGACCGAACCAGACCGGAGTTCCCAGTCGCGGCCGGTCTCGACCACCTGGAGCTGATTCCGGTCGTAGGGGGTGCACTCTTCCTTCTTGATCTCGGTCCGCAAGTCGGAGGGAGATTTCCAATACTCGACGTAGTACGAGGTCGAATCGGGCCGGTTGGTGCGACGGCCGACATAGCAGTGCTGCTTGTAGCGCTTGGCCAGATTCATCGCTCGCTCGGCCTCGTCCTTTTTGTCGAAACGGAGCAAGGCCTGGCCCTGATGCTGGACCATCCACCCGCGCTCCTTGTCGTTCTTGAGCCCGAGCAACGAGGGCTCGTAGCTCAGGCAGTCCTCGCCCCCGGCGACGGAGACGCTCACGCTATCGCTCCGGACTGTGACGTTCGCGGTCGCGGTCTTGGCTTCGACCCGGACCGTAATGACGGCTCGGCCCACGGCCTTGGCGGTCACCTCCCCGTCGCCGACGGTGGCGACCCCCGGATCGCTGGAGGTCCACTCCGCCGGCCGATCGAGACGTTGTCCGGTGGCGTCGGTGACGGTTGGGTTGAGCCGGCGGGTCTCGCCGATCGCCAAGGTGAGACCGCTGGGTGCGAGTCGCACCCTCTCGACCGACGGGGCGGCCACGTTGATCTGGACATTGATGGGGCTGATCTTGGCGGCCCTGGCGGTGATGACGGTATTCCCAACCCGCTTCGGCAGTACGATGACCGTATCGCCGGCAACGGACAGCGTCTGCGCGATCGCTGTGTCGCCGGTGACCTCCCAGGTGAGCGACCGGGCGGGCACCCGCTCGCCTTTCTGGTTCTTGATCGTTCCTACGATCCTGGCCGGGATCCCGAGGGTCGCGGCCACATTGGGAGGGAGGACTTCGATCGATAGAACGGTTTTGGGGATGAGCATATAGACCGCGATCGCCAGCGCGATCAGGACCGGAATCACCCCAGTTGGGAGCAGGGCTCGGTGGCCGAACTGGGCCCTGGCCATGGTCGCTTCGGCCGGCATCCCGGCCGTCCGTCCATCGAGCCGATCGACCTTGATGGTGCAGGACCGATTTTCCATCGCTCCCAAAGGACGGACTCGGCCCCGGACCGTGAGATCGATGGTGGCACCGACGCCCTGGTCGAGTGAAATCTCCGGCTGAGAGACGTGGTACCTGAGGGCCCGATCCTCGTCAGCGGCGCTGATACCGCACCGAACCATCGCGTTGCCATGGTTGGTGACGGCGACTCTGAAGGTGGCCTTCCGAAAGCCGGTGGCTCGGGCAGGCGTTACCACGACCGAGGTGTCGAAGTAGGGGAGGACCGTCCAGCTCATGCCGACAGTGCCGACCTCTCCCGACACCGAGGCGACGGCGGAGATATCAACCTCGTAATCGCCGGCGACGTTCTCGGCCGCCCGGGGGACTCGAATGGTGAGGGGGACCGTGGCTCGTCCGTCCGGCACCAGTTGGATCCGCTCGGTCGGTAGTTCGGCCCACGCCTCCGGCGAGCCTCCGGGTCCCCGGACGCCCTCGACCCGGAGCACGAAGTGCTCGACTCTCTTACTGGTGTTGGCGATGGTGACGTTGACAATCGCCACCTGTTCGGGCGTTAGGGTCAGGTTGGTCGGCTCGACGACCACCATCACAAGCCTCGAGGTCCGGCCTTTCGGTCGCGGTTTGTCGGCTCCCGGCCGGTCTGGAGCCGGTTTGTTGGGCCGAGCGGGCGGGGGCCCCACGATCGAATCACCCAGCCCGCCAGGAGCCAGCGGCACGAACGGCTGGTCGTTTTCGAGTGGTACCGGGATCTGCACCGGGCCTCCGGCCCCGACCTTCCATCCCAACGCCGCCTCGGGTGAGGCCGGCGGCACCCTCAATCGGGGCGGGGGCGGAGGTGGAGGCGCCGCCGGCACTGGCCCCGGCGATCCGAGGTCGAGGTTGATCTGCCAGCGGCCCTCGGCCGAGCGCGGTAGTTCCGCCGGTGGCGGCGGGGGCGGCTGCGGAGCTCGTTCGCCTTGGGTCGGCGCGAAGTTGACCACGATATGTGACGGGTCGGGGCCGGCCGGTCGCTGGGAGGCCGGAGTGCCGAGGTTGACGACGACTTCACCACCCAATCGAAGCTCGGCCAGGGCGTGCTCGACCGCATGAGCCGTGGGGTAGCGCGCGGCGGGGTCTTTCTCGAGGCAGCGGAGCACGATCTGCTCAAGAGCCGGGGGCAGGGTCGGCACATTGAGGCTCGGCCGAGGCACCGGACTCGAGAGGTGTTTTTCGAAGGCGTCCTTCAGGGTCTTCACTTGAAAGGGTGGTCCGCCGGCGACGGCTTCGTAGAGCACCACACCTAACGAATAGACGTCGCTCCGGGCGTCGACGTTGCCCTTGAAGTGCTCCGGTGACAGGTAGGGCAACGACCCGAACGCCATGTTCCCGCCGATCGTGGCCCCGAGTTCGGCCAGGCGGGTGAGGCCGAAATCGGCGACCATCGCCGTGGCGTTGCCGAATCCGGCTTGGCCGCTGCTTCGCTGGATCAAGACATTTTCGGGCTTGAGGTCGCGATGGAGCAGGCCTGCCGCGTGGGCCGCCGCCACGCCGTCGGCGACCTGGCGAAGCAGTAACACCGCACGAGCGAGGGGCAACTCCTGCTGAAACTGCTGAAGGAGGCCGCGGAGCGAGCCATCGGGGAGATACGGCTGGATCAGGTAGAACCGGCCGGCGGCCTCGCCGTATTGTTCGATCGAGATGATGTTCGGATGACGAATGGCAGCGGCAGGTCTGACGATCTCCACAAAGCGATCGGCGAACCCCCGGTCATGAACAAAATGATCATGGAGCAGCTTGACGACGACCTGGCGGCCATTGTCCACGCGACGGGCTAAGTAGCTCTCGCCGAGAAAGCCCTTCCCGAGGGCCCGCTCGAACCGAGCGCCGGCGATGACGGTGCCGATTTGAGTGCTCACGCGGCGAACTCCAGGGTATAGCCGACATGCGCCGGTTTGTGGGCCGCGACCAGGTACTCGATGAAATCCCGCCGGACGTCGCTGTTCGGCGGAATTGTGACCTTGATCTGAAAGGTATGCGGGCGGGCCGGGTTTTCGGAAATCACCGGGGTGATCCCGGTGCAGACTTCGATCATTCGGGACAGGCCATACCGAGTCCCGCGCCATCGGTACAGTTCCATGGCCTCCCGGAGCAGGCGGCGGCGGCGCGGCTCCGGCCAGTGACGGTCGACCGATAGCTGGAGCCAGCCCGCGAGCCACGAAAGGAACTCGGCGGGGCAGGTGCGCGGATCGTAGTACATCGCGATCTCGCTCTGGCGCCGTTCCAGGGGTTCCCAGAGGCTCTCGAAAATGAGCAGCATCCGGCCGAGGAAGGGGATCTTCGGGGCGGTCGTCTCGGAAAGATCGGCCGGCCCGCTGGCGGTGGCCGATGCCCCGTCGTCCTGGAAGATGGCCGGCAGGTCGTAGAGATAGCGACTGCAGGGGCCGAGGGCGCTCGGCGCGGGGAACCGGGGCCGAGCCTCGATCGGGACGATGTTGTGTTCGCTGGGGCGAGGGGGCGGGGTCCAGGCCTCGGTGGCGACAATCCCGGCCGGCCGGCTGGGGATCTCGATCCGGATGCCCGCCGTCGCCCACGTGAGCACGAAGGGGCCGATCCGAATCGGATCGCCCGGCGGTACCACGACGGGCCGGCTCGGCAACAGGGTTTCCGTCCCGACGAATGTTCCGGCCGCGCTGCCCAGGTCGGTAACGACAAGTCCGCTGTCTTCGAGGCGAATCTCGGCGTGCCGGCGCGAGACGCTATGATGCGGGAGCACCACGCCGTTGTCGGGGAGGCGCCCGACGGTGAGCGGGGCGGCTCCAAGGGTCAGCGTTCGGACGACCTCGCCTTCGAGCGAGATCGTAAGGATCGGCGATCCGGGTGGTGGTCCAACCATGGGTTTCGCCTAGGTCCGGTTGACGCGGTGGTCGTCGGAGCAGATCAATCCGTTGGGCGGAATGACCAACCGGGTCGGGGCAGGCCGTGGGGCGACGCCGGTGGCGGTTTCGCGGTACAACACCTTGAGGTCGTCGACGAATTCCACGCCCGGGATTCGTTGCAACAGCGCGAAGAGCTCGGAGGTGTGGAGCTCCCGGCCGAAGGGCCAGCCCTTGCCGTCCGGCCCGCCGACGCACGGATTGAGGTAGCGGAGGAGTTCGGTCTCGCAGCGGCGACGCACTTCGGCCACCAGACCCGGCTCAGCGTTAGGCGGAAGACCAACCCGGGCTTCCACCGAGACCCAGTAGAACTGGGGGGCCTGGACGGACACCTGGGTCCCGAGCAGTCGGCGCTCCGTGAGGTAGGCCTGAGTTGCTTGACTGAGTTCGGTGGAGAGCAGCAGGCGCTCCGGTGGGATGTGGCCGCTCGGATCGTCGACCTCGGACAGAATCGTCACCACCACGTTGCCGGGCTTCGGGTCATTGGGGCCGCCGGGCTGGGACCCAGGACCCTGACAATGGGCCCGAAGCACGCCGGGTACCTGGCGGGCGAGGGTCTCGAAGTCGTCTTTGGTAACCGCGCGGGTTTGGGTCCGAAGCCGTTGGGGCGCCCGAAGCTTTGCGTCCTCAAGACTCTGTCCGTCGCGACCGCCCAGGGCCGGCTGCCGGTTTACCACTCGAGTGATATAGGGAATCGACGACTTGAGGACGGTGATCATGCCTTTGGGGACGTTGCCGGCCGCGCCGCCCCCGTGTTGATAGCGGCTGAACCGAAGCACGCTACCCTTGGCGGGCACTCGCCCGAACCGATAGACGTTGCCATCGGGCTGGAGGAGGGCCGGCCCCAAGTTCAGGGCGCCGTCATTGCTATCGAGCGTGAAGTGTGGATCGGTCGGACCTGAGTCGCCGAAGTCGGCGACCTCGGCCCAATGCTCGGGTGCGCCGCCGGGGGCGGTGACGACCAAGTAGTCGCGGCCGGGATCCAAGGCGAGCACTGGGGTCTGCGACAGACGAAAGACCTGGCCGGCGGTACCATCGGCCTCGCCGAGGACTTCGTCCAGCACGGTGACCGCGTGCCGGGCCGGCACCGTCCCGCCGAGCGCCACCAGCCGCAGCTGGCCGATTTCGGGGGACTTTTCGTAGGTCGCCGATCCCGCGGGCGCCTCGACCATTCGAACCCGGAGCCAGTGGGCGGAGACGTCGCGGAAACTGATTTGAGCCATGGCGGGCAAATGGAGAATGACTTCGCCCGACCAAGTGAAGCCCCCGGTGCCGTCATGCTCGATGTCGCACGGAGCCCAGCGATCGGCCCCGCCCTGCCACACTTCCCAGATGATCGGGGGGTTGGTTGGATCGACGCCCGCGGTCTCGGCCGCCTGGCACTCGAGCGTAATGCCCAAGATCTGGTGGCTGTGGTCCTCCTTGAGCGCGAGGTAGAAGGCGTCGCCTGGGTTCGGCTCGCCGGCGAACAGCGGAATCCGTTGGCCGGGCAAATCGATTTGGCTGAGGTCGTGAGTCACCCACTGGCCTTCGTCGCGACGGTCGATATCGCGGGTGAAGGCGGCGACCAGCTTGGGAGGCCGGATGACGAGATCCGCCTCGGTCGTGAAGATGATCGCCGCATTGCTCTCGGTCCGCACGGTTCCGACCTCGGTATTCTCCGAGATGGACACGGGGCCAGGCTGGGGCGCCGAGAGGTAGAACGTGATCGGTACGTTGGCGGAGCGGGGTGGATCGAGCCTCACCCCGATCAAGTCGAGAAACTTCACGTACATCTTGTCCGGCGTCTGATTGACCCGGTAGAGCAACAGGTCGGTCATCCAGGCAAACAGCTCGATCAACGCAACCCCGGGGTCACTGACGTTGTGGTCAGTCCACTCCGGGCAATATTGCGGGATCAGGGTCTTGGCCTGATCGACGATGTCCTGAAACCGCCGGTCGTCAAGGCTGACAGTAGGTAAGGGCATGGGTGTGGCTCTCTCACTCCCCTGGGATGCGGTAGAAGGGGAAAACCAAGGAGCGCTGATCGTAAGTTGCTTTGATCTCGTAATGGATCCGAATCATCAACCGCTCGTCGTGGTCGGGGTCAGCGTCTGCCTCGATGCTGAGCACCGTGATCCGGGGCTCCCACATCTTGAGGGCGTCCTCCACGTAGGACGCGGCCAGGCCCGCTGTCGTCGCATTGTTTTCCGCGAAGATCAGATCGTGGATCTGGCAGCCGAATTCCGGTCGCATGACCCGTTGGCCCTTAGGCGTGAGGAGGATCATCGCCATCGCTTCCTCGATGTCCCGCTCCCGGTGGGAGAGGGAAATCCGGCCTCGGACGTCAGTGGTGACCGGGAACGACCAGCCACTCCCGACGAAGTCCCTGCTGCGATGGTTGCTACCGAAACCTGTTGCCACGGAGTTCCATTTCAGTTCAGGTTGACCATGGTGCCCTTGACCGTGACCGTGCCACCCCCGCCATCGAGTTTGGCACTCATTCCTTTCACCTCAACCGCTCCGGTCGCGGCGATATTGCACTTCCCGCCGGCCTTGACGTCGACGTTGCCTTTGGCGTCGATGGTGGCGTCGCCCTTGACCGTGATCGTGAGCTTGTCCGACCCGGTGTCGAGCTTGATCGAGTTCCCATTCTTGTCGACGATCTCGATTCCGCCGCCGCCGTCGGTGTCGTCGAAGAGGAGTTTGTGGCCGACCCGGGTCTGGATCACTCGCTTTTGGACCTTACTGCCGGACACCGCGTCCTTGGCGTCCTTGGGTTGCTTGTCGACGCCGTTCCAGAGGCCGCCCAGGATGTATGGCTGGTGAATATCGCCCTGCTCGAAGCCGACGAGGACCTCGTCCTCGATTTCAGGCAGGAAACTGATCCCCCGGTCGGCTCCGGCCCCGATCGAGACAACCCGGGACCAAAAACTCGCCTGGTCCGACGCCAACCAAGGGAATTTGACCTTGACCCGGCCAAGGCTTTGGGGATCGTTGTTGTCAGTGACGATCGCGATCGCGAGACCGGTGTGGGTTGGCGGCGAGGTGGAGGCGAGGAGTGAGAGTAGGGTCGACGGGTTCTGGCCCGAAACACTGAAGTGGGTTTTGAAGCTCTTGTCTTCACCGTATTCGTGCCGGCAACTCGTCACCAGATAGGTTCCGCTGAACCGAGTACCGAGGGAAGAGATCTTGACGGGGGAACCGGCCAGGATCTGGGGGTTCCCGGCACAGACGGCCTCGGCCTCGATGAACCGGCTGGCGTGCTCCCCGGCAAGCGCTTTCGCCAAGGCATCGGCCGATGCTTGGTCACGCACCGGAATATGGGCGCCTTGGTTGGTCGCGTTGCCTCCAAAGGCCTGCTCAGCCAGGCTCCCTCCGGGTTTGACTCCGACCTCCGGTCCGCCTTCGTTGGTCTTGGCCCGACCGACGACCTCCTGTTTTTTCTCTGGATCCCAGCCTCGGACGATGGTCCCGGTGACTTGGTCGACGGTCGTCAAACAGGGATGGAATTCCGTGAGCGTGGCGGGCCACTGGAGATCAACCGACGGCCCGTCGGCTTTTGGCTCGGTGAAGTGGAGGGTCTTCCCGTCAACATAGACCACGAATCCGAGAGCGGCGGCCCGCTTGCGGAGAAACTCGAGGTTGGTCTCGTTATTCTGGAACAAGTACTTGTGGACCGGCCCGGCTTTTCCATTGAAGCCCAGGCCGGCTTCACCGGCAAGCTTCTTGGCCACGTCCGCGTCGGTGACGTTGACGAACGAACGAACTTTGCGGCCGCGTGACAACCGGTGCAGCCGGTCGAACGCTCGGACGACCAACCGGACGGCGTCAAGGCCGAAGGCCGGCTCGAGTCCGACGATCTCGCCGTCGAACACCAAGTGGTCCTTGCCATCGGTATTGGCTTTGATCTTGAGAGACTTGCCCGGTTCGAGGACTTGTTGGTCAATCCAATGAAGGCGGCTGTCGTGGAGCACCAAGGTTGCGGAGTCCGGCAAGTGAAGACTGCTCTCGACCGTCAGTGCGACGAGGTCGACAACCAGCTCGTCATGCAGTTGGCCGTCGATCTCGAGGTGAACATGGTTGAGGAGCGCCGGACTACCCATTCGGGATCACCAGCGTCATCCCGGGCGGCAGGTGACGGACGGTCTCCAGCTGATTCGCTTCCGCGATCAGCCGCCACATCGACGTGTCGCCATACTCCTTGTAGGCGATCCATCCGAGGCTGTCGCCGGCGGTCACGGTCCAGACCCGGTCGCCGCCGATTCCCCCAGAGGTGGGGTTTTGTTTGGCGAGGGCCTCCTCGTCCTTGGCCTGCTGAAAACTGACCGTGACCATGGCCCGGACCGGGATTCCGTCCTCCAGAAAAAGCGTAAACTTCTGGCTCAGGCTGGTGATGACTCCCTCGAACGACCACGTCTTACCCCAGACGAACTTGACCTTCGGTGGGCGTCCTTTCTTGCTCTTCTTGTCCTTGAGCTTGGGATCGACCAGCATCAGCTTCCACAGCTTGTCGGTGTACTTGGTCCGGACGTCTTCCGGTTTGACCCCGGGCTTCGCGTCGAGGTAGGTATCGAACAGCAATTCCATCGCCAAAGTTGCTGGTGATCCGCCGCCAAACGTCGTCTGGGGAGTATTGGCCCCGGCTTTCTGATCGCTAGTCCAATTGTTCTTCTTGTCGAACGTGTAAGTGTTCGGATTGAAGAGACACTCCAACCTCTGGGAGTTCTCCAGATTGATGATTTCTGCTTTGCTGAGCGCCATGGCGGCCTCTCCCTCTCCTAATGGGCCCGGCGCCGCTCACCAGCGAGGCGACGCTTGAGGACCGTATAGACTTGTTTGGCGAGCGTATCGAGGTCGACCTTCGGCGCGCCGCCGATTGCTGCCGGCCCCGTGGGCGCCGAGGCATGCTGATCCGGCACCTGCCGGTCCGCCCCAGCCGCCTGAATCGGCGGCGGCGTGGTGGTGACCGACCAGGGTCCGGCCGGGGCCGAGGGACTGGTCGGACCCGCCGACCCCACCTCGGCTACCGGTCCGGACCGACTTGGCGGTAGATCCGGCAGCGGTTCCCAAGGTGCCGGGAGAGTTCCCCACCGCGGCGGCGCCTCTGGATCGGCCGGCGTTAGGCTCCGGATCGGCGCCTCGTGCGGGTCGAGAATTTCGGTCGCCGGCACCGGCGGCGGAGGGCTCGACCCCCGGGTGGCACCCGATGTGCGATCGCGGCTGGCCGCGATTGCCGCGGCCTCAACCACCAACGCCATCGCCTCTTCCTCGGCGGCGTGCGTCACACTCGGGGCGCCCTGGCCCGGACCCCGGGGCGTCGACTGCTGCCGCGCCGAAGGACGGAACGGCGGTCGGCCGGGCTGGACCGGGCGCGGCATGCCTCGAAGAATCGGGGGCACGAACCGGGGGGTCCGTTGTCGGGCAACGTGGAGGAGTTCATGGCCCAGCAGGCCAACCGTCTTCGGGTCACTGTCCTGGTGGCCCGGGCCCAGGACGATCTGTTCCCCGACCGCCAGCGCATCGGCCTGGAGCGCTCCAGTCGCTTCAGCAGCCTCGGCCCCTTGGTGAACCCGAACCGAACCGACATCGATTCCGATCAGCGGCTCAAGCAATTCGCGATTGGCAATCGACAGCGGCTGCCCTTGTGGCGGAGCTTTGGCCGGGGTTTGCGGGGCCTGGACTTCCAAAGGTCCGTGGGCGGCCTGAAGTCGGGCGAGCCACTCCATCGGGCCGGCCGATTCTTCGACCGGCGGCGGCTCGATCGGTGGCGGCTCGATCGGTAGCGACGCGGCCGCGGCGCCGGCGGGCTGAACCGCTTCGGCGGCTGGCTCCGGCGCGACCGATCGGGTCTCATCCCCGGCGCGGTGTTCGAGGGATCGCTCGGGGCGGCGACCAGGGGAGCGAGCCTGTCGGGTTTCGACCGGCGCCCAGTTGGGAGCCGGCGGCTTCGGATCGATCGCGGCCGACGGGGGGGCGAGGGCGGTTTCGACCGGCAGCGTCGGCTGGGCTCCGATCGCAGCCTCGGCGCCGACCGGCTCGCCGCTCGGCCCGGCCCTCACCGGCTCGGCCTCGATCGCCGCTTGGCCGATCAGTTCGCCGGCAACCGGTTCCCATGCCGGTCCGCTGACCGATTCGTCCGGGGTCGGCTGGAGCGAGTCGGAGATCACGGGGGGCTGCGACGTAGGGCCAGGTTCGGAAACCAGCCGGGGGCTCTCGGCGTGACTCACCGGGTCTGAAGGCGGCGGGCCCGAGGTTGCGACGGCCGAAGGCGCTGCGGCTTCCGGGCCTGCCGCTGCCCGGGCAATCGCCGGTTCGGCACGAGGTGTCGGCTCGGGAACCAAAGCCGGGCTCACGGGGGGCGGGGTCGTCGTCGGCGTCTGGTCAGCGATCGGCGTGGCCACCGGTTGGTCCGAGGGAGCGGTCCCGACCAGCCCGGGGGTTGGGGCCGATGTCATCGAGGGTTCGGGGGCCGGGGCCGGGGGCAGGATTTCCGGGACTTGGGCGACTGGAATTGCCGTCTCGCGCCCAACCGGCTCGACCACCGGGTTCCAGGGTGCCTCGACCGTTACCGGTTCCGGTTCTGTGGTGGACGCGACCGACGCCGGAGCTTCTCCCACGACCGGCGGTGTCGTCGAGTCGACGTTGGGCGGCTCGGCGGAGGTGGCGGCAAGGGCCGGCCGAGGGGCCGGGGGCATCGGTGCGGCCTCGGCCTTGAGCGGCTCGACCGTTCGAGGCGATGGGGTGGTCTGGGCAACTCGTGGCTCAAGTGAGGGCGCCGAACGCCCGGGTGATCGAGATCCGACGGCAACGCCGGTCACGTCATTCACCTCACTCACCTCACTCACCTCACCCACCTCACCCACCTCACTCACCTCACCCACCTGACCGACGTCACTCACCTCACCCACGTCACTCAGGTCACTCACGTCGGCCGGTTCGGGCGTCGGGGTCCCGGGTGCCGCTGCGACGGTCAGGTCGGGCGCCTCGCCGGCGGTGTCGGCGACGGGGCCTGGGGGGCCCACGGCATCGTCCAGTTCCCAACGTAGGGGCTCAAAGCCCAGGGCAGGGGCCGGATCGTCGGCGGGGCGGAGGCCTGCAGGGGCTGTCGGTTCTTCAGGCTTCGCGAGGGGCCAACTCGGACGGATGCTCGTTGAGTCGACCGGCTCGACGAACCGTCGCGCCGGAGCGGGCCTGTCACGCTCGGGCCGGGGGGCCCAATTGAGCAAGGTGAGTCGGCGCCTGGCGATCCCGACCGTCTCTAGGATGAGCTGCCCAGTCGTCGGGCGCTGGAGGATGGCATGGCGGCGCCGGAGCGTCGTCGCGAATCGCTCCATCCGGGCAAGGCGGACTCGATTGAGCCAAGTTAGCATCGCCGCTCACAGCTTACGAGTAATGCCCGAGTGCGCCAACTCGAGCGTTTCGACGGCCAGCGCGGTGCCATCGGCGACGAGCTGCGGACCGATCCACTTGACGGGGAACGCACCCAGAAAATCCCAGTGGGCGATCAACCGGCCGGTCGGATTGAACACGAACAAGGAGAGGTTCTTCTTCTCGATGCCGAGCTGGCTGCCCGCCAAATCGGCATGCCATTTGAAGAACTCATTGCCCTTGGTGATGCCTCGTTTGAGGGTCAGATTGCCGACCTTGGAGCGGCCGGGCAACTTATGGACGAAGCCGTTGTTGCCACCTTCCTCGTAGTCCTGCACGGTCGTCTCAACCTGAAGTCCGCTCGCTTCAGTAAAGACCGCTTGGGTTTCGTTGCCGATCTGGACATAGAACCGGCAGTTGACGAAGCCTTCGTCCTTGTCAGCCATGGGTCACCCCGGAGTCCGTTGAACCCCACGGGCGCGGTCCAGCTTGGCCTCGGCGTGCATCAGCTGGTAGACCCGCTCGGCCAGTTTGGCCACGTCGATCTTGGGAAGACCGGCGGCCGCCGGGGCCGGCTGCTGGGCGGATTGGGGCTCCATCGGTCAGCTCCCCACCGTTTCGGTCAGATCGACGGGGAACCGAGCGCCGCACTCCGGGCACTGGGTTTCGGCAAGGCCAGCTCCGCTGTCGTTGAGGCGAACGAACAAGTCCTGCAGATAGGAGAAATCCGCCGAGAACAGCCTCTCGACGACCTCCGGCCCCGGGCCTTCAACCGAACCGATCCGGACGAGGACCCGGCTGAGCAGTACCACGCTCAAGTAGGATTCATGGGCCCGGACTCGGGGATCCTTCATTGCTTCGAGCTCATCAAGCGCGGTGGAGAGCCGCATCACGCCGTCGCGCCGAAGGGTTCCGGTCTGATCGACCAGACCGCACGGTAGCGTGAATTCGTACTCGGTTTGCAGCATGAGCGCCTCTCCCGCGTCTTAATCGGTTGATTCGAATTGCTCTACTTGACCCGCTTATATCCTTCGTGGGTGATGGTCAACTCTTCCAACGCCACCTCGTTGTTGGCGGCGTTGCCGGTCGGCCCTGACAGCTTGCACGGCCACGCATTGACGAAGTCCCACCGGGCTATTTCAGTGCCCTTCTGGTCGAACATCACCAGGGACCCATTCTTGCGCGCTTCGTCGATCTTGCCTTGCTCGCATAGTCCGCGCCAGGTCCACATCAGCATCGAATCCGAGACCCCCTGCTTGAGGACGATGTCGTTCCATTTCATTCGCCCCGGGAGCTTCTTCATGATGTACTCGCCCTTCGGACCGGTCGCCTTGTGCTCGACGACCTGGGTCTCACTCCCCATTCCGGTGCACTCTTTGAACGCTCCCTGAATTTTGCCCTGAAACTCAAGGCCGAACCATGCCGATACTAAAGGGTCCTTCTCAGCCATGATGATCTCCTAGCTAGTGAAAGTGTATTTAGGCTCGAAACTCAGGCGCCGCCGTTGGTGAACTGGCTAAATCGGAAGATCACGAATTCAGCTGGCTTGACGGGGGCAAGTCCGACTTCGATGATGAGTTGCCCGCGATCCCGGACGTCAGCCGGGTTGTTCTCCGCGTCACATTTCACGAAGAAGGCTTCCTCGGGGGTGGCGCCGAAGAGCGCCCCGTCCCGCCAGACACCAGTCAGGAACGCGCCCACATCGCGGCGGACCCGGGCCCAGAGATCAGCGTCGTTCGGTTCGAACACCACCCATTGGGTGCCCCCTTCGATCGATGACTCGACGTAGTTGAACAATCGACGGACACTGACGTAGCGCCACGCCGGGTCGCTCGATACCGTCCGAGCACCCCAGACCCGCACCCCGCGCCCGGTAAACGACCGGATGCAGTTGATGCCGCTCGGATTGAGCACGTCCTGCTCGCCCTTGGTGACTTGGGTGGACGGGCCAAGGGCGCCTCGGATGACTTCGTTCGCGGGCGCCTTGTGGACCCCTCGCTCCCGGTCGTTCCGGGCCCAGATTCCGGCAACGTGGCCGCTCGGCGGGACATCGATCGGCTTCCCGTCGGGACCGTCGATCCTGATCCACGGATAGTACAGAGCGGCGAACTTGGAGTCGTAGTTGGTGTCCTTCTCACGCCACTTCTTGACCTCTTGGGGCGACAGCCCGGGGACCGGGTCGATAATGGCCATCCGGTTGGCGAGGCGCTCACAGTGGGCGATCATCGCCAACTGAACCGCCTTGACGCCGTCGCGGTCGATCGAGCCACTCTGGTAGGCCGACATGACGTCGGGACAGATCAACATGGTGACGTCGTCGGCGACCTCCATGCCTTCGAGGCCCGATCGGTCGGATACGTCGCCGACGAAATGCGTCGATCGGAGGGCCGGCAATCCGGCGCTCTTGTCCGGGGCCTTGACGCTATACGAGCCGAGGGCCGGGGTCCGCTCGGCGAGCGAGCCCGCGCCGGGGATTTCGACCAAGGTGACGAGCCGGCTGGTTTGGTTCACGGTCTCGACCACGTTCTTGGCGCCGCGGCGGGCCAGACTGACGTTGTCGTAGTTCTCCTCGGTCTCGCCCATCTTGATTTTGATGGTGAAGGTGCCTTCGGCGGTCTCCTCGCCGGTCGGCCCAGTGACCTCGATCTGGATGTCACTCGATGGCGTGCCCTTCGGCGTGACCGAGAGCGACGGGATGCCCTTGGCGGAACGGCCCGGCAGCTGCACAATCGGGCCCTTGGTCTCGCCCTCCTTCCCCTTGGTCGCGGGGACGACCCGGGCGACGTAGCACCGGCCCCCGCCATTGAGGAAATACCCGTAGACCGAGTGGGAGAGGTAGGCGCCCGGCATGTGTGGATTTCGGCGCCCGCCTTCCTCGAGGCTGCCGAACGTCTCGACGTACTGGCCCCAGTTCGTGATCAGGGTCGGGGCATTCGCGGGACCCGCAGGAGCGAATCCGACGAAGGCGGCCATAGCTGTTCCGACCCCCTCGATCGGGCGGGCGCCGGTGTTGACCTCCTCGATGTACACCCCAGGCGACAGGTATTCAGGCATAGCGATGCTCCTCGAAGGTTGAGAATGTCCATCCAGGACAACGGGGTACAGGTGCGACGGGGACCGGGAGGCTCCGACCTTCGACAGATGTCGGGGGCCAGTTGGGTAAGGCGCTGGAGGTGTCGGCTAGGATCGCGTTGGCCATTCTTGTTCAAGGCGAGGGGCAACTGCCGAAACCCAATTTTACGAATCATCTTGATATAGCGGTTTGTCCCGGATCTGCCAAGACCCCCAATCGAACTTCGGTCGCGGTCGCTACTGAATCACCGGGCGATTGACCGTTTCGACGACGAGGGATTGGAACGGAAGGGGCGCTAGCTCGGGGAAGAACTCATCGATCAGAGCTCGCATGCCGCGAAAGTGAGCAATCCAGGCCGGTTCCAAGGATCGATCCACCGTCACTTCGGGGCCTTCGCTGGTCTGGGATTGAAACTGGGCCCACTGGGCCGTCAGGTCGGCGAGTTGCTGTGGTCCGAGCGCGTCCTCGGCGGCGGCCACCCGCCCGAACACCGCCAACACGTAGTCGCAGAACATTTTAGGGGGCAACGGGCTGGACGGCCGCCACCGATCGATGGCCGCGTTCCACCGGGCGACCACTTCCACGTAGATATCCCGATGGCGTCGGAGGCGTTGAAGGGTGTCGCGCCAATGGGTGGCTCCCAGGTCGGCCTCATCCCAGGATTCAGGCGGACACAGCGTCGTCGCTCGCTGATAGACTCGGTCGCCGAACTTCGACATGGGGTACGAACGACAGGTGATTGGGCGATCCTCGTAGATCCCGCACCGCGATTGGCCCGGCCCAACTTCCTCCAGAAAGATGCACGGCTGAGTCGGGGCCATTGGCTCCAACTTGAGGAGGGCGAGCCCGTGGGTCGGGCCGTCGGCCGCTAGCCGGAAGCCAAGCGGGTCTGGGGTTTCCTGCTCAGCGACAAAGGCGAACGACTCTGGCGCAATGCCCCTCTTGGTGGTGATCCGCCAGAGGTCGTGGCCGAAGATCGGAACCAGATAGGAACGGCAGCAAAGGCCGCAGGCGGCGCAGGGATCCTTCACCGGTCGAAGCTACGTTCGGTCCGACGCCGGCGCCACCGAAGGCTCAGGACCGGGCCGCTACGACCAGGTGGAGGCGGTACGTCACGGCACTCCGATCGTGAAGCCGGACCGTCCATGACACCTGATCGCGCTCCGCGACGACCTGAAGCCCCGGGACCGAGGCCGGGTGGCCCCCCGGGGTGAGGAGGGCCCGGAGTACCTGATCGCTGGCCCCGCCGCCGAATGATCGTGGCGAATGGCCGCCGATCCAGGCTTCCACCGCGGTGGCCGCTGGGGCCCAGTCGTACGGCGAGGCAAGGATCACCAAAGCCCCCGGCCGAAGGACCCGGGCCGTCTCCCGGAGCAGGTCGAGTGGGGCGGCAACACAATCGAGCAAGTTGAGGCAGACCGCGCCGCCGAAACTGCCGGCGCCGAACGGCAGCCGGGCCGCGTCGCAGGCCCAAAAGTCCACTCGGTCGCCGTCGGAAACCGGGACTGGAAACTCCCGCCAGTCGTACCGGATACCCCCGCGTCGGAGCGGGTAACGGGCGACTCCGCGCCGGAGGACCCGGGCGGCCACCTTGAGAAAATGAAAGCCGAGGTCGACGCCGACAACCAAGTCAGCCGTCTGCCCGGTCAGGTCGAAGGTCGAGCGGCCCCCGGCACAGCCGAGATCGAGGAGTGGTCCCTCGCCAAGCGTCCCACCGGCTTGGCGGCAGAGTTCTAATCCGGTGGAGAGCGTGCGAGCCACGGATCCCGGATGAATGCCTTCCGGCTGGCCTTTGGCGGGGTCGTCGTGATCCCATTCACCGTAGTGGTCCCAACCGTAGCTGCCGAGGTGGGTCCAGGTTACGTCCAAGTAGGATCCCGGGCCGCTTCCCTCGGCCAGCAGCCCCTCAATCACAGGCGAGAGGTCGTCCCGGTCACGAAGGTGATACAGCTGCGATGCGAGGTACCCGGCGACGTCCGGCACCAGAAGCGGGATCCCGTCGACGATCGGATACTCACGAAGGCAGTTGGGACCCGGACATTGGAGGACACCTTCAAAGACAGCATTCGCGTCGGCAACGGCCTCGATCGACACCCGAAGGGGATGCTCCTCCCCTCGCTCGACCCGGCAGACCGGGCAAATCGGGCGGAGGGTCTCGAAGTGTCGTCTCTTCAAACGCTAGCCGCCGATCATGACCGTGGGGCTGCCGGGCGGAATGATCTTGCCGACCGGAGACGGGATTGGAGCGACGCAGGTCGCGTGCTGGGTCATGTCGCCGACCCGGGCGGCGGGCAGGTTGTTGACCATTACCGTAGCGGATCCCTTCATAATGATGCCGGGCCCGGCCGGTACACACGACGGCAGCATGCAAATTTTCGACATGTCGGTGACCCGGGCGGCCGCCATGTTGTTGTACTTCACCGTCGGTGAGCCCGGTGGCATGATGGCGAGGGGCAGTGCCGGATGCGGCACCGGGGTTGGGACCGGCGCCGGTGGGTGGATCGGCGCGTGACAATGGGGGGCGTCTTGAAGGATGTTATCGCCGACTCTGGCGCCTGGTGGCATCTCAAGATCTCCGGGATCGGTTTTCGAATCAGTCGGGACTACCCGACCGCCGCACAATGTTCGATCTGCTCAACGGCGGCGCGGTGGCCCGCCTCCGACAGCGTGCTCGATCGGCGCAGGGCCGAGGTCGTCCTCGCCTTGGTCCATGCCTCGTATCCGGCGTCAATTTCGGCGGGCGTCAGGGTCGGCAGTGTCAGGACCGAGGTCCGATGATTTGCGGGCCGGTCGAGGTGGTCCGCCGCCAGGTAGCCGTGCTCGATACAATAGCGATGGAGGTGGGTACCGGGATAGGGGTAGAACACGAAGAACCCGAAATCGTCCGGCTCGATTCGATGGTGGAGCGCCAAGGTCTCGGCCATCTCGGCCGGCGTCTCGGTCGGGAGCCCCATCATATAGTTGGCGGTGACAAGGATCCCGGCCTCTTTGGTCCACTGAAAGACGTCGACGAATCGTTGGTTGGACACCGGACGCCGCATTACTTCACGCCGGAGTCGCTCGCTACCGCTCTCGACCCCGTAGGTGATGTGCCGGCACCCGGCCGCGGCCAGGCGCCGAAGCAGCTTGGCGTTGACCGTCTCGACCCGGGCATGGAGCGAAAAGGGAATCCGGAGCTGCTCACCATACCCGTCGCAGAACTGGTGGACCCAGGGGTGGTTGATGGTGAACGTATCATCGAGAAAGATGACGTAATTGAGGGGACCCTGGGCTTTGATTTCGGTGAGCTCCTGGATCACGTTCGCCAAGGACCGGCGACGGCCGTAGTCGCCAGTCTCGGCGTACAGTTCGTTGTACATCCGAGCGGCGCAGTAGGTGCACTTGAACGGGCAGCCGCGTTGGGTGCTGACGTGAACGACACCGTACCGCTCATCGAGCAGGTCACGGGCCATGAACGGGAGGTCGTCGAGCGGCTCAAAGGGGGCCCGGAGCGACGGCCGCGGCCCACCTTTGCCCCAGATGTTGGGAATTCGCGCATCCGAAGGCTTCCCGCCGCTCTCGAGAAACCGAGCCAGGTCGAGAAGCGCCGTTTCGCCCTCGCCGAGACAGACATAGTCGAACCCGGGGGCGGCAAGGACGTCCTCGGGGGAAAAAGTCGGGTGAAGTCCGCCGGTGACGACCGGGATATCATGATGGTGACGAATCTGCTCGATCAGTCCCCGCGCTCGTAGCCACTGCCGAGTCGTGAGCGAAAGGCCGATCAGTTGGGGTCGGATGACACCGACCTGCTCGACCAGCTGGTCACCCGCCCAGTCGAGCGGGACTCGAAGAAACTTGACTGAATGACCGGCGGTGCGGAGGTACGAGGCCAAGAAGGCCGGGCCCAACGAGGCCACGGCCCAAGTGCTCTCGGTATCAATCTCGAGAAACAGGACATCCATGATGGGCAAGGTACCCCGTTTACCGGACCCGGGGGAGGGGACTCCCGGATCGCGAGGCTTCGGTCCAAACTTCGGGGTGGCAGTGGGTTCACCGGGTCGGCGAGGAGGGAGTGCCATGACGAACCAGATGGTGCCCGAAGGCGGGCCAGGTGTTCAAGTCCTCGCCTTGAGGTCGGGAGCGACCGTCAGCGTTCATCCCGATCCTCGAGGTGAAACGATCGTGCTCCGGTCGGCGGCTGGGCTGGTCGACCTCAGCATCAGGATGACCGATCAAGGGCCGGTACTGAGCCTTCGGGGAGTCCGGCTCGAAATCGAAGCCACGGAAGAACTAGCGGTCCGGTGCCGGGAATTCACCGTCGAGGCCCGGGACGGCATCCGGCTAGCCAGTGGCGGCGAGGTCCATGTCCGAAGCCAGGGGCAGACTTTCGTCGACGGCGACTTCGTCAATCTCAACTGTCTCGATCGAGCGGGGTACCACGACGCCGAGCCGTCCCCCGGGGATCGGCCCGAATGAGGACCCCGACCTGGTCTTTGAGTCTGCGGTCGTCAACGGAACCCGGCTACCGGGCGCCATCGCGGGTTTCGACTGGTGCGTTCCATCGGGTCCATACCGCAATGACGGCGCAGCCATCCTCATGGAACTCGGCCGGCAGTTGGCCCGCTCCCCGGTAGACCTCGATCATTTCGATGTCAGCGGGTGCGATTCGGCTGAGTTTCTCGATGACGTCACGGGGGGTCTCGTTTGATCCCCCGAAGGTCACCCCAACTCGGGTGTCGCCAAGCTGAACATTGGCCGCTGCTGGCGGGCCCCCCAGTAATCGAACCCCGTCAACCCACACGGTCGCTTTGGAACTGGGGCCACTGCAGCGGGTAATCTTGAGATTGTTGGCCCAATCGAGTCCGGGCGGACCGACGGTCACCCGAACCCCCGGAAGGGTTTGAAGGAACTCGAGGGTTTGGATCACAGGCCGTCGGTTCAGCTGCTCCCGGCTGAGATAACTCCCCAGTCCGAGCCGCTGGCGCCGGAAAAAACCGTCGTACTTGGTCGTGCCCGCGTATCGCACCGGCTTCCAGGGTTTGGCCTCGACCTCGAGGTCCGGCAGCTCCTGGGGGGTCTCGGTCAAGAACACGGTGACCGTATCGGTCAGGCCCCACCCCTTGGGGAACATGAACCCGGCCGGTTTGAACCCGATTCGCCGAAAGCTGATGCTCGGCGCGGTTGAGGGGAGCCGAACCGCAAACCACCCGTCGGCGTCGGTGGTGCCGAGGATCCGGCGTTCGGCGTCCAGGACCTCCGCACCAGCGAGTTTGCGGGCCTTTTGATCCCGGACCCGCCCGGCCACGACCCGGAGGCTGTCTTGGGCGTTGAGAACGGAGGCGAACGAGCAGACGGCCGCGAAACCGGCGAATCGAAGACTCACTTGTGACCTCCCTGGGAATCCCAGCGGCGGACCTGACTAATGATACC
>JANNQX010000148.1:0-48293 GCA_031400975.1 Gemmatimonadota bacterium
TCGGGATCGACCCCGTCGGCCAGCGCGACGCCGTACTCACTGGGAGACCAGAGGGGACTCGCCATCCGGGCCGCCTCGAGCCGGACTCGAAACCCGTGCCCGGTGTTGTTGATGGTTTGGTAAACGCCGACGATGTCGAACTCGAGCGTCGACCCAAGAAGGTGGACCTTCATCCGCTCACCCACGTCCCGGCCGAGGTCTTTGGCGGTGCCGACCGCGAGGCTGACCTCATGGGGCCCGGCCGGGTTCCGACCGCGAAGATTGTCATAGCGGAGTCCCGCCATGTTCCCATCGACCACCGTCCCGGCTACGACCTGGGTGTGCCCGGACTGGCCGACCCACATGGTTCCGTCGATGGCGTCCCAGGTGGCCACGGCCTTCACCTCGGGCCGGCTCCCGAACGCCGCCATCAGGTCCGCGTGCCGCATGCTGAACCGACGGCCGACTCGGCTCACTCGGACATCGGCAGCGTCGAACCCAAACCGGGCGAGGTCGGTCCGCATCTTTCCGAAGGAGTGATCCAGGTTGATCGCGAGCAAGGCCGCCAGGGTCGCGAAGAGCACCGCCACCGCCAGGAACACGGCTCGGCCTTTCTGGAGCATCAGGCTCTTCACGGCGATGATCATCGGAACCGAGAATGCCCGGAGACGTAAGATCGGGACCCCGGTGGAGGGGGTTTTCTGATTGGCCACCGCGCCAAACCGAATCGCGTCGGCGGGGCGGACCAAGGCCGCCGTTCGGGCCACCCGCACGACGAACAGGTACACCAGACCGAGAAACAGGAGCAGTACCGCGGCCCCTTGGATCAAGAGGGGTCCACTGGCCACCGGGGTCGCAACCGGGCGGGTCAGCAGCCCGATCGTGCTCCGGACCACGACGACGCCCAGCAACACTCCGAGGGGCAGCGCGACGCCGGCAAGGAGGAGGTATTGGATCTCGTAGACTCGCCGAACATTGGTGGGCGTGAATCCCTGAGCCCGAAGGATCCCGATGATTTTGAAGTCAGCCAGGATCGAACTGGTGACCGTGCCTTGAATCGCGAACAGGGCCACCAGAAAGCCCAGCACCGAGAACGCCACGATCATGGCCGCCATGATGGCATAGGGGGCAGTGTAGCCGGCGAGCACCGCCGCGGGGTCGTAGACCGAGCCGCTGTAGACCCCGCCTTGGTCCCGGACGAACTGGTCCCAGAGCTGTTCCGATCCTTGGAGACTCTTGAGGCGGACCCCGACCGTGACGCTGGAAAGGCGGGGGCTCTGAAAGTGGGCGGGCAACTCGCCGGCTCCGACCCAGACCCTGGTCGGGTTGGTGAATGGAGCGCTGAACTGAGGGTCGACCACCACCGCACTGACGACGAACGGTTCGAGACCATCGGCGGTGGGAATCTCGAGGGTATCTCCAGCTTGGATACCGGCGTCCTGGGCGAGGGCCGTTGGCAGCCAGAGTTCTCCCGGTCCGGGACCGGCGGAAGGGTTGCCATCGACGATTCGCAGAAGATCCTGGTTCGTGGCTCGCCGGGGCCGTTCGGTAATGTTGACGTACTGACTCAGTTGTCGTCCCCGGAAGAAGGAACTCTCCCGGAGACTGATCACCGGGAGGCCTTCGGTCACCGCGTCCACCTCCGGGCGGGCGGCCCACCACGACCGCACTGAGTCGAGGTCGTGAATCCGGGTATCGAAGGTCAGCGTGAAATGCGATCCCCGCTGTTCCGCCAGCATCGTGTTGACCGGGCCGTCGATCTCCCGCATAACGCCGACGCCGGTTGAGAAGAGCAAGACCGAGAGGCCCATGATCGTGCCGACCAACAGGCCCTGGCCCTTCCGGCGCCGGAGGTTGGACAGCGCCATCAGCAGCACACTTCGCATCCCGGTCACCAACCCTGGCCGACCAGCCACGCGAGCAGGGCGGCTTCCCGTTCCGAGCCCTGCAATGGGGTATCCATTCGGTACTCGCCCCGGACCTGCCCGTCCCTGAGGAAAAGGACTCGATCCCCGATGCAGGCCGATTTCACCTCATGGGTGGCCATCACGATCGTCTGGCCCAGGGCGTTGATGGCCCGGAAGCTCTCGAGCACCGCGGATCCCGCCGCCGAGTTGAGGGCTCCGGTCGGCTCGTCGGCCAAGAGGGCGCGGGGCGAATTGATCATCGCCCGGGCGATCGCGGCGCGCTGCTGCTCGCCGCCGGACACTTGGGCGGGCAGCCGGTTGGCCAACTGGGCGATCCCTAACGTGGTGAACAACTCCCGGGCCCGGGCGTCGACCTTGGCGCGGTCGCTCTCGACCAGATAGCCGGGCAGAACGACGTTCTCGAATAGACTCAGGTGGGGAATCAGGTTGATCGCCTGAAACACGAATCCGATCCCGGTTCGGCGGAGGAGTGACAATTCGGTTTCGGTCATAGCGTCGACCCGCTGGTCGCCGAAGTGGATCTCGCCTTCGGTGGAGCGCTCCAGGCCGCTGATCAAATAGAGCAGGGTCGACTTGCCGGACCCGGAGCTCCCCATCAGGACCAGCAACTCGCCCGGCTCGACATCGAGGTCGACCTCGCGGAGCCCAAAAACCGGTGCGGCATCGCTATGGTAGCTCTTGGTGAGCCGCCGAGTTCGAATCAGGGTCGCGGTCATGCAGGCTCCGGCGCGGGAAGCAGGCTGGCAGAACTTCGTGTTACTACGTAAGCTTACAGTGTAAGTTTCAGTCTCGCTACCGCGCCGGAGGGTGGTCGTGCCCAAGACAGCGAAGCCTCGCCAGGTCCTCACCCGCGACCGGGTCCTCGCCGCCGCCTTGGCGTTGGTCGACCAACGCGGCCTCGAGGCGTTGACGATGCGGAGCCTGGGGGAGGCGCTCTCGGTCGAGGCGATGTCTCTCTACCGGTATTGTCCCAGCAAAGCGGACCTCCACGCCGGCATTGCCGACCGGGTCCTTGGGGAAATCGTCTTTACGCCGGCGAATCGCGGCTGGCGCCTGGATCTCCGGAACGCCATGCGGGGATTCTGGCGGGTCCTCGTCAGCCACCCCAACGCCGTACCGTTGATGCTGATCACCCCATTGAACACTCCTCGCGGGCGGGAAGCAGGGGAGGGGATGGTGCGCCTCGTCGGCCAGGCGGGCTTCGCGCCTCGGGACGCCCACCGGATCTTCCGCATGCTCCAGGCGTTCGCGCTGGGGACAGCGTTAATGCTTCGGGCAAACCGGCTGGGTGGCGGGGTCGTGAGCACGAGCGCCGACGGGGGGTCGGTGGGAAGCCGAGCGCCAAATGCCGAGCGCTTAGCGCCGAAAACCGCCTACCCGCTTCTTCGGGCCGCGCTGTCCGGCCTGGAGTCAATCGACCTCGAGGCCGACTTCGAGGTGGGGTTGGATCTCCAACTCGACGGTATCGAGGCCGCCCGAACCAAACTGACGCCGAAACGGAAGCGCCGATGACCGCCACCGAAAGAGTCCGCCACCCGACTGCCCCGATCAGTCTCCATCAACTGAGCGACCATCCCTATCCGGCGCTGGCCCGGCTCCGGGTCACCGTGCCCGCGGCCTGGTTTGAGGAAATCGGGATGTGGATGGTGACCCGGCGGAAAGACGTGGTCGCGGTGCTGCGCGATCCGGAGCGGTTCACGACCGACCATGCCCGTTCCCCGATCGGCGACATCTTCGGCCGTCAGATGCTGGCCCAAGATGGCCCCAAGCAGAAACGGGCCAAGGCGGCGTGCATCCAACCGTTCTCGAAGCGAGTGCCTTTATGTCCCTCATCGCGCTGTTGGCCACCAAGGTTCGGTCAGTGGTCGGGTTTGGACCGATCGTCGGCCCGACGACCCCTCGGTGCCAGCCACCGATCGATCAGGTCTCCGACCTCGACGTTGGTCTCGTTCCAAACGACCGCCTCGATCGCCGCGACGGTTACCGGCGCCGAGCTGGCGGCGCACCATCGCAGCAAGCCACGGGTCACGTCCTGAAAGGTCTTGGCACCCCCGGTTCGCTCCCGCACGCGCCGATCGACCGCTTCGGCCATCAGCGCCCCGCGGGACACCATCGTTAGCCCGATTCGAAAATCCTCGAAGTATTGGTGCGCGGCGATCCGCGACAGCTCCGGGGTCGAAAGCCCGGCGATCGGGGGCGCGCTGTCGGCTGCGGCCTGATCGTATCGGCGTCCCGCCCAGAGCCGGCGGAAACCGTCCTTGTCCGGGCGGTCGCCTGCCATGGCGTCCACCGCCGCGTATTGCGACCACCCCTCCGAGAACCAGATGCCGTCCAGCGGAGCCGAGTAGTCCCAGACGAACGGATAGTAGCCGGCCGGTGCGCACCTTTTGGGGATCCAGGAGTGGGCGAAGTGATGGAGCAGGTTGAAATAGAAGCGATCGCGGCCCGTGGAGCTCAGGTCCACCTGGCCTGCGGCGAACCGGAAGGTTGAGCTCTCGAGATGCTCCATCGAGAACCGATATCCATGGTCGGGCGAGACCGGTTTCAGGACCTCGAGCGACGCCGTGAAGTGGGGGAACGGCGTTGTGCCGAAATATTCGGCGGTTTTCCGAAGCGCGAGGTCCGAGAGCTCGGCCACGGCGCCAACGTCGACCGAATCCTCGGCGTAGACCGCGATGGTGAGGGGGACGGCCGAAGCCATCCGGCGGAGGAGCAGGCCGGGGCCCCCCATGATCTGGGCGTCGGCGAGGGCGTAATAGTTGGGAGCCAACACCGTGGCCGAGCCGGCCGAGTCGGCGGTGGGAGCCAGAGTCGTCGTCACGAGCCAGCCGGTAGGCAGCCTGACGGCGAGCTCGACCGGCTCATCTTCGAAGCCTGCCACAAACCCGAGGACCGAATAGCCGAGGAGGCCGATGAACCGGGGGCGGACTCGGGACGCGTGACCGGCGGAGAGAGTCTCGTGATCCATCCGATCGAGGTCGACCCGATAGGACAGGGATTGGAACGGCGTCTCGGCGGTCGATTCCACCAGCCATCGGGGGCCATCGAGATCGACCGTCCCGATCGGCCTTCCCCGCGGGTCGCGGGCCACCAGGCCGGAGACGAATCGGTCGTAGGGTTGGGAGCCGTACCCCATCGGAATCGCCCGGGGCATCCCGAAATGGACCGGGGTGACCTGCGGGCTGGGCAGCGTAATGGTGACGGAGATGTGGCGATCGCCGGGCTGGTGGTAGTCGATCTGATAGCGGATCCGCCCGGAGCCGCCGTCACCGCGTGGGTGGGGGGACGGCGCGACGCCGGTGAGGAGGAACACCGGAAGCAAGTAGCTGCCGAGTCTGGGGTCACGAGGCATAGCCCGACTCCGTGGAGATGGCTTGGTAATAATACTCGCTGTTCATTCTGGGAGCGGTTCCCGTTCTGGTGACGGTCGCTCTTCACGGCCACCCGGCCGCGGGATGATGGATTCCGCCTGAACCTCCGAACGGGCGGGGGTACACGGCCATCACGATGGCATCGCCGCCCTGGTGAATCAGGGTCCGGCCTCCGGCCTCCAGCACCGGGCCGGAGTCACCCCGGTTGGTCCGGGGTTGTGGCCACAGAGTCACCGAGAACGGACGATCGGCTACCGGCTGTCGCCAAGGGGCTAGGCCGTGCGCAAGCGCCGTTAGGCACGCCGCCTGATGTCCCCGCTAGCTCCAATCATCCCCAAACGCGCAGGGCGGGGCCGGGGCGGGGTTGGGCTCCCAGATCTGCCGGGCGTAGAACCGGAGCGTCACCGCGGGCGAGAAGCCCGAAACCCCGGCCCGGATGGTGCCCCGGGCCCAACCCGCGCCGCTCACGTACAACGTCATGAACGCGACCATCTGGGCGCCGTAGATGTTGTCCCGGACACTCCCGCGGTAGCTGAGCGAAAACCCCGGGGGCCCGCCGGGCGACTCGAAGCCGGTCCCGATGTAGACCCGGGTCTCGAGCTTGGGCGAGTGAGTGGTGTCGGTGGGAAAGAGGGGCAGCGCCTTGGCCGTGGCTCCTTGCCCCGCCGCGGTCACGACGAAGAACGAGCCGAACTGCCGCGAGGTATTCGGCGTCATCAGCGACAAGAATCCGTCGGTCGGCTTGGCGACGACCTTGTTCACGTGGCCGAGCCACCGCGAATAGGCGGTGGCCTGGGCGCCGCTGAAGCTGGCGCTCGGGCTGTCGGACTTCATCTCGACGCACTCCATGCGCCAGTGGTATCCCTCCTGGATCGACATCCCCACCGAATCCACCGCCAGCCGGATCCCGGCGGCATCGAACAGCTCGACCTTCGGACGGTAGCCGCCCTTGACGGGGAACCGGTGGGCGACCGTCGCCCCGGTGAACGGGGTCTCGATCGGCTCGATATGAGGACCGAAGGTGAATCGATACTTCGAGTCAGGCCCTCCTACTCCCCCGTTGTTGACCGACCAGACGATCTCCTGTCCGACGATCGCCTGGAACCGGTCACGGACGATGCGGAAGGGAACCCGTTCGACCTCGACCATCGAAAAATGGGAGTAGAGCCACTCGCGGATCGCGGGGTCGTCGTTGCTAACGCGATGGGTCATCCCGAACCGGTAGATCCCGAGATCGACCGGGACCTTCACCCCAGGGAAGAGATCCTCGCGGTCGTCGCCGATGTACTCGCCCGCGGCTTTGTAGGCGCCGGTGAAGGCCCGATCGATATTGTCGCTCGCCGGGCCGCGGCCGACTTTGCAGCGGGGACAGAGGGTCCGGAAGGTCAGGCTGGCGCTCGCGGTTCGGATCCGATCGGCCGCGGAGCGCCAAAGGGTGTCAGCGGGGTCGCGGTACTCGAGGAGAACGGGGTGGAACAGGGCGTCACCGATGGTCTTGGCCACCAGCTGGTCCCAGAGTTCCTCGAACCTGCTGTGATCCACCAGCGCGCTCACCCCCATCACCACGAGCCGCGAGTACGGCTCGGCGGGGCGCTCCGCGTTCTCGGCGAACTGGAACGGCGTCACCGCCTCGGTGGTGAACTCGATGATCCGCTCCTCACCGGGGACGTTAGGATCGGAGACGTAGATCTTGCCGCCGGTGGCGTCCGGCTCGATTCCCTGGGCGACGATCGAGTGTCCGCCGGTCCAATCGACCTTGTAGATACCCAGTGCCTGGGCCCGCCCGGTCGTCAGCATGGCGAGCGCCAGGGTCCGGGCCTGGGTCGTCACCCACTCCGTGCCACCGAACCCAATCCCGACGTCGGCCGCCATTTCCTGGAGCATCTGGACCATGATGCCGGGCTTGGCGCCGTCCCAGTCCCCGGTCTTCTGGACGACGGACGCCAGCCGGATCCCCTCGGGGTTGTCCACCTCCAGCGTGCTGGTCTCGTCGTAGAGGCCGTTAAGGGAGCCGTGGGTGGCCTTCCGGGTGTAGTGATGGTGGAGCGCCGAGAGCGTCGAGCCGGCGCAGTAGCCGCCGGGCGTGAGCACGGAGCCCCGGTTGACGAACTCCCAGTCGTCGACGCCGGGCCTAAACGAGGTCCGGATCAAGAACCGGAGGTCGGCCAGTGAGGCGCCGACCAGAATGATCTCGACCTCACCAGCGGCCGGCTTAGCAGCCGAAGCGGCGCGGAACGCCGAGCCGGGCGTGGTGGGGATCACCATTTGGGCGGCCGAGAGATGTTGGGTGACCAGCCCCAACGAGGTGTCGGTGCGCGCCGCAACCGGGATCAGCTCCAGGGTCCCGGTGCTCGGGTCGCGGAAGAACGCGGCGACGGCCGAGTCCCTCCCGACCCGGGCCGGGATGGTGAGCCGGAACGGCTTCGCGGCAAAGCCCTGCCCGTTCCGGATCCGGATCGTGGACGAGATCTGGCGGGTCTTGGGCGGAAGGGTGGGCCGGACCTCCTTCATCTCGCTGATGGTCCATTGGGACCCGCCGGTGAATGCGCCCGCCGGCACGGTGACCTTGATCCCGGCGAGTGGGCTTCCCGCCTTGGTGACCGTCAGGGTCCCGCCCCCGGCGCCGAGCGGCGCCTCGAGCACCACGTCGATGGGGCTCGGGGGCGGTGGCGGTGGCGGCGGCGGTGCCGGCGGGGGCGGGGGCGCGGGCGGGTTGGGCGTGATCGCACCGTCGCCGCCGCAGCCGCTCAGTAGGGTGGTAAAGAGGAACAGGCCGGCAAGTCCACGCCTTAGGCGCATCATGGAGTCTCGATTGGGAGGCTAACTCAGACGCGCCAAAGGCCGGAACTGTGGCTCATCCTTGCTCCGTCCTGAAGGAGTGTTTAGGAAACAGTGACACCGCCGTGACGTAACGGGAGTGGCCGGCCGGATCGATTCGGTCGACTTTTCCACCATGAAGACACTGATTGCCGAGCTGGTCGAGCTGCGCCGTTCGATGCGGGACTCGTTCAAGCCGTCGAGGTCCTTGCCGACATCTTGGGCCGGATGGCGGCCCATCAGTCGAAGAAGTCGGCGATGCTTCGGGAACTCCACATTGCCCAGGCGTTCGAAAGCGGCCTGGTGCGAGCGCCGTTGGTCAGGGTTCGCACCGCCGGACACCCACCGGGTCTTCCGAATGCTCCAGGTGTTCGCGCTCGGCACGGCCTTGATGCTCTGGGCCAGCCGGCCGGGCGGCGCGATCCTGACCCCGAACGGTGACGGGAAATCAACGGGAGACCGGGGCTGGCACTCCAGCTCGACGGGATCGAGGCCGCCCGAACCTTCTTGGGCTCCAAATCGAGCCGAATCTTCACTGTGACCTCCGCGGTCCTTCAGATATCCTTGGGTACCCTTCGACCAGTAGCATTGCGGCGCCGGTGGGGTTCCGATGAGCCGGGTCGTCGGACCAGGGGCTGGCAGCTCCGGCCACGACGACGCCGGCTTCGCCACCGAGCGGAGTTCATCCGGCTCACCAGCAAGTGCGAGTTCGGGGAGCATCAGTAGACTGGAATGACGCTCACCGTGTTGGTGGGATGACTGTAGGTTAAGATTGTGGTCCTGCAACGCCCAACGACCTAATAGGTATTGCGATGCGAACGAAGATTCTTCCACTCATCGGCATTGTTTCGGCAGTTGGGCTGTTGTTTCCGGCACCGAGCAGCGCGATTCCCGCATTCGCGCGAAAGTACAAAGTCAGCTGCGCCCTCTGCCACAACCCGATTCCAAAGCTCACGGCATTCGGAGAGCAGTTTGCCGCCAACGGGTTCCGGTTCGCCTCCAACGAGCCGCCCCGCGATACCATCAACACCGGCGACCCGCTGCTCGAACTGGCCAATCAGTTCCCGCTCGCCATGCGGCTCGAGGCCTATGCCCAGTCGTACTCGGGTGGCAGGGCGGCCACGGACTTCCAGACCCCCTATGGGCTCAAGATCCTGTCGTCGGGGACCATCTCGAAGAAACTCTCCTACTACTTCTACACCTTCCTGGCCGAACGGGGCGAGATCGGAGGGGTCGAGGACGCCTTTCTTCAGGTCAACGATATCGGCGGGAAGCCGATCGACCTGGTGGTCGGACAGTTTCAGGTTTCCGATCCCCTTTTCAAGCGGGAGCTCCGGCTCGAGTTCGAGGACTACGCGGTGTATCGGGCCCGGCTCGGTGACTCTCCAGTTGACCTGACGTACGATCGCGGGATCGTGGCCACCGCGGATGTGGCTGGGTTCGGGTTGACCGGGCAACTCCTGAACGGCAACGGCGCAGGAGGCGCCCAGAGCAATCGCCGGTTCGATCAGGATCCCTTCAAGAGTGTCTTCTTCCATGTCAGTCGTGATTTTGGCGAGAGTCTCCACTTGGGGACATTCGGATACAGCGGCAAGACCGAGAGCGGCGGGGTCGGCAGCCGGACCGGAATGTTCGGGATCGATGCGACGATCGGTGGCAAGACCTTCGAGCTGAACGGCCAGTACATTCACCGGTCCGAGACCCGCCCGACGTTCACGGCCAACGAGGCGGAAGCTACCCTCGACGGCGGGTTCGCCGAGTTGATCGTCCGGCCGCCGAAATCGCGCTGGTTTGGGTTTGGGCTCTACAATCTCGTTTCCGCCGACCGGCCGCTGCTCAACGTCCGTCTCGGTGGTCCCACCGGTGTCACCCGGTACGAGTCGATGTCCGCTGGGTTCGGCCGGGCGGAGCGGCGGAACTTCCGGTGGACCCTCGAGGCCACCTACGACCTCAAGCAGGAGGCGCTTCGGTGGGGCTTGGGGTTTGTGACCGCCTTCTGACACCCGGGGCGTTCAGCCGCTTGCTTCCCTTACCTCACCTGAACCTTGATCGGTTCGACCTGGGCTGATATCCGGGCTAGCCGATGGCCCCATTGGTGGTCACCGGGTCCCGAACGGTTCCGCGAGGAGTGGCCCGGGAGGGAGACATGGGACCTCCGTTGGAAGCCAGCGGGAACGGAATCGGAGCGGGGGAAGTCTGCTGTCGATCAGCCGTGGGTACACCGCCTTTTCTGGAGGTCATATGCGACGAAGTGTTGTACTTCTCGCCCTGTGGACCGTCGTCAATCTGGTGGCGACTGTCCGACTGGTGAGACCCAGCCGCCCCGCCGACCGCTCAGCCGACGGGCGGACTGCGATCCAGCTGCCTATGGAGGCGCGGGATCTGGTGCTTGCCGAGATGCGAACCATGCTTGCGTCGGTGCAGGGCGTGCTCGACGGCGCGGCTCGGTCGGACACCGCGGCCATTCGGACCGCGGCCGCCGCTTCCGGTCTGGTGATGGCCGCGGACCCGGTGCTCGAACGGGTGCTGCCCAAGGCCTTTCTTCAAATGGGCATGCGGACCCACGTGGCGTTCGACACGCTGGCAGCACACGCCGGATCCGGCCCCGCCTTCGCGATCAACGGCTTGGTGGGGATCACCTCCAGTTGTGTCGCCTGCCATGCCACCTATCGCCTTGAGGTTCCGTAGGGGCGCGGATGCCGCGGCTGACGCTTGGCATCGCGCTTCTGGAGATTTGCCGCTGATCGCTTCCAGAAGCGGGCGGGATGAATGCATCACTTCCAACAGGATGGAGGCACCGATGGGAGAAGGCAAGCGAAACGTCCTGGCTGGGCTCACCTTGCTCGCCGGGTTTATGGTATTCGGGTTTGTACTGATCTACCTGCGGGATTTCGCGCCCGGCAAAGCCGAGTGGGCCGCGGCCTATTCGACCGGCAAACACTTCGAAGCCCGACTCGCACATGTCCATGGCAACCTGTTCGCGGTGCTCAATCTGGCGTATGGGACTATTCTGGCTCGCCTCGACATCCCTGGCCGCACGGCTAGGTGGATTTCCTGGCTCACTGTCATGGGACTGATGATGCCGATCGGGATTCTGGCCGAGCTCACCCTCGGCGTCCCGCCAATTTTCGTCCTGGTAGGCGGTGTCGCGATGGTGGCCGCCACCGTGGGGCTGGCGGTTGCCGTCGTCCGAAGCCGCGCCCCGGTCAGGTGAGCGGCAATCACAGAACGTCGGCGTGACGGTGCGGGTGGTGGCCGCGATCGGCGCCGGCTGCGGCGTTGTGACGATAGTCACCGGGGTACCAACGCTGATTGGCGGTATTGATGGTCTGGTCTTCACTCTAGCCTCCGGAATCCTTCAGACGCCGGGCGGTATCCTAGGGCGAGCAGGATTGAGTCGCCGAAGGGGGTCAGATGAGCCCGTCGTCGTAGGAGGGGCTGGCACCTCGGGTAAGGATCTTGTGAAATATACATAATAGATATACTATATACTATGCGTCAGAACCCCAGGGCACCGACTCAACTGGTCCGCGGCATTAACCCCGCTATCCTCAAGCGGGCCGCCGACATCATCAAGCTCCTCGGCCACCCCGACCGCCTCAAGATCGTCGAGGCCCTCGATGGGACCGAGCTGTCCGTCACGGAGATTCGCGAGGTCTGCGAGCTCGAACAGGCGATCTGTTCCCAGCATCTGAGCCGGCTGCGGCGCCACGAGGTGGTCACCGCCCGGAAGGATGGACTCCATGTCAGGTATCGGGTCATTGAGCCCAAAGTCCACCATATCCTGGAGTGCATCCGTAAATGCGACGTCCGGCGCTAGTTCTGGCCCTCATCGTCGGGCTCTTGGGCAGGGCAGCCGCGCAGGCGCCGTTGCGCCTGACCGTGGCCGACGCCATGGCTCGGGCTCGGGAGCATCATCCTGACTTGGCCCGGGTCCGGGCGGAACGGCGGGTTCGCGAGGCTGACGTCCGGGGCTCCCTTGCCACCTATCTCCCGGCGATCTCGACGGAGTGGTCGGTCGTTCGGACTGACGATCCGGTCGCGGTGTTCGGCAGCAAACTTCGTCAGGGACGGTTTCTGGCTACCGACCTTGCGCTCGATGCGCTCAACCAGCCGGCGGCGGTGTCCAACGCGGCATTCGGGCTCACGGTGGAACAGCCGCTGATTGCTCCTGAAGGTTGGTTTGGGCGCCGGGCGGCGTTGGCCGGTGCTGACGCGGGCCGGTTGGCCGAAACGCGAGCCCAACAGATGGTCGCCTTTGACGCGTTGCGCACGTACTTCGCGGCCGCAGTGGTGAGCGCGCGGGTCGGGGTGCTCGACACTGCCCTGAGCGCGGGGCGAGAGACCCTCCGTCAAGTCCAGGCCCTTCGCCGGGAAGGAGTCGTGACGGCGGTGGACGAGCAGTTGGCGTTGGCCCGGGTCAGCGAGCTCGAAGCGGCTCGCGCCATGGCCGATGCCGAGCGGATTGGCTCGATGGACCGGCTGCTGGTCATTCTGGGTGAGCCGCCGGGGCAGACGGTGGAGCTATCCGACCGCCTCGAGGTGGCGTTGGCTGTTCCCGACTCGGGGTCGCGCGCCGATCTGGCGGCGCTCCGGAGCGCCGTCTTGGCCAACCAGGCCAATCTGAAGCGCGTTCGGGCCCAGCGGTTGCCCAGCGCAGGAGCGTTCGGGTCGCTGGCGTTCAACGACCGCTCGTTAGGCGCCGTCTCCGGTCCCGGCCACTGGACCGCTGGGCTGGTGGTGCGGTGGACACCCTTCAAGGGATTCCGGGACTTGGCCCAAGCTGACCAGGCCCGCGCTGAACTCGACCGGTCAACCGAAGATCTCGCGGCGGCCGAGCGTACGGCGGGGGCCGAGGTTCGGGCCGCCGAGGCCAGGCTCGCGGCTGCCAAGGTGGCGCTGGCCGCAACGGAACGGGCGCTCGGGTATGCGGCGGAGGCGGCCCGGATCTCGGCCACCCGATACGCCGGCGGGGTCGCCACCATTTCCGAACTACTCGCGGTTCGCGCCGGCGAATCGGCCCAGCGGCTGACCCGCCTCGAAGCGCTCTTTCAAGCCCGGATCGCCCAAGCTCAAGTAGCCTTGGCGCGGGGAGGTAATCCATGAGGTGCACTGTGATAGCAGCCGGAGTCCTCGCCGTCGCGTTAGGCTGCGGCGGCCCGACTGCGGATCCTCCGGCCACGACGGGCCCGGTCAAACCGGTGCCTGGGTACAAGATTGGGGCCGGCGGCGGATTCGACACCTACCGTGGCGCCGGTACCGTGCGGGCGGTCCGACGAGCCGAGCTGGCAACCCGGATGATGGCCCGGATCGAGACGATCCGGGTCCGCGCCGGTGACCGAGTTCGGTCGGGCCAAGTGCTCGCGACGCTCGAGCGAGGGGCCGTTGTGGCGGCCGGGAGCCAGGCGGCGGCTGGGCTCGGGCTGGCGACCACCACTCTTCGTCGAATGGAGCGGCTCTACGCCGACAGTGCCATTCCAGTTGCCCAACTCGAGGCCGCCCGCGCGGCGTTCGAGCAGGCCCGCGGCCAGGCAGACGCTGCCTCGGCTGAAATGGGATATGCGTCACTGGTGTCGCCCTTTGATGGCGTGGTCACCGCACGGACCGCCGATCCCGGCGACCTCGCGGCACCGGGTCAGCCGGTTCTCGTGGTCGAGGACCTCCGAACCCGAGAAATTGTCGTGGGGGTGCCGGACCCGGTGGCCGCCGAACTCGTTATCGGCGAGAGCGTGACCGTGTTGGTTGGAGCCGAACAACGAACGGTGATGGCCAAGATCGCCGCGGTGGTTCCCTCGGCGGACCCGGTGAGCCGGACGGTCGAGGTTCGGCTGACCACGTCGGCCCCGTTGACGCCGGGACTCACCGCGGTCGCGGAGTTTCCCTCGCCCGTCCGGGCCACCGGTGAATTGGTGGTTCCGCGGCGAGCCCTGGTCGAGCGGGGTGCACTGACCGGGGTGTTCGTGGTGACGGCCGACTCGACGGCCCGGCTCCGTTGGATTCGGCTCGGCCGGATCATCGGTTTCGGCGTCGTCGCGGCGAGCGGCCTTGCGCCGGGAGATGTGATCATCACCCAGCCCGCGCAGGTGCGGGACGGCGACCGCGTGGTGGCGGTCTTCGGCCAAGAGAACGCGCGATGAAGACCGGGATCGCGGGCCGGGTGGCCCAGACGTTCCTCGCCAGCAAACTGACGCCGTTGCTGATCATGGGTTCGTTGGTGGCTGGGCTCGGCGGGGTGCTCACCACTCCCCGCGAGGAAGAGCCGCAGATCAGTGTGCCGATGATCGACGTCTTTCTGGCCGCACCCGGGTCGTCCGCTTTGGAAATCGAGCGTCGGATGATCGAGCCGGTCGAGCGCCGGCTCTCGGAGATCTCCGGGGTCGACCACCTCTATAGCACATCGTTCGCCGACGGCGGCATGATCACCGTTCGGTTTGCGGTGGGAGACGATCCCGAACAGAGTGTGGTGAAGGTATTCGCCAAGCTTTCCGGGACGCCGGCGCTGGTCAGGCTCCATACCATCGATGAAGTGGCCGTGCTCGCGCTCACATTGCACGGTGGCGGCTCTGACGAGTTCCAGCTCCGCCGGATCGGTGCCGAGCTCCGGACCGAGATCCAACGGATCGAGGATGTCGCCCAGGTCGAATTGATCGGCGGCGCCCCCCGAACCGTGCTGATCGAGCCGGATCCAGCCCGGCTGGCCGCTTACGGGCTTTCGATGGACCGCTTGGTCCAGGCGTTAGGTGGCGCCAATGCCCAGGTACCGGCCGGGGCCGTGTTGGTCGATAACCGGACCCTTCCGGTTCGGGCCGGCAGCCTCCTAGCCACCGTCGAGGATGTCGGCCAGGTCCTCGTCGGAGTGCACCAGGGCAGGGGCGTTCGGCTGGAAGACGTCGCCTCGGTAGAGGATGGTCCCGCCGAACCGGTCTGGTACGTGAGTCATCTCGAGGCCGGCCGGCCGACCAGTCCCGCAGTGACGATCTCGGTGGCCAAACGGCCCGGGGTCAACGCGGCCTCGCTCGCCGAACGGATCTTGGCGAAAGTCGAGGCCAGTCGCGGGGTCCTGGTGCCGAAGGATCTCACGATCTCGATTACCCGCAACTACGGCGAGACGGCCAACGAGAAGGCCGGGGAGTTGCTTAGTCACATCATCGTCGCGACCCTCGGTGTGGCGTTCCTGGTCTGGCTGGCTCTCGGGTGGCGTGAGGCGCTCGTGGTTCTCGTGGCGGTTCCAGTTACCCTCGCGCTGACCCTCTTGGTCTATCGCCTGTTCGGCTATTCCCTCAATCGGATTACCCTCTTCGCGCTGGTGTTCGCGATTGGCATTTTGGTCGATGATGCGATCGTCGTGGTCGAGAACATCGCCCGGCACGTCGGGATGGGCACGAAATCGCCCGCCACGGCGGCGGTCGAGGGTGTCGATGAAGTCGGAAACCCAACGATCTTGGCCACCTTCACCGTCATCGCGGCGATTCTGCCGATGGCGTTCGTCACCGGGATGATGGGGCCCTACATGCGGCCGATTCCGGTTGGCGCCTCGATGGCGATGCTGTTCTCCCTCGGCGTGGCGTTCATTGTCACGCCCTACTTGGCGCTCCGGCTGATCAAGGAGGCGGGGCATCGGCCGGCGCACCAGGAGCCCCAACTCGGGCCGGTCGGCCGGGTCTACCGGGCCACCCTCGAACGCCTGCTCGACCGCCGCGGTGAGCGGTGGGCCGCGTATGCCGTGGTCGTTGTGCTGTTGCTAATCTCGGTCGCGTTGATCCGATTCGAGGCGGTGACGGTCAAGATGCTGCCGTTCGACAACAAGAGCGAGTTCCAGGTCATTCTCGACTTTCCCGAGGGAACCCCGCTCGAATCGAGTTCGCGGGCGGCTCACGAGATGGCTGAGCAACTGCTCACCGATCCGGACGTCCGGGACATCCAGGTGTACGCCGGCACCGCGGCGCCATTCAACTTCAACGGGCTGGTGCGCCACTATTTTCTCCGGCAGGGGCCCGAGGTCGCGGATCTTCAGGTCAACCTGGCTCCGAAGGAGGAGCGGAAGGCGCAGAGTCACGCCATTGCGGTGCGGCTCCGGCCGCTGGTGGTCGCGGTCGCGTCCCGGTATGGCGCCCGGGCCAAGGTCGCGGAGATTCCTCCGGGCCCGCCCGTGCTATCGACCCTGACGGCCGAGGTGTTCGGACCCGATGAGGCAACCCGTCGCGAGGCAGCCGGTCACGTTCGAGCGGCTTTTGACTCGACGGACGGGATCGTCGATAGCGACTGGACTCTCGCCGATCCGGCGTTGGAACTCCGGGTGGCCGCGCGGCCCGACATCGCGAACTTCGCTGGATTGGCGAGTGCCGAGGTGGCGCAGGCAGTCCGCAGCGTGGCCGGCCTCGAGGCGGGGCTGCTGCACGACCCGCGGGCGTCCGAGCCGGTCCCGATCGTGGTTCGGTTGGCACCACGGGATCGGGTCGGTGTCGGGGGACTCACGGCCATTCCGATCGTGAGCCGAACCGGCGGGGTCGTGCCGGTGGGGGCGGTCGCGTCGGTCGATACCACCCAGCGCACCGAGCCGCGGTTTCGGAAGGACCAGAAACCGGTGATCTACGTCACGGCAGACGTGGCCGGCGTGATCGAGGCGCCAGTGTATGCAATGCTTGCCGTCGAGCCCGGTCTGACGAAGGCTGGTGTCACCACGACCTGGAGCGGCCCGGCGGAATCGACCGAGACCGTCTCGGTGAATTGGGACGGCGAGTGGCGGATTACCTACGAAGTCTTTCGCGATCTCGGCATCGCCTTCGCGGCGGTGCTGGTGTTGATCTACTTCTTGGTGGTGGCCTGGTTCCAATCGTTCGTTACGCCGCTGGTGATCATGGCGCCGATTCCGCTGACGTTGATCGGTATTCTGCCCGGTCACGCGATGGCGGGTGCCTTCTTCACGGCCACGTCAATGATCGGAATGATCGCGCTCGCCGGCATCATCGTGCGCAATTCGATTCTCTTGGTCGACTTCGCCGAGCTGGAACGGGAGCGGGGCCGGTCGGTGCGCGAAGCGGTGATCGAGGCCGGCACGGTGCGAGCCCGCCCAATCGTGCTGACGGCCGCGGCGGTGGTCATCGGCGGCGCTGTGATGGTGACCGACCCGATCTTCCAAGGGCTTGGCCTGGCGCTGATGGCCGGCGCCGTCGTGGCGACGCTGCTGACGCTGGTGTTGATCCCGTTGCTCTATGCCGAGGTCTCATGAAGATGATCGTTGCGATAGCCAACGCTGGTCCCCAACTGACGCGGATATTGTGGTCTAACGGAAAGGTACTTACGATGTCGATGCATTATGCGATCCGGGCGGTTGCAGGAACGTTCGTTCTGCTCTCTTTGGCCCTCGGGCATTGGGTCAGTCCCTACTGGTATCTGTTCACGGCCTTCGTGGGGGTCAATCTGCTCCAGTCGGCGTTCACCCGTTGGTGCCTGATGGAGAAGATCCTGGCCGGGTTGGGGCTTGTCCGGCCCGAGGCGGACCCCGGTAGAGGCCGGTCGGCCTAGCGGTTCAACATAGCGGCCCGAGACTTTCGATCAGCGAACTACGAACGACCATAGGAGGCAACATGTCAACTGAATCAAAGTGCCCATTCACCGGCGCCGCTATGATGAACCTTGATCGCTTCGACCTGGCCTGATGCCCTGGCTAGCCGATGCTCCCCGCGGCGAACGCTCGGTTGATGTCGCTCCGCGAGATGACGCCAACCAGCCGATCGCCCTCCATGACGAAGAGCCGGTGGACATCGGCGTAGTCCATTTGCAAGGCGGCCTCCCGGAGCTCGAGATCCGGGCTAACCGGGAGCGGCTTTCGGGTCATGATGTCGCGGACGGTCGCCACCGCCCACAAGTGGGCCCGGACCGAGTCGGCGGCGATCTCGGCTTCGGCGTTGACGATGTCGGTGGTCGAGATCACCCCTACGAGATGGTGATGGTGATCGACCACCGCCAATCCTGAGATGTGGCTGTCGGCCAGCAGTTCGACCGCGCGGCCAACCAGCGCGTCCGGCTCGATGGTGATGACGTCGGTGGTCATCAGATCCCGGACGGTCTTCAGATGACGAGTGGCGCGTGAGGGGGACATAGGGCCTCGGTTGGAAGGGTCAACGGGAACGGAATCGGAGCGTGGCCGCCAAGCCATCGATTCGGACGGCGACTTTGGGATCGTCAACGACAATGACTTGGGCGCCCTGTCGCAACGCGTCTTCGATGGCGTGGTCGATCAGGTGGGGTACCGGCATGGGGTCGCCGGCCCCGCGGCAATCGGCCTGGGCAAGGACCAGTTGGCCGCTGTCGCGGCAGCGAAACCCCCGGCCCGCCGCGCTTTCCGGGACAATCAGTTCCCGGACCTGACCCCGGCCGAGGGCTCGGAGGGTTGCCCGGGCGCCGTTGACGGCCTTGCCCGTCGCCACCCCTTCATCGATCCCGTCGAGCAACTTGGCTTCATCGCGACGCTCAGCCGTCCATTCGAGATTCCAGATCGCGCGGGCTACTTCGGCGGGCGTAACCGCGGTGGGGTTGAGTCGCCCGGTGCCGAGGCAGACCGCGGCGATTCGGGCCGGAAGGAACGGCGTGAGGGCCGAGGTATGGATTTGGGGGCCAAAGATCGCGATGCCGCGATAGGGGCGGGCCTGGAGCAACCGGGCAATCTCCCGGGCGGTGGCTGCGTAGTGGCGGTTCTTTTCTTCCGTGATCCGTTGGTGATACCGGAACTCACCTTCCCCGGGCGAGTCGCCTCGGTCGCTATGGTATTTCCCGCCGCGGCGGCTCATCGGCACCAAGGCGCTCAGTTCCTGCGTCCCGGTTGCGGCGACATGGAAGAACCGGGCTCGGCTCCGATCCACGACGACCCCCAGGTAGTGCCCCAGGGTCTCCCTGGCGTCGAGCAGCTCATGCAGCAGGGGACGGGTGTCGACGGCGATTCGGTTCCGATGAACCCGGGGCAGCAGCACGGTTTCGAAGAGGCCCAACGACTTCGACGCGAACACGGCGACCCCCGCCGAGTGGGGCAAGTTGTTCGGACGGGCCAGCCACCGGACGATCCGTTCGATATCGGCCCCGACTTCTTTCCGGGCGTCCCGGTCAAGGTCGAGGAGGCCAACGATGCTTTCCAGATCGCGGACCCGATTGAGAAGGTCGACCAAATAGGCCCGGTTTTGCCGGGACGCCGGGTCGAGCCTGAGGTAACACGACACCACCGTTGGGGCCTTGCTTTCAACCCGGCTCAGTCGGTCGATCAACTGGTCGCTGGCGGTACGTGGCGAAGCAAGAGCGGGCATAGGGGTTCCAGGATCGGGTTACTCGGTACGTTACCGGGCCGGGTGTGAAGCGGCTGTGAAACCAGCGCGAGTGGTCCCTATGTTAGAGCCAGGACCAGCTCGGTTGCGATCAGGATGATGACGATCCACTCGAGCATCTCGAGCCTTCGGGCGGTTGCCCGGTCCCCGACTTTCTGGTAGATCCCGTCGAGGACCTCGAGCTTGCGGGTAATGGCCCGATCCCACGCCTCGAAGTGGAACCGCCTGGAGACCGCCAAGTACACCCGGCCAAGAAACTGGTCGCCAACCAGCTTGACGGCGCTCGAGACTCGTTCAAACAGGGTTGCCGCGTCCATCTGGAGCTCGCCAAGGTGGCGGAACGCAGCCCCAGGGGGCCGGAGGCTTCGAAACCACCCCCGGTCGGCCTGCGCCAGCGTGGTGTACCCTTGCTCGAGAGCCTGGTCGAGCTCCAGATCGAGATGGCGAAGCTCGAGCAGTTGGACGTTGGCGAACTCGAGCAAGAGCCGGGTGTCATCGGGTTCACGGTCCACGATCACCGCGGCGTTCCAGTCGATCACCGTCAGGTCGTCGGGGCTGAAGGACAACCGCTCCGTGACGGCCTCGGCAATCTCCTCCGTGGCGAGGGGCCCGGCGGTCCCTCGCAGGATCGCAGCAAGTTCGGGGGCTCGATCGCGTACTAATGCCTCGATGCCGGTGCTGACGCTGGCGGGCTCGATCGCGATCACCAGGTAGTCTTCGGATACTTCGGCCAGTCGGGGCCGAGTCACCGCGGAGCCCAGATTGGGCAGCAGTGCGGTGAGGCGAGCCCGGGCATCGGACTCGAATGTCTCGTTGGCCTGAAGGGTTTCGGAGACCCTGATCAACTCGTCGCCGGTGCAGCTGACGGGCATCTGGTACGTGACCGCGGCGGCCCCGAAGTCATGGAGGACGATCTCGACTCGTGACACCCTCACGTCACCGTGAACAAGCCCCGCCGGCGATTCGGCAATCCGAAGCGGCCGGGGCCGGTAGTCGAAGTGCGGCGGGACGCGCCGACTTCGCTTGATCGTCTGCCGGGAGCCCCGGTCGAGCTGCCGATCACAGGCGTCGAGGTCGATGGCAAGTCCGACTTCGAAGGCGTAGGACAGGTGACAAACGGCTTGGATCTTGGCGGTCATACCGGGAACGCTCCGAACGGCGAGGAACCGAGAAGTGTGCGTCCCTCGGCCGCCGAGTGCCAGTGGGCGAGCTGGGTGGCCCGTGTTGCCGCCACCACCGCCCGGGGCCGACGGAGTTTCGGGCCGGAGAGAAGCTTGATCGCTCGGTCGTCGTCACGAATCCCGCCGAGTATATCCTGGGTGGTTTGCAGGAAGGCCACCATCGTCGGCGACACGGCCAAACCAATCTGGCCCCACCACTCGAGCCCGTAGCGGAGCTCCCGGACTCGGATTCGGATCGCGTGAATGGCCTTTTGGCCGGATTGTCGCCGAAGCGCCTCCGCCAGTGGGAGCGACCAAGCCGGTTCGTCCCCGAGCGGACTCGCCATCGCGGTCCACCAAGCTTGAGCGGCGACCGGGATGTTGGGGCGTTGTGGAAGTCGCGGCCCGACGTGTTTGAGTGCGCGCGGAACCCGGCCGGCCCGGTGCCGACGGAGGGCAGCGACCGTTCGACGACAGAGCCGGCCCCGCTGATGGTTGAGGTCTTTGAGCAGTCGGTGAAAGGCTTCGGGTCGAGCCCCGAGGTGGGACCGGGCCTCTTGCAGCACCTCGCAGGTCGCGTCGAGGTCCCGCAACCGACTGAGCCGACGTTTGAGGCGGTCCCACTCCGACCCGGGCACCGGCGCCACGGCTCCGAGGCGGTCCATCGCGATCGTCCCGCCGACCTCGAGCCGGCGGGTCGCGGTTCGGAGTCGGTGGACTGCTTCGGGCGCCGGATCGCGGAGGACCCGGCGGCGGTCCCGCTGCCAGGAGCGGGCCAAATCCTTGAGGGCGTCGGCGGGAGTGGGAGTGGGGGGCACGAAGGCCTTACTGGCCGGGGCGGAGCGTCACCCGGCGACCGTCACGAATCTGCTCGTCGGGATGGATGATGACTCGTTCCCCGGCGGCCACCCCGGATCGGATCTCGACGGCCGCCCCCCCGGTCAGTCCGACCTCCACCGTTCGCCCGACCGCTCGGCCGTCGGTGACCACGAAGATCAGCCAAACACCCCGTTCCCGGAATAGCGCGCTCCGCGGAACTCGAATGGCGTCGGTGGCCCGGCCCACGGTGATCGCGACATCGACTCGATAGCGGTCGCCGAGTCGGCCTCGGGTGGTGAGCAGATCGCCGACGACGGAGACCCGTTGCTCCTCGACGCCTAACGCTGAGACCCGGGTGAAGCCGGAAGGCGAGACCCGCCGGACGACGGACAGGAGGGTGTCCGGCGCCCCCCAACCGGTGACGCTCATCGTGTCGCCGGGCTCGATCCGGACTGCGTCGGTGGATAGCAAGTCCACCGCGATTTCAAGCCGAGCCGGATCCCCGATTTCGGCGACTGGCGTCCCCGCGGCCACGACCCGCTCATTGGACTCGGCCACCGAGAGCACCCGACCCGCTACCGGCGCGCGAAGCACGATCCGGCCCGAGCCGACAGACACTCGAGCGGCCCGGGCCTGCTCGACGTCGTGCGCGGCCGCGGCGGCCCGGGCGATCCCCGCTTCGGCTTCCCGCCGCCGACTGGTGGTCAGCAGGGCGGCCCGCTCCCACTCCTCTTGCGCAATCACGCCCTTGCGGTGAAGGGCCTCGATCCGCTTTTCCTCTCGTTCCGCTTGCGCGACGGCCTCGCTTGCCTGCGCCGCCGTAGCTCGGGCGGTTCGTTCGCCGTCGAAGGCGGCCTGGAAGTGGGCCTCGGCTTCAGCCCGGGCCCGGGGATCGAGAAGGGCGGCGCCGATCAGCGCAATCGGCGCCCCGGCCGACACCGAATCACCGGCTTCGACCAGGGGGCGCTCGAGCCGGCCGCCGATCGGCGCGGCCACGAGGTAGCGGTCCCGAACTCGAGTGACGCCCTCCTCGGCGACCACTACCGTGACCGGGCCCCGAACCACTTCGGCCCAGTCCACCGTGACAGCCGGAGACCGAATCATCCACCCGATCACCACGACGACGATGACGGCGAACCCCACCAGCTGTGACCACTGGCGTCGTTTCATCCAGATCACTCCCTTGCCTTGAGGACCGCCACCAAGTCAAGCTGGTTGGCCCGCCGTCGCAACGCCAGGCCGCTCGCGGCGGCAGCCGCCACAATGACCGCCGCCGCCAACAGATAGGTGCGAGGAGCGACCACCAAGGGGAGCCGGAACGATTCCGACGCAAATCGGGTCGCCATCGCCCAGCAAAAGGCGTAGCCGAGTAACGTGCCGAGCGGGATCGCCGCCACTGTGAGGAACGCCTGCTCGCCTAACAACATCCCGGCGACTTCGCCCCGGGTGAACCCGAGGATCCGGAGGCTCGCCAGTTCCCGGGCCCGTTCCGACAGGGAAATGCGCCCACTATTGTAGGTAACCGCACCGGCGATCAGGCACGCGAAGGCGAGGATGGTGACGAGTGAGATTCGGAAGCTCTGGGCGATTGTCCGGTCGAACGCCCCGAGCGTGGCCGAGCGGATCGACACGCCGCCGACCGCCGGCAACCCCCGCAGTGCCCGTTCCAACGGTTCAATGCTGGCGGCGTCAACCGTGAGCTGGGCGCCAGTGGCGAGGTCGCGCTCGCCCAGGAAACGCGCGACCACGTCCGGGGCGGCATAGGCTCCGTACCCGATCAGCTCGTTCGCAACGGCCACCACCGGCATGACCTCGGTGCGGCGAAGCCCCTCGAGCCCCTCGACGGTCACTTCGCCGCCCAGGCCTTGCCCGAGGTCATCAGCCAGTGCCGATGTGAGGATGAGGCCGGCCGGAGTCGGGGCCACCACCCGATTCGGGGGCGACGATCCGTCGGAGCATCGCGTCGGGCGCCAAGGTGAACAGGGCCACTTGCTTGGCGACGGGCCCGGCCCGAAGTCGCACCGGCGTCGTCCGGGAGAGCTCAACCGCCGTGACTCCGGGGAGTCTTGCGAGTTCAAAGCGGACCCGGCTTGGGAGCGGCCCGACGAACGAGACTCGCACGTCGCTTCGGTCCGCTTCGTGGAAGGCGACTTGCTTAATGAGGTCAATGGCGTCGAAGGCGTACCACGAAACCTGGACCAGCGCGAGTCCGAACCCGATCCCGAGCGTCGCCGCGAGCGCCTTGATCGGGCGGCGGGCGAGGTTTCGAACCAGAATCCGGGTCGGCGAGGTGAGGGATCGAAACCACCCGGTTCCCTCGATCGAGCTCGACCGAAACGCCGGTGGGACTGGCGGCCGCATCGCCTCGGCCGGTGGCAAGCGAAGCGCCGCGCGAACCGAGGCCAAACCTCCGAGGAGGGAGGCGAGGCCGGCGATAACCAGGGTCGCGCCGACGAGGCGGAAGTCCGGGTGGAACACGGCGTTGGGGAATTGGTAGAAGCGGGCGTAGACTCCCGCGAGAAGACCGGCGAACCAGAGCCCGACGCCCGTGCCGATCGTGGTGCCGATCGCCACCGTGACCAAGGTGAACTCGGCGTAGTGGGCCACAACCCGACTGGTCGGAAACCCGAAGGCTTTGAGGAGCGCGATCTGCTCCCGTTCCGCCGCGACCAGCCGCGAGGTCACCAAGTAGAGCATGAACGCCGTCACACCGAGGAAGATCCCGGGGATCAGCACGCTGGTGACTTCTGTCTCGGCGATCTCGTCGGAGGTGAACCGATGGGAGATCTGTTCCTCGCGCCCGTAGGCGCCGAGACCGCCCCACTGCTCCAGGACCCGGTCAACCTGGACGATCACGTCCTTCTGGTTGCCGGTTCGTTCGAGGGCCATCACCAGGTCGTTGGTGGCGCCGGCCATGTCGAAGGCGGCCGTCATCACTCGTTCGGGAACCCAGAGAACCCCAAACCGCCGAGCGTCCGGAAGGAAATCGGCCCCTCCGCCGCGAATCTCGTAGACGAACTCGGGTGACTGTCCGATGGCCGCGACGATTAGCGGTTCCCGCTTCCCGTTGACGACCGCATTCAAGGTGTCGCCGATCGACAGCCGATGGGCCCTTGCAAACGCGCCGCTGGCGATGACCTGTGCTTCCCGGGTCGCGTCAGGGTAGCTGCCGCCTAAGAGATGGACCCGGTTGAGGTTCTCGGCCGGCCGGTCGGGAATCGAGACCATCCGCGCGGTGACCAGGTCACGGGCACCAGCAACATCCATCACAACTTCAGCGACGATTCGGGGCTCCACCCGTGAGATGCCTGGGATGGCGGCCAGCTCGGGCCCGACCGAGCGGGGCGCCCGCCGAACCGAGACGAATAGGTCGGCGAATCGATACTGCTGGTAGTAGTCGGCCTGGGAGTCCCGAAGGAAGTTCCGCATACTTCGCATCGAGACGAACAGGGCAATGCCCGCGGCCATCATCAGGGTGGTCGCGATGACCTGGCCGCGGTAGTGCCAGAGATCCCGCCGGAGCTTGGTGGCGAGGAGGCTCAACTCACCACTCCAATTCCCGTGGTGGCCGCCGGACGGCATTGCGTTCGATCGCGGTGATGCCACCACTCCGCATCCGGATGACCCGGTCGGCCATCTGCGCGATGGCGGCGTTGTGGGTAATGATGACCGTGGTGGCCCCGAGCGACAGATTCACCCCGAGCAGTGCCTCGAGGACGACGACCCCCGGTTTCGAAGTCGAGGGCGCCGGTGGGCTCATCGCAGAGAAGCACGTCCGGCCGCTTGGCGATCGCCCGGGCGATCGCGACCGGTTGCTGCTCACCCCCGGAAAGTTGGGACGGAAAATGATCGAGCCGTTCCGACATCCCGACCATTGCGAGCGCGGCCTCGGCCGTCATCGAGCGGTCGGACAGTTCGGTAACCAGCTCCACGTTCTCACGAGCCGTGAGGCTCGGAATCAGGTTGTAGAACTGGAACACGAACCCGACGGGTTCGCGGCGGAACCGAGTGAGTTCCCGATCATCGTCCGTCGCGAGGTCGTGATCGAGGAACCGGACCCGGCCGGTGGTCGGGAGGTCGAGCCCGCCGAGGATGTTGAGGAGGGTGGATTTGCCGCTTCCCGATGGCCCCAGAATCACCACCAACTCGCCCCGGTACAACTCGAGATCGACCTGGCGGAGGGCGGCCACTTTGACGTCGCCGAGATGAAGGTCTTCGACAGTTCCCTGGCAGAGAACACCGGCTCGGTCGGCGGAGGGGCTATGGTCATGACCCAAAGTCGACTCGCCGGGGGCAAGCTCGCTTGAACGCGGCCTGAAGGTGGCTTCACACAGCGCTCAAGCCGAGCTCTGAATGAGCCTTCAGCCTCCTTTCACCATCCCTTGAGTGCCGGAGTGCGATTTTGTGACTTGAGGAAGGGAATCCAGCCGCCTCGACGCGAGGCAAGGAGGTAGGTATGAGAATCATGAAAGTGGCTCCACCCGTTGCCCCCCTCAAGGAGTTTGATCGGTTCTTCGATCGGTTCCTCGGTCCGGCGACCTGGCCGGCCCCGCGCACGACCCCTGAGGGATTGTGGGAACCCGCGCTCGACTTTTCGGAGAACCCGAAGGAGTATGTGGTGCGGATGGAGATCCCGGGCGTTGCCCGAGATGATCTCGATGTGAATCTGGACGGCAACCTCCTCACGATCAGTGGGAAAAGGGAGCTTCGCAAAGAAGAGAAGGGCGAGGACTTCCTGTGGGAGGAACGGCTCGAAGGCCGGTTTGCCCGAACGCTCCGACTTCCGGGCGTCGTCCAGGAGGCGAAGATCGAGGCCCTGTACAACGACGGGATTCTGACCGTCCGGCTTCCCAAGACAGAACCGCCGATGAAGAGCAAGATCGCGATCAAGTAGGACCACTCGGGCAGCTTCGCCGCCGCCCCCGGTGCCCGTCGGCGCCGGGGGCGGTTTCTGCGTTCTCCGGCCGACCAATCCGATTTCGAGCCGGGCGCGTAGCCTGTCTGTCACGCGCATCACGGGTGTGACGGCCGAGGCCCTCGCCTCATTCCAAGAAAACCTGTCAGAGGAGGTAGGACATGTTCGTCACTCGGGTCCGGCGCCGGTTGGCCGGCGGCTTGGCGGTAGCGGTGATCGGTTCGCTCGCGACGGTAGTCGCGATCCGGGCCGCAGACCACCGCGACAGCACGCTGCTCACCAACAACCCCAGCGTTGATATCAACGACGTCTATGTATTCCAAAGCCCCAGCAATCCGAACCACACGGTGCTCGCCATGACGGTGTCGCCGTTCGTGACGCCGGCTGAAAACGGGACCCGGTACTTCGAGCCGGACGCGATCTACCAGTTCAAGATCGACACCAACGGCGATGCGGTCGAGGACCTCGTTATCCAGGGTATCCCCGTCAGTCGAGGATCGCGCCAATGGATGCGCGTCTTTGGCCCGGGCATACCGAGACAGACCGGCGCGGTGACCCGGCTGCTCCCGAACCGCGACGACAACGGGCTAGTGCCAAAACTCAAGGTCCGGGTCTCGACCGGCACCGAGACAATCACCGAACAGGACAACGGCATCACGATCTTCGCGGGGCTTCGCGACGATCCGTTCTTCTTCGATCTAACCCAGTTCCGGGCCGTCGTGGGCGGACAGGCGAGCTCGTTCCGGAATCCGGGAATCGATACCTTTACCGGCGTCAACACCCTGGCCTTCGTCGTTGAGCTGCCCTCCTCCTTGCTCGGCTCCAATCCGAAGATCGGCGTCTGGGCTACGACCAGCCGGCCCCAGTCCCTCACCGTTCCAAATAACTGAGGAATTCACCAATGCCTCTTTCGATCCGTAGGTTCGCTCCCCTGGCCATCCTGGTGGTGGCCGCGTGCTCCGATTCCGAGTCGATCACCAGTCCCGCGACCGAAGTCGATCCGGAGCTTCGTTTTCAACAGGCCCAGTTCATCCAAATCGACCGGATGGGCCTCCCCGCCGTCGCGACCGTCTTCATTCCGTCCTCGAAGAAAGATGCCTACAACACGGCGGAACCGGCCAATGACCGGGCGGTCTATTCCGGCGATGTCATCGGTGTGTTGACCGCCTTCGGCCACCCGAACCCGAGCGGCCTGGCGGCCGCCCTGTTGCCCGACATCATCCCGTTCGATACCCGCTCAACCGCCGGCTTCCTGAACGGCAGGCAGCTGGCAGACGACGTGATCACCGCGGAACTCGGGCTGATCTTCGGGGCCAATGCCGCTCTCAACGATGATCATGTCGACCAGAACGACATGCCGTTTCGGTCTCAGTTCCCCTACCTGGCCGGACCGCATCGATGAGGCGGTCCCTGGTTGCTGTCTTCGTTGTCATGGCGACCCTGCTTGGGCTCGGCGAGTGGTTGACTCGCCCGGCCCCGGCCAGCGACGCGGAGCCGCGACTCGATGCGGCCCGACTGACCGGCGCCATCGACTTCCTCGAAGCCTCCTTGGCCCGAGACCCCCGAGACCCGGTGCTGAAGGGCCAGTTGGTCGGGCGGCTGATCATGCGATTCGGCCAGACGGCCGACCTCGCCGACCTGAAGCGGGCCGAGTCGTTGGCCGCCTCGAGCTTGTCGCTCGCCGCCGATACCAGTGCCGGCCTAGCCCGTCTTTCCGGCATCTATCTAATGCAGCACAAGTTCGGTCCCGCGCTCGAGGCGGCCGAACGAGCGGTCGCCGCTGACACCGGCTCGGCCGAGGCCCGGGGGACCCTGCTCGAAGCCGCCATTGCCGGCGGCCGGTACGACCAGGCCGACGCCGCCGCGACCCGGATCGACCAAGGCTCCGTGGCTGGGTTGGCTCGCCGTGCCCTCTGGCTCGATGCCCAGGGTCGGACCGAAACGGCCCTCAACTTGATGACGGATGCTTGCCGGGAGTTGGAACGAACCGACGCGCCCGCTCAGGCGATCGCCTGGTGCCTGGGCCAGGCCGCCGGGATGACCCACTCGCTCCGAGGGCTCGACGCGGCCGACGCGATCTTTCGGCGGGTGCTCGAACTCGATCCGGGCAACCGGGGCGGGGTGGAGGGCTTGGCGAACTTGGCCCTGGCGCGGGGCCGGTTTCGAGAGGCACTCGATCGGTTCTCGGCGATTCGGTCCGACGCCCATCCGGACTTGTATCTGCGGGTCGCCGAAGCCTATAGCCGCCTTGGCCGGCCGGACTCGGCCGCCCTTGCGGAGCGGCGGTTCCTCGCCATCGCAGGCGTCCCTGAGAACGAGGCCCTCTTCGGCAATGTCTTGGCCCTCTTTCACGCCGAGCGCGGTGATCCCGTCGCGCTCGACACGGCCTTGGCGATCGCGACCCGGGAAGTGGCCCGACGGCCGACCAACGAATCACACGATCTCCTGGCGTGGGTCCATTACCGGCGGGGTGAAATGGCGGCGGCTGTTGTCGCATCCGACCGGAGCCTCCGTTGGGGGGCCCCCAGTCCGACGATGACGTTCCATCGGGCCAAGATCCTCGCTGCCCTAGGTCGCAGCACCGAAGCGGGTCGCCTCCTGGCGGAAGCCAGCGCGGACCCAACCCTCTTGGCCCCCCACGTCCGCTCCCGGATTCCACCGAGCCCCTCCGGCCCCTAAACCTCGATCGGGAGGCTCCGAATCGGCTGCCCCGTCGCCGCGAGCACCGCGTTGCAGAACGCCGGTATCGCGGCGGCGACGGCGAGTTCGCCGACTCCGCCGGCTGGATGAGGACTCGGGACGATGTGGACTTCGACGATCGGCATCGTCGGAAGCCGGAGGACTCGATAATCGTGAAAGTTGCTCTGGCGGACTCTGCCGTGGTCGATGTCGACCGCTCCATACAGGGCCGCGGACAATCCGTCGACGATACTTCCCTCAATCTGGGCCGCGATGATATCGGGATTGATTGGCGGCCCGCAATCGATGGCGCAGACGAATCGCTTCGCGACCGGATGGGCGCCAGGCTGGACCGCCGCCTCGCAGACCATCGCCACGATCGACCCAGAATAGCGAACGACCGCCAAGCCTCGCCCCATGCCCGGGGCCACCGGGCTACTCCATCCCGCCCGCTCGGCTGCCAGGTCGAGGGTTGCCAGGATTCGCGGTTCGTCCGCTAGAAGGGCGCGGCGGAACTGGTAGGGGTCGCGTTGAGCGAACGTGGCCACCTCATCGATGAAACACTCGGTCACGTAGCAATTGTGCGATGCCCCCGTTGAGCGGTGGAACCCTCGTGGGATCGGATACTCGACGATGGTCTGATCGACCCGGATGTTGGGAATTCCATAGGGGAGGTCGGCCGCGCCCTCGACCAGCCAGGGATCGATCTCGTCGGCGGCATAGTTGAACTTCCACTCGGCGATCGACAGACCCACCACGTGGTGGGTCCACCCGACCAGTTCCCCAGCGGCGCTCAACGCGGCCGTTAGATGGTGGCGGGTCGCTGGTCGGTAGAACCCGTGGCGGGTGTCGTCCTCGCGCGACCAAATCACCTTCACCGGGCGGCCGGCCTCGCGCGAAAGGTGGACGGCTTCGGCAACGAAGTCGTTCTCTTGTCGCCGTCCAAACCCTCCGCCCAGTTCGGTGGTATGGACTCGGACCCGTTCGATCGGCAGGCCGCTCACGGCGGCGGCCACCCGCTGGGCCTCGGTTTGCTTCTGCATCGGGGCCCAGACGTCGCACCCATCCGCGCGGACATCGGCGGTGGCGTTCATGGGCTCCAGGGTCGCATGATGGAGCAGCGGTGTTTCGTAGACCGCCTCGAGCCGATCGGCTGCAGCAGCCAGAGTCGCGGCGCCGGCGCCGGTGTGACGGGCGACGGTGCCGGGACGAGCGGCCCCGCTGGCGAGTCGGGCTCGCAGATCAATCGTGCTCAGCTGAGCGGCCTCGGGATCTTCCCACTCGATTGCCAGCGCCTGGCGCCCCTTGAGGGCGCTCCAATAGTCATCGGCCAGGACGGCCACACCGGCTTCGGTGTAGGTGCGCCACGCCCCGCGCCTCCCTTTGGTACGCCCGAGCGCCGGGAGGGTGATGACCTGGCGAACGCCGGGCATTGCGAGGGTCGTGTTGGCGTCGACCCGCCGGACGTTGCCCAGAGGGACGGGCGAGCGTTCGACCGAGGCCACCAGCATGCCCGGGAGCCTAACGTCGATCCCGTACCGCGCCTGGCCGGTCACTTTGGCGTTGGTGTCGAGCCGGGGCAGCCCTTTGCCGAGCAGGCGATATCGATGGGCAGGGACGAGCAATGGGGCGGTCGGTGGCTCGAGGGCGGCGGCCCGTTCCGCGATGGAGCCGAAACTCAGGCTCCGGCCCGAGGCGGGATGGTGAATCACTCCTTCGATCACCTGACATGACGAGGAGGCCACCGACCACTGGGCCGCCGCCGCGGCGATCAACATCTCCCGTGCGGCCGCGCCGGCATGTTTCAGCAACTCGACCGACTGGCGGACGCTCCGACTGGCCCCCGTCTCGACGGGCCGGCTCCACCCAGCCGGGTCGTCGACCACGGGGCCGACTCGGACGGCGTTCCAGCCGACCCCGAGTTCCTCCGCGAGCACCATCGACAAAGCCGTCGTCACCCCCTGGCCCATCTCGGTCCGATCGAGTTGGATCGTGACAGTTCCGTCCTGGGCGATTCGCAGCCAGGCGAAGGGACTTGATCGGGCTGGTGGGTCGCCGCGCCGGCGGGTCCGCCGCAGGCCGATGGTCAACGCCAGACCACCGCCGACCGCCGCCGTGGCGATCAGGAAGCCGCGGCGGGAGAGGCCGGTACTCACGGCGGTGGCGTCCTGGGTCCTCGGCCGGCGAGTCGGTTCACCAGCGATCGCCAGTGTGGCCACGGCGTTAGGGTGAAGGTCGATACTCGGGCTTGCTGAAGGGCCCCGGTGCTGATCCGCAAGGCGAGCTCGGCGGGATCAACGAACGGCCGGATCGCAGCCAGATCGACGCGATCGGGCCGCGATCCATCCCAATAGGAGGCCAGATGCAACGTGCTGATGCTCCGCGACACCTTGGACAACTTCATGTAGTACAACAGGACGGGCGCGATGGTTCGAAGCGCCGCGTTCCCGGGGCGGACATCCGAGAGCCAGTCCGCCGAGCTGAAGGCGACCCAGGCCGTTCGGCTGGCGAAACAGAGCGTCCCGGCGGGGCCTTCGTTCAACCGGTAGAGGTCGACGGTGACAAGGCCCCGGCAAAGGACGGTTTGAAACCGGGTCCGTCGGTAGAGGATCTCAAAGCCTCGAGCGACGAGATCTCCGGTCACCCGTTCCAGCGCGTCCGGCGGGCCGCCAGCCAGCCCAAGGTCGACGTCCTTGCGTGGCCGGACCGGGTGTCCGACCAAGGCATCAACGGCCATTCCCCCGAGAAGCGCGGCCTGGGCCCCATGCGGGGCGGCGAGCTCGGCGATGTCCTCCGCCGCTTCGAACAGATCCGCGTGGCCGCCCTCGTTAGGTGTCCGTGGCGGCGGGACCGGCCAATAACGAGTGGCGACGGTGGCAATGGTCGAGCTGATCAGGCTGCCGACGATCTCGGCGGCGACCGCTCCAAGGCCTTCGCGGCTGAGGGTCGCGGGCCCGGGAGCGAGGAGCGACGTTCCGCCCCAGAGGCCGCCGGGCCGAGCCCGGTGGGTCGTCGCGATCTGAGGCGGCGCCCTTCCGGCGATCGAACGCCCGGTCCACGATGCAATGCGGACCTGCGGCGAGAAGAGCCCGGCCGCTGCCGTTAGGCGACGCACCCCAGCCCGCTGCAGGGGTACCCCGAAATATGGGAGCAGAATAACCGGTTCGCCGTTGGCCAATTCGGCGGCGACTCGGGCCGCCTGCTCCACCAGGAGGTCACCACAAGACGAGACCACTGAGAGCCCCGTCTGGGACGCGATGGCCAGTGCCCACAGGTCGTGAGTCGCGACCAGCACCGGACCCGGCTTCCCAGTCGCCGATCGAACCACCAATGGAATCGGGAGCAGGGTGCGACGGCCGTCGACGTCCACTCCGCCGGCGGCACTCGGGTCGAACTGCGCCAGGTCGATCGGCTCGGCTGCGAACGGATCGGGATCGGGGTAGAGCCGGATGGTCGCGACCGGTCGGTCCCGATCGGGTACCGCGATGGCGATGCCTCCAGGAAGCCCGCCAGGCAGTTGTTCGGTCTCGAAACTGATCAGTCGGGCGTCACTTTGCGCCGCCGCGCTCACGCCATTCTCGAACAGCAGGTCGCGGTGGCTGCTCGTGAGAGCAGCCGTCTTTGGGGCGCGTGCCGGAGGCCAGGTGGTTGTCTGATTCATCGAGATCGTTGGCGAGTATACGCCCTACCGCAAGACTTGCGCTAGCCCGGCGATCGGATCCACGATTCACAACCCCTTGGGGCTTGGTGCTTTACATGCCAGGGGCGGGGCCCGAACTCAACCTGCGGCGGACCCGCATCACTGCAGACGGGAGCGACTCGACGCTGAATGACTCCCGCCGTGGCGGCTTCTATTCCACGACGACCGTCGCCGTCATGAATGGGTGGGGAACGCAGGACCCACCGGGGCTGCTTCGCCACCAGCCTGGCCCCGGATTTCCCCGGGCGCATTGGCCACCGTGTCAGCGTTGACGGATGTGTCCCCATTCCGAATCAATGCCGCCAGCGAGGACAACGTCATCGGCGCGTTCGTCAAGCCGGGGAGCGTAACTCTTTCATCGGCAACATCGATGCGCTAGAATGGGTCGGAGTGACCCGTGCCAGCATAAGAAGTGACTCGCGTCGCGCGGTACCGTTTCGCTACAACTCCTCGCTTTCACCGCTTAGGTTCCGACCATATGCTATCAACGCTCCTGGCGCTGGCGCTCGCGGCGATGCCAGACCCGAATGGCGTCGTCTTCCTTGACCAGAACCGCAACGGCCGGCGTGATGCCGGCGAGCGTGGGATTGCGGGCGTGGCGGTTTCGGATCAAGTCCAGGTGGTGACCACCGGTCCCGATGGCTCGTTTCGAATCGACGGGGCTTCTGGGTTTGGCGTCGTCTTCGTGACGGTGCCGAGTGGGTTCCAGTCGGTCGGGCCTTTCTGGAAATCGGTTGGCGAAGGAACTGGGCCGGTCGATTTCCCCCTTCAGCGGGTTCCGGTTCCGGCCGTGTTCCAATTCATCCACGCCTCGGACACCCATATCAGTCCGGCGAGCCAACCGCGGACCGCCCGACTCCGGGCGCTGGTCGACTCGATTCGCCCAAGCTTTACGATCATCACCGGCGATTTGGTGCGGGATGCGCTCCGCGTTCCAGAAGCTGAGGCCACCGGATACTACGACCTGTTCCAGGCCGAAGCCGCCCGGTTCAAGGGTCTCCTCTATACCGTGCCTGGGAACCACGAGATTTTTGGAATTGAACGGGACAAGTCGCACGTCGGCGCCGACCATCCGCTCTACGGGCGGGTCATGTATCGCCACTACCGCGGCCCGGACTACTACTCGTTCGATTACGGTGGGATTCACTTCGTCGGCCTCAATACCGCCGACATCGACGACCAGTCCTACTACGGCCATGTCGACAGCGTTCAAATGGAGTGGCTCGCTCGCGATCTGGCGGTCGTCCCGGCCAAGACGCCGGTCGTCACCTTCAACCACATCCCGTTCTTCACGGCCGTAGAGACCATCAATGGATTCAGGGACGGGCCGCCGGCCGCCACCCCGATGACCGTGAATGGAAAGACCAACTTCCGGCATACGGTGGCCAATGCCGGTGAAGTGATTGCCCGGATCAAGGGCCACCCGTTTCCGATGGCATTGGGCGGCCACATGCACGTTCGAGAGCAACTCAAGTACGAAGGGGTGCCGACCCGGTTCTATCAGACGGCTGCCGTCATCGGCCCGAGTGGTGGCCAAGGCTTGTCGCTACCCTCCGGCATCGTGGTCTATCGGGTCAGTCGGGGCCGAATCGATGATGGCCGATTCGTTCCGCTTGGCGCTTCGATCCAATGAGCTAACCAAAAGGCTTCTGTGCCCGCTTTCGTGGCAATCATCATTGGCGGCATCGTCGGCGCGGCCATGCGGGACGGCTTCAGCGTGCTCGGCGGCGCCGCCCTCGGGTGGCTTCTGCTTCGTTCGTTCCGTCAAGAGGCGGTGGTCGCGAAACTCCAACAGCAGCTCAGGACCGAGCCCCTCAAGCCGGACCGGCCCCGAGTCGGCGTTGAGCAACCACCCCGAGCTCCAGCGGATTCGCCCGAACCACCGGAACCGGTTCGGGCTCGACCGATCCCCCGGCCCACTCCGGTGGCCGCCATGGAGCCCGAGCCCGCCGCGCGGTTGGCGGCGGAGGTTGCTCCCCCCACGGTTGCCGAGCCGACGGTACCCCCGACACCTCGGCCGGACTGGCTCGCCCCCGTCAAGCAATGGCTGTTCGGTGGGAACACGATCGTCAAAGCCGGAGTCGGCATCCTCTTTATCGGCCTGGCGTTTCTCGCCAAATTCGCGAGCGAGCACATTCAGGTGCCGATCGAAGTTCGGCTCGCCATCATCGCCACGGTGGCGGTGGCGCTTCTCGGGTTGGGCTGGCGCCTTCGCCATCGCCGGGCCGGGTATGCCCAAGTCCTCCAGGGCGGGGCGGTGGCCATCCTCTACCTCACGCTGTTTGTCGCGTTTCGATTTTACGGCGTTCTGGCGGTGGGACCGGTCTTCGCGATGATGGTGCTCGTGGCGGCGCTCGCGGCCGCTCTGGCGGTCTTGCAGGATTCCCGCTCCCTGGCCGTGATCGGGGCCCTCGGAGGGTTCGCGACGCCGCTCCTCGTGTCGACCGGCAGTGGCAATCACATCGCGCTGTTCAGCTACTATCTCGTCCTTGATCTCGGGATTGCGGCGGTGGCCTGGAACCGAACCTGGCGTTCACTCAACCTGATCGGCTTTTTCGGGACCTTCGTCGTTGGCACGGCTTGGGGGGTCCTCAAATACCAGCCGGAGTACTATGCCAGCGGCCAAGGTTTCCTGATCGGCTTCTTCGTCCTGTTCGCCGCGATCATGCTGATGCCGGCGCGACCGGGTCGGGAAGGGCAGCCCCCGGCAAGTCGGGCCGATACCTGGGTCAACGGCAGCCTCCTGTTTGGTCTCCCGACCATCACCTTCGCTCTCCAGTATGGTCTGGTTGGCCACACCCAGTACGGAACCGCCATCTCGGCCCTCGTGTTGGCGGGGTTTTACGTGGCACTGGCCACCAGGGTTCGATCCCGGCCCCGGATGGCGGTGGCCTTCGAAGCCAGCTTGGCCATCGGGACCGTGTTTCTGACCCTCGTTATTCCGTTTGCGCTCGACGCTCGCAGCACCGCGGGCGCCTGGGCCCTCGAGGGCGCCGGCCTCGTGTGGCTCGGGTTTCGTCAATCACGCGGGATGCCTCGAGTGTTTGGCTATCTCCTGCTGCTGATGGCGGGCGGCGCGATGATGATGGCCCAGAACCGCTACGGTTTGCCGACCGCCTTCTTCAACGCCACCTTCTTCAACGCACTGATGGCCGCCGCCGCCTCCCTCGCGGCCGCCTTGTTCGTCAAGCGATCCGTTCCGAAGGTCGCCGACCAATCCACCTCGGCGTCGCGAGCTATGGCCACACTCGAAGCCGCCGCCGAGCCGGCGTTGATTGCCTGGGGAACCCTCTGGCTGGTGGTGGCGGCCGCCGTGCAGATCAACGCGTTTCTCCCGGGTAACAATCTCGCCGAGTGGTTGGCGGTCTTCAGCGGCATCGCGCTTCTCTATGCCGGGCTCTCGACTCGGTTTGAGTGGCCACGGGTCGGACTGCCCCCGGTGCTCCACGCTCCCCTGCACGGGTTCGGGATCTTGATCGCCGCTATCACGCTCTCCCGGCCAACCGAGAGCGGCGGCTGGTGGGCCTGGTCGCTCGCGCTGGTAACGCACGGCGTGATCCTCTGGAAACTGGCGGCCGATTGGCCGGCCTGGGCTCGTAGCCTCGTCCACGCGCTTGGCGTCCTGGTCCTGGTCGGTTTCGGCGCCCTCGAGGGCCGGGCCATCACCGCAGGCTGGGGCGATCCGGCCAGTGCCTGGCCGTGGCTTGGTTGGTTGGTGGCTCCGGCCGCGTTGCTGATGTGGTTGCCCCGGCCCGCCACGGGCCGACGGTGGCCGATGAGTGCGGCCCCGGCGGCCTATCAGTCGGGGGCAAGCGCGGTACTGGCGGCGGGGCTGCTGCTCTGGACGGTGCTGGCCAACTGGGCGTCGAACGGTTCAGCCCTGCCGCTGCCACATCTGCCGCTGGTCAACCCGCTCGACCTCGGCGTGGGCGTTGCCCTGCTCGCGATCTGGCTCTGGAGTCGGAGCGAGGCGGGCTCGTCGGTGGCCCGACCAGGTTTCACAACGGCATTGCTCGGCGGCGCCGGCTTTTGGTGGCTCAACGCCATCTTGATCCGGGCCTTTTTCCACTATGGCGACGTCCCGTTTGCATTCGACGCCTGGACCAACTCCCTCGCGGTACAGACGGGAATCACGCTGCTGTGGACCGTCACCGCCCTGGTGCTGATGTGGTGGTCGGCTCGGCGGGCCATGCGGCTGCCATGGATGGTCGGTGCCGCGCTGCTCGCGGCGGTCGTGCTCAAGTTGTTGCTGGTGGATTTGTCCGCGACCGGTACCGTGACCCGGATCATTTCGTTCATCGGCGTCGGGGTGCTGATGTTGGTGATCGGCTACGTGGCACCGCTACCGAGCAAAAGGGAAACGCCATGAAGACGCGTGATGCGTGGCTGGCTGGATTGACGATCCTGCTCGCCTGCGGAGGTGAGACAGGGTATCGGCACACGGCGCCGATCGAGGTCGAGAAGTCGGCCGCCTTTGTCCAACTCGGACTTCCGGTGGGTGCCTACGCCCGGATTCAACAACCCAGCTTCGAGGACCTTCGAGTGGTCGACGGCCGAAACGACCCGGTTCCGTTTGCGATCCTGGCCCCCCGAGTGGCCGAACCCGAGAGCGTCGAACAACGGCGTGACGCGGTGTTGTATCCATTGCCGGCTCGGCCGGCGCCTAACGGATCCTGGCAGTCTCCGGTCGAGGTCACGGTCGAGGGTGATCGGATCAACGTCACCCGAAAAGGCGCCGCGTCGCCGCCGACTGAGCCCAACCAGCGGTCCGGAGGCTGGTTGATCGATCTGGGTGAGCGCGCCAGGGAAGATCCGTCGCCCCATGCGCTTCGGATGCAATGGTCCGGTCCGGCGGAGTTTAGCGCGACCTTTGGATTTGAGACCAGTAGCGACTTGACGACGTGGCGTGACGGAGGAAGCGGCCAGTTGATGGCGCTGGCGTCGGCGTCGGGGCCGTTGACCCAAACCCTGATTCGGTTGCCGAGTGACGGGGGAAGGTTTGTCCGCTTGGTGTGGGCCGATGCCGCGGCCGCGCCGGCTCTGACCGGCGCCAAGGTGATTGCCGCCGCCCGTCGCGACGTGGCGCTCGATCCGGCGACGGAATTGGAGTTCAGTGCCACGGCCGATACGGCCGGCGCCCTCCAATTCGATCTGGGGGGAGCATTGCCACTCGTCGAGATCGATCTCCGGTTGGCCCCGGGAACTCGGGTCGCCCCAGTCCGGATCCAAGGCCGGATCCGCCCAGACCAGCCCTGGACAGAAATCGGCGCCGGGGTGTTTTACCGTCTCGAGCGCGGCAGCGCGGAGGCCAGCCTGTCGCCGCCGATGACCCTGCAGGCCAGGATTCGATACCTGAGAGTCGTTCCCGATGCTCGCGCCGCGGCTCTCGACGCCGGCCAAACCAAACTCGTGGTCCGGGCTTCCTTGGCGAGCTTGGTGTTCGCCACTCAGGGCCAGCCGCCGTTCCGGTTGATGGCGGGGTCGAGTACCGCGCTGTCGAGCGCCCTCCCGGTCGGAACGCTCGTGCCAATGCTGGCGGAGGAACGAGCCCGGTTTGGCCGAGCGACACTGGGCGACTGGAGTGAGGTGGCCTCGGTCGCAGCGGCCGAGGAATCACAGCGGAAGCGGGCGGCCCTGAGGCCCTGGCTGCTGTGGACGGTGCTGTTGGCCGGCGTGGCGGGGCTCGGCTTCATGGTGTGGCGGCTCGCGCGAGGCCCTCGGGCCGCGAGTTAGCTAGTGGGAGGCCGCACCGGGAGGACGATCCGCGTCGAGGCTAACCACAGGACCGTGAGGCCCAACGCCACGCAGAGCGGTGAGTAGAAACGGGTGTCGTTGACGGCAAACTGGGTCGTCCGCACGGTCTTGAAAAACCCGACCCAGTGAAAGTCTCCGATTGCCCTGAGGATGAAGACGGCCCCGAGGACGAAGGTGGCGGCCCGGACCCAACCCGGCGGGACCGGTCCCGACAACAAACCGACGCGAAGCAGGACGGTGACCGAGGCCGCAGCGAGTGCCGCGGCGACCGCGATCGTGGCTAAGCGGCTCGGCGAACCCAACGGCCGTCCGCCGTCGGTAGGGATGACCGCCGCCGAGCCTAGACCCAGGCCGCCAACTGCCCAGTAGACGTGGAGGGCCGCCAAAGCCGCATAGACGATCGCAACCACCACCCCTACCGCCAAAGGGCGAGACACCGCCGTCAGTTCCTCGCCAGCATTCGGATCAGCCGGGAGATCTTGTAGGCCGCCAGCGCATCGGCCGCCCGGTATCGAACCGTCGTCCCATCGACCCGTTCCATCCCCGGAACGAACATCACGGCGTCGGCATCCGAGGCAATGCTGAGTTCCACCTGAAGGGTAACGGGCGCGGCAATCGACATCGGCGTCATCTGGGACCGCCGCCCGAGTGCTACCCTAACGCCCGCGGTAATCCTCTCTCTGGCAACCGTCGGGTGGAGGGTCTTGGCCGCGGTAAACCCAATCCCTTCCTTCACCGCCAGCGCCTCGACGCCGGGGAAGAACTTCCTAGCTTCTTCGGCGAAGACTCGGTCGCCCGAGACGAAGGCCACCGGTACCTTGTAGTACCCGGCCACCATCCCCGCGGTTCCGTACTCACCGACCTCGCGTCCGTTGATCAGGACGTGACGAAGCGCGTGGCTGTAGGTGTGGCCCATGACCGCGTCAACCTGATTGGCGTGTCCATGGTATCCGATGAGGACCACGGCATCGAAGGTCCCATCGAGCCCTTCGACCATCCCCATCGGTTTTGGGCTGCCGGTGATGAGGGTGGCCCGGCGGTCGAGGAGGTCAGCCCGGAGATTGGTGTGACTACCGTGACCGTCGTTGACCACGACTTCCGACGCGCCGGCCTCGAATGCTCCCGCGATCGCCGCGTTGGTCTCGGCCAACATCAAGGGCCGGGCCCACTCGTAGTCGGCCCCGCCGGCCTGAGCGTTCGACACGACCCCGGCAATGCCCTCCATATCGACCGAGATATAGACCTTCAGCTTCTGTTGAGCACCGGCTCGGGTTGCGAGCACTATAAGAGCAAGGGCGGGGATCCATCGGGTCGTCATTGGGCGCACATCCTTAGCAGTTAGGCAGAGTCGACGATCGCTTCAGCTTCAATTTCAACCCGAAACTCCTCGCCAATCAACTCGGCTCGGATCAGGGTGTTGGCCGGTTGGATAGCAACAAATCGTTCGCCGTGGGCCCGGGCGATCGGTTCCCAATCAGCAACGTCTCTGACAAACACTCGGGTCCGAACGACCTGGTCGAGGCGTCCGCCCAAGGACTGGATCGCGCCTTCGATCTTGTCGAACACGAAATGAGCTTGGGCCGCCGGGTCCTCGCCGCCGATCAGCCGATCGCCATGGCTGGCGGTGGTACCGCTCACCAGGATCCGATTGCCGATCCGAACCGCTCGGGAGTATCCCGCCATCGTCTCCCAGCTGGTTCCCGAGAGCGCCAGGGTCTTGCCGGCCACGCCGGGCCGAGTAGGGTAGGGCAGCGGAAACTCGCTGACGTGGTGGCTCAGGTCACCCGAGGCGGTGAGGAACGGCGGCTTCCGGTACTCGTCGCCGGAATCGCCGGGGATCGGCGTCAGGCCAGAGAGCGCCACGCCGAGTTCGGCCTGATCGGCCTCGGTCAACCTGAGGCCGAAGACCCGGAGGTTGTCCTCCAGGTGGCTCGACTGCGCTAACCGAGCCCCGATGATGACCGCGCCGACCCCCGCCTGGTCGAGGATGTACCGGCTGGCCACATTCGCCATCGACACGCCGTGCCGGCCGGCCACCCCACTGAGGGCCGTCAGCAATCCCTGCAACCGGGCCCAGCCTCCGGTCTCCGTCACAAACCGGCCGTATTTCATTTCGGACCAGGTCGCATCGGCCGGTACCGCGGGGGAGGGTTTGCCTAACCATCGTTCCGTGAGGTAGCCGCCCGCCACCGTTCCGTAGCAAAGCAGCTTGACGTGATGAGCCTCACAGAATGCCGTCATCGCACGGGCCGGGCGCTGGTCGAGCAACGAGAAGCAGACTTGGTTCGACACCACCGGAATACCCGACCCGACCACGATCCTGAGGTGGGCCGTATCGAAATTCGTGAGGCCGAGGTGTCGGATCAGGCCTTGGTGGCGAAGTTCGTCGAGCCAAAACAACCGATCGAGCCAACTCGGGTCGGCATAGTTCCAGGCGTGGAACTGGAGCAAGTCGAGCGCCGGCATCTTCATCCGGTCGAGGGCCCGCTCCACCGCGGCCCGGACTTCCTCCCGGCTGGCGGCCCCCGGCGTTGGAACCCATTTGGTAAGGAGCTCAACGGGGGAGGTGCTTCCGCTTCGGAACCGGCCCGCCACCAACTCGGCCGAGCCGTAGTGATCGGCCATGTCGAAGCTCGTGAGCCCAGCAGCGACATACGGCGCCATCGACCGAGCCGTGGCGTCGAGATCAAGTACCCGGCCGTCCCGCTCCATGTCGGCAATTTGCCAGAGACCCGTGACGATCCGAGAAATCTCGAGTCCGGTTCCCAGGCTGCACCGTTCGATCGCGGTCATTTCAGGCCGGAAGGAAGGTGAACATCAGGACCCCAAGAACGAACCAGATTGCGGCATAGGCAAACTGGTAGCCGATGAAACGGCGGAAATCGATCCGGGCCATCCCGGCGCCGATCGCGGCCCAGAACGGAGTGATCAAGTTGCCCATCTGGTCGCCGATGCCCACGGCCAAGAGGCCCCGTTGGACGGAAACACCAACTTCGGTGGCAGCGGTGCTGGTGACGAAGCCCTGAATGACCCACTGGCCTCCGCTCGAGGGCACGAACGACGCGACGATGGTCGACGCAAGGGCCGTCAAGAAGGGGAAGGTGTAGCGGGTCGAGATCGCCGCAAAAGCGCCGGCGAACGAGGCGCCCACGGTCGTAAACTGAATCAAGCCGGCCACGCCTCCGTACAAATGGTACATCACGACGATCGGCCAGCAGGAGAGGATCGAGGTTTGGAGGGCATTGGTAAAGTTCTTGACCGTCCGGTGGACCAGGAGCGCCAGGATCAGCAGGATCGTATTGAGCGAGTTGAGCTCGAGGCCGGCGCCTTTGACGAAAAAGTGGTAGTACACCCATCCGACCAGGGCACCACAGAGGAGCAGGGTCGGGACCGAGCTCCGCTCCACTCGGTCCGATAGGGTCGGCGGATTCGCGATCGAGATCGGCTCGGCCTTGGCCCCGACGATCGGATCAGCCAGGTGGTAGGCGTCGGGGAACTTCGACAGCGGATCCGGGCGACTTGGGCTCAGGAATTTGGCGGCGATGAGGACCGCCACGAAAAACACCCCGATGAAGATCAGGGAGGCCGGTGCCCAGATCGTGGTGGCCAGCGGCATCAACCCGGTTTGCTTCTCGAGGAAGTGACCCGGCGTGTTCATCAGCAGGGCGGCACTTGACGACAGCCCGTACTGCCACACCGAGCCGGCCGCCGTGATGGTCGCCAGCAGAAACGGGAAGTCGAGCGTGATCCCCTTTTGCTCGGCCTCCCGGGCAAAGTAGATCGCGACCAGCGGCCCTAAGGCGACGGCCAGGCCCCAATACAGATACGCCAGACAGGCCACCACAAAGCAGGCCAGCGCCACCACCCCGCCGCGGGTGGTGGGAATCCGGGAAAGCCTTGCCACCACGCGGCGAAACACCGGCGCTGATCCTAGCGTTGAACTCAGCACCAGGATCAGGGTCATTTGCATGGTGAACGGCAACAACATCCAGAGGCCGCGGTAGAATGCGTCCATCACCGTCGTCGCGGAGTTGCCGGTGAGGAACGCGGCGGCGGCCAGCAGGACCAGCATCAAGACCGCCGTCGACATCGCGTCCGGAATGAACCGTCCGATGACTTGGGAAAATCGGGTCAGCCGGTCGACCGGTACCGGGGTGTCGCCTGCCATGGAGCCTAGTTCGTGGGGACGGGGTAACCTATCGCCCCAACCACCGTTGCTCCAGGCCGTCACCCCCTCCGGAGAATCACCATGGGGTCGGTTGCGGCGGCCCGGCGAGCCGGGAGCCACGCGGCCAGCGCGCCAATCCCGGCGATCGTTACCGTTGCCACCACCAAGACAGTTGGATCGCGGGGGCCGACCCCAAAGAGCTGAGCCCGGATTACGGCCGCCAACAGCGCCGCTCCCAGGTGTCCGGCGAGCAATCCGATGGCAATGACCCACCCGCCGCTGACCAGGACCTGCCGGAGGAGCTGGTGTCGGCTCGCCCCTAACGCCGATCGAATCCCCAGCTCTTGCTTCCGCTGCGCCACCGCGAACGACAGGACCCCGTACACCCCAATGGCCGCCAGGCCGAGGGCCAGAAACCCGAAGGTGCCTAGGACGAGGACCGAGAACCGGCGGGGCGCCATCAGCCGGTCGGCTTGCGCGTCCAGCTGGTCAACCTCCACGGGGATCGACCGATCGATCGCGGCTGCCCGAGCTCTGACCTCGTTGGCGAGCGTGGCGCCGCCAGGCCGCCCCCGGACGATCGCGGTGAGCGACTGAGCCCAATAGGTGGCCTGGCGGTATGACAGGTAGATCTCAGGCCGGGGCTCCGTCTCGTGGCCCCATCGCCGGACATCGCCGACGACGCCCACAATCGTGGCCCACGGCCCCCCGCTGGTCGAAATCGTCGGTTCCATGCCTGGGGTTCGGATCTGAGCGCCCAGCGGATCCTCGCCTGCAAAGTATCGGTCGGCGAGCAGCCGGCTGATGATGGCGACCCGAGCTCCACTGGTGTCATCGTTCGCCGCAAAGGTCCGGCCGGCCAGCAGGGGAATGCCAAGCGCCTCAAAATAGGCCCCGCCGATCGTCTGAAAGCCGGCCCCCGCTCCGGGCAGGTCCTTCCCCGCGATCTCGATGAAGGCGGTCGCCGCCATTCCGAGCGGGGCTGAGTTGGTGAACCCGACCGATTCAACTCCAGGGATTGTACCGAGGGTCGCCGCGATCCGGTCCCAGTATCCGAAGATCGGAGCTCGGCGGTTGTAATCCGGCGTGGCAAGCAGAACCGGCGCGGTCACGACGCCCTTGGTCTCGAAGCCTAGCGGCTGGTCTAACGCCGTGCGGAGGCTCTGGATCAACAGCCCGGCCCCGGCAACCAACATCAACGCCATCGCGATCTCGAATCCAACCAGCATGTGACCCGGAAGGCCTCGCCCCCACCGCTTTGAACTACGGCCGCCGTCGACCATGGCGGCCTGCGGGGAGGTCCTCGACGCCTGCCATCCTGGGAAAAGCGCTGTGAGCAGGCCGGAAAGGACGGCCACCACCAGGCCAAATCCAAGGACCCGCGGATCAACCCCGATGTTCTCGATCCGGGGGATCTCGCTCTCGGCTGCCACCGAGAGGAAACGAGTGAGGGCCCAAGCGAGTCCACAACCCAAAAGGCCGCCGAGGAGGGCAAAGACCATCTGCTCGACAACGATTTGTCGGAGCACCCGGCTTCGTCCGGCACCCAATGCCATCCGAACGGCCATCTCACCCCGTCGGGCGGCGCCCCGGGCCAGACCGGCACTGGCTAGGTTGGCGCACCCAATGAGTAGTACCAGGATGACGGCGCCCATCAGGAGCTCGAGCGTCGAGGCGCTGTCGCCGACCAGGAGGTCGCGGAGCGGAACCACGTTGACACCGTACGAGTAGAGCGCCACCGGCTCGGTCGTGCGAATCGATCGGGCCACTCGCCCGAGATCGGATCGGGCCTGCTCGACGGTCACGTCAGCGTTGAGACGGCCCACGCTGAACCAGTTGATGTTGTTCCGCGCTCCCCCGCCTTGCTGCTGATGCCGGTAGGGAATCCACAACTCCGCGTCGCCGGGGAATTCCTGCCCGGACGCGACGACCCCCACGACAGTGGCGGGCCGTCCGTTGACCAAGACTCGGAGATCGGCGTCGGTCCGCCCGCCCAGCGACCGCCGCCAATAACCTTCCCCGACCACCAGGACCGGCGCGCCCTCCCTCACCTCGGCGGAACTGAACGGCCGGCCCCACGCCATTTTCGGTTGAAGAGTCGGGAAGAACTCGGCCGGAACCATCGCGGCGGTGGTGCGATTGGCACTCCCCTCGGCCGCTGTCCCGACTCGGATTGTGGCGTAGATGGCCATCGCGCTGAAGGTCCGGTTGTCGCGGCGCCAGTCGTCCCAATTGTCGGCCGACACGACCACGATCGGATTCCCGGCGGAATCGACCGATTGCAACCCCACCAGGCGTTCGGGCTCCGCGAAGGGCAGGGGACGGAGCAGGACACCGTCGATGGCGGCGAACACCGCCGTGGTCAGCCCAACGCCAAGGCCCAGCGTTAGGATCGACACGAGGCTGAACCCCGGAGCCCGGGCGACTTGACGAAGGGCCAAGGTCACGTCCTGCCGGAGCGAACCGAACCACTCCAGTCGTCGGATCCGTCCCTCCCGCTGTCGCGTCGACACGGCGAGCGTGTGCCGGGTTCCCTCGAAATCGCCAAACCGCTCTAGTGCCTCGCGGCGGGCCTGCTCCGGCGAGCGCCCCTGCTCGATCAAATGCTCCACTCTGAGTGCAACGTGGGCATCGAGTTCGGCCTTGAGTTCGCGATCCGGGTCGCGGAGCCGGCGGACCGCGAGCTCAAAGGCGCTTCGGAGGCCAAGCCAACTCATCGACGTCACCCCTTCCGCGGCGAGAACGCGAGAATGCCCTCAACCACTCGGGCGTACCGCTGCCAGGTGGCGGCTTCATGGCGGAGTTGCTTGGCTCCGGCGGCGGTCAGTTTGTAGTAGCGGGCCCGGCGCCCCTTTTCGGTTTGGGCCCAGGATCCCTCGATCAACTCGCGGCCTTCGAGTCGGTGAAGGGCATGGTAGAGCGCGCTATCGTCGACCTTCATTTCACCATCGGCTCGTTCTTCGAGCCAGAGGGCCAGCGCAAACCCGTGTTGGGGGCCCCAGGAAAGGGCTTTGAGCACCAGGAGGTCGAGGGTGCCTTTGAGGAGTGGCAGGGTCTCATCAGCCATAGGTGCTCTTTATATGAAGACGTTCCCCGGACGTTCTCATACAATAAAGCGAATCACTCCCGCCGTCAAGCCGGCTTCCTGACGGTCGCTGGCACCCAGCCCCGAGCACCAGGATCAGCAGGAGGCGAATCGCGGGTTACCCGGCGGCGAGCTCTCTCAACGCGAGGACAAACCGGTCGAGATCGGCCGGCGTGATGAACACCTGGGGGGTGATCCGAACGCCCTGGATGTTGGCGGTATCAATGGCCACGGTCCAGACCCGATATCGGTCGAGCAACGTCTTGGCCAGCTCCCCGGGCTTCAAACCTTCGATCCCGACGTTGGCGATGGCGCAGGATCGGTGGCGATCAGTCGGCGTGTTCAGAACGATTCGCGGCATCCCGCGGACCTTGTCGGTCCAATAATTCTGCAAATACCGGAGCCGTGCCTCCTTACGAACCGTCCCAATGCTCTCGTGGAAATCGATCGCATTCATGATCGCGAGATCAGTGTGGACCGGGTGGGTGCCGGTATGGTTCAGTTTGCGGATATCGGTATCGGCGGCCCCTGCGTCGCCGTAGATCGGCCAGAGCCCTGCGATCTTGTCGGCTCGCACATAGAGGAGCCCGGCCCCAAGCGGCGTGCCCAGCCATTTGTGGAGACTGGCCCCGTAGTAGTCACCCCCCAACGCAGGGATCGCGAAGTCGAGTTGGGCAAAGGCATGGGCCCCGTCGACCATCACGTCCACGCCTTTCAGGTGGGCCAGGTCGGCAATCTTCCGAACCGGGAGGATTTGCCCCGAAATGTTCACCATATGCGCCACCATCAAGAGCTTGGTTCGCGGCGTGATGGCATTGGCGTAGAGTTCGACGATCTCGGCATCCGACTTCGGGTCGATCGGAAGCGACACGATCCGATTGACCATCCCGTGCCGCTTGGCCTGGAGCCCAAACATGTCGAGCATCGCCCCATAGTCCTGGCGGGCCATGATCGCTTCGTCGCCCGGCTTCCAATCGTAGCCGGCGATGACCGTATCCAGAGACTCGGTCGTGTTCCGGGTGATGATCAGCTCGTCGGCCGAACAGCCGGCCATAGCCGCCAGGCGCCGTCGGACGGCCAGCTTGTCGTCGAATTGCCGGGTTCGCATGTAGTAGGAGGCGCTCAGGTTGATGTCCCGAACCTTGGCAATGAAGGCGTCGAGCACCTCTTCCGCCTGCATCGAGTAGTAGCCGTTCTCAAGGTTGATGTAGTCCGGCTTGAGGCGGTACTTGCCCCGAATCGTGGCCCAGAATGCTTCATCCCGTGCCAGCTGGTCGGGGGCCAGCTTGGAGTAGGCCGCCAGGCGTTCGGCGCCGAACAGAAGGCCGAGAGATCCGCCCCCTACGGTCCGCACGAAGGTTCGTTTATTCATGGTCTCAGTCCCCAAAGGGAGATTTCTTGGCGCGGGGCTTCGGGATCGGGGCCTGGTCGAGCAGCTTCTGGAGTTCCTCGGTGCTGAGCTCGAACGGGTCTTTCTCGTACCCTGGCGAGGGTGCGTTGCGGGCCAGCTGCGGATTGCTCCCGCAGGGCGACAGGTCCCAGTCCGACCGGGTCCGGGGTCGGACTTCCCATTCATGCCCGTCCCGGTCAACGAACTTTCGAAATGCCATTGGTGTCTCCTGAATCCGGCGTCCAATCCCTACCGTAAGATGCAGCAGCGGCTCTCCCTTGTCAGGGGCCAGAAACGAAGCGAGACTCAGATGATGAAACGGGCCCCCCTGATTGCCTTCTGGATCGCCGCCGTGGCCGGGATCTACCAAAGCCGCGCCGAGGCCCAGCGACCGACCGAGTTCTCGCGGTTGGTCGAGCGACTATCGGAGGGGCCCGGGTTCTTCCAGAGCGACAATCTGGTCTCGAACGAAACGTCATACCTCCACCCCTTGCCGCTGATCCGCTCCCTCGGCCTCAACGGTGGCGTTTACATCGGGGTCGGCCCGGAACAGAGTTTCTCCTACCTGGCGGAGCTCAGGCCGGAACTGGCGATCGTCATCGACATTCGCCGCGACAACCTGCTCCTTCACCTGTTGTTCAAGGCTATGTTCGGGGTGGCTCGTAACCGGCTTGAGTATTTGGGGTTGCTCTACGGCCGAAAACTGCCGCCCGAGCCGGAGATGTGGACTGATCTGAACCTCGAGGTGATCGTCGACTACCTCGACCAACGGCTCTCCGACTCGATCCTCCACGCCGCTCAGCACGCTCGGCTGATGAAAGCCGTAGAGGCATATGGCATTCCTCTGACTGAAGAGGACCGGGTAACGCTCCGCCGGTTTCACGACGAATTCGCCCAGTCGGGGCTCGATATTCGGTATTCGACCAGGAGCCGGCCGTCGTTCCTCAACTTCCCGACCAACCGGCAGCTCTACCTCGAAACGGATCTTGAAGGGAATCAGGCCAGCTACCTCGCCACCGAGGACCGGTGGCGGACGGTGCGCCAACTGCAGCGCGAAGATCGGATCGTCCCCGTGGTCGGCGACCTCGCCGGCCCGCGAGCGCTCCAGGCCATTGGCGCCTATCTCAAGGAAACCAATCGGACCGTATCGGTCTACTACCTCTCGAACGTGGAGCAGTATCTGTTCAGAAACGGGGTCTTCCCGGCGTTCGTC
>JANNQX010000149.1:0-10861 GCA_031400975.1 Gemmatimonadota bacterium
GCGATCAAATAGGGCCACCAAGCCTAGTCACTGGCGGGCCGCTTCTGTCTGAACCGCGGGCTGGAAACCGAGGGGTACGCCCACGTCGGACGCCGGGACTGTGGCGGTAAAAGGGCGGCGACCACGGCGCGCAGCCGCTACCGCTACAATGGAAGCACGGCGCCGACCAAGGCGCCGGCGGTTGTGCCACCGATCACGTACATCTCAGTAGCAACCCGGACGCTCCGGCCCTCGCGCTCCAGCCCAGCAAATTGGAGCCAAAAAAAACAAAGGCAAGAAGGAGGCGTCCGACGATGAAAACCGCCGGCTGCAAGCGAGACGTGGGTGAGGCCGAAGCCTTGTCGGCGATACCTGTTTGTCTGAATGCCCTGGAGACAAAAACCCGCGGGGCCAGACGATTGAGAGTATTCCAGCTAGGTCAAGCGGTCGGCTGAGCCCAAAAGAGTCCGCCAACGAATGCACCAGGAAACAAGCCTGGAACCACTCCCAAGATCAAGAACTCGAACCCCTGGAGGCCGGGCGGATACGCCTCCGCGAGGAACAGCCAATTCAGCAGGAGACCTAACAACACGCCACCAACCCACCCAAGAATAGCCGCTCGTTGGCGCGAGGTTGCCCAGCCCCGAGAAAGCGCGAGGATCGCCCCCGCGCCCAGTGCGGCAAGAAAGTAGGTCAACAGCACCCTGCCGATCGGCCGTGCTGGGCCTTGACCGCTGTTCAACAAGACCCAGAGAGCACCAACGATTGCGAAAGTCATCGGGACTCGAAGGGCCCGGGCGTACGCCCAGGCCATGCTACGGCAGGTCGATGGAGCACCCGGGCTGGTCATCGGCCAGGCCGGCATTCTACAAACCACTCGAGGAACATCAACGAGGTTCCAATCCCCATCGGGAGGAAGTTCTTCGCAAAGTCAAAGGTGTTCCTGCTAGCCAGGGCTTGCCAGGTATCGGATACGAAGTCCCCTCCGGTCCACAGGACCCCGAATGACCGGACGGCAAGATCCGCTTCGTGGGTAATGAACCCCCTACCGGCCTTCGCGCCGACCGCCAGTGCCCTTACCGCTCGCCGATGCGGTTTTCAACCGACATGTCGACGACAACAAGCTACTTGACGTTCAACGACCGACAAAAAATCCAACCCACTGCAACGCCGGCGCAGTAGGCGGCAGCTAAGTTCCAAATGAGATCAAACGCCGCGAAGCCTACCCCATATTTCAGGCGGACGAGATCGGTTCCCGACACGAGGCGCGTGAGCAGTTGGCCCAACACGCATACCGCTGGAACGTAAAGCCAAATTATTGTCTTACGTTGCATCACGCGCCTCCGAATCCCAAGCTCCCCACCCCGGACAGCCGCCTCTCAACCTGTGCCTGCCCGCTAACTCCACAGCTCGCAAGACCGATAGTCAAAATCCGGAGAGCCAACGTTTGTTGCCGTCAGCTAGTTGCCGGCCAGGCAGTGATCGACCAGCGAATAGGGCGCTTGACCAACTGCTGCTAGCGTCCCGAACACTGGCGGCCCAACCATCGCCCCAAAAAGAGTACCCCAAAAAGCGCCCTCAGTACCTCCTCCAGTCATCCCGGCGAAGCCTCCGGCGAATGCACCGGCGGGGCCGCCGACTGAGAATCCGAACGCGCCCCCTACAATCGTACCGCCTGTCGCCAAAGTTGCGGACCCCAGTGCTCCGAAAACGACTGGCCCTACGAAAGCCCCGGTCCTAGTACCTTGCGAGAACTGTTGAGCAATCTCGCGGCCAGCCGCCCGAAGGCATCCGGATTGGTCTGCCGCGGGCCGTGATCCCCGAGCTGGGCGCTCCGGTCGGGCTCCGCCGCCGCCACTCCGATAGCGTCCATCCCGAAATAACTCCCCGACCGACTCGATGTCAGTGCAAAACCAATAGCCAAGCGAAACGACTCGCAAGTTCTTCATGTCCCCTTCAAGGCGGGACCCGGCATTGACCCACTCGCACGTGAGACCCGTTGGATCCCTCCGATTGATCGGGTCGTTGCCGGCGAACCCCGTTGGGTTGACGCCTCCGGCCATCCCTAGCGGGTCTTCGGAGAGAAAACGACCGCTCATCGGCTCATACCACCGATTCCGCATGAAATATAGCTCAGCCTCCCCACCAACCCACATCGCTCCCTTGAACCGCGCGCGGTCGCTCCCCGCAAACCCGTCCGTGTCGTTGCCTCCGGTGAGTTTCCCCCAATCATCATAGATGTAGTCGCGCCGAACGACATTGCTCTCGTTGGTCAGCCCAATCACGTTGCCCAGCCCATCGAGCCGTGCGTAGAACCGCGTGCCCGACGGCTGCCGGATCACGGCGTGGGGCCGGTCGAGCCCTGGGTAGTACGAATACTCCGCCACCACGGCGGTGCCCGCGCTGTTGAGCTCCGCGAGTAGGTTGTCGCCGTCCCACAGGAAATAGGACTGCACCACGTTGTTCACCCGCTTGGTCGTAAGGCGGCCGAGGGCGTCGTAGAGGAACTTGACGCCGGTCGCCCCCACCTTGATCGAATCAAGCTGCCCTTCCTTGGTCCAAAGCAGGGTATCGATCGTGACACACGGACTGATTCCGCTCCGTTTGACGATGTTCCCCTCCAGGTCGGTTTTGTAGGTGCAGCCATCGAAGGTCGTCACTCGGTTTCCGTTGGTGTACGCACCTCCCTTGTCGGTCCGATTCCCGACCGCGTCGTAGGTGTAGGTCGAGGTTGAAATCGTGTTGTAATCGGCATCGGGCGAACAGGTACCGCCCATCCCGAAGTCGAAACTCGGGCACCCGCCCGGCGTCCCATCGGGAACCCGATTGCGATACCGGGTGGTCCGGAGCTGGCCCAGCGAATCGTAGGCGAACCACCATCCGAGTTTGGCGGTCTGCCGGAAATGCCGATCGACCTGCCCGTTGAGATTGAGCCCGATCCACCGCTCCAACGTCGAACTATTGGCCACCTCGGTCGCGTGCTTGATCGGCACCTGGAGGCTCCCATTCGTCATCGTCTGATTCGCACCACCCGGAAAGCTCCGACTGGTCGGGCTCAGCGCCACGTCGTAGCCCAGGGTGGTGGTATTCGCGGCCAATCGAATCGAGGTCAACGCACCGGAATTCGCATCATAGAGGTACTTCCGCCCCGTGAAGTGGGTCGCGTCCTGCGACCCAGTGAAGAACAGGCTGTCGAGTCGTCCACTGTCGAACCGGTACCGTTGTTTGTAGGTCGACCCAGCCAAGACGGTTTTGACCGAGTCGGCACCGCCAAACAGGTTGGGGTAGAAGGACACCGTCGACACCGTGGAGCCGGCTAGGCTTGTGGTGGCCACGGCCAGCAGGCTGTTCGGCGTGTAGGTCCAGCCGGTCGAGTAACTGCCGGTGCGGCTGGTTAGACGGTGGAGCACGTCGTAATTGAAATCGATATCGTTCCCTCGCCGAGTGGTTTTCCGCTTGAGTTCCCCACCGACGTTGTATTGGAAGGTATCCCGGACTCCTGCCGCGGCCACTGGATCGATGACTCGAACCAACCAGCCCAAGTCATTGTACGCATATTGATACACTTGGTTTTTCGGATCGGTGATGGCCGTCACCCTTAGGTTGTCGTAGGTGTACTTGGTCCGAGTGATCGGGCTGGTCAACACCCGGACCGAATCGACCCGATTGATGAGGCTATAGTGGGTCACCTCCTGGACCCCAAAAGGCGGGGTAACGGTGGTGCGCCGACCATAGGTATCGTACCCATTGCTCACCGCCCGCCCGCCTGGACTCGTGGTCGAAGTCAGGTTGCGATGAGTTCCGCTACCCGGGTACACGTTGGTAGCAACGGTGGTCCCAACCCCGTCGATCACGGTGACAACCCGGCCATAGCTGTCGTAGGTATACTGCTGCCGGACGGATCCGCCCCAACTCACAGAATTGATGCGCCCGTTGGCTCCGAGGCTATTCGTAACGGTCGGACGGCCAACCGTCGCCACCGTCGAGGCCTGGCCCCACCCTCCATACGTGATCGTGGTCGCCGAATCCCCGGCCGGACGGCTCCGAATCACCAGGCCGCTCGCATCGTACACCAGAGTGTCTCGACTGGTGCCGAAGCCAGGCTTCAGGATCGTGGTCGGCTGGCCCTGCGGCGAGTACACCACCGTCGTGAGTTCGCCCAGCGGATTGGTGCTCACCAACGGGCTGCCCCACCGGTTGACGGTGTATTTCGTGACGTACGACGCACCTTGCGGCTCCGTCACCCGGCCGTACACGGTGTCGACCTGCGGCTGGACCAAGGCGGTCCCAACCGTTGCCCCATACGGCACGCCCTTCACCAACCACGGCTCGAACTGGGTCACCGGCGAGACGGACCCGCCGCCGAAGATCGGGATCGCTGGCGCCGTGACGCTCGCCAAGCGGTTCGTCTCAACACCGCTCTTCACCAGGTAGGCCATGGTCGTGGCCTTCCCGCGCCGGTCGGTGACTGTTTGAAGGCGCAGCAACCCATCGTATCCGAAGGTCGTACTGACCCCATCCGGATCCTGAATCCCGGTCAGCCGCTTGGACCCGTCAACCGTGATCGTCGTGACCCGGCCGAAGGGGTCGGTGATCGTGCGCAATCCATTGGCATCGTACCCCAGGGTGATCGCGTTGAGCAGAGGGTCCTTGATCTGCGAAATCCGGTTCGAGCCATCGTAAGTGACGGCCGTCGCACTACCCCACCGATCGGTCATCGAAGTCAGGTACCCCGTACTGGCAAACGCCGCCTTGGTCGAGTCGGGATACGCCCGGGTGTAGGTCCCACCGCTCGTGGTCAGCCGCGAAAAATCACCCACCGGCGCCTCATACACCGACGTTCCGAAAGTCGTCACCTTTTTGAAGTAGGTCGCCGACCCATCGCCCTCGGTGATCAGGACCGATCCGTCGGCCTGCACAAAGGCCCGCTGAACCCCAGCGACGGTCCACCCGCGGGCCACGGGATTCGCGGTTTCGACCACTGACAAGTAGGTCGTCTTCCAGACGTTGGTGTAGGTCGCGGCGCCAATCTTGGCGGTGACCAGGAATTCCATCGGATACACCGTCCCATGGGTGTAGGCCGACCCGTCGAACTGGCCCCCGATCCGATAGGTCTTGTCGTTGGTCGCCCCAACCGAGAAACGCAGGGTCTGCTCGCCGTTCACGAACGTGACCAGGGCGCCGTTGACCTTAACCTGCAACTGGAACTCGCTCGGCCACCCGGCAAAGGCCGAGTCGGGCGCCACGTTTAGCAACACGATCGGCTTGGGAGCGTTGCGGTCCCCATGGTAGACCAGGGTCACGTTCCGGGGCGCGTCAAGCGAGATGTAAGGGACCGTGCTCTGGGAGTAAGTCGCGGCAAAGCAGGCCGCCGAACACCGGCCGTAGTCCTGCTTTGCGTCGAGGTATGGCAACGCGCTGAGCCGCGGGGCCCCCGCCGGGAGCACAACCGGCACCGTCTTGTATCCGTCATCGGTACCGGCAGTCCCTGAGGCCCGGAGCGTCACCGTGCCGGTCCCAACGTTGCCGACACTATAGGTGACATTCACCATGATCGTCTGACCGGGGTTGATCAAAGTCCCCGCGGGTGGCGTGCACGCCGTCACCATGCTGGCCACCGCACAGCTGAACGCCAGAAGGGAGCCGCCGAACCCGCCCGCCGCCCGGGTCACGGAGAACGTCGCCACATTGCCGGTGCTCTGGATCGTGCGATTGGGCTCCAGCGTCCCATCCGGCGTCACCGTGATCTGGGCCCCAACCGAACCCACCGTCACCATCAGGAGCCCCATGGCCCCAACTACTTTGCTCGCCACCTGGTTCTGCGTCAGCACGGTACCGCTCCCCTTGAGAGTCGGTTCCTCCTAAGGCAGACGGAGTGCCACGCCGTTGCATTCTGGTCCTCCTTGCGGGGCAAGCACTTACGGATTTCGATGCAGCAAAAAACCCTCCGGGAGTACCACCAGTCTCGATACCGTACCGAGACTCGTGATACTACTCTCGGGTGAGATGGCGTTGAATCGTCCGCCGATTGACGCCTAACAACCGGGCCGCCTCCGTTCGATTGCCGTGGGCCTGGTGGAGCGCGGCGCGAAATCGGTCACCGCCGGTGGCGGCCGGCCGGCCGTACCGGGGCGGGAGGTCCGCGAGGGTCGCCGAGGCGCCCGGTTCGACCACGGTCGCCAGGTATCGCACCACGTTCTCCAACTCGCGCACGTTGCCGGGCCATGGCGCCTCGATCAGCCACTCCCGCAGTTCCGGCGCCAGGGCAAGGTGGCCTAACATCGAGTTCAGGACCGCTGGAATGTCCTCCCGACGGTCCCGCAGCGGCGGGAGTTCGATCTCAAGGCACCCGAGCCGATCGAGCAAGTCCCGGCGGAACAATCCCTCCGCTGCCAACACCGCGAGGTCGACATTCGTCGCGGCAATGATCCGAGCGGTCACCGGTCGGGGGCGACCTCCACCGACTCGGTGAATGCCGCCAGGATCGAATAGCGCCAGCAAGCTGGATTGGACCTTGGGACTGGCCAGGCCGAACTCATCCAGCAACAGGGTGCCGCCGGCCGCCTGTTCCACCACCCCGGGCCGATCGGCCCCGGCCCCGGTATAGGCGTCCTTGGTATGGCCGAACAGCTCGTTCAGGTGAAGATCGTCGTTGGTGGCCGACAACTGGTAGCTCACCAGGGTCCCTCGACTGGAGAGTTCGTGGATCCGACGCGCGAGTGTCGTCTTTCCAGTCCCCCGCTCGCCCAGGATGAGGATCGGATCGCGGCCGCTCGCAAACCGCCGAGCCAAATCCAGCGCCGCCCGCATCGCGGGAGATCGGCTTACCAAAAGCCGATCAGAGGCAAGAGGCGGCTGGGCGGTTGAAAATCGATCTGACATCGGGGATTCCCAACAATCGGAAGGCGGCGCGGTCCAGTGAACGTTAGGGATGACGCCGAGCCACCTGCTCTGTGACACACGACCGATTCGGCACCAAGAAACCTCAAGCGAAGCTCAAGAAAGAAGAACACTTGTAGTTCAACTCCATGCTCCCCACATTGGGGATGTCGGGTCGTTCGACGCCGCTTGGAGGCTCCCTTGAGGGTTCTGATTGTCGAAGATGACGAGATGCTCCGGGCCATCTTAGGTCGGGCCCTACGGGCCGATGGGTTCCTGGTTGACGAGGCCGGCAGCCTGGCGGAAGGACAGGCGAAGTCCGCCGGTGGGCCCTTCCAATTGCTCCTCGTTGACTGGAACCTGCCAGATGGCAATGGCACCGATTTGGTGCGGGCCTACCGGGCGGGCGGCGGTTCCGGCGCCACGATCGTGATCACCGCCCGCAACTCGATCGAGGACCAGGTTCTCGGCCTGGATGCGGGTGCCGACGACTTTCTCGTCAAGCCGTTCCACATTCCGCCGCTCCGAGCCCGGGTTCGAGCCTTGATGCGTCGCTCCCCGCTTTGGACCCCACAACTCTTCATCGTCGGAGACCTGACGATCGATGGCGACCGCCGGACGGCCCTTGCCAACGGTCGCCCCCTCGATCTCACGGCTAAGGAATGGCAAGCCCTCCGCTTCCTCGCCCAAAGCGAGGGGCATCCAGCGGCCCGCGCAGACGTTCAGGGCGAGCTCTGGTCTGAGGCAACCGGGCTCACGACCCACACACTCGAGGTCCACATCAGCAATATCCGACGCAAGCTCGAGGCAGCCGGGTCCACCGTTCGGATCGTCGCCCGCCGAGGCGCCGGATACCAGCTCATCCCAGCGCCCCACTGAGGCACGACCGCAACCCAACCCGATCGCGGCTAGCGCGAGCGCGCTAGTGGCACTATCCCTTCAAGCACGAGCCGCCAGGGGTACTCCGCGAGAGCGGGGTTGAGACAGTCTCTTGGAACCTGACCCGGTCAACACCGGCGTAGGGAGTGCGGCGAGTGTCGTTGCCGCCGCGTTAGGCCACGCCACCCGCTCACTGGGTGGCGTGGCCTTTTTGCGAGAGGGTACCGACCGTGTTCTACCTGATTCCCTTGTTGTTGCTGCAAGACACCCTGCCCCCGACCCGCCGGGACACCTTGGAGACCATTGTGGTCCGCGCCACCCGGGCCGGCGGCGCCCCCCCGACGTCGCAGACCACCCTCAACCGGGCAACACTCGAGCGGACCAATGCCGGCCAAGACGCACCCATCCTCCTTCAAGGGATCACCGGGGCCACCGTCTCCTCCGATGCCGGGGGCTTTTCCGGCTACAGCGCGATCCGGCTCCGCGGCATCGATCAGACCCGGCTGACGATTTCACTCGACGGCGTGCCGCTCAACGACCCAGAGGACCAGGTTCTCTATTTCTCGAACCTGCCCGACTTCATGAATTCGATCCAATCGGTCCGAATCCAGCGCGGAGTGGGGTCGAGCGGTTTCGGCACCGCCTCATACGCCGGGTCGCTCAACTTCGAGTCGATTCCGGTCGCGGCCACTGAGCCGTTCGGCGAACTCCAGCTGACCGCCGGTTCGTGGGGCACCAAGCGGGTCAGCGCCCAGGGGGCGACGGGGTTGCGGGGTGGTTTCGCGGGGTACGGTCGAGTATCGGGACAGGAGACCGACGGCTACCGGGAGCATTCGGGCAACCGGGCCCGGTCAGGTTTCGTGAGCGCCGGGTGGTTTGGGGCGCGCGATGCGGTCAAGTTCACCGGCTTTGCGGGGCGGTCGCGGACCCAGCTCGCGTACTACGCGCCGTCGGAGGCGCAGCTGGCGGCCAATCCGCGGGTCAACGTCATGGCGCCTGAGGAGCGGGACGATTTTCATCAGGAGATGCTGAGTCTCCAATACACTCGGGAGCTGGCCCCGAACGCGACGGTGACCACAACCGGGTATCGGAACAGTGCGGCCGGCGCCTACGACGTTTTCGTCGGCAGTGATCTTTGGAGTTTCAATCTCGGCCACGTCTGGTACGGTCTCTTGTCGGCCGTGGCGTGGAGCACTCCGGAGGTCTCGTTCAGCGCCGGCGTCCATGTCAGCAGCTATCATCGCGATCATTTCCTCTTCGTGCGGCCGGATTTGGCGAGCCGGGTCTACAGCAACACCGGTTTCAAGCAAGAGCAGAGCGGCTTTGTCAAAGCGACTTGGACTCGGGGGGCATGGGATTGGCACGGCGACTTGGCACTCCGGCGAGCGGCCTTCAGGTACCGGCCCACTCCGGGGTCGATCTTCGGAGAGCCCAAGGCCTCGTGGGTGTTTCTGAGCCCAAAGGTTGGGGTGACCTGGCGGGCGCATTCTGATCTGACAGCGTACGCGTCGATCGGCCGGACCGGCCGGGAGCCGACCCGGAGCGATCTCTTTGCCGGAGCCGATGATCTCGACGCCGGGGCAGCGGCCGAGTTGTTGCCGCTCGATCAGGTGCGGCCTGAGTCGGTCGTTGATTTCGAAGCCGGGGTTCGGTGGGCCCGGGGCACCGTGGCGCTCAATGCCAATCTCTTTGCGATGCGGTTTCGGAATGAGATCGCTCCGATTGGGGCGATCTCGATTACCGGGAGCCAGCTCCGACGGAACGTGGCTCGGAGCAACCGAACCGGCCTTGAGGTCGAAGCCGACTGGAGGGCCTTACCGGGGCTGACTTTCACGGGCAACGCCATGGTGATGCGGGCCCGGATTGCCGAGTACACCGATCTGGCAGGTGGGAAGACGTACCGGGACGTTGCGCCGTTGCTGTCTCCGGCGGTGATCGTCAATGGCCAAGCGGCGTGGCAGGTCGGGTCGGGGGTCGGGTTGACGGTTGGCGTTAGGCAGGTCGGGCGGTCGTTCCTTGCCAATGACGGCAACGAGGCGCTGACGACGCCGGCCCATACGTTGATTGACGGAGGGGTCTCGTTGCTGATCGGGCGGTATGGGTTGAGGCTCCAGGGGCAGAATCTCTTCAGCGCCGTGGCGTACGCGAGCGGGTACACCGACGGGGTGACCCGATACTTCTTTCCGATCGCGCGCCGGACCGTGATTGGGTCGCTGGTTCTCCGGCTCTAGTCGTCCGCTGGAAATGGCTCCGTAATCCGGCCTCCTGTCTCTCGGCATTCGCTCCGAAAGCGCTTGGCCTTAAGTTCCGGCAGAGTCCCCGCGCCTCCCCGGAGCCAAATGCTGACCCTGCGCACCGCCATCCTCGCCCTCGCCCTGACCGCGCGCCCGGCCCCCGCCCAGACCTACGTGGCCGACCGTCCGGCCATGGGGATGAGCGGGTTCGGCGCCTCGCTGCTGATCATCGGCAATGAGATCGCCATCGGACGGTCGGAAGCCGGCCTCTTCGGCGCCACCGTTGCCTCTCCGCGCGGCGGCGGCGTCCACCTATTCCGGCGCGGCCCGGACGGCAATTGGACCGAGCACGCCTCGATCGACCCCTCCGACCCAGCCCCTGGAAACGGTTTCGGCGCCAGCCTGGCCGGCGCGGGCGATCTGCTGGCGGTGGGCGCTCCCTCGACGGGAACGGGCGCCGTCTACCTGTTCCAACGAGCCCGCCTGGCCTGGCGGCAGGTCGCCAAAATCGGCCTTCCCGATGGGGCCAAGACCGACGGGTTTGGGCTCGTGCTTGCCCTCCGAGCCGACCTGCTGCTGATCGCCGCCCCGGGACGGGACTCGGGCCGCGGTGTCGTCTACGCGGTCCGACGGCGCGGCTCCACGTGGACCGCCCCCGAAGCGGCCGCAACCGGGATCGAGCCTAACGATCGGTTTGGATCCGCCCTGGCCCTCGACGGCAACCGGGTGCTCATCGCCGCGCCGGGCCCCAACCCAGTCCGCGGCGGCGGTCCGAAGGACCGGCCCAAGCCGGGGACCGCCACGGTGTATCGGATCGCCCGCGGGAACCTGGTCGCCGAGGGCACCCTGGCTCTTCCAGCCGCCGACAGCGTCGTGGCCCTCGGCACCGC
>JANNQX010000150.1:0-11997 GCA_031400975.1 Gemmatimonadota bacterium
GGCGGAGTACGGCGGGATCTACGATACCCACGACCGCGACATGGGCGTGTCCTATAAAGGAGTCGGTTTCCTCAATTCGGTGACCGAGGCCATCCGAATCGCGGAAGAAGGCGGGACGCCGCTGGTGTTCAGCCACTTCAACTCGCTCGGACTGAAGGCGCACCCCGACATGCCGGAGGCCATTCGCCGGATTGAGGCGGCCCGGGGGCGGGGGGTCAACATCATGGGGGCGCAGATCGTCTACACCGCCTCCGAATCGAGCGTCGACGGCCACTTGATGCCGCGCTGGGCGCCCGCTGGGGGGCCCGACTCGCTGCTGGCTCGGTTGAAGGACCCGGTGTCGTGGGCCCGCATGGAGGCCGAGATCGCCGAGATCCTGACCAACCGCGGCGGGCCGACCAAGATCCTCATCACCGAAGGCCCCAAGGAATTCACCAAACGCTCGCTCAGCGACATCGCATCCAGGTGGGGGGTGACACCGACGGAGGCGATCCGCCGTCTCCTGATCCAGACCCACGGCACCCGGCTGATGGACATGAACCTCGACATCTACAGCATCGAGAACGTCCGCACCCTGGCCCGGAAAGACTGGATCATGACGACCACCGACGGCTACACCCCGGCCAGCGACAGCACCTATACTCACCCGCGGACCTATGGCGGCTTTACCAGGAAGTTCACCCAACTCGTCCGCGACGAGAAACTGATCACGATGCCGTACGCCATTCGTGGCATGACGTCGCTGCCTGCGTCGTTCTATGGGATTCCGAATCGGGGCCTCATCAAGCCGGGATTCTTCGCCGACATTGCGGTGTTCGATGAGGCAAGGATCCAGGAAAAGGCCACCTATGACGAGCCCCGCCAATACTCGGAGGGCACGGTCCATGTTCTCGTGAACGGCAAGTTTGCGCTCAAGAACGGGAAGGTGACCGGGATACTGGCGGGCCAGCCGATCCGTCGCGGCGGCCGTTAGGGTGACCCGGGTCGCGCTGATTCACGCGCTGCAGCAATCGATCGCGCCGGTCAACGAGGAAATGGCGCGGAGCTGGCCCGAGGCCGAGCGGATCAACCTGTTGGATGATTCGCTCTCGGCGGATCTGGCCCGGTCCGGGGGACTCGATGCCGCCATGACCGAGCGCTTCCTCACCCTGGCGGACTACGCGGTCAACGCCGGTGCTGACGGGCTTCTCTTCAGCTGCTCGGCGTTTGGTCCCTGCATCGAGGCGGTCGCGCGCCGGTTTGCCCCGCGTCCGGTGCTCAAGCCGAACGAGGCAATGATCGAGGAAGCCGTGAGGACCGGCGGCCGGGTTGGGTTGGTGGCCACTTTCGCCCCGACGCTGGCCTCGATGCGGCCGGAGTTCCCGTTGGAGCTGGACGTCCGCGTGGCGCTCGCCGACGGCGGGCTCGCGGCGCTCCAAAGTGGGGACGGCCCGCGGCACGACGCCCTGGTGTCGGCGGCGGCCCGGCGACTGGTGGAGCAGGAGGGGTGTACCACGATCGCGCTGGCCCAGTTCAGCATGGCGCGGGCGGCACCGATGGTGGCAGCCGCGACCGGGAGGCTGGTGCTGACTCCGGTCGCGAGCGCCGTCCGGGCCATGCGGGAGCGCTGCCGCTAGCTACATTCATGGGGACCGGACCACCGCGCCCCTCGGAGTTGCAGGAGACCCCTCATGGCAGATCACCGAGCCCACCTGGCGACCATCCTTCTCGCGATCGGGGTGACCCCGCCTCTCCCTCGCGTCCACCGGGTGGAGGGTCGGCAGCCGTCGGCGGAGATTGCGTTCGTGGCCAACGGCGAATCGGGCGCGGTCACCCTGGTAGACCTCGCGGCCCGCACCGTGGTCGGAACCATCGACGTCAATCCCGCCCGCACCGTCCGGCGGGGCCCGGGCCGCCCGAACTATGCCCAGGACACCGACGTCTCCCCTGACGGCCGCGTCCTCTATGTTTCCCGCGGCTATCTCGGCGACGTCGCGGCCTTCGACATCGCGAGCGGCCGCCCGCTCTGGACCCGATCCCTCGAAACGCTCCGAGCCGACCACCTAACGATCACTCCCGACGGGAAGAGTCTCTTCGTCTCGGCGATGCTCGACAACCGGATTTACCGGATCACCGCCGCCACCGGTGCGATCACCGGTCACCTGATCGCCGGGGTCAACCCCCACGACAACAAAATCTCGAAGAACGGTCGGCTCCTCTACAACACCAGCATTGGCCCCCTGGCTTCCCTCGCCCGCCCAGCGGACGCGCCGGCGCTGACGGAGAAGCCGGGGTATCCCAACCAGCTGACCATCGCCGATGTGAAGACCCTGGAGATTCGCGACCGGATCGATGTCGAGAAGCCGATTCGGCCGTGGCACTTCGCCCCGGGCGAACGGAGCCTCTACGCCCAGCTGGCGAACGAACATGCGGTGGTCGCCTTCGACCTCACCACCAACCGAGTGGTCAAGCGTCTCGAGCTGCCAGTGAAGGAGGGGATAACGACGGCGGACTCCGACTTCGAGGCGCCCCATCACGGCTTGGCCCTTACCCACGACGGCGCCACCCTCTGCCTGGCGGGCCGCGCGTCCGACTACGCCGCCCTCGTCCGGGCGCCGGAGCTCACCCTGATCGCCACCATCCCGGTGGGCGATGGGCCTGGTTGGGCGGAAGTTTCAGACGATGGGGGCCTCTGCCTCATCGCCAACACCCGGAGCGACGATCTCTCGATCATCTCGATTCCGGATCGCCGCGAGGTGGTCCGGTTGCCGATGGGAGACGGGCCAAAGCACATCACGGTCGCGCAGCTGCCGGCCGCGGTGATCGCGGCGGTCAAGGCGCGCTCGCGGTGATCGAAGGGCCCGCTACGCGATCCGTTCCGGTTCCATCACCTTTTCCGAAACGGTCCCGCCGCTGGCGCTCACGTAATAGACCTTGGCACCGTCCCGCGCCGACACCACCCGCTTGACGTCGTTGTCCTCGAAGTAGATCCCGGCGTCGTTGTCGCAGGCGTACCCGGGCTTCATCTCGCCGGATCCGATCAGTTTCTGGTACAGCGGCCGGCGCCCCGCCTCGGCGTCGTAGTGCGGTGAGTGGCTGCCCTTGAGGAAACCCAGGGACTTCACGATCGACAGCGCCTTGGGCCGTGAATCCGTGGTGCCCTCCTCGAACCAGCAGAGTGACCCGGCGCTCGCGCCGCCCAAGACGATGCCCTGGTCCCACGCCCGGCGGAGCACCAGGTCGATGCCCTGCGCCTTCCAGATGGCCTGTTGGTTTAGGGTGTTCCCGCCGGAGACCACGATGGCGTCCATCGAGAGGAAGACCTCGTCCCACCCTTGCTTCTGACTGAGGCTCTCGATGAACGAATCCTGGACGTGCGGTTCGACGTCGAGCGGAGCGCAGTCCTTGAAAAAGCTGAGCTTGCCAGCGGCGCTGTCGGCGGACGCGGTCGGCAGGTAGCAGATTCGCGGGCGTTTCTTGCCGGTGAGCGTGGCCATGTATCGGATGAAGGCGGTCCGGAACCCGCCGCCGGCGATCAGGATCTTCCGGCTGGAGCGGGACGCGATCATCGCGCCGACGTCGAGTCGGGGAGCGGCGAGGCTGAGCGAGCCGAGGGCCGAGGCGGCGACGAAATCCCTGCGATTCATCTAGTTGGCTTTCGGTTGGGCTTGAGGACGACGAGATCTACCGGGTAACATGCCGCCGGAGGACCCCGTTCGGCTAGTCTGGCGGAAGGCCTGAGCTAGGCCCATCTTGGAGAATCGCTCGCTCGTCCCCACCCTGACTCCGTGAATGCATGCCTAACGGTCAGTCGCTCGCCATGGTCCTGCTGGCCTTTGGTCTCGCGGCATCCGCGCCCGCCGCCGCTCAGGCACGGCCCACGGCCAACGAGGCCCGCCTCAGCGAGGTCCTCAGGGCGGACATCCCCCAGATCCTTCGGTTGACCGGGGCCCCGGGTCTCAATCTGGCCATTGCCCGCCGCGGCCAGGTGATCTGGGAGGAGGGGTTCGGCTTCGCGGACCTCGAGCGGCGGATCCCGATGACGGCGGCGACCGTGACCCACTCCGGCTCGATGGGCAAGACCTACACCGCGACCGCCGTGATGCAACTGGTGGAGCAGGGCATCCTCGAGCTCGACGCACCGGTCAATCGATACCTGTCCGGCTGGCAGATCGCCAATCCGCTCGGCGGTCGCGAGGTCACCGTGCGCGATCTCCTGACCCACCGGAGCGGCCTGACCGGGAACGGAGCCTGGAGTGTGCTCCGCGATCCGAAGCCGCTCGCTGAGCACGTCCCCGAAGCCTACGGCAAGAAGCAGAACGATTTGTACGGCGGCCTGCTACCGACCTGGGCGACCCGCGCCGGCGAGAAGTATGACTACTCGAATCTCGGCATCGCGACGTTAGGGTATCTGGTCCAGGTCAGCAACCCCGAGAAGCTCTCGTTTTCCGACTACGTCCAGCGTCACATCATCGATCCGCTGGGGATGACCTCGACTCAATTCCCTCCGGTGCAGGATTCGGCCCACATCCGGCCCGATATTTGGGCCAAGATGTCCCGGGGCTATACCGGCCTCGGCCCGGTTCGGATTCCGACGCCCGCGATCTATTTCGAGGATCACCCTGCCGGCACCGTGGTCACCAAACCGAGCGATCACATCCGGATCTTGCTGGCCATGCAGCATGAGGGGCGGTACAACGGCTACCAACTCCTCAAGCCTGAGACCGTCAAATTGATGTTGACGCCGTACCCAGGGACGGAGTCGCCCACCGTGGGCTTGGTGTGGGCCCTGGCGGACTGGGACAAGCCCTATCGCCGGATCTTCGCCCACTCCGGCGCGCACATGTGGGGGTGGACCAACACCTACCTCGCTTTTCCCGGGCTCGATCTCGCCATCGCGGTCTTCATCAATCAGTGGGCCCTTCCCAACGACGCCCAGGGCGCCCGCTACCAGGAGGCGGGGTTGGTCACCAATTTCGTCCGATCCTGGGTGGAGCGGGACCTGACCGGTACCCTCCGGCCGGTGGCGGCTCATTCGTGGGCTTGGAAAGTGTCCTATGTCCAGGGCCTGATGATGGTGGAAAGCGTCAATGGCGTCTTGGGCATCAAGGAGCCACTCTCGGCCGCAACGATCGACATGATGGTCCGCGGCGCCGCGCCCCGGATGGAGCGGAACGGGGCTTCGGTCTGGGACCCCGAGGGGTTTCGGGCCGGCATCGCCGACATGGCCGGCGCCGAGTTGACGCCGACGGGGATCGCCGCGTTCTTCCAGTCCGACCGGCTCCGGGTGCTCCCGGAAGAACTTCCCCTGATCTACCTCGAGCTCGGCGGTCGAGGCACTCTTCCTGATCCGAAACCGAGGTGACGTCATGAAACGCCGTGATCTGCTGCAGGGTGCGTTGGCGGCGGGGGCCCTCCCGATGCTGCCGTTCGGTTCGGCTCCGGAGCGGGCTGCGGCCCAGGATCAACCGATCGTGGTCGAAGGGCTCTTCGCGGGCACCATCCGGCTTTCGCATCTCCGCGGCATGCAACAGGGCGGCGTCCATTGTGGCGTGGCCGGCGGGCCGTCGGATATGGCGTCGTTTGCCGCACTGCTCGGGTTCTTCGACCGGTACAAGGACGAGGTCGTCCTGGCCAAGTCGGTGGCGGATATTCGCGAGGCCCGGCGGGCCGGCAAGATCTCCAACGTGTTCTGCTGGCAGGCTGCGGACGCCTTGGGGCAACAGTTCAATTCGCCGCTGGGCAACTCGGCGACCGCCCTTCGGGCGTTCCAGGAAGTGGGTCTCCGGATCGTGGGCCTCTGCTACAACACCGTGAACGCGTTCGGCGGAGGCTGCCTCGAACCCACCGTTGGGCTGACCCGGGCCGGCCGCCGCCTCGTGGAGGAGATCCATCGTCTCAAAATCGTGCTCGACGTCGGGGGCCACACCGGGGAGCAAACCTCACTGGATGCGATCGCGATGACGCGGGGGGTTCCGGTGATTTGCAGTCACACCAACGTCGCGGCGATCGCCAACAACAACCGCTGCATCAGCGACCGGGTCATCGACGCGATCGCGGCCACCGGCGGGGTGATCGGGATCACGGCGGTCAACGATTTCCACGTCCGCGGCCGCGGCAACACCGGCCGGGTGCTGCACGTCGGGATCGACGCCCACATCGATCAGTACGAGTACATCAGGAAGCGGGTCGGGATCGATCACGTCGGGATGGGGACCGATTTCGTCGACGGGCTGCCGATTCCCTACGACGGCGGGGTCAACCGCGACATCATCCCGCTGGACATGATCGACGAACCGTGGAAGTTCATCGATGGATTTTCGAGCATCGGAGAATTGCCCAATCTGATCGCCGGCTTCAAGCGGCGGGGCTGGAACGATGCCGAGATGGGCAAGGCGATGGGCGGCAACTGGCTTCGGGTCTACCGTCAAGTGTGGGGAGGCTGACTGGTTCCGTCCTTCATCGTCAGTACGCCGCCCTTTTTGTCCACCACCGACAACCGCCCCGGCCGATGTTGATGAAGTACGCCGTCGGTTTCATGACGCGGAGGAACGGGTGGTGAGCGCCAACGGCGGCATTCGGTGGATCGGCGACTGGGTGAACGACATTCACGTGCTCGCGGGGGAGACCGTGGGCCTCGAGGAGATCGACGACGGGCTGTGGGACGTGTACTTTGGGCGGTTGAAGCTCGGCCTGGTTGCCGTGGTGATGGCGACGGTCGGAATCGTCGCCTGCTGGATTCCGGCGGCGCGGGCCAGGAAGATTGACCCCAAGGTTGCCGTCAGGGTTCCATGACGTTGGTCCGATCGAACCACCCCTGTCCCGCAAGGAGGTTGCGATGAAGTACGTCGACGGTTTCGTGATTCCGGTCCCGAAGAAGAACCTGGCCGCCTATCTGAAGATGGCGAGGCTGGGGACCAAGGTATGGCGGGAGTACGGGGCGCTCGAGTATCGGGAGTGCATCGGGGATGACCTCAAGATCAAGGCAATGCCCACGTCGTTTCCGGCCAAGTTGAAACTCAAGCCGAACGAGACCCTCGTCTTCTCCTGGATCGTGTACAAGTCGCGGGCCCATCGCGATCGGGTCAACGCGAAAGTGATGAAGGATCCGCGGATGAATAGTTTCGCCCCGAAGTCGATGCCCTTTGACATGAACGCGATGCTGATGGGCGGGTTCAAGGTCATCGTCGATCGCTGACCGGCGCGGGCGCCTTTCCGATCTCGCTCCGATATCCTAGTAGCGAGGGACCCGGGATCAGAACAGCGGATCGAGATCGAAGGCGCCGACGTCACCAGTGGCGGTGTCGCGACATCGGCGTCGGAGGAGGACGAGTGGCTTTGGGGCTGGGATCCTACGCCGGGAATCGTCTCCCTCTGGGCCGAGGCGAACCGGACCACCGGGCCGATGGCGATCGGCCGTAGAGGGCTAGTACCTGATCCGGCGATAGAGGAGGCCGAGCACAACCAAATTGAGGATGCCGGCCACGACCACGACCATCAGTCCGGCGTCGTAGCTGCCGGTGGTCTCCACCACCTTCCCGATCAGGGCGGTGCCGCCGGCGCCGCCGGCAATGACGGCGATTCCATTGTGTAGGCCGGTAGCCGCCCCGACTCGGGCGGGGGGAAGGATTCGCTGGACGAGGGCGAACTCTGAGGTCTGATAGGCGTTCTGAAAGAACATGGCTCCGGCCAAGATTACCACGGTGGCCGTTAGGCTGGTGGCGTGGGCGGCGAAGTAGACGCTGAGCCCCGCAACCGATGCTGGCAAACAGGGTCCGCCGGTTGGTGCGGTCGCCTAAGAAGGCCCAGACCGGGATGGCGAGGGTTCCGGCCCAAAACGGAGCCGAGGCGCTCGCCGCGAGATCGGCGAACGGGACCTGGCGAGCCTTAGCGAGGTAGGTCGGTAGCCAGGTCAGAATGCCGTAGATGATGACGTTGCTCAAAATGCCCGCCACCAAGACCAGCCAATAGTCTCCGTTCTTGAACACGGCCCTAGAGCGGCGTTCGGTCGTCACTGCCGACATGGCGGTAGGGGCCGTCGTCGCGAAGGAGGCCGATGACGGCTGGGAGAGCGAAGAGCAGTCCGATGGCGCCGAGTGCCAGGAACATACTCCGCCAGCCGAACTGGTCGATCAGGGGGACCATGATGAAGGGGCCCGCGACGATCGCAAACTGGACGCCGAGGATGAACAGTCCGTTGGCGCGCGATCGCTCACTAAGGGGAAACCACCGGCTGACGATGGCGCTCGACATCGGGAAGTGAATCCCTTCAGCCATCCCAAGGAGGAACCGGAGCGTTGCCAGCGCCGCCACCGAGGCGCCGAAGGGCGCGTTGAGGGCGGTGGCACTCGAGAATGCGACGACTGACAATCCCAACGCCTTCCGCGGCCCGAACCGCTCGGCGATCGATCGGCATTCGCCACCGGATCGGCGAAAGGACCGGCGGATCGGCTGGGTTCGTCATCGCAGCAAGGGCTCCGGTTGGGCGGCGCGAAGGAGAGTAGCACTACGATTGCGGGTTCGTCCAGCTGCCCCTCGCAACTCCGGCTCACCCACGAGATATTCCAGGCCGAACCGCTTCCGGAGCAACACCATGAGCACGCCCGTCTTCACGTTGTTCGACCTCAAGGGCCGCACCGCCCTCATCACCGGTGGATCCCGGGGGCTCGGCCTGCAGATCGCCGAGGCGCTCGGCGAGGCGGGTGCCCGCCTCGTCCTGACGTCGCGTAAAGCGGCCGAGCTCGAGGCGGCGACCGCTCACCTCGCGGGGCTTGGGATCGACGCCTCCTGGATTGCGGCAGACGCCAGCGACCCTGCCGAAGTGAGTCGGGTGGTGACCGAGACCATGACGCGGCTCGGCCACGTCGATATCCTGGTCAACAACGCCGGAGCGGCTTGGGGCGCGCCCGCTGAGGACCATCCGCTCGAGGCCTGGGACAAGGTGATGAACCTGAATCTTCGGAGCGTCTTTCTGTTCAGCCAAGCCATCGCCAAGCACAGCATGATCCCGCGCCGGAAGGGCCGGATCATCATGACGGCCTCGATTGCCGGTTTAGGCGCCAATCCCCCCGGGCATGAGACAGTGGCGTACAACGCCAGCAAAGGAGCGGTCGTCAACCTCACTCGGACGCTTGCCGGGGAGTGGGGGGAGTATGGGATCACGGTCAATGCCCTCGCACCCGGATTTTTTCCGAGCAAGATGACCAAAGGGACTCTCGAAAAATTGGGCGCTGAGAACCTGGCCGCCCGGGCTCCCCTTCGCCGGTTGGGTGACGACGATGACCTGAAGGGCGCGGCGCTCTTGTTTGCGTCGGACGCCGGGAAGCACATCACCGGTCAGATCCTCGCGGTCGATGGCGGGGTCTCAGTTATCCACTCCTGATCCTCGGCTCGTTTTTGCCGAGGTCTCTAGAGCGCTGATTCGATAGCCCGGCCCAAGTCGGCGGTCGTGGCTTTCCCGCCCAAGTCCGGCGTCCTTGGCCCGCCGCCCCCGAGTACATCCTCGATGGCTTTGACGATCCGGTCGTGGCCGTCTTGGTGACCAAGGTGCTCGAGCATCATGGCGCCGGCCCAGATCTGACCGATCGGATTGGCAATGCCCCGACCCGCAATGTCCGGAGCTGAGCCGTGGACCGGCTCGAACATCGAAGGGACGCTCCGGTCCGGATTGATGTTGGCGGACGGGGCAATACCGATGCTGCCGCAGACGGCGGGGCCTAAGTCGGAGAGGATATCGCCGAAGAGGTTCGAGCCGACGACGACGTCGAACCATTCCGGATGGGCCACGAAGTGGGCGGTGAGGATGTCGATGTGGTACTTGTCGGATCTGATCTTCGGGAATCGTTTGGCGATCTCGGCGAACCGCTCGTCCCAGAAGGGCATGCTGATCGAGATTCCGTTCGACTTGGTGGCCGAGGTCACCTTGGCGAGGCCCTTGCGCTGGGCGAGTTGAAAGGCGTACTCGACGATTCGATCAACCCCGGTGCGGGTAAAGACGGACTGCTGGACCACCATTTCCCGTTCGGTTCCGGCAAAGATCCGGCCGCCGATTTCCGAGTACTCGCCTTCGACGTTTTCCCGGACGATCCAGAAATCGATCTTGCGGCCCTCGGTGTTGGCGAGCGGCGACTTGAGACCGGGCATGATTCGGCACGGCCGGATGTTGGCGAATTGGTCGAAGGCCCGCCGGATCGGAATCAGGAGGCCCCAGAGCGAGACGTGATCGGGCACCCCTGGGAACCCTACCGCCCCGAGATAGATCGCGTCGAAACCCCGGAGCTGGTCGAGCCCGTCGGAGGGCATCATCCGTCCGGTTTGGTGATAGGTCTCGCAACTCCAGTCGAACGGGGTCCATTCGAAGGACACGCCGATCTTCCGCCCGACGGCGTCGAGTACCCTCACGCCTTCGGGGACGACTTCTTTCCCGATCCCGTCACCGGGGATCAGGGCAATCCGATAGGTAGTCACGAGGTAAAGTGCTCTTTCAGGGTCTGGCGCCAGGCGAACGAGGCCGCGGTGGTCGTTTCGGGCACGTGCGTCCGGAATTCCTGTCGGACGTCGACGCCGTTCATGGCAATGTGGTAAATGTCGAACTGGAGGCCGACCCGATCGGACCGGCATCCGTCGATCAGGTGGACCGCTTCGGCTAAGTCACCGAGCAGGATGGTGGGATTCTCAACCAGGTTGAGCGGCTCGATCAGGAGAGTGGCGGGATGGCCTTTGGCTTGCTCCACGGCCCAGGCCAGGTTGGTCCGGTAGACCGCCAAGCACTCGGCCCGGCTGGTGCCGGGTGGAACCCGAGAGGGGCCAAGATGGATCCGGCTCCCACCTAACGTCATGCTTGCCTCGAGGGCCCGGGCGAATCCAGCTCGGAAGTCGGCTTCCCGGCCTGGAACGCCGGAGAGTCCGGGGCCGCCGGTCCGCAGGTCGCCCATATCGGCGTTGATCAGGACGATTTCGACTCCGGCGTCGCGAGCGGCGCGGGCCATGGCGGCGGGGTCGCCCTCGTCGATGAATTGAATCTCGACGCCCGTGAACCCGGCCGCCCGGGCCGCTCCGAAACGCGCGAGGAGCGGAAGTTCTCGAAACATCATCGAGACGCTGCAGCTCGGACGGGGCCGGCTCATCGTTAGGTGGCGATCAACTTGGTGAGCGCCCGAATAGGGACTCCGGTGGGCTTGGCATCGGCGGCTTCCAGTTTGGGGGGGCCTTGGGCCCGATGAGAATATGGCGGTTGGGTCGGCAGTTCAAGAGAGAATGGACTTCCGGCATCATCGGGCTCATTTTCCCCTGACGGAGCAAACCAATGATCGATCGCGCACAGATTGGGAAGACCTGGGATCCGTGGATCTGTGAGGTCGAGAAGGGCAGGCTCAGACTCCTGGCCCAGGCGATCGGCGAGACCCGACCGGTCTATCACGATGAGGCGGCTGCCAAGGCGGCCGGCTATCGATCGATCCTGGCGCCGCTAACCTTCGCCTACTGTCTGCTGGCTGATGATCCGGGTGGTCATGGGTTTTTGGCCGAAATCGGGATCCCGACCGAGCGGGTTCTCCATGGCGAACTTCACCTCAAGACGTTCGAGTCGATTTGCGCCGGCGACCGGATCCGGGTTACCCGCGCTCTCACCGACGTTGTCGTCAAGAAGGGGGGCGCGCTCGAGGTGGCGGTCCTCGAGTCGGAGTTCACGACCTGCGATGGCGACCGGCTCGTCGCCCGAGTCAAGAACCTGCTGGTTGTGAGGAACGGATGACGCCGCCGCGGGTCGGAGACTCGATCCCGTCCCTCACGCTGCCGCCACTTTCCCGGGCCACTTTGGCCCTCTATGCTGGAGGGTCGGGCGACCACGTCCCCCTTCACATTGATTCGGCGTTTGCCAAGCGAGCCGGGTACCCCGATGTCTTCATGCACGGGATGCTTGGCTGCGCCTACGTGGCCAGGGCGTTGACGGAGTGGATCCCGCAGGACGCCGTCCGTGATCTCGAGGTCCGGTTTGTCGCGATTACGTACCCCGACGAA
>JANNQX010000151.1:0-11131 GCA_031400975.1 Gemmatimonadota bacterium
GTCGAGGGGCCAGCCGGCGGCGCCCGTTCGGTGCGGGGCGTCGGCGTGGTGCGGGAGCCCGCTACGCCGCGTACCCGTGGTGGGCGAGCTTCTCGATGTTGTGGACGAGGCAGAAGAGCTTCCATTGCCCGTCGACTTTGCGACGCCCCCGGAGGGTGAAGCGATCGAGCCCTTTGTTGTGGCACAGATTCCCAAACACCGGCTCCACGGTCGCGAAGCGCTGCCCGTACTGCGCGCGGCCCTCCGGGGCATCGATCCGACGCCGCATGCGCGCCGTCGCGGTCTCGGGTTTTGGTTTGGGGGCGACCCGGCCGTGGACGAACAGGACTTGCCGCGTCGCGGTGCGGTCGGGCGTGCGGAGGCAGTGTGGGCGCTGCGGACACGGGAGGCAGTCGCGCTTCGCGCCGCGAAACTGCGCGCCGACATACCCGTTGATCACCACCTGCCGGCCGGTGCGATAGAGCGACTTGCCGGCGGGGCAGACGCAGGTCCGGGCGGTGGCGTCATAGGTGAAGTCGCGGGGGTGATAGCGGGTGGGCGGCGGCGCGGGGTGGGGCCTCGACTTGTCAAAGAGTGGATCCGGCGCCGCCCGGTGGCGCGGTTGCGTCGCGAACCGCGCGTCCCGCGGACCTACGAAACCGCGCTTGGTTTCGAACCCAGGGGCTTGGGATGGGCCTACGGCGACAAGCCAATCTTTGTTCTTACCACTCGCGATCTGCCGCGGACCCGCGAGTCCGTCGAGTTCTACTCAGGTGATCTCGCGCGGCTGGTCAACGACCGTCTTCGACCCGAATTCAGCCGGATCTGGTTTGCAGGAGGTGGTGCGGTGTCGGGCGAATGCCTTCGTCTCGGATTGGCCGACGAAGTCTCTTATGCAATCCTTCCGATCCTGATCGGTGAGGTATTTCATTCTTCGAGAAGCTGGACAGAGATGTCGCCCTTCATCTCGCCGGGGTCAAAGCCTACAAGAGCGGCATGGTTGAACTGCGCTACGAGGTGAAAGGACATCGCGGTCAGTGACGGAATGCCACCCGTCCCACTTCCGTACTTGTCGAACCCCGTTGAGTGTCCGCCGGCCCGGGGGCGCCCAGAGTATGTTCAGGTCTACGCAACCAGGCCGCCAAGAGTAAACCTCGCTGAGGCCCCCATGGAACGAGCCATACCGATACTGCCCGCCGACGACCTCAGCGTCGCCAAGGACTTCTACACGAGCAAGCTGGGGTTCGGCGTCCTCTACGAAGCGTCGGATGATGGCAAGAACGGCATCTTGGGATTAATTCGCGGCACGATTCAGATCATGATAGATAGCCCGATGGACGGACACGGTCGACATGCCTGCGTGTCATTTGAAGTCGATGACGCCGACCGCTACTTCGCGGAATGGACTGAGAAGGTCGCCGTGCTTCGGCCACCCAAGGACGAACCCTGGGGCGCCCGAACCTTCGACCTGTCGGACCCGTTCGGGAACACGATCTTCGTCATCGGCCCGCCCGGCCCCGCCTCAGGTCACCTCCCGCCCGCTCCGGTATGACCGGACCCCGTTGTTGACCGTGTGGAGCAACAGGAGCCCGTCGGGCCGGCCGTAGCACTTCATCAAGTCGAGCATCATCGCCTCCTCGCCACCCCACGGATACCCGAACACAACCTCGAAATCGTCGAGCGAACTACCGAGCTGGAGGTAACCCGAGATCCCGGTGCCGACGGTCCCAGTTCGCCCGTCGCCGTCGCTCGGCCGCCATCGATACCCGGTCGGCAGAAAACTCCCGGCGGCAAACCGGGCCCGTGAACCAAACTTCCGAGCCAGATCGCGCGCGGTGGCCACCAAGCTCGAGTCCAATTCGATCCCGCACGCGTCGAAGCCGAGAAGATCGGCCATGATCGTGATGACCCCCGTTGCCGATCCCCACTCGAGAAACCGGTCCCCTGCCTTGCGATGCCGAATCAACGCCTTCTGCACCACCTCGTAGTCGGCCGCGACAAACGGGTGGAAATGGTGCTCCCGGACCTCGATCGCGAACCGGTCCCAGACGGCCCACCCCTCGGTGCATAGGGCCTCAAGGCGGACCCGGAGCGCGTCATCCATGGAGTCGCTTATTGGGGCCGCTTGAGGGCTTGATCGAGCATCGCCACCAGCGAATCGCGACTGTAGCTGAACGGCTGGCCCTCGTTCAATTGCACCAGCTCCTGAATCTGTTTTCGAAGCGTGACGGAGGCCTGCCGTTGATTGGGGACCACCATGTACCGAGCCTTCGGCGTGGGGTCGGACAATGCGTGCAGGGCCGCTTGGGCCACGTCGTCCGGTTTGGGGTCGCGGGACTCAGCCGTGGTCGAGTTGAGCAAAGCCCGGAGCTCCTTCTCAAACATCGAGCCCTCGATCTTCTTGCCCCGCTCTTCCATTCGCCGGACCACGTTCTTGCCCATGTCCGACTGGTAGTTACCCGGCTCGATCACGCTGACCTTGACCCCGACTCGGGCCATTTCAGCGGCAAGTGCATCCGTGTACGCCTCGACCGCGTGCTTGCTCATGCTGTAGGCCCCGAGGAGAGGCCCGGAGAGGATTCCGGAAATGGAACCGGTCGTCACCACCCGGCCTTTGGAGGCAATCAACAGCCTACTGAAGGCCTTGGTCATCCGAAACGGGCCATACACGTTCACGTCAAACACGAACGCAAGGTCCTCTTCCTCCATTTCGATCAACGGCTCGGCCACCGCCACTCCCGCGTTGTTGACCAGTCCAAACAGCCCACGGCCCCCTTGTTCGACAGTGACAACCGCGGCGGCGATATCAGTCTTGGAGGTAACGTCGAGTCTGATGGCTTGGACGTTAGGGATCTGGTTCAGATCGCGAAGATCCTGCTCCTTCCGAGCCCCCGCGTAGACGAAATACCCTTTCGAGGCGAGAAGTTCGGTCATCGTGCGCCCGATGCCGGTGCTCGCCCCAGTGACCAAGACGGCCGGCCGGGCCGTCGGAGTTTGGGAGGAAAGCGAGCCACTAGAGAAGGCGGCGGCCAGAACGACGAGCATGCTGCGAATCAGGTAGGTCACGGAAGTCCTCGGCTAATTCAGGGAGAGTAGAACATACCCGGTTCCCAGAACGGCGGCGGCCGTCTAGTTTGGGCGGGTCCTCATGAGGGTGCTATGACCGCCGGACCATCTCCCGATACCCGACACCCGATCCCCGGGGTCGACCGCACCGGCTTCCTCAAGCCGTTCATCACCCGCCCGAATATCGTCGTGGGCGACTATACCTATTACGACGATCCGCGCGGTCCTGAGCACTTCGAGTCGAACGTGCTCTACCATTTTGACTTCATCGGCGACCGGCTGATTATCGGGAAGTACTGCTCAATCGCCGCCGAAACCAAGTTCATCATGAACGGCGGCAACCACCCGACCACCTGGCTCACGACCTACCCGTTCCCGATCTTTGGGCAGGGCTGGGAGGCGGCCATGCCCGCATCGTGGCCCACCCGGGGAGACACGGTCGTGGGGCATGACGTCTGGATTGGCTACCGCACCGTCATCATGCCGGGCGTGACGATCGGCGACGGTGCCATTGTCGCGACCGGGTCAGTGGTAACCAAGGACGTGCCCGCGTACGCGATCGTCGGCGGAAACCCGGCCACCGTGATCCGGTCCCGCTACGACGACGCGACCATCGCTCGATTGCTGGCCGTTCGCTGGTGGGACTGGGACCGGGCCAAAGTGACCCGCCACGTGAGGGCCCTCTGCCAGGGCGATGTGACCGCCCTCGAGCAAGCGACCTGACGGATCGGATCGGGGCGGCGGACGACTGATCAGTGACATCAGGGTAGATTTCGCCCCATGAAAGCACTCGTTGCGAGCCTCAGCCTGATCGTGGTGGCGTCGACCCCGCCGGTCCCCGCGGTGACCGGCATCGATTACCAACTCACCTTCACCAAAGCCACCGCAGCCACCCGAACCATCGGGGTCTCGATGCGCTTTCAAGCCTCCACTCCCGGGCCAGTCGAGTTGTCGCTCCCCGCCTGGACGCCCGGATCATACGAAATCAGCAACTACGCCCGGCGAGTCTCGGCATTCGGGGCCACTCAGGGCACCGCACTCCGCTGGGACAAGACCGATTTCGACACCTGGCGCCTCCAAGTACCGGCTGCCGGCGCGGTAACCGTGTCGTTCACCTTCGCCGCCGACACACTCGACAACGCCATGGCGTGGTCGAAGCCCGATTTTGCCTTCGTGAATGGCACCAATGTGCTGCTCTATCCCGAAGGCGCTGGACTGGATTTTCCGGCCACAGTGTCGGTCACGACCGACGCCGGTTGGAAGGTGAGCACGGGGCTCCGATCGACCGGACCGCATCAATTTGCCGCGACCAACTACCACGACCTCGTGGACATGCCATTCTTCATCGGGAATTTCGATGTCGACAGTGCTCCAGTCGGCGGCGTCATGAATCGGATCGCGTCGTATCCAGCCGGCATCCTGGCCGGCCCGGCTCGGGCCCTGCTCTGGAATCAACTCGGCGACATGGTCCCGGCCATGGTCAAGGTGTTCGGCGAAACTCCGTGGCCGAACTACACCACACTGTTGGTCTTCGACTCAGCGTACGACGGCGGCAGCGCCCTCGAACACCAGAACTCGCACCTCGGAATCTACAGCCCGGAGTTCATTGGGAGTCCGATTCTGGCCTCGATCACCGCCCATGAAATCTTCCACGGTTGGAACGTGAAGCGGCTCCGACCGTCGGAGATGGTGCCGTACCGCTACGACCGTCCTCAGCCGACGACCCTCCTCTGGGTCAGCGAGGGGATCACCGACTACTACGCCGATCTCGCCTTGCTTCGCGGAGCGGTGATCGACTCGGCCATCTTTCTGAACATCACTCAAGAAAAGATCGAGGAAACGGCCGCGGCGCCGCCGATCGCTCTGGAAGACGCGTCGTTGTCCACTTGGATTCAACCCAACGACGGCACCGCGACGATCTACTATCCGAAAGGGTCGCTCGCCGGTTTCCTCCTCGACATCATGATTCGGGATGCCAGTGACAACCGGGCTTCACTCGACGATGTGATGCGGTCCCTGTACCGGGCCACGGTACCGGCCGGTCGAGGCTTCACGGTCGACGAGTGGTGGGCCACCGTCAACCGGTTGGCTGGACGCGATCTTGCCACCTCCTTCGGCGCCCGGTACATCGACGGCCGAGAGCCGTTTCCCTGGCGCCAAGTCGCCCCGCTGGCCGGGCTCCGCTATGTGGTCGATAGCGTCTCCGAACCGCGCCTTGGCGTGGCGACGACCACCATCGATGGCCGCGAGGTCGTCACCAGCGTTACCCCCGGCGGATCGGCCGAGTTGGCGGGTGTGTTGGCGGGTGACGCGGTGGTGAGCATCGGAGACCTCAAGTTCGACCCGAACTTCGGTCCTGCCTTCCGAGCCCGGTATCGGAACCGAATTGGGGCTACGGTTCCGATCACCGTTCGCCGCGCGGACAAAGATGTCATGCTATCGCTCGTCGTTCGAGCTGAGGTCCGAGTCACTACCCGCCTCGAGTTCGATCGCCGTCCTTCGCTCAAAGCCGCCCGAATTCGCCATGCGATATTCGCCGGCACCACGGATCGGTCATGAGTGTATTCGAACAGTTAGGCCACCTGGGCCACGAGCAGGTTACCCTCTGCTCCGACCCCGCCGCCGGGTATCGTGGAATCATCGCGATCCATTCGACCGTCTTAGGGCCGGCGGTCGGCGGCACCCGTTGGTGGAGTTACGCCTCCGACGAAGCGGCGATTACCGACGCCCTGCGGCTCTCGCGCGGCATGTCGTTCAAGAACGCCCTGGCGGACCTTCCGTTAGGCGGCGGGAAGTCGGTGATTTTAGGGGGACCGGCCGCCACCGACCGGCGGGCGGTGCTCCGCGCCCATGGCCGGTTCATCGATCGCTTCCACGGTCTGTACGTCACGGCTGAGGATGTCGGGACCTCGCCCGCGGACATGGAGTTTATCGCGGAGACGACGGCCCACGTCGCCGGCCGGGCCGGTACCTCTGGCGATCCCTCGCCCCATACAGCACGCGGCGTCTTCCGTGCCATGCAAGCGGGGGCCAACGCAAAATGGGGCTCCGACGATTTGGCGGGAAAAACGGTGGCGCTTCAGGGCTGCGGCAACGTGGGCTACCACCTGGCCGTCCAGCTTCACCAAGCCGGTGCCAAGCTCATTGTAAGCGATGTCGATCCCGCCAAGGTAGCCCGAGTGGTCAAGGAGTTCGGCGCCACCGAGGCGCCCATTGCCACGATCCACGCGGTGGAGGCGGATATCTTCGCCCCCTGCGCCCTCGGCGCCATCATCAACGACGCCACGATCCCCGATCTCAAGGTCGGCCTGGTCTGCGGCGGCGCCAACAACCAACTCCTCGACCCCCGCCACGGTACCGCGCTGGCCGCCAAGAACATCCTTTACGTTCCCGACTACGTCGCCAACGCCGGCGGTGTCCTCTTCGGCGGCTCCATCGAGGTGCTCAAACTCTCAAGACCCGCCACCGTACTCCGGATCGACGCGATCTACGACACCACCCTCAAAGTCCTCAACCGAGCCTCCACCGAAAACATCCCTCCCTCCGAAGCCGCCGACCGCCTCGCCCAAGAAAAGATCCACTCAGCCAAATAACTCCGAGTGCCGAGTGCCGAGTGCCGAGTGCCGAGCGCCGAGCGCCGAGCGCCGAGCGCCGAGCCCCTACCGGCCGCCCTTAGCTCCAGCTCCCGCGGCCAGGGCCAACAACTGTCGTTGGGTCGCACCCCGTTGGAGATAGTCCAGAGCCGTGATGAGTTGCCGGTCGTAGCGAACCGACCGCCGAAACGCCGCCGAATCGCCGAAGGCCAACTTCGCGACCCACTGCTCGAGTCCCCGGTCTACCAACGGAATACCGGCATCGAACTGGGCCCGCGTCACCTTGATCTTGGACTGCTGGACCTTCTCCCACAACGACTCTCGCCACGCGGGCTGGACGGCGAAATCGCTCTTGATGCCCTTCTTGAGTTGGAGGCTCGTGTTGTACATGGCCACGTACCACTGCGAAAACTGGGGCCCGTAGGCCCGCGCTAAGTCACGTTCGGGGGCCGGCAAGGTATCCGACGTCATCACGACGTCAGGCGTTACGCCCCCGCCGCCGAGGATGGTCCGCCCGGCGTCGGACCGGAATTCCGGCCGTTTTCTCTTGCTGGTGTCAGCCGCGACCGGTCCATCGCCGTCGGCGTACTCGACAAACCGCTCGTCACCGAGCCGATCGTGATCGGCTTGAATCGAACGACCACTCGGCGTATACCACTTGCCGGTCGTGATCTTCATGGCCCAACCACCTTCGATCGGGAACAAGGTCTGGACGAGGCCCTTCCCGAACGAGGTGGTGCCGACCACCAAGCCACGGTCATGGTCCTGCAGACTGCCGGCCACGATTTCTGAGGCTGACGCCGTCCCGCCATCCACCAACACGATGATCGGGATCGAGTCGATCACCGACAACCGGGAGGCCCGGTAGATTTCAGGGGTCCTACCCCGGTGGCGGACACTGGCGAGTTCCTGGCCGGGCTTGAAGAACAGGTTGTTGATCTCGAGGGCCTGCTCCAAGCTGCCGCCCCCATTGCCACGAAGATCGAGCACGAAGGCCTTGGCACCCTTCGCCTTCAGATCCAGCAACGAGCGCTCCACGTCTTGCGCGGCCGATTCGTTGAAGCTCTGAAGCGGTACGTAGCCCACGCCGCCGTCGAGCATCAGGCGGTAGGGTACTGCGGGAACCCGGATGACGGCCCGCTTGAACGACTGCTTGATCAGCTCGTCGGCGCCGGCCCGTTGGAAAGTCACCTTCACGTCGGTCCCGGGCGTTCCCAACAATTTTTCAGACACTTGTTGGAGCCGCAGGCCGGTTACGGCCGCCGAATCGACGAAGAGAATCCGATCGCCGGCGAGGACGCCGCCCTTTTCGCCCGGGGTGTTCGGGAAAATCTTGGCGACGATAATCGCCCCTTCCTGGCTCTCGATCTGCATGCCCACGCCGCCGTAGTTGTTACGGAGGGTGTTTCGCTGGAACGAGGCGAGTTCTTCGGGGGAGTAGAGATCGGCATAGGGGTCATTGAGCTGCTTGACCAACCCGCGGGCCGCTCGTTCGAAGATCGCCGCGCGACTGAGCGAATCAACCGCATTCTCTTCGACCCGTTGAAGCACCTGGGAAAAGAGTCGAGCCCCGTCCTGGGGCCCCTTCCCCTGCTGCAGGAATGCACCAGCCGCCAGTGGAAGGACGATCACAGCCGCTGCTGAGAGCCAGAACCGACGTCGCATTGCAAGAACCCCCGTTGGGCACGAAAGGGGCCCCAGGTCGGAGCCCCCACATGAATGTTGACCTGCAGGGTTCAAGCCACCCTGACAGGCCCCACTAATAGGTAATGTGCCGGTCGAGGATTCGCTATCTCAAGGCTTGGTAAGGATGTCCTCAAACAGCGCCAGGGCGCGGGGGTCGTCCGATTGGCCGAGCCAGAACATGGCCTTTTTCCTGATTTCGCCGTCTCGATTGCCGGTCGCGACCCGAATAAGCACCGGCACCCCCTGGTCGTCCGGGAGCTGGGAGAGGGCAAAGACCGCCTGTTCCCGGACCTCCCGGTCTTCGTTCTCGTCGGTAGCGAGGTCACTCAAGCCATCAGCCACCTTTTCGCCGGCGGCCTGGCTGACCCAAAAGACCGCCTGTTTTCGGGTCGCTCGGGGGGCTGTTTTGTCCTTGGCCAGCGCCAGGAAGCTCGGCCACACAACAACGCTGTCCGCCAGGGTGAGCGGAAACAAGACATCGTCTGCCGCCGACCCGCTCTTTCGCGCCAGTTCGACGAAGGCCGTGAGGATCGCATTGGTCCCGACCAGACCAAGGTCAGTGCCGCCCGCGCGATTTCCCCAGTCGCCCCCGACGTAGACCTGACCGGACCGGACCAAGCCGTCCCGCACCTTGAGGGCAACCCGGACCGGGCCATCATCACACGGCCGGGTCCGCCAGCTCTTGTCGCTGCTGCTCCAGTTTCGCATCATCACGTAGTTGTCGCGATTCCGGTCCCGAATAAAGGTCTCGCCGTCACCGCAGAGTCCGTCCCGCGCCGCAAAGGCCACCCGGATTTCCCCGTTCGGGGCCCCGGCAATCCGGCTTGCCAGCGACTGGGCTTGAGCCACCACCGGGAAGGAGAGCAGCCCGATGGCGAGTTGGGGTACGCATCGCATCGTTGCCGTCCTCATGGCTTCGTGAGAATGTCTTCGAGGATTTCGACCACCCGGGGATCGTTCGACTGCGACAGCCAAAACAGTGCCTTCTTGCGGAGCTCGCGGTCCTTCTCGGTCTTGGCGATCGAGACCAGTTTGTCGACGGCGGCCTTCTCGTCGCGTTGGGAGTAGACAAAGATCAACTGCTCCCGCATCGGTCGGTCGGTGAATCGCTCGTACAGTCCGAAAAGCTCCGGGAGCGACGTGCCGCTCGCTTGCCCAAGCCAGAACAGCGCCTTTTTCCGGATCTCGATGTCTTCGGCCTGGTTGGCGGCAATGTCCATGAGCCACACCTTGGCCTCCCGGCTACCGCCCTGCGAGACCGAGAAGATGATCTTGTCTTTGAGCTCCTCGTCGTCGACCGTTTGGTAGATGCTCTTGAGCCATTTGACGTTGTCGGCTCCATCGGTCTGGCCGATCCAGAAGATCGCTTGCTGACGGAGTTCGGAGGGGGCCGACTTCTTCATCGCGAAATCCCGTAACGACTGCATCGCCATCGGTGAGCCTTGCTGCGACAGTGCGAAGATGGCTTTGTCCTGCACTTCGCGGTCGGTGGACGCTCGGAGAATCGAATCCAACGCCGCCGCCGCGTGCTTGCCGCCGGACTGACCCAACCAGAACACGGCCTGCTGCCGGACTTCCCCATCGGGATCCTGTCGAACAGCCGCGAGCAACATCGATTCGGCGCCCTCGCCACCCTGCTGGGAAATCAGGAACACGCCCTTGCGCCGCAGGCACACCGATTCTTCATCTCGACGGGCCATGACTTTCGTGAGGATCGGGAGGGCCCGGTCCGCATCCATCTGGAGCAACGCGTTGAGTGCCGCCATTTTATCGTCATCGTCGTCGTCCCGGCATTTGTCCCTCCCCCGCCGACCACTGGCCGAGTTGCGGCCCGTGCTGGTGGCGCGATTGATCGACGTCGAGACGGTGCGATCGGTCCCGCCTCGGCTCTCGCCGGCTGCGGTGGCCTTCGCGATGACCCGGGCGGTCGCTTCCTCATCGCCGCCCCGCGCCAGGCGGGTGTTGATTCGCGCAATGAGATCCTCGGCGTCGTCCCGAGTCTTCGCCTCCGGGAACGATCGCTCCTGCTTGGCCAACAGATCCCGGGCCTTGTCGAGGTTCTCCGACGATCCATTCAAGTAGCGGGCGTACGCTTCCCAGTAGTAGGCGTCTGGCGTGTAGGTCGATTTGGGGTGTTGGGCGTAAATCTGAGAGAACAAGTACGCGGCCTGGGTGTAGTTCCGCCGGTTGAGGGCCCCCCGGGCAGCCTGGTAGAGCGAGTCTGCGGGATCGTCCGTTGCCCAGGCCTGCGGCGGTGCCGCCGAAACGCGGGGGGCCTCGACGCGGGCAATCTGGCCGGCCAATTGGCCCTGGCGGCTGGACAGGACGGCGGCTCGCTGGGCGAGGACTTCCGGGTCCAGGTGGATCGCCCGATTGCGCTGCTGTGCGGTGGCCGACCCGGCCACCACCACCGTGAACATCGTTGCCATGACCTGATATCGCATTGCGTGCTCCTCCAATTCTATATGTTAGGCGGTCGGGCCGGCCGGGATCGCGTCCCGGAGGCGGAACCGAATTTCGCGCTCGGCCATGTTGTCATCGATCAAAGCACGCTCATCCGCTTGGCCATTGGGAGCGGGAGCGAGTCGGGCAACCTGCACCAGCAACAACTCAAGATCTTCGAGCAACGCCCGAGTGGCCGGATCCGACAGCCGCTCGGCGCTCAGGAGCATCCGGGTCCGAGCCAACAGGTCGCGGGCGTCGGCATGGAAATCGTCGTTGATTTGCCCGGTCTCGTAGTCGGTCAGCAGGGCATTGACCTGACTGAAGTGCTCTCGGGCCGCAAACCGCACCACCTTGTTGGCCCG
>JANNQX010000152.1:0-5941 GCA_031400975.1 Gemmatimonadota bacterium
GTCGCGGGCACTCCGCTATGGGGCACCCTGATCGCGGTCGTCGAGGGCGACCTGGTGCTGAACAGCCCGTTGCCCTTGAATTCGCCGATCGGCGGATACCAGATCGGCATGTCGCTCCACGGTTTGATATTTCGGTCGAGCAGGAACTGGGTCTCGACCCACGTAAACCGAACGTCGGCACTGGTGATGGCCCGGATCCCATAGAGGAACTCCGCCATCGAGAGTTTGGTACCGGGCCCCATCGCGTTGAACGCCCCGGTGGTCTTCTGCTCCAACATCCGGACGATCCACTCCGCCATATCACGGGCGTCGATGATCTGAACCGGGTCGGTCGGATCGCCGGGCGCAAGCACCTCGCCGCCCTTATCAACCCGGACCAGCCAGTACCGAAGCAAGTCGGCGGTATCGCCCGGGCCGACGATCCAGCCAGGCCGGACGATGGTGTGGCGTTCTGGAAATGCTTCGCGGATCTCTTGTTCGCAGAGCACCTTGAGGGGACCGTAGTACTTCCGGGTGTCTTCGGACTTGGGCTCCGGAAGCTCGGCCTTGGGATAGTTCTCATCGATGTTCTCGACGGCGTAGTTCTTGTACACGTCGCCGGTCGAGATGAAGAGGTAATGCTGGGCGGCCTCCTTGAGCAGTTGGGCCGAGGCGCGAACCACCCTCGGTACGAAGCCCGAAGTGTCGATCACCGCGTCCCACTTCCGCCCTTTCAGGACACCCAGGCCGCCGTCGCGGTCGCCGACCAACTTTTCGACGTCGGGAAAGAGACCGGGATTGGTCTTGCCCCGATTGAAGAGGGTCGGAATATGGCCACGGGCCATTGCCGCGCGCACCATGTGGGGGCCGATGAATCCGGTCCCGCCGATGAACAGGATCCGGAGCGGGGCCTGGCGCCGGAAGCTGAAGGCGGCCGGACCGAGGGACACGGCGGCGCCGCTGACGGCGGTGGTCTTGAGGAAGTCGCGTCGAGTCGTCATGCCCGAAAGGTAGTTGAGGTGGGGTCACGGCGGCCAAGGACCGCCTGGATATCGGCCAACGATACACCCAGGGCCCGGGCCGCGACCAGCGCGTGATAGATCAGGTCGGCGGCTTCTTCGGCGGCCCGGTCCCGGTCGCCGTCGGCGCAGGCCATCGCGAATTCAACGGCTTCCTCGCCCAGTTTCTTGATCCGGAGATTCCGGTCGCGAAACAACTTGGCGGTGTAGCTGTCGGTGGCATCCGGCGTCGCGGCCCGTGCGGCAATGGTTCGGTCGAGCCGGCCGAGGACCCCGGCGTCCGCATTACCGAAGCAGGTCTCGTCTCCGGTATGGCAGGCCGGCCCCGCCGGGACCACCAGGGCCAAGACGGTGTCGCCGTCGCAATCGGGTACCAGCCTAACGACCCGCTGGACGTTGCCGCTGGTCGCGCCTTTGTGCCACAGACCACGGCTCCGGCTCCGATAGTGCATTTCGCCGGTCGCAAGCGTCTTGGCCATCGCTTCCCGGTCGGCCTCGGCCACCATCAGGACCGCCCCAGTCGTCGCATCCTGGGCCACCACCGCCACCACGCCGCCCCGTTTGGTGAAATCGAGCTGGTCGATCATGGCTCCACCAACAGGGTCCGGACCGGTCCCGCCAAGGCGGAGTTGGTGGCGATGGTATCGCCGCCGAAGGCGGTTCGCCGACCCTTCCAATCGGTGAGAACGCCGCCCGCCTCTTCGAGGATCGGCATCAGGCAGGCCGAATCCCAGGGGCTCATCCTGTCATCGACCATCACGTCCGCGCGACCGGTCGCTACTAACAGATACCCGAAGCAATCACCCCAAGTCCGGACCACTCTCGCTTGCCCCGCCAGCCCCTCCCAGGCCCCCCGCCGGGCTGGACGACCGGGAAATCGCTCATCGGTCGTCAGCACCACTGAGTCGGCCAGCACCGATTGAGTCGACACCCGGCATCGGGCCCCGTTGCACCAAGAGCCTTGTCCCAGCGCGCCGACCACCAACTCGCCGGCGGCCGCGCAATTGATGGCCCCAGCCAGCACCAGGTCGCCCTCGACGACCGCGATCAGGGTGCCCCATAGCGGAGTGCCCGCGACAAAGCTCTTGGTGCCGTCGATCGGGTCGATCAGCCAGCGGCGGCCGGTGCCGGTCCCCGTTAGGCCGAATTCCTCGCCGAGGATGGAGTCTTGGGGAAACCGGGCCGTGATCCAGGCCCGCGCCGCCTCTTCGGCGGCCCGATCGGCGATGGTCACCGGGCTTCCGTCGCCTTTCCACTCGACCGGTACTCCGGTCCGGAAATGACGAAGCGCGACAGTAGCCGCCACGTGGGACGCTTCGGCCACGGCTTGAAGGAGTTCTGCGGTGTCGCTCACCAGGTTCTCCGAGTTGGAATGCCGGCTTCGGCCATGGCCCGTTTGAGATCGGCCACGGTCGTGAGGCCGTCGTGAAGAATGCCCGCCACCAACGCGGCGCTGGCCCCGCCCTCGGCGAAGGCCGCCACCACGTGGGCCGCCGACCCGGCGCCGCCCGACGCAATGACCGGAACCCGAACCGCGGCCGCTATGGCTTGGGTCAACTCGAGGTCGTAGCCACCGCGGACGCCGTCTCGGTCAATACTGGTGACCAACAACTCGCCGGCCCCCCGCTCGACGGCTTGGGCGGCCCACTCGATCGCATCGAGCCCAGTCGGTCGATGACCGCCGCGAGTAAAGACTTGCCAGCTCGATCCGTTTCCCCGGGCCGCATCGATACTCACCACCACGCACTGAACCCCGAACCGGGAGGCCGCCTCCGAAATCACCTCGGGCCGCTCGACCGCCGCCGTATTGAAACTTACTTTGTCCGCCCCGGACCGGAGCGCGGCCGCCACGTCGGCGGCGGTTCGGATCCCGCCGCCCACGGTCAGCGGCACGAATAGTTGCTCGGCGGTGGCCCGAACGGTGTCGAGCAGGGTGGCCCGCTCCTCGTTCGAAGCGCTGATGTCGAGGAAGACGATCTCATCGGCCCCTTCCTGTTCGTAGTGCGACGCCATCGCCACCGGATCACCGAGGTCGCGAAGGCCCTGAAAGTTCACGCCCTTCACCACCCGCCCGCCGCGAACGTCGAGGCAGACGATCAACCGGCTGGCCATCATTGAGCGATCCGCACATTCCCTTTGGTCGAGGCAATCGCTTCGGCCGGAACAATCGCCTCGGCCAGAGCCATTCCTAAGGCCTTGAAGCCGGCCTCGACGATGTGATGTCGGTCCTTTCCGCGGCGTTTGATCAGGTGCAAGGTCGACTGGGAATGGTCGGCAAACGACCGCATCCAATGATCGTACAGCCCGCTCGGCAATGGGCCGCGGTAGTAGGGCCGGCCGCCCAGATCGAAGGCACACTCGACCACCGCGTCGTCCATTGGCACCACGGCGTGCCCATAGCGGCGGATCGGCGGTAGAAACTCCTGGCGGGCCAGGAGGCCGACCACGATGGCGACGTCCTCGATGATGTGGTGCCGAAGGTCACCGGTGGCGTCGAGCACCAGACCGACTCCGGCGTATCGAGCCAGCACGGTCATCATGTGATCCAGGAACGGCACCGTGGTGGCAATGGTGACCCGGCCACTCCGGGTCAGTGACCCTCGGATCGTGGTTTCCTTAGTTTCTCGCGTCAACTCGCTCATGTTCCAAACTCCGCTGCGACCGCCTCGCGATCGAGGCCGCCGGTGTAAAAGGCCATGCCAACCACCGCGCCGGCGGCGCCCGCCGCCCGAAGCGCCCTGAGATCATCGAGACCCCGAATCCCGCCGGAGGCCTGGATCGGGTGCCGGCTCTGCTTAACCGCCCACCCGACCAGCTCCAGGTCGGCTCCGCCGAGCGACCCCTCGACGTGCACCGCCGTGACCAATACTCCGGCCAACTCCATTGGTTCGAGCGCGGCCAACACCTGGTCGATGGTGCGACCGGTACCGGTCGTCCATCCCCGAGCGACCACGTTCCGGCCTCGGACGTCCGCGGCCACAACGATTCGGCCCGGATACTCGCCAGTGATCGTCGCAAGCCAGGCCGGATCTTCGAGCGCCCGCGTCCCCACGACGACCCGATCGACGCCCGAGTCGATTAGGGTCGCGACCCGTTCGGTCGACCGGACTCCGCCGCCGACCTGTACGCCGCCGCCTAACCGCGAGACCACGGCGGCCACCGCGGTGTCGTTATTGCCTCGGCCGGTGGCGGCATCGAGGTCAACGACATGGATCTCTGTGAACCCCGCCACCCGCCATCCCTGGGCGACGAGGTCGGGGTCGGGGAGCCGGACCCGCTCAACCAGATAGTCGCCGCCCACCAACTGGACACACGCGCCATCCCGGATATCAACCGCCGGCATCACGATCACCGGCGACTGGCCTCAAGGAACGATTGGATCATCGAGACGCCGGGAGTGGAGCTCTTCTCCGGATGAAATTGCACGCCCAATGTCCGTCCGACTCGGACGGCCGCCGGAAATCGGTCGTTTTCGTACCGGCTCCACGCCACCACCGTTGCCGGCTGATCCGGTCGGCCGACAAAACTGTTGGCGTAGTAGGCCATCTTCAGCCCCGATTGGGCCAGCACCGGGTCCTCAACATCCTCGATTTCATTCCAACCAATCTGCGGCAACCGGTCGGCTCTGATCCGGGTGACCTGGCCGGCCAGGAGGCCGAGCCCTTGTCCTCCGCCTTCCTCGGACCCGTCGAACAACAACTGGTGGCCAAGACAAATTCCGAGACAGGGCATCCCGTCGAGCAAGGCCCGCCGGATCGCATCCCGACCCTTCGCCAACCGGGCGGCGGCCGGTTCGAAGGCGCCAACACCAGGGAGAATCAGCACCTCGGCCCCCGCGGCCGCCACCGGATCGGTTTCGATGACCGGCTCGATGCCGCTGACCGCGATCGCCTTGACCAGAGAGTGAAGATTCCCCGCCCCGTAGTCGAAGATCACCACTCTCATCGGGGTAATTCGCTTAGGCCCAGTACCAGCCGGTCCATCAGGGGCTCGGGCCCGATCGTGATCCGGAGCACCTCGCCGACCACCGGTGCGGCCGACACGGCCCGGACGCCAATACCACGCTCCGCCAGAAAGGCCCCGGCCAAGGCGGCGTTAGGCACCGTCACGGCCAGAAAGTTGGCCACCGAACTCGACACCCCGAACCCGAGTTCCCGAATCCGGAGCGCGGTGGTCTGACGGATCGACCGAGTCCGATCGACCACGCCCGCGAGCCACGCCTGATCGTCTCGCACGGCCGCGGTCGCCGCCTGTTCGGCCACGGCATTGACCTTATAAGGGCCCCGGGCCTTTTCCACCTCGGTGACGAGGGCCGAGCTCCCAACCCCGTAGCCGATCCGGAGGCCGGCCAATCCCCACGCTTTGGAAAAGGTCCGGGTCACCAGCACGTGGTCGCGCTTGACCGCCTCCTCCGCCCAACTGGTGCCGAGATACTCGGTGTACGCTTCGTCGAGGATCACGAACCCAGGCGCGCGGTCGATCAGCAGCCGGATCCGGCCCACCCCGGCGGCCACGCCGCTCGGGTTATTGGGGGTCGCGACGTAAATCAAGGGAGCCCGAGTGCCCAACAGCCCCTCCACGTCCGGCTGTCCGTCCGGCCGGGTCGGGACCGGTACCACGTCGAGCGAGTTGGCCCGGGCGAAATGAGGGGTCATCACGAACGTGGGAGCGGAGTACGCCACCACTGACCCAGGCTTGCCTAACGCCCTCATCGCGGAATCTAGGATGTCATTGGAACCGCACCCACCGACAATCTGAGCCGGGTTGACATTCAGCCATGACGCCAACGCCGCCCGGAACCTCTCATTGCCGGGGGTGGGATACCGTGCCGGATCACCACCGGACCAGCCAGCCAATGAGGCGAGCGCCGAAGGCGCCGAGCCAAACAGGTTGGTGTTGTCCGAGAGATCGCACTCGGCAGGTCGGTCGTCGTGACGATAGAC
>JANNQX010000153.1:0-6327 GCA_031400975.1 Gemmatimonadota bacterium
GCCGGCGCCGCCCTGAGCCGAGTAGGCAATGCCGTCGTGGACCCAAAGGTCATGGAGCCGGGCGTTCGGGTGACGGTACTCGCTGACGTACTTCGGGTTCGCGATGTCCTTGACGTCGATGATGACGTACTTGGCGCCGCCTGAGACGGCGAACAGGTAGTCATTGGTGGCGAACATGTTGTGGACGCCGCCGGTCAGTTCCTGATTGAAGGTCGAAGCAACTTTCGGATGGGCCGGAATCGCCAAGTCGAGAATGACGACGCCGTTGACTCGGTTTGAGGCGCCTTCCCGCGAGAGCACTCCGTAGCGGCCATCGGGCGATACGGTGACGTCGTTGATCGTCCGGGCGTCGATCTTGACGGAGTCGGTTTTGACGACGTTGTTGAGATCGGTGATGTCGTAGACGAACGACCACCCATCGCCACCCCAGGTCCCGACGAGCGCGTAATCCCGACCGTCCTTGCCGGTCCACGGCCACAGATCCGAGGTATGGGTGTTGGTGATGGTGCCGCGGCTGGTGATCAGGATCGGGCGCCTGGCCTCCCGGGCCTTGACCTCGATGGTCCGTTCGGCAAAGTGGCTGCCCGACCGAGCGATCAGGGTATAGCGGCCGGGATAGTTGCCGGTAAAGAGCCCAAACTGGACGATCCCGGCGCCACCCGGCATCCCCGAGGGTCCGACCGTATCGGCGGGCACATAGGAATAGCTCCAGCTGATCGGCGCGTCGGGAGCGGTCCGTCCGTCCGCCCGGCGGGCCGTGGCGGTGAGTTCGAGCACGTCGCCGGTCCGAATCGTGGTGTCGCGGATTCCAATCGCCACCGAGGTGACCGGATCCGCCACCACCGTATGGGTGACAGCGGCCGTGGCACCCTCGGCTTCAGCAGTAACAGTCACCGAGCCGGCTCCGACCGTCCGGACGTTGCCGAACCGATCCACCGTGGCGATGGCCGTATTGGAGCTCTTCCAGGTCGGGATGAGTCCCGGCCGCTGGCTGCCGTCGGCGTGGGTCCCTTTGACCGAGTGGAGGATCGTGGTGCCGACGTATGGCCGGGCGGCCGAGGTGAGCATCATGAGCTTGGCGATCGAGGGCCAGGTCACGGTGACCGGGATTTCGAGCTGGAGCGGCGCGCACTCGCTGCCCCCGCAGGCCCCCGGCCGCTCGGCCACCGCGATCAGAGCGTGCTTCCCCGCCTGGAAGGCCCGGACCATTCCGTCGCTGAACGCCACGGCCCGTCTGGCGGCGAAGACTCGGACGGTGGCATCGCGAACCTCGCGGCCCTGCGCGTCAAACGCCTTCACGACGACCCGGGCCGAGTCGCCGGCCTTGAGGGTGAGTTCCGCGGGTTCGGCGGCTAGCTTGGTGATCGGTCCGGCCTGGGCCGAGAGGACGCCGCCGGCCAGGAGCGGCAGGGCGGCAAACACGACGGAACGGATTAGCTTCATTGGGATAGGTCCCCGGGTCGAGAATTCGTGGTTCAATGTGAACGTATAGACAGGGAACGATGCTGATGAATAGCCCGATGCGCAAGGCGACGGTGGTTGCCCTCCTGGCTTGGGTCCCGATCCCCCTCGGGGCCCAAACGGCGCCGGCCAAGCCGGTGGCCAACTACTGGGTGTATGTGGGAGCCGAATCGGCCGATGCGATCTACCGGATCCGGTTCGGCCCCGACGGTACCGTGGTCGAAAAGACGATCGGGGTCGGCGAAATGGCCGCCGAGATGGAAGGCCCCCACGGCCTGGTGATCTCGCACGACGGCAAGTACCTCCATATGACGACCGGCCATGGGTTTCCGGACGGGAAGTACTGGCGGTATGCGCTCGGTCCCGACACCCTGCTTGGGCCCGGGACCCTGCTCGGGAACTTCCCGGCGTCGATCGATATCTCTCCGGATGGGCTCTACGCCATTTCCGCCAATTTCAATCTCCATGGCGACATGGTCCCGTCGTCCCAGTCGGTCATCTACACCCCGACCCGGACCGAAGTGGCTCGGGTGGTCACTTGCACGATGCCGCATGGGAGCCGGATCGATCCGAGCGGACGGTTTCATTACTCCGGGTGCATGATGGACGACCAGTTGGTCGAGATCGATACCCGGACTTTTTCGGTGTCGCGCCGGTTCTCGCTGGCCAAGGGGGCCGAGCACCCCCTCGACAAGGGCGATTTGGGCGAAATGGGCGGCCATCTTCAAACCGCCAGCGCGCCAGGCAAGCCGGCGGTTGACCCGGCCGATGTGGGCTACCAGGGCATGCGGCATCAAATGAAGCCCAATAGCTGCTCACCGACCTGGGCCCAGCCCTCGGCGGACGGCAAGAAGATCTACGTCGCCTGCAACAAGAGTGACGAGATCCTCGAGATTGACCAGGCCGGCTGGACGGTGTCCCGGCGGTTCTCAACCGGGCGCGGGGTGTACAACTTGGCGGTGACGCCTAACGGCAAGTTGTTGGTGGCCACCCTGAAACAGGGCAGCTCGGTCCAGGTGTTCGACCTCGGTTCCGGAGCCAGTGTGGCCCAATTCAAGAGCTCGACGACGGTGAGCCATGGGGTGGCCCTTAGCTCGGATTCCCGGTACGCGTTTGTGAGTAGTGAGGGGGTCGGGGCGGCTCCGGGTAAGGTCGATGTCTACGATCTCACGGCCCTCGCGAGGGTCGGGACGGTGGACGTGGGCCAGCAGGCCAGCGGGATTGCGTTCTGGAAGGCGGAACCGGTCCGGTAGTATTCTCCTCATCTAATGAGGCGAATAGCTTGCTTTTCTCGTCGGGCTGGTGCATATTGTCCTCATGCAATGAGGAGAATATGTACATCTGGGAGTGCCGGGGCTGGCCACGATTCCGCTGGGACGCCGACGCCCTGCTCGGGTCCTTGGCATCCGCCCGCCTGAAACAGGGCCGCCTCCTGGGCACCATGGTCCGGCTGGGCTTCCACCTCAAACGCGAGGCCCAACTCGCGTCGCTGACCGAAAACGTCATCAAGAGCTCCGAGATCGAAGGTGAGGTGCTCGAAGGCGCGGCGGTTCGGTCGTCGATTGCTCGGCGGCTGGGCGTCGCCGAGGCGAGTGTGACCCCCGCCGATCGGCGGACTGAAGGGGTAGTCGAGATGATGCTCGACGCCACCGAGCGGTACGACGAGCCGCTGACGGCCAAACGGTTGTTCGGGTGGCATGCCGCGCTGTTTCCCACCGGCTATGCGGGGGTTCGTCCCGTTCGGGTCGGTGGGTGGCGGAATGATGCCGACGGTCCGATGCAGGTGGTTTCGGGTCCGCTCGGGCGCGCCCGGGTTCACTACCAAGCCCCGCCCGCGCCGAGGGTGGCCGTCGACATGAGCCGGTTCCTCAAATGGTTCAATCGTCGCAGCGGGCCCGAGGGGTTGCTGCGGGCCGGCCTGGCCCATCTGTGGTTCGTGACCATCCACCCGTTCGATGATGGGAACGGCCGGATTGCCCGGGCCGTTGCCGACCAAGCCCTGGCCCAATCAGAAAGCTCGCCCCAACGGTTTTACAGTATGTCGAGCCAGATCCGGAAAGAGCGAACCCACTACTATGACCTGTTGGAGCGGACCCAACGGAGTGGCCTCGACATCACCGAGTGGCTGAGCTGGTTTCTCAGCTGCCTGTCGCGAGCCATCGACGGTGCTGAGACGGTCTCGGGCGCGGTGTTGGCCCAGGCGGATTTCTGGGAACGCTCGGCTCGCGAGCCGTTCACGCCGCGGCAGAAACTGGTCTTGAACCGGTTTCTGGATGGGTTCGAGGGCAGCCTGACGGCCAAGAAGTGGGCAGTGATTGGCAAGTGTTCGGTGCCGACGGCGCAACGCGATCTCAATGACCTGGTTGAGCGCGCCATTCTGCGACGGAACCCTGGCGGAAGCAAGAACACGAGCTATAGTCTCTGAGGAGGCCGTATGAACCGAACTCTTCGCAGGGCGCTCCGTTCGATCCGATTGGACCCGTGGTACTCTGCGGCCGTAATTGGAACGCTCGGTCTCGGGATCGGGGTTTCAGCGTCGGCGTTCACGGTCCTGGACCGGCTGGTGTTTCGCGACCCTGACCGGGTCTACGCGCCGGACGGCCTCCGCCGAGTGTTCGTGACCTACCTCGCAAACCAATTCCAGCCGAATGAGGTTGAACGGCAGTCCTTTTCCTATCCCGAAGTCCGAGCGATTTTCGAGGCCGTGGCCGGCGAGGCGCAGGTGGCTGCCTATGAGAATTGGCCGACTTCGCTCTCGGTGCGCCTCGGGGGTGAGCCGCGCCAGGCCCGGGTCCTCGGCGTCGGGACCAATTATTTCTCGGTGCTCGGTGTTGGTCCCGCCCTGGGACGGTTCTTCGCAGCGCCCTCGGCGCTTGCCATCGCCGAGGGCCCTCCGCTCGAAGCGGTGATTAGCGACCGCTACTGGCGGCGGGTGTTGGCGAGCCGATCGGACGTGATCGGAATGAAGATAGTGGCGTATCGCCAGACCCTCTCGATCGTGGGGATTGCTCCGCCGCGATTCGGAGGGCTCAATCTCGACTCACCCGACGTCTACATCCCCTGGGAGATCTCCGCAGTGGCCGGCTATGGTCCGTCGTGGACTTCGAACTGGGACGGAACGGTGTTCGCGGTGGCGATGCGGTTCAACGGCACCGCGGTTGACCCGCGGTGGGCTGGTCGGGTCCGGCAGAAGCTTACCGACGCGGCGGGTGGAGTGCCGAGCCGCCCGCAGATGGGCCCAGTTCGGTTTCCGACGCTGACGGAGGCCATGGCGCCCGACTTCAAGCAAGAAATCCGAACCGGGACGGCTTTTTGGGCGGTGTCGCTGCTGGTGTTGCTGGTGGCCGCGGTGAATGCCGGGAGCCTGTTCTTGGTTCGGGGATTCGAACAGCGGCGGACCACGGCGGTGGCATTGGCCCTCGGCGCCGGGCGTCGCCGGGTGGTGGGAGAGCGGGTGGCCGAGGGGCTGCTGCTCGCTGCGGGGGGGGCGGTTTTGGGCGCCGTCCTGGCTCGGTTCGGGAGCGAGTTCATTCGGGTCGGGATCGCGAATTACATCCACTATGACGACGGCCTGTTCTCATGGCGGGCCTTTGGGTACTCAGCTGTGGTGGCCGGCCTGGTTGGAGTGGTGGCCTCAGCCCTGCCGGCACTTCGGGCGAGCCAAGTGGACCTTCGGATCTTGTTGGACGAAACCGCCGGGTCAGGGTCACGATCAGGTCGCCAGGCAGGAGACTTCGTCAACGGAGTCCAAGTCGCCTTCGCGGTGGTCGTCCTCTACGCGGCTTCGTTGTTCGTGCAAAGCGGGCGGGCGGCCCGGAGTACGCCGCTTGGGATGGACATCAAGGGCGTGATCGTCGCCGCGGCGGAACTTACGGACCAGGGGTACGACAGCACCGCGACCCGGCGGTTCTGGCAGGAGACCGCCGCCGACTTGCGAGCCGAGCCTGGGGTCGAGGGAGTCGGGCTGTCCTGGACTCTGTTGTTCCGGTCGAATGGAATGACAAATCTGTTCGTTGGCGGGAAAGAGGTGCCGGCCATGTTCGGCAGGATCGATCAAGACTACCTCGACGTGCTCCGGATCAAGGTCGTCACGGGCCGCGGTTTCAATTCTGTCGACGGGCCTGGGAGCGAGCGGGTGGCGTTGCTCAATCGAACCGGCTCCGAACGCCTCTTCGCCGGGCAGTCTCCCGTGGGCCAGTGCCTCACGGTTGGCAGTGCTTCGGGGCCATGTGTCCGAGTCGTCGGGGTGGTGGAAGACACTCGGCGGCTGGAGCTCCAGGAGCCCGCCGCGATCCAGGTCTACGTGCCTTGGCAGCAAGCGTCGCCGCCGTCAACCTACCTGGTTGTTCGCGCCAAGCCTGGGGCCGAGACCCTGGTTGGGCAACGGCTCACGGCCTTAATCGCAAAGCGGGTGCCGGCTTCGACTCAATTTTCGGTGGCTCCGATGCGAGGCGACCTCGATCGAGTCACCGGTCAATGGGTTCGCACCGCTCGGGTTCTAGCCGTGTTTGGCCTCCTGGCGGCCTTGGTTACGTTCGCCGGGATCTACGGAACGGTCGCGTACGATCAGCTCCGGCGGCGCCGAGAGCTTGGAATCCGGCTGGCCCTGGGAGCCCGGTCGGGCCAACTCGTGGCGGTGGCGGCGGGGCGGGCGCTTCGGTGGTGTGGTGCGGGAGTGGCGGTTGGCGCGGCCATCGCGGTCGTGGCGGCCACTGGGATCCGGGCGATGCTGTACGGCACCAACCCATGGGATGTGGGCTCGATGGTCGTCGTTCCGATCCTCGCCTTGGTGGTCGTGGGCGGAGCCGCTTGGCTAGGTGCCCGGCGCGCCGCGGTTCGCGATCCGGCGTTCCTGCTCCGGGTGGG
>JANNQX010000154.1:0-14565 GCA_031400975.1 Gemmatimonadota bacterium
GCCCCGGTACCCCCCGGTATCGGCCACGTGATCTACAAGTTCAGCCCCGACGGCCGGCTCCTGATGACCCTCGGCAAGAAGGGCGTGGCCGGGAAGACCAAGGATACGTTCAACAAGCCATCGGCCATCGTCGTCGCGGCGGACGGCTCGCTCTTCGTGGCCGACGGGCACGACGACACCGGCAACAACCGGATCGTAAAGCTGAGCGCCGCGGGGGTGTTCATCAAGGAATGGGGCGGACCTGGGCTCGAAAATGGCGAGTTCCGGGACCCCCACGCGTTAGCCTTCGATTCGAAGGGGCGGTTGTTCGTGGCCGATCGAGCGAACAGCCGGATCCAGATTTTCGACCAAGAGGGCAAACACTTGGCCACCTGGACCCAGTTTGGCCGGCCGAGTGGGCTGTTCATCGACCAGAACGATGTGCTCTATGCCACCGATTCGGAATCGAACGCCGAGCGGAATCCCGGCTGGAAACGGGGCATTTACATCGGGAGCGCCGCAACCGGGTGGGTCACCCATTTCATTCCAGACCCCGAGCCCGACCAGGACAATTCCGGGACCAGCGGGGCCGAAGGGATTGCGGTCGACGCCATGGGGAACATCTATGGGGCCGAGGTCGGCCCTAAAGCGCTCCGGAAGTACATCCGCTAGAGGGGACGGATTTCCAAGGGCGGCGGACCGACGATCAGCATCGGCGGTTGGCGGGCTACGCCTCTGGAACCGGCTCCGACATCTTGAGACTGAACCCCTCGGCGATTTCCGGATCGCCCGCGTCGCCGAGAACCCGCTTGGCGACGTATTGCCCGATGACCGGACCAAACTTGAACCCCTCGGCCGATCCGCCGCCCGCCAACCACACGTTGTCGAAATCCGGATGGCGGTCGATGATGAAGTTCCGGCTGGCCGAAAATTCATAGTGACAGGACCGGGTCTCGATCAGCGGCGCGTCCTTGAGCAAGGGAAACCGTTGTTTGAGGAGCTTTTTGGCGCTCTTGTCCAGCTTCCGTTCGAACGAGCGTCCGCTGTAGTCCGGATCGAGCAGCCGGTCGCCGCCGATCCGAACTCGAAATCCCCGGCTGTCGGGGGTAAGGTTGGGCCATCCGGTGACCCCCGGAAAATTCCAGCTCGGCAAATTCGGAAAGTTGAACCGATCGTCGGCCGGCGGGGTTCCGAAGTAGTGGACGTGGCCGGTCGGGGTCTGAATCCGGGGTCCCATTAACGCCGGGAAGAACTTGGGAAACCAGGGTCCCAGCGCGAAAACGTAGATCGCACCTCGGACGATACTGAACGGGGCGGCCAGCTGCACTTGATCGAGGGTCCGTCCGGCTTGGGGGCCGATCGACGCATGGCCGATCACGAGCTTGCCGCCAGTCCGTTCGACCGCATCCGCCACCACTTGGCAGGCCCGCCGGGCCCGGACGACGCCGGCATCGGGTTCGTACAGCACCACCCCGATGTCCTTCAGGTCAAAGGCCGGGTATTGCTTCTGGATATCCACGACCGCGGGCGTCTCATGGGGAACATTGAGTTTTTTCCACCACTCCAGCGTCCGTTCGGTAAACAGCTCGGATTTCTCTCGAAAAATTAGGTCGCCGGTGCGATAGAACAGCGGCGCGCCGACTTTGCGGCCCCACTCGGCGTCGAAGGCCTGCCACGCCGTCATCGCCTGGCGGGCCCAGCTGATCCAGAGGTCCGGCGTGGGGACGTTGCCGTAGGAGCTCCGGACGCCACGGGTTTCGTCGCCCGAGGTTGAGCGGGAGTTGCCCGGTCCGTATGCATCGACCAAGGTGACCGCCGCCCCCATTCTTTGTAGGTGGTAGGCGGTGAAGGCACCGAAGATCCCCGACCCAATCACCACCACATCCGGTGACCGGCTTTGGACCATCCGGGCCGGGACCGAAGCCGCGGTCGCGGACCGGGCACCTAACGTCGCTAGACCGGCCTGAGCGCCGGCCACCTTGAGGAAATCGCGACGATCTAGGCTCATGGGGACCGGCCTTCCGCGGGAGCAGGCAGTTCAATCCGAATTTGCTTCAGGGGCTCGTCATCGTCCGGCAGGTCGTCTTTGCCGGCAGGAAAGCCGTTCAGTTTGAGGAGATACGCCATGATTTCGGCATACTGACCCCGGCCGAGCTTGCCCGGCTTGTCGTTCGGCATCGTCGTCCGGATCAAGTTGAAAAAATCGTACACCGACCGACCGGTCCACAGACGCCGAAACGCGGATCCAGTGTACGCGGCGGCCGCGTGGCAGGCCGAGCAGTTCTTTCGGTAGGTCTGCTGCCCTTTTTCCGCTTGAGAAGCGCTGTAGACGCCTTCGAGCGTCGTGCGGCCGGCCGAATCTTGCGACCCGCCGGCCTGAGCGAGGGATCCGGTGGGGAGGGCCACCACCAGCCCAATCAAGACGCCGACTCGACGGGGTATGGTCATTGGGCGGAAGTTGGCATTCGGTCGAAATGGACGCAACCCCGGTTCGACAATTCGAGGTCCGGGAGACCGCGCGGCTACCCTCTGGCTGGACAAAACGCCACGCCGCCCCATAGGTTGCGCCACCGCGTCGACCATCCTGAAGCAGCAGAGCAAGCGAGCCCCCCAATGCAGATCGCCCAGGTCGACGTTGCCGACGACTTCATCGACCTGGGGGTGGGACAACCGGGGCTCTCGCTCCTCCCGACCGACCTGATCCGGGAGGCCGCGGAGCACCGTTTTGCCCATGACGGGGCCCTCTATCTCCAATACGGCGCCGAACAGGGAGACGGTTACTTCCGGCACGACCTGGCCCAGTTTCTGACTGGGTCCCACGGGTTCACTGCCCAGGCGAGCCGGCTGTTCGTCACCGCGAGCGCATCCCAGGCGCTGGACCTGATCTGCACTCTGTTCGTGCCGCCAGAGGCGGTCGTCTGCTGCGAAGAGCCGTCCTACCATCTGGCCCTCCATTTGCTCCGGGACCATCGGGTCCGGATCGTCAGTCTGCCCACCGATGAAAACGGACTGATCGTCGACGGCTTGAATGAACGCCTGACCTCCCTCCGTCCGGCCATGCTCTATCTGATTCCGACCTTCCAGAATCCAACCGGCGCTACCCTGCCTCGCGAACGGCGCGAGCGGATCGTCGAACTGGCGCGGCGCCACCGGGTGTTGATCGTGGCCGACGAGGTATACCACTGCCTCAGCTACGGCGAGGCGCCGCCGGATTCCTTCGGATCCTACGTTGCCGGCGGCGGGGTGTTCGGGCTCGGCTCGTTTTCCAAGATTCTTGCGCCCGGGCTCCGGCTGGGGTGGGTTCAGTCGGACGACGAGACGGTGCAGCGGATGGTTCAGAGCGGCCTCCTCGACAGCGGCGGCGGATTGAACCCATTCACCTCGGGTCTGGTGCGGTCGGTGCTGGAGCTCGACCTCCTGAGGCCTTACCTCGACTTTCTGCGGGCCACCTTTCGGCGCCGGATCGACGCGATGACCGACGCCCTTCACCGGTATTTCCCCGAGGCCACCTTTGCCGTCCCTCGGGGCGGCTACTTCTTCTGGCTCAGGCTCCCGGACGGCCTCGACGCGACCGCCCTGCTGCCCCACGCCGAGACCGAACGGGTGGGAGTTCGGTTGGGAAACCTGTTCTCGAGCCAAGACGGTTTCCACGACCGGCTTCGATTGAGTTTCGCCATGTACGACACCGAGACACTGATTGAAGGCGTCCGGCGGCTGGGCAGGGCGGCGGATCGGTTGGGCCGACGGCGTTAGGAGTCGTCAGGAGGTTGGACGGTCAACGCACCGGCGATCCGCTCGGACACCGCCGCGAAATCGACCGGTTTGGCAATGACCTGACCGGCCGACCACGGCTCCGGCCCTCCGGTGGCCAGCCCCGGGGTCCCCGACATGCAGAGCACCGGCAGCCTTGGGTGCTCTTGGCTGAGATGCCGGGCCAGTGCTTCCCCTCCCATGTTGGGCATCACCAAGTCGGTGAGCACCAGGTCCACGGGAGTGCCGGCGGTTCGCAACCGATCGAGAGCCGTCTCGCCGTCGATGGCCTCGGACACTCGATAGCCGACCTGGGTCAGTTGCCGGGTCAGGACTCGGCGCACCGCGGGTTCGTCGTCGACGACCAGGATATGACCACTCCCACGGGTCGGCGCCGGCCCACGCACCGCTTGATTCACCGGGCCCTCGGTCACCAACGGCAGTAACAAGCTCACGGTGGTGCCCGCCCCCTGGCTCGAGGCAATCTGGACTTCCCCGCCGGCGTTGTTCGCGATCCGACGAACCGTCGAAAGTCCAAGCCCAGTCCCGAGCCCCGCCTTGGTCGTGAAGAAGGGCTCGAAGGCATGGGCAAGGGTGTCGGTCGACATCCCGATCCCGGTGTCGGCCACAGAGAGACGGACCGAGTCCCGGCCCGGTTCCACGCCGACCGACACATCCAGGGTACCGCCCGCCGGCATGGCATCGCGGGCATTGAGCGCCAGGTTCAGCAAGATTTGCTCCGCCTGCGCGTCATCGAGCGCGACCGGCGTTACCGCGGTCTTCACGGTAACCACCAGCCGGATCGACGAGGGCAGGACGGTTCGCAGGATTGGTTCCAGCGACCGGACCAGGGTACCTAGGTCGACAATTTTGGTGGACCGCTCGGTCGGACGACTGAGGGACAACAGTTGGCGCGACAAGGCCGCCCCGCGATGAGCGGCCGCTTCGACCGAGTGAAAGGCATCGGCGTCGTCCCCGGGGGAGGAAGGCCGCACCAATTCCAGGTTACCGATAATGACGGTGAGTAGATTGTTGAAATCGTGGGCAATGCTGCTGGAGAGACGGCCGACGACCTCGAGTTTCTGGGCTTGAACCAGGTCGGCTTCGAGCCGGAGCCGCTCGGTGACGTCTCGCAGGTTGACGACGGTCCCGGCGACGGTCGGATCGTCGGTGAGGTCGGTCGCCAAGGCCTCCACGTCCCGCCACGCCCCCGGCTGACCGATTCGCCATTCTCCAAGCGGTCGGTTGATCGAGGTGCTGAGCCAAGCGGTCATTCGCTCGCGCTGGTCCGGGGGGGCGAACTCGATCAGCAACCGACCGTCGAGCTCATTCTCCGGCAATCCAACCAGCCGACACGAAGCCGGGCTCGCGTACGAAATCCGGCCGTTGGGGTCGACGACCAAGATTCCATCGCTCGACCACTGAACCAGCGATCTGAACCGGGCATCCTGGGCGGCCCGGGCGTTGGCTTCCCAGACATACTCGCGGTGGGCAACCAGGAGGCGGAAGATCACCAACGCCAGGAGAACCCCTCCCCCAACGGTCAGGCCGGCGATTGGGCGGTCGCCGAGATCCGCCTTGGTCGACTCGAAGACCAACAGCACTGCCACCACACCGACCGCCAGGTAGGGAAGTAGCGTCAGCCCGACCGCCACGCCAGGTAGCCGCTCAGGCGCGGAAGAACGCCGGGCCAAACTCATCCAGGCGCCCACCATGACCAAGGTCGCGCCGAACGCCAACAGGAGGTCGCCCGTCGGGCCGCTCCAGGTCGACCCGACCAGCAGATCCTGTTGGTAGACGAAGTCGGCCACTCCAGCGGCGAAGGTCCCAATCCCGAAGTAGGTGAGCGAGCGCCCATCGGTACTCCGGGCCGGCCGGTGGAGCACGGCGCAGGCTCCGGCGATCACGAACACCTCGCCTGGAACCAGGACGCTGACTGTCTTGAGAAACGACCACGGCTCACGGGTGGCCTCGTCAAATCGAAAGACGAAGTACCAAGCCAACACCAGGGTCGCGGCCGCGATGATCAGGCATTCCGCCGCCAGCCGAATCCGCGACGTCCCCCGTTTCGGCGTTTGGAAGAAATGCCAGAGACCAACCACCGTAAGCGGGTAGTACGAGTTGTAGAGGACCCAGCCGCTCCAATCGAGGAGGGGACTCGGCCAGAAGCGGGCGGCAACCCAGACCACCGTGGCAATCGCCGAGCAGAGCCACGCCATGCCGACCAGCCGCCAACCCCGAGCGAGCTTGGGGTGATCCGATCGCGCCGCGGCGGCCCGGAAGCTGAGCCAGGCGGTACCCAGGTAGAGCGGCAGAAATAGGATGTCGTTGACGGCCCCACGGGGCACCAGACCGGCGAGCATGGCCACGACCCAAACCAGGTAGGCCAAGAAACCGGCCCACACGATGGCCGGCGTGGCTCGGGTGTTAACCGGGCTCGGCGTCAAAAGGGATGTCGTCATTCACCGCCAAGTTACCGGCAAAGCGAAGCCCCGGCCAGTGGCCGGGGCCCTCAACGATGCCGGTGAGATGGCCGGGACGTTTGACGACGGCACCCCCTCACCACGTCATGCCGCCGGTTTCGGGTACTGTTTGAACCAGCTCATCATGTACAACATGGTCCTCATCCAATTGGACGGTACCGACTCGGTCCCATGCCACTCGTTCTCAAACCGAAGCAGCTTGGTCGGAATGCCCCGGACCTTGAGCGCGGCGTAGAACTCCTCGGTCTGCGGCATGGGAGTCCGCATGTCGAGCACACCGGTCATCAGCAACGTCGGGGTGGTGACGTTGCCCACGTACGCCAGGCTCGACTGCTTCCACCACGTCATCGGGTCTTCCCAGAAGGGCTTGTCGAAAAAGGCGTAGGCGAAATAGGGGACGTCGGCGTTGCCGGCCATCCCGGTCCAGTTAGTCACCGGACAGCGCACCGCGGCCGCCGCGAACCGGTTGGTGTGGCCGATCATCCAGCTCGATAGCGCCCCGCCGCCACTGCAGCCCGATACATAGAGCTGTTTCGAATCGACATAGCCGCGCCCCAAGACCGTATCGACCCCGGCCATCAGGTCGTCGTAGTCAGGCCCCGGATAGTTCTTTTCAATGGTCCGAACGAAGGCATCGCCGTAGCCGGTCGAGCCCCGGGGGTTCAGGTACAGCACCACGTAGTCATTGGCGGCAAAGGTCTGCCACATCATGTCGAATCCGACACCGTACATTCCCTGCGGGCCACCGTGGATCTCGAGCAGCATCGGATACTTCTTGGACGGATCGAAGAACGGCGGCTTGACGATCCACCCCTGAATCTTGGCCCCACCGGTCGACGGGTACCAGATCTCCTCGGCGGTCGCGAGCTTCTTACCTTGGAGCAGGTCGTCATTCACCTGAGTCAATTGAGTGATTTGAACGCCGGCCTTCTTGTCGGCGGTGATTCGGACCACATCACCGGGTTGCTGGAAGCTCGACCGAATCCCGACCATCTCGCCGGTCCGCGCGATGCTCGACACGGAGAGCGAGTGATTGCCGGTCGTGAGATAGCGCGGCGCCCCGATGAGCGGCACGAAGAGGATGTTCTCAGTGCCCCGATCGCCGGGGGAGACGTAGAGGCCGGTGCCGTCAGGGGCCCAGATCGCACTCGCTCCTCCGAAGGCGCCCATTTCGCGGTCGATGGCCCGGGTCAGGTCACGGCTGGCCGAACCATCGATGTTCATCACGTAGAGGTCGGCGGTCTGCCACACCACCGGCAGTAACTCGCGGCCCGCGAACGCGACCGTCTTGCCGTCGGGAGAGACCCGCGGCGCCATCCAGGAACCCTTGGTGGCCGTGAGTTTCTTCATGGCACCGGACGCGAGATCAACCGAGTAGATGTTTGATTCGCGAAAATTCCGATCGGAGGTCGGCTCGGCGAATCCATCGAACAGGATCGACCGGCCGTCCGGGGTCCAGCTGTGGCTTCCGCCGACGACAATCCCGTCGAACGCCGCGCCGACACTCCAGTCGCCACGAGTCACCTGCCGCGGCGAGCCGCCGTCGGCCGCGACCACGAACAGGTGGGTGAATCCGGGCTCGGTGTACCCTTGATGATCGGCCCGATAGTGGAGCCGGTCCGCGACCCGCGGGGCCGGAGTCCATTTGGCGTTAGGCGGCGGGGCCGGCATCTCGATCGACCAGTCGGACGCTTTCGGGACGAAGCTGGTAAACGAGATCCACTTGCCGTCAGGCGACCAGGTGATGTTGCCGGGCGATTCGGTCAGACGAGTGATCTGAGTCGTGGCGCCCTCCGCGTCCATGTATCGAACGAAGATCTGCGCCCCCTTCGGATTCTCGGCCGCCACCACGTACGCGATCCGGGTCCCGTCCGGTGACCAGACCGCCCCGCCGCCCGTCACCAAAAACCGATTCTTGGCTCCATCGGCGTTGATCTGCCAGATAGCTCCGGTCCAGGTATCGTTGATCTTGTCGACGAAACCCCGAGCATACAGGACGGTTTTGCCATCAGGGGAGATTGCTGGATTCGAGACTCGCTCCAAATCGAGATAGTCAGCGACGGTGAGAGTCGGGCTCGCCGCTTGGGCCGAGGCGAGTCCCCGCGGCGCTACGGCGGCCGCCAGGATGAGGAGTACTTCGAGTTGATTCGTCCGCATGGTTGTCTCCTTGGGGACCTACAATGTACGACCCGGAGGGCGAGTCAGTCCACTAGTGCGAGTCGCGGGACCGCCGATCTTGAAGTATCGTTGACCAACCCGTTTCCCGAGGCATCTGTGGTCACCATGAATCAACCGTTGGTCCGACTCAGCCTCGCTGCTGCCGCGGCACTGGCCGGATGCCAACGCCCGGCGACCCCGGTTGCCCCGCCGGTCGATCACCAAGCCAACGTCCTGAGCGGGCTGCGCGCGCCAGTGCTGGTCAAGGGTCGGGCACCGACAAAGTGGACCCTCGCCGAGCGGATGGCCCACTACAAGCTGCCCGGTATTTCGATCGCAGTGGTCGATAGCGGACGGATCGTTTGGGCCCGCGGAGTCGGCCTCAAAGTCGCCGGCCAGCCGGATTCGATTACTCCGTCGACTCTGTTCGAGGCCGGTTCGATCAGCAAGCCGGTGGCCCAGACCGCCATGCTCCGATTGGTCGAGCAAGGCAAGCTCGCTCTTGATTCGAACGTCAATGTCTATCTCAAGAGCTGGAAACTGCCCGACAACAAGTTCACCGCCAAGGAAAAGGTCACCTTGCGGCGAATCGCCAGTCACAACGCCGGGCTCACCGTACATGGGTTCCCTGGCTATGCCAGCACCGACACGCTGCCCACGGTCCCTGAGCTCCTCGACGGCAAGAAGCCCCGGGCCAACACGCCGGCGGTTCGCGTCGACACCTTTCCGGGCGCGATCTGGCGATACTCGGGCGGCGGGACCACGATCATGCAACTGGTGCTGATGGACGTCACCGGAAAGCCGTTTCCCGCCCTCCTCAAGGAATTGGTACTCGGCCCCGCCGGGATGACGAACAGCACCTACGAACAGCCGATTCCCGCCGCGCGGATTGGCGAAACCTCCGGGGCCCACAACGCCGAGGGTGCCTTGATCCCGGGGCGATGGCACGTCTATCCAGAGATGGCGGCGGCCGGGCTCTGGACGACCCCGACCGACCTCGTCAAGTGGGCGATGGCGATTGCGGCCGCCCGCGCCGGGCAATCGGATCAACTGCTTTCCAAGGCCATGGTCACTCAAATGCTGACCGTGCACAAGGCGCCGACTGGGCTTGGCCCGTTTCTCGAAGGCAGCGGACGCGGGTTCCGATTTGGTCATGGTGGGGCCGACGAAGGTTTCTACGCGGATCTGCTGTATTTCCCGGAGACCGGCCAGGGCGCGGCCGTGATGATCAACGGAAACGGTGGTCCACCGATCTTAGCTGAAGTGATGCAGGCGATTGGGGCGGAATATGGATGGCCTGAATATGGACCGAGGGAAATCGTCCCGGTCGCGATGGACTCGACGGCGTTCGACCAGTTTGTCGGGGTCTATCGGGTGGCCACGCCGTTCCCGCTTGAGATCCAGGTCACCCGGGAGGGCTCGACGTTCTACCTCGAGGCGCCCGGCCGGGCCGTGAAGACGGAGATCGTACCCACTGGCCCAGCAGCCTTCGCGACCGCGACCGACGGCCAGCCGTTCAGCTTTACCGTCGGCAAGACCGGACTCGCCACCGCAGTCCTAGTCGGTGGCGGATCGCTCAAAGTGCCTCGGGTCAAGTGAGGCATTCCGAAGCCGGTCTCCGGCTCCTTCCCGGACCTTACGGCAGCAGATTTGACGGCACTATCTTGCCTCATGGCGATCATCCGACAAGACGACTTCATCCAGTCCATCGCGGACGCGCTCCAGCACATTTCCTACTACCATCCGCTGGACTACATCCACGCCCTGGCTGAAGCCTACGAGCGAGAACAAGGCCCCGCGGCCAAGGACGCCATCGCGCAGATTCTCACCAACTCCCGGATGTGCGCCGAAGGGCACCGGCCGATCTGCCAAGACACCGGGATCGTGGTGGTTTTCCTCAAGGTCGGGATGAACGTTCGGTGGGACGCGACGCTTTCGGTGCAGGACATGGTCGACGAAGGCGTCCGGCGAGCCTACCTGCTCCCGGAGAATGTCCTCCGCGCCTCGATCGTGACCGATCCCGCGTTTACTCGGAAGAACACCAGGGACAACACCCCGGCTGTCGTCCACACCGAGATCGTCCCGGGCGACACGGTGGAGGTGAAGCTCGCGGCCAAGGGCGGCGGGTCGGAGAACAAGTCCAAATTCGCGATGCTCAACCCGAGCGACTCGATCGTGGATTGGGTCCTCAAGACCGTTCCGCTGATGGGTGCGGGCTGGTGTCCGCCTGGGATGTTAGGCATTGGAATCGGCGGCACCGCGGAAAAGGCGATGCTGATGGCGAAGGAATCGTTGATGGAACCGATCGACATGGCCCAGCTCAAGAAGCGGGGGCCAGGGAGCAGAGTTGAGGAGCTCCGGATCGAACTCCATGACAAGGTCAACGCACTCGGGATCGGCGCCCAAGGACTGGGTGGGCTCGCCACGGTGCTCGACGTCAAGATCTTTGACTATCCGACCCACGCGGCCTCCAAGCCGATCGCGATGATTCCGAATTGCGCCGCCACCCGGCACGCCCATTTCACCTTGGACGGCTCCGGCGTGGCGGTCCTCGACATTCCGAAGCTGTCCGACTGGCCGGCCGTTACCTGGCGGCCCGACGCCAACGCCAAACGGGTCGACCTCGACACCCTGACGCCCGAGGTGGTCCGCACCTGGCAAGCGGGTGACCGCCTGCTCTTGAGCGGCAAGCTTCTGACCGGGCGCGACGCGGCCCACAAGCGGATCGCCGATCTCTTCACCGGTGGCCAAAGTCTTCCCCCCGGCGTCGACTTCACCAACCGGGTGATCTACTACGTGGGGCCGGTCGATCCGGTGCGCGACGAAGCGGTCGGACCGGCGGGGCCGACGACGGCGACTCGAATGGACAAGTTCACCGAGATGATGCTCGAGAAGACCGGGCTGATTTCGATGATCGGCAAAGCCGAGCGGGGACCGGTGGGGCTCGAGGCCATTCGGAAACACCGGGCCGCGTACCTGATGGCGGTCGGCGGAGCCGCGTATCTCGTATCGAAGGCCATCCGTTCGTCCCGGGTCGTGGCGTTCGAAGATCTCGGCATGGAGGCGATCTACGAATTCACGGTGGAAGAAATGCCGGTGACCGTCGCCGTCGACTCAGCCGGCAACAACGTCCACGAAACGGGGCCACGGGAGTGGCAGGAGAAGATCAGGCGGCTGCCCGTCCTGGCTTGACGGCCCCGCGCCCCACGGGGGGAGCCAAAGGGTCGTTACAAGGCTCGGATCCGGTTGCCACGCGGGTTGTGTTCGACTTCCGCCAAGCCCAACTCCTCCATCAGCGGCGGCAGGTACATCCCAAAGCGACCGCGGAGGCCCTTCTTCCGGCCGTACCAGCCCCCGACCGGGTTCTTTGGAGACCGCCCCCACGCTTCGACCGTGCCCGGCTTGGCGGGTTTCTGTTCATCCGCCGAACCGAGCTCCATCCAGTCGCCGTGAACCTTGAGCATGGCGTGAAGGTCCTTGAGGCAGCGGTACTCGTAGTGGAGAATGGTCTTGCCGACGGTGCAGACCAGGATCTCGACGCCGTCCACGGTGTCACGATGCATCGTGAACGACGAGGTGAGCGGTGGGGTTTTCAAGACCCAGGGGTCGGCGGCGGTTCCTTTAGCCTTGGCCATCGGTCACTCCGAGTGAGAGTTTTCTGCTTCCTTTTTCAAGTCGGCGGCGTACCGCTCGAACACGGGCTTGAAATCGGGAAGCGACCGCGAGATGAGGGGGAGCATGAAGCCGGTAAAGACCTCATCCATCGCGAACGTCGTCCCACCGTCTGGAGTCGGCGCGAGCGTATAGGTCCGGACCCCTCTGAACAAGGCCGAGCCGTCGCTCCACACCAGTCGACGAGGTGATTCGAACACGTCGACTTTCACTTTGAAGGTCCGGCTGGAGATCGGCACCCTGATCCGCAGTTGTTCGCCGAGGGCGATCCGGCCATCGACTTGGGTGACCGTTGAGTTCCATCGAGGCAGATCAGCCGCGTTCGTCAACAGAGCCCAAATCCTCTCCGGCTTGGCCTTGATGTCGATCGCGACGCGGATTACTTGCCGGAATGTCTGCTTCTCTTCCGTCGCCGAACCGTACTCGAATCCAATCATCGGGTCGATTCTCCCAAGTTCGCGCGAACACAGGCCTCGGTGTAGTGCGGCAGGAGGCCGCCCCAGCCTCTGTGATTGGCTTCGCGGCGCGCCGGCCCGCGATCGTCAAACTGCTCCCAGCCCCGGTGCACGATGTCGACCCGGGTGCTCTCAGGGGTCAGACCCGTGAACGTGATGCGGACATCGGTGGCCTGTGATCGGTCGGCTCGGATGTGCCAGAGGTAGCCCAGCCGGGTGGGCGGCTCCCAGAGGAGGATCTCGCCCCAATCGAACTCGGTCCCGTCGGGGGTTCGTTCAAAGATTCGGCCGCCAACCCTCGGTTCGAACGTCACCGTCAACCCCTGGACCTGCGACGCGGAGTGTTGGTGCGGCCACCACGTCGACGTCTTGGCGGTGAATACGTCGAAGGCGTGGGCCACATCGCATTGCACCACGATGGAGAGCTGCAGGGGCTCAATCACCGGCGCCGCCGCCGGGTGTTTTCCGCCACTATCGTGAATCGGCCAAGGGCGTCGCCCCAGACCTTGCCAAGATAGGCTCGCACCGCCCGGGGGCCGGCTTCGTCGAGCCGATAGAGTCTCAGCGCCCCCCGCGGTTGCACCGAGACGAGCCCGGCGTCCTTCAAGAGTCGCAGGTGCCGGGACACGGCGGGCCGGCTGATCGGCAAGGCGTCGGCCAGCGACCGTACCGATTGCGGCCCCCTCCGCAACAACTGGACGATCGCTCGACGATGCGGATCACCGAGCGCTTCAAAAGGATTCCCCAACTGGCGGCGTGGCGGCATCGCCAAATGCTATCGCCGGATGATCGGTAACGCAAGCGTTACCGGTGAAGCTTGTAAGTTGGTAACATTTTCGTTACCATACATCGAGTGAATCTGTAGCAACCACCGCCGGCCAGGAAGGGGTGCTTGATGTCCGACAACCGGGCCCTTGCCCGTCTCACGATTTTTCTGAACGTCTTTGGAGTCGTGTCGGTTATCCTGTTCGGCGGCTTGTTCACTCTGACCGCGATCGATGCCCCGGTCATGCAACAGGGCGGCGCGCTCCGGTTCCTTCGCTGGGACCCCCTGGCCAAGCATATCGAACTGATGATCGAGATCGTCTACCTGGTGTGGGGGGTCTTCTTTTTCCGGGCCGCGAGGCAACCGCTACGCTATTTGTCGTTCATCGACTTCACCATCTGGGCGAATCTCGCCCACGGGCTGATCATGGTCCCCCAATCCTTCGCCATCCCGGGGTTTCAATACAAGCTGGTCACCGACGTCGCCTATTGCCTGGTACTGTCGATTGGGCTGCTGCTGCTTCGGCCTCGGGGCCCGGAAACGGCGCTCCCGGAACTCGACTTGGCGGGCGTAAAGTCGACCAGGTAGAGCACCAGGGGGAGGCCCCCGGAATCGCCGGTATGTTCGTCTGACCTGGTTCCGACAACAAGGCCGGGTCGGCTATGATTCCGGTCGATGAGACGGTTTGCCGCCGGTCTGGCCCTGATGGTCGCCGCCAACGCCTGTTCGGCGCCGCCTCTGACGGTGCCGGCAACCGCGAAATGCCCAAGCGTCACGCCCGGCCCCTGGCGACACCTTAACCCGGTTCGGATCGCGTTGAACCCTGCCGGCCCAGGCGACCCGACACCCAGCGCGGGCTCCGAAGTCGCGGCCCGCGCCGCCAGCCAGCCGCTAGTCTGGTACGACTGCGCCGGCCAGCTCGGCAGCGGCGCCGCGGCGCGATGGACCCGATCGGGACCGGATTGGACCTTCGAACTCACCCCGCCGTACTCGGCCGATTCGGCCCAGGCCATCTGGCTCGCTGGTGTCGATGTTGTCCTCACGGGGCCTCGGCGAATCCGAGTCCCGGCGTCGTCGTCGGCCAGCGAGCCGCCCCGGACCCTAACGGGACCGCGATTTCCGATTCCGGGGCGACAGGTTGCATTGATCCCGATGCCGCCCGATCCGCGCGACCTCCTCACCACTCGGGGGCCGGAGTCCGTCGATCTGCTGGTGACCCGGGACCCCGAGGTGGTTGAGTACGCCCGGACCCGGTCCGAGTGGGTCGTCGAGCCGCTGCCGTTCGATCGCCTCTACGTTCTGG
>JANNQX010000155.1:0-2214 GCA_031400975.1 Gemmatimonadota bacterium
AGCGACCTGGCCGCCGAACGAATGCCCAAGCACGATCGGAGTGCCGAGGTCGAGAGCCAGCCGAAATGCTTCGAGATCGGCGGCCCATTGGTTCAAACAGAGGAGGTCGAAGTTGCCCTCCTCGCTCCGGCCATTCCCGCGGAGATCGAGATAGATCACCTGCGCGAAGGCCGCAAGGCGGGAGGCCCAGGGCTTGAAATAGCTGTGGTCCTGGCCCGGTCCCCCGTGCACCAGGACGATCGTGGGACGCTCGGTCATCCGTGGCCCATCGACGACGAGGCCGGGTCCTTCGACGTCGAAGAACAGCTTGAGACCGTTGATCTCGATCCTCATCGGGCGCGCCGCCGAGCCCTCGCGGCATCGGTGACCGGGGCCCCGTGCTCGCCCATCGCCTCCACGACCGGACGGAGCCGGTCGCCCGAGTTCCGCCAATGCGCCTCGAGCGCCGCTTCGGCCCGGTCGCCGGCGCCCGACGCGATGGCCCGGACGACGGCCGCGTGCTCGCGATAGCCGATCCGCATCCCCGCCACCAGACGATCGTAGTACATCGCGCGGTAGCGCCCGATTTGAGGCTGAATCGCCTCGAGGTGCTTGACGGCCCGGCTTCGACCGGAGCAGGCAAGGAGCAGGCGGTGAAACTCGGTGTCGGCAGCGCCGGCTCGCTCGGGGTCCGGCGTGCGGCTGGTCACCGCCGCAAACATTTCCCTGTTCCGGCGATCGAGGTCCGCGGCCAGCCGCTCCCGCTCTGGTTTTGGAAGGCCGGCCGCCCGACGGGCCACCACCCCCTCGAGCGCACCGACCAGGTCGAACAACTCGTCCATGTCGGCAATCGTGAGGGGGGAGACGACTCGTCGGCGGTAGCGTCCGAGGGAAACCGCCGCGACGTACCCTTCCTGCTCGAGCCGCTGCAGCGCGGCCCGGAGCGTAATCCGGGTCAACCCGAATCGCACGGCCGCGCGGGTCTCGACGATCGGCATCCCCGGGGGAAGCCGGTTGGCGAGAATGAGGCCGCGGAGTTGGCGGTATGCGGCGGTGGCCCGATCGTCGGGCGGCATAGCGGCCTTGGTGGAAATAGTCGCTCCCTTGACGCGTTGGGCACGGGCCGGCACTTCCTAATTGTAATACAATGCTGGGCACGTCGGGTGGGTCGGCATCAATGCCGAGGATCATCCCAGCCAGTTCGTTGAGTTCCGACCACATCCCACAACCAGGAGACCAGCGAGAAGCCATGAACCTGGGCGAGCCACTGATGCCTCCCTCGGAGTTGTACGCCGCCGACAGATCCAAGCTAGCAAGCGGGGCCGTCCGCCGGTCACTCCGCGCCCCCATCCGGCCAGGCACAAATACAGACGCGGTTGCCGGCCCGGTCGGCGAGGGTCCAGTGCGCTGGCGCCTGGGACTCGTCGACGATCCGGCCGCCGGCCGCGAGCGCCGCGTCGAGCCGGGCCTTGACGTGATCGCGCGCGACCGACACGTCGACGTGCATCGCGTGCCGCAACGGCTTGGCCTCCTCAAGCTCCTGCATCCATACGGTCGATCCGTGGCCAAGAGGATCGACCGCGTTGTCGTCGGCCATCGGGACGTAGCCGAGCACGGCGCGCCAGAAGCCCACATCGATCGCGTCGCGCTTCGCCGCGATCGCGAGCTGGACCTCCTGGACGGCCGCCCGGTCGGCGACCGCACCATGGGCCCGCGCGACGACCGATACGGCCCGTGCCAGTTCCACATGTCTCGGCTCCAGTTGCCAGAGATCGCGACAGAGCCGGACGGTCAAGCCGGCATCGGCCACCGTCAGCAGCGCCCCCGAGCCCTCGAGGCCCGGGGCCGCCGCGACCGCCTCGGCTAGGCGCGCCGCATTGCCAAGCGATCCGGCCCGAAAGACGGCCGTCGCCCCGCCGTGCAGCACGACCCAGTCATCGACCTCGTCGGCGGCGAGGAAAGCACGCCACCCTTGTTCGCTCAACTCACCCTCCTAAGTGCGTGGCAAGGAATCGCACTGGCCGCCTTGATGTCAGCGGTGTGCTTCCGGATGTGAGCCCTGACGATCTCCAGATGCTCGTCAGGAGTATAGGGCCTTGAGCCCGTCCGATACGGTATCAGGCCGATGGCTGGGTCGAGAATCACGGCCTGGATACCCGCATGGGCGGCCAGGAGGCGGGCGACGAGCTGATCGACTGAATTCGGGCGGAGTTCATCGACGCCCTGTTGGTTGAG
>JANNQX010000156.1:0-2369 GCA_031400975.1 Gemmatimonadota bacterium
GACGTTCAAGACAATGTTGAGGACGGTCAGGGCAATGCCGAGTTGGAGCGGCGTTTTGGCGTCGCCGGCGGAACGAAGCGCCCCGCCGAGCATGAAGAACGTCAGCATGCCGAAGCTGAAACCGAACATGATCCGGAGGTAGGGCAGCGCCTGGGCTTGGACCGCGGGCGTGGCTCGGACGAATTCGAGCAGGCTAGGGGCCAGGAAATACCCCAACGGTGCCAAGATGCCGAAAGAAATGGCGGTCGAGGTAAGGAACGCCTGATACACGGTGCGATTGGCCTTAGCGCGGTCGCCGGCCCCAATGAACCGGGCCACCAAGACCCCCATCCCGGTAAACAGCGAGCTGATGAATACCATGACCACGAGGAAGATCTGCCAAGACACCCCGATGGCGGCATTGCCGGCGTAGCCGACAAAGTGGCCGACCATGGCGTGGTCGATCATACCTTGGAGGCCGCCGATCACGTTCTGGAGCATCGTGGGCCAGGCCAGCTTCCAGACCGCTGGTCCGATCGGTCCCTCGATGAGGGACCGGTCGAGTTTCTTCGGAGTGGTCACGGGACCAGTTTCCTCGGCGCACCGATCGTGTAGCCCTGCGGCGGCTCGGCGCCGAGGAGATGGCGGACGAAGAAGTCCCAGCGGCGGCGCATCATGTAGGGTTCGTTGCCGAATCCGTGCCGGCGGTTGGGCATCATGATCAATTCGAAGTCCTTGTCTGCCTTGATCAAGGCGTCCGCCAGCGCCATGGTGTTGTTCGGCGGGACGTTGTCGTCCATGGTGCCGTGGGCAATCAGCAACTTGCCCTTGAGATTTTTGGCCAGCAGTTGATTGGCCTGGCTGTCGTAGTTGGTGGTGCCGTCGGCGTTCTTGGTCAAGAGACCGTGATACCGTTCGCCCCAGTCGTCCTCGTAGCTGCGGTTGTCATGGTTGCCCGCTTGGGCCACGGCCACCCTGTAGAAATCGGGGTAGCGGAGGATTCCGCCAGCGGCGGCAAAGCCGCCTCCTGAATGCCCCCAGATCCCGACCTTGTCGAGGTTCATCGACGGATACCGGCGGCCCAGTTGCTTGATCATCTCGATCTGATCGGGGAGGCCGTTGTCTCCCATGTTGCCGTAGTAGGCGTCGTGAAACGATTTTGACCGCATCGGGGTGCCCATGGCGTCGACTTCGACGACGATAAAGCCCAGTTCCGCGATGGCCTGCTTATCGGCGCGAGAGGCCTGAAACGATCGGGTGCCGACGCTGCCGGATTGCGGTCCAGGATAGAGATAGTTGACGACCGGATAGCGCTTGGTCGAATCGTAGCCTCGGGGCCGGTACATCAGCCCGTAGAGGTCGGTCTTCCCGTCGCGGGCTTTGACGGTGAAGGGAATCGGGGGCACCCAGCCGGCCGCGGCCAGGCGAGAGATGTCGGCGGTTTCGAGGCCTAGTACGAGCCGGCCGCGCTGGTCACGAAGCACTGTTGTCGGCGCGGTGGTCGGGGTTGACCAGGTGTCGATAAAGAACTGCCCGTCGGGTGACAGGGCTACGTCATGGTTGCCGTTGTCGGGGGTGAGGAGTTCCTGCTTCTTGCCGTCGAAGTCAATCCGGTACAGATGCCGATAGTAGGGATCGCGCCCGGTTTCGCGGCCGGTGGCGATGTAGTAGAGGAACCGGGCCTTTTCGTCGACCCGAACGAGTTCGAGGACCGGGCCGGGTCCTTTGGTGATTTGAGTCTTGAGTTGTCCGGTGGCCAGATCGTACCGGTAGAGATTGCCCCAGTCGTCCCGCTCCGAGAACCAGATGAATTCGTTGGTGGCGCGGAGGAGGCGCCAGTTGACCCTGCCGAACCCGGATTCAAATTGGGTGGCGACCTTTTCCTCAAGGACGTCGCGGACGGCACTGGTGATCGGGTTGGCAACCCGGAGGTTGGCTTGTTTGTGGTCTCGGGTGGTCGAGACGAATGCCAGCTCTGATCCATCGGGAGACCACTCGACATCGGCCCATTCGGTTCCCCGGCAGACGACATGGTCGCAGAGGGTAGAGCGGTGGGCGTCCGGCGCCATCTTGAGGCGCGTGACGGTGCCGGTCTCGACGTCGATGACGACCCGGCTGATCCGAAAGATCACGCTGTCGCCCGGGAGTGGGTACTTCCAGGTCTCGAGCTTGGGTTGGCCGACGGCGGTGTTGACGAGGTACATGGTGCTGGTGCCGCGGGCGTCGTGTTGGAAGGTGGCAATCCGCTTCGAGTCGGGCGACCACAGCACAACGGGCCGGTCGCTCTTGGTCCAGCCGGCATTGTCGGTGGCGTAGCCGAAGTCGGGAATTCCGTCGGTGGTCAGCTGCCGCTCTTGCTTGGTGGCCAGGTCGCGGATCCAGAGGTTGTT
>JANNQX010000157.1:0-5830 GCA_031400975.1 Gemmatimonadota bacterium
CACCGCGACCGCCGCCTCGGCGGCCACCAGCCAACCATGAACCCGGCTGGTGTGCCGGCCAATGCCGCGGACCCCGCGCTCGGAGCCCAGCCCCTGCAAATCCCCCCGAAGGAGGCTCCGGACCGGCACGAAGGACACCGCGAGGCCGACGACCGCGGCCAACCCGAATGCCAGACCGTACGCCGTCCAGTCGAGCGACACCGTCTCGGCCATGCCATTGGTCAGCGGCAGGCTGGCCACGAGGGCCGCAAACCCAAGCCGGGCCATCGCGGCGCCGACGACCCCGGCCGTCAGGGCCAGCGTTACTGAATCGGTCACGATCTGACGAGCCAATCGAAGCCGGCCGGCGCCTAACGCCGCACGCAGGGCGATTTCCTGGGTCCGGTCGGTGGTCCGTGCCAAGATCAGCGCGGCCACATTGGCGGCGGCCATCACCAGAATCAACACACCGGCCCCGAGGAGGAGCAGCAGGCCGGGGCCCAGGTCGCCGATCAGATAAGCACGAAGCGGTCTGACGTGGGCGTTCTTGGTCTTGTCCCACGCGGCCGGGTAGCGGAACCGTTCGCCTAATGCGATGGCCATGGCGCGGACATCGTCAGCGACCAGGGATTCCGAGGTTCCCAGCCGGACTCGGCCGAGGACCACGAGCCAGCCGTTGCCTTGATACTGGTCCGACGCCGGGTCGAGATCGAGCGGGCGCCAGATCCGGTACTCCGGGGTCGGAAAGAAGAACCCCGGCGGCATCACCCCGATCACGGTGGTCGGTTTGCCGTCGAGCACGATCCGCCGGCCGATGATGCCCGGGTCGCCGGCGAATTCCCGCCGCCAGAGTCCGTCGCTCACCACGACCGTTGCCTCGGCCCCCGGACGGTCCTCGCCGGCCACGAAGGTGCGGCCCATGGCCGGCCTGCTCCCAAGGACATCGAATAGGCCGGCCGACACCACGCCGGCTTGAATGACGGTGTTCCCAGTTTCCGACCGGAGGGATGACAGATCGCTGGAGTACGCCCCGAGCCGAAACGCCCGGCTCCGCTCCGCCAGATAGTCGAACTCGACGCCGCGCCAGTCATAGTCGGACCAAAACACCCGGAGTGCGGCTTCGTCGGTCACCGGCAAAGGCCGAAGCAGCACCGACCGGACCACGCTCCCGAGCGCAATGGTGGCCCCGAGGCCGAGCGCCAAGGTCCCGATGCCGAGCGCCGAAAAGGCCGGCCGGCGGCGGAACTGGCGAAGGGTGTGGTGCAGGTCGGCGGCCAAGTCCCGGAACAGATCGGTGCCCCAGCTTTCCCGGGCCGCCTGCTGATTCATGGTCCGATTGCCGAATCGAATCCGAGCGGTTCGGGCCGCCTCGGCCGGGGCCATTCCCGCTGCCTCGAGTTTCCGGGCTTCCATCTCGACATGAAAGGCAAACTCCTCGCTCATGTCCCGTTCCATCGTTCCGGGCCGGACGACGGCCATGAGCCGGAACCAGAGGTCGCGCAGGCGTCTCATCGGGCTGGTCCTCAGGCGTTGAGTGCCATGATGCGAGTGACCCCGGCCAGAAGCCGGTGCCAGTGCTCGGCTTCGGTTTCGAGTTGTTGCTCGCCGGCCCGGGACAAGGTGTAGTAGCGGGCCCGGCGGCCATTCTCGGTTTCGCGCCAGGCCGAACGGATCCAGCCCTCCCGGGCTAGCCGGTACAGCGAGGCGTAGAGGGCTCCCTGGCCGACCCGGAGGGCATCGGCCGAGCGGGCCTGAATCAGTTCGGAAATACCCCAGCCGTGCATTGGGCCAAGGGAGAGGATTTTGAGGACCAGCATGTCGAGGGTCCCCTTGATGACCGAGTTGTCGGTACTCATGGGCAGCTCCTACCAGTTACTGGGAGTAAGACTTCAGACGAGGCCCAGGCCCAAAAGGTTGCAATCGGTTAGTTTATCCGGCTCAAACCTTCAAGGTCTGCCCCTTGTTCCTTCCCTCGGCGCTCCTCCTCGCCCTGGCCGTGACGGCCCAGGCCCCCGATACCACCTGGAAGGGTGGTCCCTTCGACAAACTCAAGTTCCGGAACATCGGCCCGACCGGGCCCAGTGGCCGGGTTGACGACCTTGCGGTGCTGGAACGGGACCCCAACGTCTTCTATATCGCGACCGCCACCGGCGGGCTGTGGAAGACGGTCAACGGGGGGATCACCCTGGCTCCGGTGTTCGACTCGGCGGCGGCGATTTCGGTCGGCGCCGTGTCGATCCCGGCCGATGATCCGAACTTGGTCTGGGTCGGAACTGGTGAGAACAACAACCGCCAGAGCAGCTCCTGGGGCGACGGGGTCCACAAGTCGACGGACGGCGGTAAGAGCTGGACGAACATGGGCCTCCGCGAGTCCCGCCAGGTGGCTCGGATCGTGATCGATCCGAAGGATCACGACGTGGTTTATGTCGCGGCGTTAGGCGATCTCTGGCGAGCGGGCGGCGATCGCGGGATCTACAAGACGACCGACGGCGGGCTGTCCTGGATTCGGGTCCTCGACGCCGGGCCGGATGCGGGCGGCACTGAATTGGTGATGGACCCGAGCAACAACAAAGTCATCTACGCGGCGACCTACCAGCGGCGGCGGGCCAGCTTCGGCTTCAACGGCGGTGGCCCCAACAGCGCGATTTGGAAGACCACCGACGCGGGGCGGACTTGGACCAAGCTGACCAAGGGTCTCCCCGAAGGGTCACTCGGTCGGGTCGGGCTCGACATCTACCGGAGGGATCCGAACATCGTCTACGCCCGGGTCGAGCACGAGAAGCAGGGCGGGGTCTATCGGAGCGACGACGCCGGCAGCACCTGGCGGAAGATGGGGTCGCACAACGGCCGGCCGATGTACTTCGGGATCATCCGGGTCGATCCCAATAATGATCTCCGGGTCTACATGCCCGAAACCCCGCTTAGCGTATCGGACGACGGGGGCAAGACCTTTCGATCCGACGGCGCGGAACGGATTCACGTCGATCATCACGCGATGTGGATCGATCCCAACAACTCGAATCACATCCTGATCGGCAACGACGGCGGGGTGTCGGTAACCCGAGACAAGGCTAAGACCTGGCAATGGTTCCCTCATTTGCCGGTGGCCCAGTTCTATCGCGTCGGCTATGACATGCAGACCCCCTACAACGTTTGTGGCGGCCTTCAGGACAACCAGTCGTGGTGCGGGCCGAGTCAGGTCCGTCACTATGAGGGCATTACCGACGCCGATTGGTGGACCATTCCAGGCGGCGACGGCTTCACCAACGTGATTGATCCGACCAACGCGCGAATCATCTATACCTCGTCGCAGGAGGGGTATTTCTCCCGGATGGACAAGGTGACCGGCGAGCAGAAGGGCATTCGCCCCGAAGCCCCGTTGTCCGAGAAGCCCTATCGGTGGAACTGGGACACCCCGTTCATCATCTCGTCGCACGATCCGGCCACGATCTATATCGGGGGCAACAAGCTGTTCCGCTCGACCGACCGGGGCCAATCCTGGAAGGTCATCAGCGGCGACCTCACGACCAGCGTCGACCGCGACACCCTCCAGTTGATGGGCACCAAGCTCAAAGACGTCAAGATCGCGAAGAACGACGGCGTCGATCAGTACGGCACCTTGTTCAACGTGGCGGAGTCACGGCTCAAGGCCGGGCTTGTCTATACTGGTTCCGACGACGGCCAAGTGAACCTGACTCGCGACGGCGGCACCACCTGGACCAACCTCACGGCGAAGATTCCGAGCGCGCCGAAGTGGGCCTATGTCTCCCGGGTCGAGCCGTCACGGTTTGCCGAGGGCACGGTGTATGTCACCTTCGACTCCCACCGAACCGGTGACTATGGGACCTATGTCTACGCGAGCCAAGACTACGGTGCGTCGTGGAAATCGATTGCCGGCGGCTTGCCCCGGGGCGAAGTGGCCCGGACCATCACCGAAGACCAGAAGAACGCCGATGTCCTTTACCTCGGCACTGAAACTGGGTTGTACTTGACGCTCGATCGCGGGAAGACCTGGACCCGGGTCCGGGCCAATCTCCCCACGGTGCCGGTGTACGAGATCACCCTCCATCCGCGCGACAATGCCATGTTGCTGGCGACGCACGGACGGGGGATCTGGATTCTCGATGACTTGACGCCGTTCCAGGAAGCCGGGAAGGCCCAACTCGCTGACGCGGGACACATCTATACGATGACCACCGCGTACCAGCAGACGGGGCAGGGCTTCCGGTACTACTCCAGCATGGGCGACATGCAGTTCATCGGCCCCAATCCACCGCTCACTGCGCCGATCACCTACTGGCTCAAGTCGAAGGCGGATAGCCTCAAGATTCTGATCAAGGATGGCGCCGGCAACCTGGTTCGGGAGCTCAAGGGCGATGACGTCAAAGAAGGGATGTCGGCCGGGATGAATTCGGTGTCGTGGGACTACCGGATCGAGCCGATTCCGGCCCCGAAGGGTGCCGCCCCCGCGCCTGGTGCCGGGTTCTTCGGCCGCGGTGGTGGGGGTCGCGGCACCCGTGGGCCTTGGGTTCTACCCGGCGATTTCAAGGCCACCTTGGTCGTGAACGGAAAAGAACTCGCGACCCAGTCCTTTGCGGTCAAGGGCGATCGGGAAATCACGATCAGCGATGCCGACCGGCAGCGCCGGTTTGCGATCCTCAAGGAAGGGCAGAAACTCGAGGCTCGGCTGTCGGAAGCGGCCACCGCGGCCCGGACGGCCAATACCCAACTGACCGGGATGAAGACGGCCCTCTCCGACACCACCCTCGTGCCGGCGCCGATCAAGGCAACCTACGACAGTCTGACCAAACAACTGGAGCCGCTCAAGAAGAAATTCTTCATTCGCGACGAGGGCGACGAGTCGGAATTCGATTTCTCAGAGTTCCGGAAGGTCATCACCTTTAAGGTGAGCGGGTTGATCAGCAGCATTGGCGGAACGACCGTGCCGCCGACCGAGACGGACTTGGCTCAGTGGAACGAGATCAAGACCGAAGTGCCCACCGTGATCGACGAGGTCAACGCGTTGGTGGCTAAGCTGAAGCCGTTCTACCAGCGGCTGGCAGAGGCGGGGCTTTATCCGGCGGTTCCCAAGCCGGTCGAGAAACCGTAGTCACCGTCAGCGGAGCCGGATCTCGTCGATCTGGAGCGCGAAAGTGCCTGGCGTGCCGGTTGGGTCCACGCCAGGCCCTGAATGTAGCGACCGTCGAGCCCGAAATCGGAGAACGGCGTCCCAGCCCTAGGGTACGGGCAGAGGCTTCACCTGCACTCCGGTAAAGCTGATGCTGTAGGTTCCGATTCCGGTACTATAGCGAACTTTCCAAATGAACGATCCAGTCAGGTTCTTTCCGCTCATCGTAGCGCTGACCGATCCACCGGGTAGAACAATGATGTTGGGGCTCGGCGCCGACGTCGCAGAGCCAACGATGGTTCCGGAACCCAGCGTCTCCATCTTGAGCGTCCCGGAGTAATCCGGGTCACCGCACGAGCCGAGCACCGCGAACACCGCATCGCCAACCAGTTCGTCGACGACCTGCCCGGCGGTGAGCTGTTGCAGCGCGGCAACCGCGTTGCAGTTGGGTTTGCCGTTGGCAATACCAACGACAAAGAATGCGCTTCGCTCTGGATTAGCCAGGAGGTTGGCCAGATATCTCGAGACGATATCGAAGGTAGTCGTGTCGGCCTTTTCGGAACCGATCCCGCCCAGGGGCAGAGTGGATCCCTGCAGCGTCGCGGTCCTCAGCGCCCAGCCGAACTGAACGGCCGGCTTGATGGTGGTGCTGTCCTTGCCGATGATGACACCATTCTTGTCTTTCACTTCGAGTCGGACCTTGTAGGGCGCCGGTTGTTCCAA
>JANNQX010000158.1:0-2046 GCA_031400975.1 Gemmatimonadota bacterium
CTACGACGAGGTCAACCAGGCCCGTCGAGCGGGGTTCTTCGGGTGGCCGTTGTTCGTCGGCGAGAACTATCCCTATCGCCAGTACGACTACCGCTCGGGTACCACCGGCCCGTTGTTCGACCCGGCCCGGCCGGTCAATGACTCGAGGGCCAACACCGGGATCCGGGATCTGCCTCCGGCCGAGCCGGCGTTCATCTGGTATCCCTACGGGGATTCGCCGGATTTTCCCTCGTTCGGCAAGGGCGGTCGGACCGCGATGGCGGGCCCGGTGATCCGGGGCGGGGCCCTGCCCCGGTACTACGACGGGAAACTGATCGTCTACGACTGGATCCGGAATTGGATGAAAGCGGTAACGCTGACCGCCGGCGGCGACTTCGAGGCGATCGAGCCGTTCCTTCCCGGGATGAAGTTCGCGGCGCCGATCGATGTCGAGTTGGGGCCAGATGGGAGCTTGTATGTGCTCGAGTACGGGATCGGCTGGTTCAAGCAGAATCCGGATGCCGGGCTGTCCCGAATCGCCGCCGCGGCCGCCCAGCCGGTGTCGAGCACCCGATAGGCGGACGGGCGACCCAGGTCGGGGATTCTCGGTTCACCCCATAGGTGCCGCGCCGCACCACTGGGCGCGCCCCCTCAGCGCTCCGTCAGCACTTGGGACTTGTAGACTCCGTCAGCGCCCCGCTCGAGGACCACCGCCTTCGCCTCACCGGCTGCCACCGCAAACGACACCTGGGTCAGCACCGCCGGCGTACCTTGGGCCACGAACTTCACGGTGACCTGGCCCGGGGTGAGATACATCAGGGTACCGTAGCTCCCGACCTTGGCATCGAAACCGAATTTCTGGACCGAGTCGGCGGCCTGGCCCTGCTGATTCGTCGCCGACAGGAGCGCCTGCAACAACGTGGGGTCCGCCGAGGTGGGGCCCGCGACGTTGACCAGTCGGACGTTGCCGCGAGTCGGGTCGACCGCCCCGGTATCGGTGACGACCGCGCTGAGATTGGCCGTTCCGTTGGCCACGACCACCGTGTTGACATGACTGGTCGACAACGTCCCGGACAATTGGCCGAGTACCTGGCCGCCCGAGCGCACCACGAGTTGCTGTGCCCCCGCTGCCACCAAAGCAATCGGCGATCCGTTCCCGAACGTCACGTTCGAAATCACCTGGCTATTCCCAATCATGACATCGACGGCTCCCGTCGCCGCGGAGGCGTGCAGCAACCGGAGCTTGGCCGTTTTACCTCCCGGCGGACCGATCGGGGATTCACCACAACCGGCCGCCAGCCACCCAACCGCCGCCATCATCAGTACCCTCGACGTCCTGCGCATGGAATGCTCCTCTACGTGGATTTGAATCGACCCGGACGGACGCCCGTAGGGTCAGTAACTGAATGACTCGGCCATGCCCGAAAACGTCACGAACTGGAGGCATCGAACCTATCCGCGGGACGTGCCCCTGACCGGGTCCTGGACGGTTCCGTTTTTACGGAGTTGTAGATCGAGCGCGCAGCGATCAGGCCGACTACATGCGGGAGATCGTGGTGGTGATGCAGGGAAAGGCCGCGGGCACCGTGTCCGCGACTGGGGCAGCGGCGGCTACGTCGGAAGTACGGGTGCCCGCCGGGGCCTGGAGGTGGAGCGGCCGCCTGGTCGGCGACCGCTCCCGACCAGTTACGGGGTCTTCTTGGCGGCCGGAGCCTTGGGCTTCCAGAACCCGGGATCGGCCGCGATGAAGCTGTCCCACGGCAGGCTCTGGGAGGGCGTGAAGGCGAAATGATCGGTCTGCTGACTCATCACCGCGCTCGACAGGAGCGCCGCCATCTTCTTCTGCCCCTCGTCGCCGCCCAGCGCGGTCCGGTAGGCGGCGCCGTGGATCGTTGCGGTTTCATCCAGTTCCGCGAGCGATTGCCGGGCGACGAACATGAAGAACGTCCCGGTGGGTACGCCCGAGGTCGCCTCCCAGATGGAGTAACTGTCGCTCAGGCGGGCGGCCTCGTGGGCGGCCTTGACCATCTTGCGCGCGTCCTCGAATTCTTGGGTGTGGCCGGGGCG
>JANNQX010000159.1:0-18539 GCA_031400975.1 Gemmatimonadota bacterium
CACTGAGTCCAAGTCCGGCCAAGGCCAGACCCGCCGAGGAGTGCGTTACGAAGTCGCGTCTGTGCATCTGGTTAGAGCTCCCGGCGGTTGAGGAGGTCGACGGCATGGGCCACGGCGCGCGCGGTCAACGCCATGTAGGTAATCGACGGGTTCTGGTTTCCGGAAGAGGTCATGCAGGCGCCGTCGGTCACGAACAGATTGGCGACGTCGTGGGTTTGGTTCCAGCCATTCAATACCGAGGTCTTGGGATCCCGCCCCATTCGAGCCGTGCCCATTTCGTGGATGACCAACCCCGGGTCGACCGGATCGCGGAAGGGCTCAATGCTCTCTGCCCCGATCGCCTCGAGCATCTCCACGGCGGATGTCACCGCCTCGGCCATCTGGGCCCGCTCGTTCGGCCCGTAGCTGCAGGTGATCCGGAGGGCCGGGATCCCCCAGGCGTCTCGGACCGCTGGATCGAGGGCCACGAAGTTGTCGCGCCGAGGGAGGCATTCGCCGTAGCCCTCGAGTGAAAGCACCCAGGGGCCCTGCTCGCCGATGAGGGACCGCTTGAAGTCGGCGCCAAAGCCGGCGCTGCTCCGCTCCCAGCCTTGCCGAAATGCTTCGCCTTGGTAGCCGTAGCCGCGAAGAAAGGCCGGGTGCTTGGTCTTGACGTTGCGGAACCGGGGAACGTAGACGCCGTTAGGCCGGTTTCCGGAATAGGTTCGGTTCTCGAACCCCTTGATGGTTCCTCGGGCACCCTGGCCCATCGTGTGGTCCATCAAGTGGTGACCAAGCTCGCCGCTCGAGTTTGCTAGGCCGGTCGGGAATTGGCGACTAGTCGAGTTGAGGAGGAGTCGGGTCGACTCGAGGGTCGATGCGCACACGAAGATCAGCCGGGCCTGATACTCGACGGAGTGCCGGGTGATCGCGTCAATGACCCGAACTCCGGTGGCTCGCCGGGTGGCCGGGTTGTAGAGGATCCGCTCAACGACGCTGTTGGGCCGGAGGGTCATCCGACCGGTAAGGCTGGCGGCCGGGAGCGTCGAGTTGACCGCACTGAAATATGATCGGGTAATGCAGCCCCGGTGACAGGGGCCGCAGTAGTGACAGGCCCCCCGTCCACCATGGGGTTCGGTCAGTACGGCGCACCGGCCGATGGTGAGCACCCGCTCGCCGTTGAACGCTTTGGCCAGCCGGTCGCGGCCGCGCTGCTCGGCGCAGTTCAAAGCCATCGGCGGGAGAAACCGGCCGTCCGGTAGTTGGGGCAGACCCTCGGCCTGGCCGCTGATTCCGATGAACCGCTCGACATAGTCGTACCACGGCTCGATGTCTCGGTACCGGATCGGCCAGTCGACGCCGACGCCGTCGCGGGCGTTGGCCTCGAAATCGAGGTCGCTCCAACGATAGACCTGCCGGGCCCACATGATCGAACGCCCCCCGACCTGACGGCCCCGGATCCACTTGAACGGCTTGTCGCTCGGAAAGGTATAGGGGTTGTCACGGTCGTTCACGAAGAACTTGGCCGCCCATTCATCGCAGGCGTAGCACTCTCGCTGGATGAACTGATCGCGGGCCAGGGTCTGTCGGTTGCCCCGGCCCCGAAACGGGAGTCGACCCACGGGCACGTGTTCGGCGTAATCAATCTCGGGGACAATGTCCCGGCCGGCCTCGAGGACCAGGGTTTTGAGGCCGCGCTCGGTCAGTTCTTTGGCGGCCCAGCCCCCGGTCATCCCTGAGCCGACGACGATGGCGTCGAATCGACGCGCGATGGGTTGCATTGGCTGGGAATCTACTCGAAAAGGGACGAGGTGAGCCAGCGAGTGAGACGGCGCCCGGGGGCCCTGCGCCAAAGGGGGACCAGGAGATATCCATGAGACGACCCATCGTCGCCCTTGTCCTCGGCGACGGGCTACTTGGGCCTTGGGAGCCGGTCAGTCTCAAGGCGTCGGCGGGTCATTTCTCCTCAGCCAGTCGCCGGGCCAACTGGGCGCGGGCTCGGGCGGCGAACTCGCGACAGGCTTGGGGATTGACCAAAGCGTCGCGACGGCCGGCTTGCCGGGCTTCGATCCGATCCCAAAAAGACGAGGCGCCGGGGTGGGTGGTGACCAGGATGTCGCACCGAAGGCCGTCGAGCACCACCGCGCTCCGCTCAAAATCAGCCCGCGCGGTCGGATAGGAGGGACTGTTCGTAAACCGGAACCCATCTGCCGACACCGGAGTTTGGCTGTCGGCGTAAACCAGGCCGAGGCACCGGGTGCCCTCGCACGACTCCCAGGACCACGTCGTTCCGCCCGGCGTATGGCCCGGCGTAAAATGGGCGGTCACCGCCAAGGACCCGAACCGGATCGTCTCGCCGTCGGCGATGACCCGGACGTTCTTGACCGGCTCCAACGTTTGCGGCAATCCGAACTGAGGATCGTCCGGCCCGACGGTGCCTCGTTCCAAGACCGGCGCGCTCTTCGGACTTGCCGCCATGACCGCCCCGGACATCCGGACCAGCTCAGCCAGGCCGCCGGCGTGGTCGTAGTGGACGTGGGAGTTGAGCACGAACTTGACATCCTCGATCAGAAACCTGAGGGACCGGATGTTCGCAACGATCCCGGGCGCAGATTCCATCAATCCGCCATCGATCAAGATGTGGCCGGTCGGCGAGGTGATCAGAATCGCCCCGAGCCCACGAGGGCCGACGAGTAGGCGTTTCCGAAGATCTTGACCGGCGCCTGTTCGGCGTTCCATTCGGCGCAGGACGAACAATTTGGGGTAACCCTCGGCCGGGCCTCGGTCTGGGCGGCGAGAAGAGGGGCCACCAGGAGCAGCGGCAGGCAAAGCAGTTTAGGCATAGGTGTCGAATATACCGGGGGGGCGGGTGTCGAGACCTAGCCGTCGGGCTTGAGGTTCAGACGACCGGCCGACCGAACGGCCCGGCGAAACTCCGCCAGGGGGCCAGTCGCACTATTCTTATGACCATGAACGTTCCCATGCGCTGGTTGGTTTCGGCTGCTCTGGCGTCGGTGCAGTCTGCCTCGGCCCAGGCCATCCCATTTAGTCAGCACGGCGTCGTGTCCCAGACGGTGGGCCTGACGATCATCACGGTGACCTACAACCGGCCGGTGGCCAGGGGCCGGACGCTATTTGGCGCATCGGGGGTCGTCAAATGGGATAAGGTGTGGCACCCCGGCGCCGACTCGGCCACCCGGATCGAGTTTACCCGCGACCTAACGATCGAAGGCAGGGCGGTACCGAAGGGTGAGTATTCGCTCTGGTTGATTCCCCGCGAATCGGCGCCGTGGACCCTGATCTTGAGCCGGGCGGCTCGGGTTTTCCACGAACCCTACCCGGGAACGACGGAGGACTTTGCCCGGGTCGAGATTACCCCGGAAGCGGGAGCCCACATGGAGACCATGGCCTACTATTTCCCGGTGGTGGCCCGGGATTCAACCGTGCTCCGACTCCACTGGGGCAGCACGGTGGTCCCGATCAGAATTCGAACGCCGTAGCTACTTCGCGGTGGCGACAGCCGTGAGCGCGGCGACCACCATTTCGTTGGTCGGCCGAATTTTGTAATTCACCTCGGTAAACTTCCATCGAACGACACCTTGCTTGTCGATCACGTAGGTCGTCGGATGGGGCAGTCCCTTGCTGGCGGGGTTGAGGAGGCCGTATCGGTCGATGACCCGATGCCCCGGGTCCGAGAGCATCGTGTAGCTAGGCGCCCGGCCGTCAGCCTTGGCAATAACCGCCGCCATCATGTCGAGCTCCGCGCGATTGTCGATCGACAGGGCGACGATTTCCGTGTCGTTGCGCCGATCCGATCCCAGCATGTCTCTCAGCTCCCCGAGCTGACGGCCGCAGAATGGTCACCAATGGCCCCGGTAGAAAACTAAGATCACGTTCTTGGTGCCTCGATACCCCGACAGGGTCTTGACCGACCCATCCCGGGCCTCGAGGGTAAAATCAGGCGCCTGTGCCCCGACGGCAACTCGACTGGTGTCGGTGGGTGAGTAGTTGCCCGGGTCTTTTGGACCGAGGCGCGATTCCTGGGCCTGGGTCGCCGAGGCCCATAGTGACAAACTCAGTGCTACAAGCGCCGTCGATCGCATTCGATTCTCCGGGTGAATCATCGTCAACCAAACATAGCGGGGCGGCGCCGACGCCCGAAAGGTCCGAGTGATGTGCCGGGGGCCCAGGCCACGAAACCGGGTGGTCGGGCAGGCGTAAGGGATCGGGAGTGCGCCACTCCTTCATCTCAGGTCTCCCAATGCGCCGTACGCTGTGTGGCATCTCGTGGCTCATGATTGTCGCAGTCGTCTCCGGATCGGCCCAGAGCGCCGTCACCCGTGAAGAAGTCGAATTCATCAGTGACACGCTGCGAATGTCCGGCACCTTGTACCTGCCAGCCGGCCCGGGCCCGGGCCCGGCCGTGGTCTTGATTCACGGCTCCGGAGCGGCGGATCGGACCTCGCTCCGGTCCTACGCTGAGTTGTTCGCGCGGAACGGCGTGGCGGCTCTGGCCTATGACAAACGAGGGGTTGGGCGGTCCCAAGGCCCGAAGCTCGCGTGGCGAAACTTCAGCCTCATCGACCTCGCGTCAGACGCGGCGGCAGCGGTCCGGTATCTGCGCGCCCGCCCCGACGTCGACTCCAACCGCGTTGGACTCTTTGGGGCGAGTCAGGGTGGATGGGTGGCGCCTTTGGCGGCGCAGCTGTCGGGTAACGTGCGGTTTGTCGTTACGGTCTCCGCCTCCCTGACGACGATTGCCGAGGATAATCTGTTCGAACGTTCCGCGCGGTTGCGCTTGGAGGGATTTTCGGATGCTGACGTCGCCGTCGCTCGCCGGATGCACGAACTCGATCTCGAAGTCTCGCGGAGCGGGGCTCAGTTTGAGGCCTTTGAGGCCGCCTGGGACACGAACAAGTCGGCCTCGTGGTTCAAGCGGGTTTACCTTGACGAGCGTCCCGCGCCTCCCGATCACCCCTATCGGCGGTGGTACCGTTCGGTGATGGACTTTGACCCGGTTTCGGTGTGGCGGGTGCTCAAGGTCCCAGCACTGTTCCTGTTCGGCGACCCTGCCCTCGATCGGTTTGGACCGGTGGGGCGGAGCATGGCGTTGGCTCAGGATCTGCGGGCAGCGGGTCGTGACATCGACGTGATCAGTTTCCCGGGGGCGGACCACTCGTTTCAGAAAGCCGGAAAGGATATTCCAATTGCCGAGCCCCTATTGGCCTGGGTGAGGAAAAAGACTTGCTGCGACTAGCCGCGCCGGTCGCGATTATCCTTGGGTGCCGACGAAGCTGAAGTAGTCCTCGCCCGTAGGGGGGCCCGTGCGCCCACGCCTCACCGGAGGTTCGTCTAATGCTCGTCTCTCCCGCTGGGCGCCGCCCACCCACCGGCTGAAAGTGGCCCCGTCGAGTCGGCTGGTCCGAGCCGCCGCGATCCTTGGCCTCGTTTCGGTCGGGCGCCTCGCAGCCCAGTCCGAATCCGCGATCCTGATCGACCGCCGGCTTACGATGCCCGTGGGCGTCTCGAGTCTGCTGCTGCTCGAGTCCCTGGTATGGCGGGCGGAGGATGCGGTTCTGCCCCGGCGGCTCGGGCCGGCGGGGCGTGAGAATCGGGTGCTCGGCATCGGCTACCGCGCCGCCGGGTTGGTGTTGCTTGACGCTCCGACGAGCCTCTTCAGCTCGGTGGCTCTTCACGAGATTTTTGGTCATGGGGCTCGGGTCCGGGAGTTTCGGTGGTCGGCTTCGTATCACCTCGACTGGCCGGCGCCCTATGGGGCCGGTGGCGGCGTTACCGAAACCGATTTCGGCGTGGGCACCACGGTCACGGCCACCGAGCTGTTGGCCCTCACTGCCGGCGGCATGGAAGCCGACAATCTGACTGGTACGGCCCTCGGCCGGCGGTGGGCCGCCCTCAATCGGATCACCTATCGGGAGGCGCTTCGGTACTTGTTCAGCCAGGCAGACCAGTTCGGCTACCTCCATGGGTCACCGCTCGGAGAGGGCGACGACGTCGAGGCCTACCTTGCCTCACTCAATGGCATTCGGGCCGCGGCAGGACAGCCGGCACTCGGGCGAAGCGACTTGGCCAGGCAGTCGGATGTGGGGCTGCTAAACCCGCTGCTCTGGTATTCGTTCGCGTCGGTGCTGAGTTCCCATCTGGTGAGCGGCACCGATACCGGCCGGATCCCGATGCTCAAACTCGGCACCTTGCGTTACCTCCCGTATCTTCGATACAGCCTCTCGCCCTTCGGACCCGAAGTCCATTCCGAGCATTTGATCCGGGGAGGGGAGCGGCTGTTGTCGGCCGACTTGAGGATCGGGGTCGGGGGTGGGAGCCGGACGTGGGGCTTCGGAGCCAGTCTGTCGAAGCTGATCAGCCGGCCGCGATTTGAGCTGGATGGCCGAGTCTCGGTGTGGCATCAACCGGGGTTTTCGCTCGGCGGGCGCACCGAACGCCCCTTTAAGGGCGGGATGGGTGGCCTGGCGTCGGTCACTGGGCGCTGGCACACGACAGGCGCGTCGTTGTTTCAGCTCCCCATCGCCGTCGTCGCGGAAGTGGGCTACAAGGCCCGAGGATTCCTCGAGGGCGAAGCCCTCGGCGGCGGGGCGATTGTTCGGATAGGGATGGGCCTTATCGAGCGGTAGGAGTTGGCCGTTCCGATCGGTATCTTCCGCGGATGATCGAGGTCGTTGGTCTTTCGAAGTCGTACGGTGCGGTGATGGCGGTCGACCGCCTGTCGTTTTCCGTGGCCCCCGGCGAAATCCTTGGCCTGGTCGGACCCAACGGTGCGGGCAAGACCACCACGTTGCGGAGCCTTTGCGGGATCATCAGCCCGACCGCCGGAACGATCCGGATTGCGGGGCATGACCTCCAGTCCGATGCCCCGAAGGCCAAAGCGAAGCTGGCCTTCATTCCCGACGAGCCCCAGCTGTTCGACTATCTCACCGTCGAGGACCACCTTCGATTCGTGGGCCGGCTCTATGGGGTAACGGACGCGGCCGCGCGAGCTCCGGCGCTACTCGATGAACTCGAGCTCGGCGAAAAGGCGCGGGCCTTTCCGGGAGAGCTTTCCCGGGGAATGAAGCAGAAGCTGGCGATCGCTTGCGGGCTGCTGCACCGGCCCGAGGTCTTGATCCTGGACGAGCCGCTCACCGGTCTGGACCCGTCCGGCATCAAGAAGATGAGGGACACCATCGCGGCCCGGGGCCGTGAAGGAACGGCCGTCATCCTGAGTTCCCACCTGCTTCACCTGGTTGAAGAACTCTGTACCCGGCTGTTGGTGATTCACCGGGGCCGTTGTGTGGCCATCGGTACTCAGCAAGGCATCATCGCCGAACGCCCCGAACTGATGGGAAAGAGCCTCGAGGAAGTCTTTCTCGCCCTCACCTCATGATCGACGGAACCGCCGCGCTGGTCTTTCTCTCCCTGCGGACCGCGCGAAACCGGATTACGAAACAAATATCCCGCCTCAAGACCCCTCGATACGCCGTCGCCGCGGTCTTTGGGGTTGGGTATATGGCCCTGGTGTTCGGGGGCGGCTTCTCGGACTCGGGCGCCGCCGGGATGAACCAACCAAGCATCTCGCTGAGCGTGGTGTTCGCGATTGGCCTGGCGGCCACCGTTTGGTTCTGGTGGCTGGGACCACCGCCACTCGGCGCGCTCGCGTTTCAACCGGCCGAGGTTCAGTTCCTGTTTCCGGCTCCGCTTTCGAGGCGCCAGCTGATTGGGTACCGGCTGGTCCGGTCGCAGCTCGGCCTCTTGATCACCTGCGTTATTTGGACGGTACTGGCTCGGCGGTGGGGAACGGGGGCGAGCCCACTGCTTCGCTTCGCGTCGACGTGGGCGCTGCTCACGGTCGTAGGCCTTCACCGAATCGGGGCCGCCCTCGTGCTCGCGGGCCCGGGGCGGGGAGCTCGCCGTGCGGCCCAGTGGGTCGGCCGCGGGGTAGCCGCGGCATCCGCGGCCGTTGTGGCCTGGTATAGCATCATCCCGGGTTTGTTGTTGTGGCGGGATCAGGGGGCCGACGCAGGGTTCGATCGGCTGGTGGCCTCATTGGGATCGACGCCGGCCAGGTTCGCCTTCGCGCCGTTTCGGATCTTGGTCGCTCCACTCACGGCGGAGTCTTTCGATGGGTGGATCGGCCCCTTTGGCCTGCTGGTTGGGATCGGAGTGGCCCATCTGGTGTGGGTGTTGGGCATGAACGTCGCGTTCGAAGAAGTGGCCGCCACGGCCGCAGCTAATCTCGCCCGACGGGTGGCCGCGATGAAAGCCGGCCAAGGCGGGATCGGAGCGATCACGGCCCCGAAAGCCAGCAAACGAACCCGGCTGCCCCTGGCGCCGGTTGGTCAGCCGGCGGTTGCGATCGTGTGGAAGAACACCTTGGCCTTCCTCCGATCTGGGGCGTTCCGGACCGTCATGATCCTGACTGGGTTCCTGCTCGTTGCGGCGCAACTCGCCTCGGGCAATGGAGACGACCGCGGGAGCGCCCCATTGGCGCTGTCGCTTGCCACCTTCGCCGTGATGTCGCTCGTGATGGGTCCTCGGCTGGTTCGGAACGATCTCCGGCACGACCTCCAAAGCCTGGCGTTGCTCAAGACCTACCCGCTCAGCGGCAAGGCCATTGTAGCGGCCCAGATCGCGTCGCCTACCGCGCTTCTCGTCGGATTCCAAGTGGTCCTGCTGGTCGCGGCTGTTGTGGTCTTTCCGGGCGGCGGCTGGCTGGGGGACCCCGCGACGACGGTGGCCGCGGTGGCTGTGACTCCCCTTCTTTTGGTGAGCCTCAATGGGATGAGTGTCGCCATTCAGAATGGGGCGGCCTTGCTGTTTCCTGGGTGGGTTCGGCTGGGAGCGGATTCAGGAGGGTTCGAGGCGATCGGCCAGAACATGCTGGTCACGTTCGGTGGGTTCTTCGTGTTGGTCGCCGCGATGGTCCTTCCGGCGCTCGTCGGCGCCGCGGCGTGGTACTCGCTCGGGGCGTTTACTCCATTGGGCATCGCGGGGGCTGGTGTGGCTGGCTCGTTGGTCCTCGGCCTTGAGGTTGCCCTGCTGATCGGCGCACTGGGCAGGGTTTTCGAACGGACCGATCCGAGCGCAATTGGCTAGTCAGGGGTGGGCGGAGTCCGGCGCTCCGCCCCTCTTCTTTGGAACGCCTTCCGGCGTTAGAAGAACAGGAAGCTGGGTGGCGCCATCCCGTTCTTCCGGAAATTCGCGACGATCTGACCGACGGTCCACATCGCATGCTGGTTGATTTCATCCCAGACCTGCCAGCGGGGCATCATGGTCCCGAAGAACTTGACCTGGATATCGCGATCGGCGTCGGCCTGGCCTGAGATTATCTGGTCGAGGGCATCGTACTTCGCGTTGATATACCCCTTCAGCTCGGCCCGGCTGTTGAGCACCTTCGCGGTGTCGGCGTCGGTATATGGTTTGCCGACGATGAACCCATTGGCAATAAACCCAGCCGCGGACACGATGTGGTGGATTTGTTCGGAGAACGACCGTTGGGCGTCGGTGGCCCGGTCGCGATAGAGCCGCTCAGGCATCGAGTCGGCGAAACTCACGAGGAGTTTCCGCTGCGCCTTGAGTGCACTCTGTTGAACCGCCCGGTACTCCTTGGCCATAGCGAACTTAGCCGGTCCGGTCTCCGGCGGTTTGGGCTGAGCGGCGAGGGCGGCGGTTCCGGCGGCCAGCATTCCGGCAACGGCGAGGGTCATGGTACGCATCAGGTTGTCCTTGAAGAAGTGGGGCTCGACCGGGAAAGAATATAGCGCCTCTAGCGTTGCCGTACGGCGGTGGACCGAGCCCGGTTCCACCACTGCCCGGCCGGGACCCGGGCTCCGCGCCCAAGCCAAAGGTCGGCCCGTTTGAGCAGGCCCCGGAGGGAGGTAGCCGCCAGCCGCCGCCAGACTCGGTGATACCACTTGGAATAGTCCCGGTTGTAGGGACAGACCCGGATACAGATTGAGCAGTCGGTGTTCTGGTTCACCCAGAATCCGAAACACTTCGCCGCGTTGACCGTCCACTTGGAGACTCCCAAGAGATTGGACCGGTCGTACCGGACCTCCGACGGGGGGTCGGTGGGAATCGCCTTGACCGGACAGGCATCGGCGCAGCGGCGGCATTGATCGCAGAACTGTTTGACCCCGAAGCTTCGGGGTTGGTCAGGGACGAGCGGCAAGTCGGTGAACACTTTGCCGAGTCGGAGCCGAGGGCCGAATTCTGGGGTAATCAACAGCCCGTGACGCCCGTATTCGCCGAGTCCGGCCTGAATCGCCATGGGAATGACCAGGGCGGTGTCGTTCATGCTGGCGTAGGCGCGGTACCCCAGGTTACGGATGTACTGCGCCAGAGCGATCAGGGTGGTTGCGTCCCGGGAATAGGCCAGCCCGGTCGCGGCGCCGGCCAGAGCCGACGGCACCGTTTCCGTCAACCCGTAGTCCATGCTCTTGCCGATCACGATCGCGAAAGGCAGGTCCGAGGGTAGTTCGTTCGGGATGGCGTCGTGAGTCGCCCGCCGGTAGGTGTGGGTGTATAGCCAGCGCTCGTCGACCCGGGTGACGCCGACCAGATCGGCGCCGAACGAGGTGGCGATCTGCTTGACCTCGGCCGTCATCTGGTCGGGTCGGTCGATCGGGACCGGGACCTCGTTGCCCGGCCGGTAGGCAGTGAAGAGATCGGTAAACCCTTCGTGACGCCCCTCGTCGCGCTTCAGGTCCGCGAATACGTCGGCGATGTGCCAGGCGGCATTCCGGTAGGCATAGTCCCAGACCGAAAACCCCTCGACGCCGCGGGCTTTCGCCCCCGCCATGAAATAGCCCTGATAGAACGCGGTCGCCTTCGGACTTGCGATCTCGGGGTCCCAGTCCGACCGATTGAAGACATCGTCCCGCTGGTTGAAGCGGGCAAAATCAGGGCCGATCGTAATCCCCTCACCGAACTTGGCGACGTTAGGCGATGATCTCACGGACGACCTTGCCTTCCACGTCCGTGAGCCGGAAATCCCGACCCTGGTATCGATAGGTCAATCGTTCGTGGTCGAAGCCCAGCAGCCGGAGAATCGTGGCTTGGAGGTCGTGGACGTGAACCCGGCCGCTGACCCCCTGATACCCGATTTCGTCGGTTTCTCCATGGGTCGTGCCGGCCTTGATGCCGCCCCCGGCCAGCCAGACGGTGAACGCCCCGTTGTTATGGTCCCGGCCAACATAGGGGTTGTCGATCCCGCTCCGGTTCTCGAGCATCGGCGTTCGGCCGAACTCGCCGCCCCAGACCACCAGGGTGTCGTCGAGGAGGCCTCGCTGTTTGAGGTCCCCCAAGAGCGCGGCCGTGGCGCCCTCGGTTTCCCGGCACCGGTCGTAGAACCCCTTGTTCAACGCCTCATCGGCGCCGGCCCCATGGGAGTCCCAGCCCCAGTGGAAGAGTTGCACGAACCGGACGCCGCGCTCGACCAGTCGCCGGGCCAGGAGACAGTTGTTCGCGAACGAGGTTTCGCCCGGGGTGGTGCCGTACCGCTGATGGACGGACGCCGGCTCCGACGCGATGTCCATCGCTTCCGGGACCGACATCTGCATCCGGAACGCCATTTCGTATTGGGCCATCCGGGTGAGAATCTCGGGATCGCCGACGTCCGCGTGGTGGCGCTGGTTGATCTGATTGACGGCGTCGAGTGATTGCCGGCGGAGATCGCGGGGGAGGCCGGGTGGATCCGACAGGTAGAGCACCGGGTCGCCGGCGGATCGGCATTGGACGCCCTGGTAGACCGTCGGCAGAAAGCCACTGCCGTAGACACTGGCGCCGGCGTCGGGCCCGGCCCCACCGGAGAGCAGCACGACAAAGGCCGGCAAGTTTTCGTTTTCCGAGCCGAGCCCGTAGGCGACCCACGATCCCAGGCTTGGCCGGCCGATCCGAGCTCCGCCGGTGTGGACCAGCAGTTGGGCCGGGGCGTGGTTGAACTGGTCGGTATGCATCGCCTTGAGGAAGGCGACGTCGTCGACATGCCGGGCAAAGTTGGGGAGGTGGTCGGATACCCACGCGCCGGATTGGCCGTGCTGGCTGAAACCGATCTGGGGGCCGAGCATCTTCGGGATGCCTTTGATGAAGGCAAACCGTTTGCCTTCAAGCAGGGATTCCGGACAGAGCTGCCCGTGGAGCTGCGCCAGCGCCGGCTTGTAGTCGAACAGCTCGAGTTGGGACGGTGCGCCCGCCATGTGGAGGTAGATCACCCGCTTGGCCTTGGGCGGAAAATGCGGCGCGAGCGGCGTCAGCGGGTCGAGCAGGTTCCGAGCGAGGCCTAACGGGTCGGCCCGCGGGGCACCGGCGCAGGCGCCGGTCAACGTGGCCATGGCGGCGGCGCCGAGCCCGGTGGCGCCGGCTTGAAGAAAGTGGCGGCGGGTGACGGCCAGGAGGGCGTCTCGCTCGGGGCCGTCGGGCAGTGAAATCGGCATCTCAGTCCTTGGTGACCACGGCATCGAGATTCAAGATCGCGTTGGCAACCACGGTGAGGGCCGCGGCGCCCGGGTCGTCCGTGGTGCCGGTCAGCTTCATCACGTCGGCCGGATGACCGGCGTAGTGGGCCGCCGCCTTCTGATAGAGGTCGCGGAGCGAATTCAGAACGGCCGGCTCCGGTGGCCGTTGGAGGGCAAGCCGGTAGGCCTTGTCGATATAGTCATCCACGGCGGCCGGGCTCGGGTCCGCCGGATCCCGGCCGAGGAGTCGGCGGGCCACCGCCTGGGCCGCCTCGAAAAAGGCCGGGTCGTTCATCGTGACCAGCGCTTGGAGCGGGGTATTGGTCCGGGTCCGCCTCGAGACGCAGAACTCCCGGCTCGGGCTGTCAAACGCCACCAACGACGGATACGGCGCGGTCCGTTTCCAGAGAGTGTAGAGGGCTCGGCGGTATCGGGCATCGCCGGCGGCCGGCTCCCACTTTTCCCCGCTGTAGGGCCGGTGCCAGACCCCTTCAGGCTGCGGCGGCATCACGCTCGGCCCGTACATCGTGGTGGAGAGCAGTCCGCTGACGAAGAGGGCCTGGTCGCGGATTTGCTCGGCGCTCAACCTGAACCGGGGGCCGCGGCCAAGGAGCCGGTTGTCCGGGTCGCGGGCGGCCAGCACTGGCGTTAGGCGCGACGACTGCCGGTACGTGGCCGACAACACGATCCTGCGCAATAAGGCCTTGACCCGCCAGCCATCGGTATCCTGGAACTGGACCGCGAGCCAATCAAGGAGCCGCTGGTTCGAGGGCGGAGTGCCTTGGGTTCCGAAATCCTCAGTCGTCTCGACCAAGCCGGTGCCGAACAGCTGCTCCCAGAACCGGTTGACGATGACCCGCGCGGTCAGCGGGTTGTTTCGACTCACCAGCCACTGAGCCAATCCGAGCCGGTCGGCGTGATTGGGATCGAGCCCGGCGCCGAGTGACGCGGGAACGCCGGGCTGGACGTCGGGGCCCGGGGTCAGGAAGTTGCCTCGTTCGAAAAGCCGGGTCCGCCGGCGTCGATCCGAGGGCAACTCCCGCAAGACCGGTGTCATGATCGGGCTCTGCTCGTTCATCGTCCTGGTCGACTGGTCCCGGCGCCTTCGGATCACCACGAACCGAGGATCGTCGGATCCGGCCGCAAACGCGAGCCGCATCAGTGCCCGCTGGGACGGACTTCGGTCCCCCTCGGCGAGCTTGCTGACCCGAAGCACTTCGGCCAGCCACTCACCGTCGATTCGCCCGGCCACTTTCGGATCGGAGAGCCGGGCTTCCCAGGCTCGACGGGCCGGCCCGAGCTCGGCTTGGCCGGCCAGGCTGTCCTCGTCTCGGTCCAGTGCGGCCAATTGCCCAAATGCCGCGTGGCCGGCCTTCCGTTTCGCCTCGGGGAAATCCGGGTGGACCGGATACTCCTCCGGTTGGTCCCAGTCGGCGGTGTTGTTGAAGAGGGCGAAGGACCGGTAGTAGTCTTCCTGGCGGAACGGATCGTAGGGATGCCCGTGGCATTGGGCGCAGCCCATGGTGGTGCCTTGCCAGACCGTCCAGGTGGTATTGACCCGGTCGATCACCGAGGCAACCCGATGTTCTTCATCATCGGTGCCGCCTTCGTTGTTGGTCATCGTGTTGCGATGGAAGGCGGTCGCCACCAACTGATCGTTGGTCGGGGACGGGAGCAGGTCGCCGGCCAACTGCTCGATGGTGAACCGGTCGAACGGGACATCGGTGTTGAATGCCTTGATCACCCAATCACGATAGGGCCACATCGTCCGGTAGAGGTCGGCCTCGTAGCCGCGGGAGTCGGCATAGCGGGCCAGGTCGAGCCACATGGCGCTCCACCGTTCGCCGAACCGGGGCGAGGCGAGCAACCGGTCGACCAGGGCGGGGTAGGCGTTCGAATCTCCCGCCTGACAGACCCGGTCGGTCTCCTCGGCCGCCGGCGGCAGCCCGATCAGGTCGAGGCTCGCCCGGCGGGTCAACGTGGCGCAGTCAGCCTCGGGCGAGGGCGTCAGCCTCTCGGCCTCGAGCCGGGCCAGGACGAACCGGTCGAGACCGTCCTTGGGCCAAGCCGTTTGCGAAACGTTAGGCATTGGCGCGGCCACCGGCGGAACATAGGCCCAGTGCGGCTCCCAGGGCGCGCCTTTGGCGATCCACCGGCGGAGGGCGCCGACTTCGGCACCGCCCAACGACGGGTGGCCCTTGGGCATCCTTTCGGCCGGATCGGTGTGCGTGATCCGGCGAATCAGCTCGCTACTACCCGGGTTGCCCGGGATGATGGCGGGGTGTCCGGATTTGGCGGGTTTGAGGGCGTCCTCGCGAAACAACAAGCTCAGGTTGGCTTGCTGCCGGACCCCTCCGTGACAGAGGACGCAGTTCTTGGCGAGAATCGGCCGAATCTCTTCGGCAAAGCTGACCGGCCGCACTCGGTCGGCGAGCGACCGTCCGGCGAGAACCAGGATCAGGCCGGTGCCGAGTCCGATGCCCCCTCGGATCAGACGACGTTGCGTCATGGCTTGGCCTTCTGGTCGGATGGCGTGGCGGGGCCCGCGATTCGGGTGGCCGTGTCTCCGGTGCTCACCACCAAGCCCGGGTGGGCCTGCTTGAGGTGGGCCAAACCAGCGGTGGTCACCTTGGTGCCCCACAGGTACAGCGTCTTGAGCCGAGCCAAGCTATCGAGCGCGGGCATCCCGGCGTCGGACACTTGGGTGCCGTACAAGTTGAGGTATTCCAAGTACCGGAGTCGGCTCAATTGGCTCAGCCCCAAATCGGTGACCCGGGTGTTTTCGAGATGGAGTCGAGCCAAGTGTGGCAGACCGCCGAGCACCGCCAGGGCTGAGTCGCCGACGCCGGTGCCGCCAAGGTCGACCCAGGCAAGCTGCGGAGCCAGCGATCGGAGTCCCAGGATCGACTCGCTCGGCAGGTTTTGGCGGGCATTGATGGCGTAGACCCGAAGGAACGAGCTCTTGGTCGCCAGGGCTTCGACGGTCAATCCGGTCCGTCGGACCGCCGCGATGGCCCCGGTATCGGCTGGCGGAATCTCGAGGGCGAAGATCCCAGTGGGAAGATCGTCGAGCCCGTAACTGTCGAGGATCCGGCGGATTCCGGAGGGCCGGTCGGCCTCCGCCAGCTTGGTCTCGGCCTTTGCTCCGGCGGTAATCCACCACCGGATCAGCTCGGCCTCGGCGACCGGGAGCGGCTCGTTAGGCGGCATTGCCTCGGCGTGGCCTGGTGGGAGCCAGATCCGCCGGATCAGTTCACTCTCCTCGGGCCGGCCGGGGGCGAGGACTTTCCCATTCTTACCGCCGGTCTTGAGGGCCTGGTATGAACGGACGTCGAGTCCGCCCCGTTTCCGCTCGGCGTCGTGGCAGGCTCCGCACCGGCGCTCGAGGATTGGACCGATCACCCCGGCAAACACGGTGGCGGTATCGATCCCGCGGAGGTGAACCCGGGTGACCTCATCCCGAGGCGGAAGGCCGGCCGCCAGCCGGAGTGGCTCCGGGAGTCGGCGGGTCAGATAGTCCGCGCCGTGAGTCAGACTGCCACCGAGATGCCCGCTCACTGCAACGCCGACGAGGAGGAGGCCGAGACTCGGCAGGTACCATCGGCCTGGCGTCTCGAGGGGTCGCTTCCTGGTCTTGAGGAATCCGATCGCCGCCGATCCCGCCGCGATGGCGAGGCCAATTCGCCGGTGCCAGTCGAGGGTGCCCGCGTCGTAGGCCCGACCGTCGGCCAAGAGCAACCCGGTAATCGCCGTGAGGATGGCGGTGGCCGCCCCCGCAAGAAAAAGGAATGGTGGCGCCGACGGCAAACCCTGGCCCCGAGGCAACCGGCGGCCGAGTTCGAGGGCGGTCGCGAGCACCAGAATGCCGATCGGTAAATGAACCAAAGATGGGTGCAACCGCCCGACGAACAGCCAACGACCCGGCTCGGGGCCGCCGGTCATCAGCGTCACCAGCCCGAGGAGGCCGACGCCTACCAGCAACCCGACGCCGGCCTTGGTCACAGTTTGGTCAGTTTGGTGACCCGGCCGCCCTTGATCCACTCGACGACGTAGATGTTGCCGGCCCGGTCGACCCAGAGCGCGTGCGGCGAAATGAACTTGTTCTGGACCCGCTTGGTCGGGGCGATGTCCGGGTAGCCCTTCAAATCAGGGTACTTGGTGCCGAAATCGTCCCACGAGGTCAGCGGCTTTCCCTCGACGTAGTCGCCGATGTCGGCGATTTTTCGATTGGCCCGGTCGAAGATCGACACTCGGGCAAAGAGGTCGGGGACGTAGAGCAGCCCGTCGCGGTGGAACGTGGTGCAAGGAAACCGGAGGTCCTGTTTCCCGATTGCCTCGCCGACCAGTTTGCCGTCGAGTGAAAAATTGACCACCCGGACATGGTTTCGATCGGATACCTGCACCAGCGGCGTGCCGTTCCGCGCGTCGATGCTGATGCCATGAGGCTGGTCGAGGTGCTCGGGCCCGTTGCCGGGGCCACCGAAGGAATCGAGATACTTCCCGTCCTTCGCGTCGTACACATGGATCCACGATTGGCCGTAGCCGTCGGCAACGTAGAGAAGCCCGTTCGGCCCCAGGGCGGTTTCGGTTGGACTGTAGCCCTTGTCCTCTGGGTAGATGTCGGCCCGGTAGGGGCGGCCTGCCTGCCAGATCACATCACCGTCGAGCGTCGTTTTGACGACCTGGGCAAGCCCGGTGTTGGCGAGGTAGAGAACCTCTTGGTTCTGTTCGACTTCGAGCCTGAGTCCGTGCGCGCCAGTGGCGTAGGCCTGCCCCCATGAGGAAAGAAAGCGCCCCTCGCGGTCGAAAATCGCAATGGCATCCCGGCTCTGATTGGCAATGAAGAACCGGCCCTGGCGATCTTCCACGACGCCGTGGGTGTACCCGAATTGCCGGCCCCCGGGTAGCGTGGCCCAGTGGTGGTCCATTCGGTAGCGATAGTCGCCGGAGCCGAGCACGATCGAAATGTCGGGCAGGTGAGCGAGGCCGATCGCGGCACTGGTCGCTGTGACGACGAAGTCCCGTCGGATGGGTCGGGGATCGGAAGGCATGATATAGTCTACCGGTCGGGCTACCCGGGGGCAACGAGCCGGCCTCCTGGCGCTAAGTTTGGGCCGTGGCTGCCGGCGCCCGGCGAGGTCGACCGACGGAACGGCGTGGCGAATGGCAGGTGAATCTTCCGAATCTTCGGTCGGGCCGGAGGCGGGCCCGGATGCCCGCCGCCGGATCGGGGTGCGGTTGGCCGATCCCGCTAACGCCCGCTGGGTTCGACTGGTCGCGAGGTCCTCGGGCCCGCTCCCCGCCGGACACACGGGGGCGGGGCAGCCGTCATGGATCTTTGCCGATGAGATCGTCGTGAAGTAGGAATCAGGGCGTCAATTGCGCCTTGGGTGCCAGGCGGGCCGCCCAGAGACCGGTGTTGAAGTCGGTGAAGAGCACGTGGCCTTTCCACGGCATCGAGTTCATCACGAACGACGCGTTCGGCGTGAACCCCTTGGGATCGTACGGCTTGAATACCGCGATTTCGCGACCCTGTTGCGCCAGATTGCCGAGCAGCTGCCCCGACACATCGACCAGCCGGACCCCGCCCTCGTAGAACGCCTGATAGAGGATGTCGTCTTGCACGATGATGTCGTGGGAGCCGAAATCCTCGAGCTCATACCGGCCCACGGCTTTTGGCTTCATCGGGTCGGTGAAGTCGACAATGTGGACCAAGCCGGCCGAGGTCTGCGGAACGCCGCCGGGCGTCGTCATCTCATTGCGGTAGTTGGTGCCGGCCCACACCCGGTTGGAACGGTTCATCTCTTCGTCGCCGATGAAGAGATAGGTCTTGCCGGTCGCCGCCTGCACGTAGGGGAAAATCTCGTGCCCGCTGTTGACGTCATAGACCGTAATCAGCTTCGGCTTCTCGATCGTGCCGCCGTACTTGCCGTTGCCGACATCGACCACCACGGTGCCGGCGCCGCCCTGAGCCGAGTAGGCAATGCCGTCGTGGACCCAAAGGTCATGGAGCCGGGCGTTCGGGTGACGGTACTCGCTGACGTACTTCGGGTTCGCGATGTCCTTGACGTCGATGATGACGTACTTGGCGCCGCC
>JANNQX010000160.1:0-2869 GCA_031400975.1 Gemmatimonadota bacterium
CGGTTCAGTTGAAATTCACGGCTAGCGATCGACATGGCGAACTCCTGGTGATTTACTGTCGGTGGGCGGCGATCCGGTCGAGGACGACCTGGGGGACCGGTGCCTTCTCTTGCTTCGCGTAGTTGTACGCGACGATGATCCCTTCGCCCTCGGCCGCCACGGCGTCGTGCCGCTGGCTCACGATCCGGTAATGGGTCGTCAGGCGGTCGACCTCGATGGCCGTGACCCGGGTGGCCACCATGACCCGATCCGGATACGTCAAGGGAATCCGGAACCGGCAGCTCACTGAGTGGAGAATTGGACCAATGTCGGGGTCGGAAAGGCCGAGTCGAAACCCAATGCTTTGAAAGTAGGCGATCCGGCTGCTTTCCGCGTACCGGAAGTAAACGGTGTTGTTGACATGCTGAAAAGCGTCCATGTCGCCCCAGGCCACTTCGATGGCGATGATGAGCGGATACCCGTCCAAGAGTTGATGGGCGAACGGCTCGCTCATGGGGCCAGGACAAGGGGCGCGATCAGCGAGATGATCGCAACCACCACCACCACCGACAAGAGGTCGAGCAGGAATCCGGCCTTGGCCATCTGTTTGACGGTGATTTGGCCCGACCCAAACACGATGGCGTTCGGGGGAGTCGCCACCGGCAGCATGAACCCGGTCGACGCCGCGAACCCGGCCACCAGCATCAACACTTGGGGTGGCTGGCCAAGTGACTGGGCGATCGCCACGGTAATCGGCATCATCATCGCCGCGACCGCCAGGTTGGACGCCAGCTCACTCAAGATCAACACCGTCACCGCCAAGCCAAGGTAGATGACGAAGACCGGCAGTCCCGCGAGCCCCGACAGTCCCCCGGCCATCCAGGTCGTAAGGCCCTGTTTCTCGATCGCATCGGCAAGCGAGAGCCCCCCGCCGAAGAACAGCAAGACGTCCCACGGAATCGTTCGGGCCTCGGTCCAGGTCAGCAGCGGGCGTCGTTGGCCGTCTTTGGCGGTTCCGGTTACCAAGAACATCAACACGGCGGCGGTAACCCCGATGGCGGTATCCGAGATTTTGGGAAAGAGATCGACGAGGCCTGGCACCGTGAAGCTGCCGAACTCCTTCCGCTCCCGGAGGAACCACGCCAACGCGGTGCCGGCGAAGATCATCAAGACTCGGGCTTCGCCGCCCCGGATCGGGCCCAAGGCAGCCAAGCGGGTCCGGAGCATATCGCTCGCGTTGGCGCCGAGGTCGGCCTTGCTCCGGAAGCAGACGTACACCAGGATGACCCAACAGATTGGAAGCAAGATCAGGGTAATCGGCAACCCGATGGCCATGAATTGCGCGAACGAGATCGAGACCCCGATCAGCTCCTTCATGGCGCCGACCGTCACCAGGTTGGGCGGACTCCCGATCATGGTGGCGTTGCCGCCTAACGTCGCGGCATAAGCCACGCCGAGCATCAGCGCGGTCCGGGTCTTGTCGCCATCGGGCGTTTGGGCAAAGAGGGCACCCACGGCCATCGCGATCGGATACATCATGGCGGCGGTGGCCGTGTTGGAAATCCACATCGAGATGAACCCGGTGGCCAACATGATGCCCAGCACGGCGCGTTGCCCGGTCAAGCCAACCGCGAGCACCAGTTTATAAGCCACCCGGACGTGGCTTTGCCAATGTTCTAACGCGGTCGCAATGAAGAATCCGCCCATAAAGAGGAAGACGAGATCGTTGCCGTACGGGGCCGCCGCATCGCGGCTCGAGGCAATCCCCAGCAGCGGAAACAGGACGATGGGAAGGAGTGAGGTGGCCACGATCGGCACCGCCTCGGTAATCAGCCAGCTGATCATCCAGGCGGTAACGCCCAAGGTCTTTCGGGCATCTGTAGAGAGGTCGCTCGGGCCGAACGCCAGGACCAAGGCGAAAAGAACCGGCCCCGCGAGCCGGGCAATGAGTTTCGAGTTGAATCGGGGCATGGAATTGGGCCAAATATCCTTCCGCCGGGCGGTTAAGTCCAATGGCCTATTGTGAAATCGACCCCGGGCAGGGCAAACTCCAGGTTGCCGGGTTTGGCACCCATTCTGCGACCGTAGGCCGGTAATGCGACTCTGGTCCCGCTCTACCCTGATCTTTCTTGCCGGCCTCGGTGCGGGGCTCGGCCTTGCCGTGGGCATCGCCCAATGGCGGGCTAGGCAAGAGGCCAAGCGGACCGTGACAACCGCCCAGGTGTTCGAGGACGTGATGAGCGCCATTCGGACCACTTTCGTGGACTCCCTGACCGACGAAGAGCTCTACGTCAAAGCCGCCAAGGGCGTGGTCAATACCTTGGGCGACCCCTATTCCGCCTTCCTTGGGCCGGCTGAGTTTCGGAACTACCGGAATTTGCTCCGGGGCCGGGGCGAGACGATTGGGTTGAGTCTCGAAACGGGCCTGACCGGGCTTCGGGTATCGTCCGTGATCCCCGGGACCGCCGCCGATCGGGCTGGGATCAAACCGGGGGACTTCATCGACGAGATCGGTGGCCTGCCGTCCACCCAGTGGCAGCCCAGCCGGGCCGTGACGGCGTTAGAGCGGGACTCGATTCCCGTTCGGGTCCAATCGACGGGAGACTCGGTGCCGCTCGAGGTCCGTCTGGTTCATGAGGCCGCTCAGATCCCGGCGGTCGGGTCGGTTGTTCGGCTGTCGGACAGCGTTGGGTACTTTGCGCTTCATAGCGTCTCATCGAAATCCAGCGCCGAGGTCCGCGAGGCGTTGATCGCGCTCCGGGCCTGGCAGCTCAAGGGGCTGGTCGTCGACCTTCGGGGCAACCGGGGCGGGCCGATCGACGAGGCGCTCCGGATCGCGGATCTGTTCCTCGCGCCGGGCCAGAAAATCGCTTCGGTGGCCAAGCGAAAG
>JANNQX010000161.1:0-3712 GCA_031400975.1 Gemmatimonadota bacterium
CAACCCAGTCCGCGGCGGCGGTCCGAAGGACCGGCCCAAGCCGGGGACCGCCACGGTGTATCGGATCGCCCGCGGGAACCTGGTCGCCGAGGGCACCCTGGCTCTTCCAGCCGCCGACAGCGTCGTGGCCCTCGGCACCGCGGCTCACCTCGTCGGGAACGACGCGTTCGTCTCAGCACCAACCGCCGATCGCGGCGCCGGGGCCGTCTATCGGTTCGAACGACAACCCGACGGGTCATGGCGAGCAACTGATAAGATGGCTGCGGACCTGGTGCCGCCGGCGGCAGGCCCGATCCCCCGACCCGCGCCCGGGTCGCAAGGCTTGGGCATGGCCATCGCAAAAGCGGGTGGCCAACTCCTGGTCGGGGCGCCTTCGTTCTCGAGTTCCCGGGACGGGGCGGTCTTTGCCTTCGCAACGAGTGGAGCAGGTTGGAAGCAAGCCCAACGGATCACCGCCGAGTCGGGGGCCCGGAGCGGATTCGGCTTGGCCCTGGCCGGCTCGGCCACCTTGGCGGTGATCGGCGCGCCAACCGGCGACTTCGGTGAAGGGCTGGCGTTCGTGCTGGGCCTGGAAGCCGGCCAGTGGAAAGTGTTAGGCAGACTCATCGACACTCCCCACCAGCTCCCCACCGTCTCCGGAGGCACCGAGAAGAAGTGCCAAGCCGGCGCAACGCAGGGGTATACCTGCCAGGACGTCGACCTCCAGTCATTCCTTCCGATCAACGCGATCGGCGGGAAGCGGGGTGTCGAGCTGAACGACATTTGGGGGTGGACCGACCCGGTTACCGGCAAGGAATGGGCGCTGGTCGGGCGGGTCGACGGGACCTCGTTCGTGGATGTGAGCGACCCCGTCAACCCCCGTTACGCCGCCGACCTGCCGATGACGCCGGGGTCGCGGCCCAACTCCTGGCGGGACATCAAGGTCTACAAGAACCACGCCTTCATCGTGGCCGACCAGGTCGGGCAGCACGGGATGCAGGTGTTCGATTTGACTCGGCTCCGGGGGTTCAACGCGGCCCCGGTCACCGTGGCGGCCGACACGATCTACGACAAGATCGCGAGCGCCCACAACATCGTGATCAATGAGGAGACCGGCTTCGCCTACACGGTCGGCAACAGCGGGGGCGGCGAGACCTGCGGCGGTGGTCTCCACATCATCGACATCCGGGAGCCGCGGCTCCCGACGTTCGCCGGCTGCTGGGCGGACCGCTCGACGGGAATTACCCGAACCGGCTACACCCATGACGCGATGTGCGTCACCTATCGCGGCCCCGACACCCGGTACAGCAATCGAGAAATCTGCTTCAACTCCTCGGAGACCGCGGTCGGGATCGCGGATCTTTCCGACAAGGCCGGCCCGAAACGGATTGCGGTAGCCGAGTATCCCAACACGGCGTACGCCCACCAGGGGTGGCTCAGCAATGACCACAAGTACTTCTTCCTCGACGACGAGGGCGACGAGGCGGGTGGGCTGGTGGCCAAGACCCGAACGCTCATCTGGGACGTGTCGAAGCTCGACGAGCCGGTCCTGGTCAAGGAGTTCCTCGGCACCACCGCGGCGTCCGACCACAATCTCTACATCCGGGGCCGGTACATGTACCAGTCCAACTATTTGGCCGGGCTCCGGGTGGTGGACATCGCCGATCCGGCCAACCCGGTTGAGGTGGGCTACCTCGATACCGTACCCTGGGGAGAGAATATTCCCGGGTTTGAGGGGTCGTGGAGCAACTATCCGTATTTCAAGAGTGGTACGATCATCGTATCGAGTATCGGGCAGGGACTGTTCGTCGTGAAGCACCGGGCGATGACCCCCGTACCGTAAGACAGAGCGGCCGCGATCGCGAGCGGCGACTCTTGCTCCATTCAGATGGGTAATCCGATACAATGACTGTATCGGATTGGGGTGTGCCGGCCCTCTCGTATGTAGGTGCGCGGCTCCGCGCGGCCCAGCGTAGCTTCCAACGCACCCAACCCTGTCCTCCAATATTCGGTTTGGTGGCTTAGCGAGTCGGTCATCAAGGTGATCAACACCTAACTGAAGGGACAACCGTTGAGAATCCGACTCAAGATCTCCGCGATCACCCTGGCGGCCGCCTCGAGCCTGACGCTGTCGTGTGGCGGACCTCGCGAGCTCGATGACAAGGCGCTGGCGGCCGCCGACGCCGACTCGGCCAACTGGCTCAACCATGGCCGGACCTGGTCCGAGCAGCGGATGAGCCCGCTGCGCCAGATCGACGACACCTCTGTCACCCGGCTCGGCCTCGCCGGGTGGGTCGACCTCGGTACCCTCCATGGCCTGGAGGCCACCTCCCTCGCCAGCGACGGCATCCTATATACCACCAGCGCCTGGAGCGTGGTGTACGCGATCGACGCCCGCACCGGCATGGTGCACTGGCGGTTCGATCCGGAGGTACCCAAGGATCACGGCAAGTTCGCCTGCTGCGATGTGGTGAACCGCGGGGTGGCGCTCTATCGGGGCCGGGTGTTCGTGGCCACCATCGACGGCCAGCTGATCGCGATCGACCAAGTCACCGGCAAACCGGCTTGGACCGTGCAAACGACGCCGAAGGACGGCCCCTACGCCATCACCGGCGCTCCCCGGATTGCGGGTGGCAAGGTGGTGATCGGGAACGCCGGGTCGGAGTACGCGGTCCGCGGGTTCGTGGCGGCATATGACGCCATGACCGGTGCGCTGGCGTGGCGGAGCTACATGGTGCCCGGTGATCCCTCCAAGGGTTTCGAATCGAAGGCCCTCGAACGCTCGGCCAAGACCTGGTCAGGCGAGTGGTGGAAAGGCGGGGGCGGCGGCAGTCCCTGGGATCCGATTGTCTACGATCCCACGCTCGGCCTGATCTACGTCGGCACCGGCAACGCCTCGCCCTGGTATCCGGAACTGCGCGGTCCGGTCCCCGGCGACAATCTCTATGCGGCGTCGATCGTAGCCCTCAAGGCATCGACCGGCGAAATCGTTTGGCATTACCAGACCACCCCAGGCGACAGCTGGGACTACGACGCCACCCAGCCGATCGTCCTCGCCGACCTCACCATCGCGGCCAAGCCCCGACGCGTCCTGATGCAGGCCAACAAGAACGCGTTCTTCTATGTGATCGATCGGGAAACCGGCGAGTTCATTTCCGCGACCCCGTTCGCGAAGATGACCTGGGCCACCGGGATCGACTCCGCCGGCCGGCCGATCATCAACCCGGCCGCCCGTCCGAGCCGCGAAGGGGCGCTGGTGATGCCATCGGATCTTGGGGCCCATAACTGGCACCCGATTTCGTTCAGCCGCACCACCGGTTTCGTCTACTTCGGCGTCACCGACCAAGCGCCTGCGGTCCACGTGGTCGATCCGTTATTTGTGCTCAAGGCCACTGACCAAACCGTCGGGTACGATCCCCGTTACAAAGGCCCCCTTAACGCGGAGCAGGCGGCCGCGAAACCGGTCGGCCGGCTGGTGGCGTGGGATCCGGTCAATGGCCGAGAAGCCTGGCGGGTCGACCTGCCGGTGTCCCGGAGCGGCGGCACTCTTGTCACCGCGGGAAACCTGGTGTTTCAAGGCCGTGGCGACGGCAAGTTGGTGGCGTATCGAGCTGACGACGGCAAGCCGGTGTGGGAGTACGACGCCGGCGTCGGGATCGCGGCCGCGCCGATGACCTATGCAGTGGATCAAGTGCAATACGTCGCCGTCGTCGTGGCGCCGCCGCTGCTCTAC
>JANNQX010000162.1:0-32806 GCA_031400975.1 Gemmatimonadota bacterium
GCGCCTCAGTGTCAGCAAGAGCCCAGCAGGCCGCCTTCGCCACCGATGTTCTTCCCGATCTCTACGCATTCCACCGCTACACCGGGAATTCCACCTGCCTCTACTCTGCTCAAGCCTGGCAGTTTAGGAGGCAGCCTCGAGGTTGAGACTCGAGATTTCACCCCCTACTTATCAGGCCACCTACGCGCCCTTTACGCCCAGTGATTCCGGACAACGCTCGCACCCTCTGTATTACCGCGGCTGCTGGCACAGAGTTAGCCGGTGCTTCCTTTCGAGGTACCGTCATTTTTTTCGTCCCTCGCGACAGTGGTTTACAACCCGAAGGCCGTCATCCCACACGCGGCGTCGCTGCGTCAGGCTTTCGCCCATTGCGCAATATTCCCCACTGCTGCCTCCCGTAGGAGTCTGGGCCGTGTCTCAGTCCCAATGTGGCTGGTCATCCTCTCGGACCAGCTACCCGTCGTAGCCTTGGTGAGCCGTTACCTCACCAACTAGCTGATAGGCCGCGAGGCACCCAATCGGCGCATTGCTGCTTTCACCTCCAGGTGATGCCACCCAAAGGTCGTACGCGGTATTACCCGGCCGTTGGGCCGGCTATCCCCCGCCGATTGCCATGTTCCTCACGTGTTACGCACCCGTTCGCCACTGAGCCTTGCGGCTCCGTTCGACTTGCATGTGTTAGGCACGCCGCCAGCGTTCGTCCTGAGCCAGGATCAAACTCTCCAATGAAGAATTCGAACAGCTCTTGAACCGAACAACTGGTACTGCTTTTTCAGTTGTCGGAATCACTATTTATTACGAGATTTGAAACCCTAACCGATCGTGGCCTCGCGAGCCTCGAACGGATCATAGGGTCCGCACTCCATCTCTCGACCATTCCCATCACTTGTCAAAGAGCAATTCCCGCGTTTAACGGGAGCCCAACATTGTAACCTGCTACCGACACCCGGTCAAGCCCCTCACCAAACCAGCCAAGCCAATGGGACCGCTGAACTTGGGCCCAACTCACCGGGAGGGCGAAAATAGGATCACACCGCTGGCCCCGCAAGGGGTTAGTTACCTTCCCGCAATGACGTTCATCACGGCCCGGCGCCTCGCTGGACGATTTCCCGCCAAACCGGACCTAGAAGCCGAGGTTTCCCCCCTGCCGGGCCACCAACCGTGAAGGCCGGCCCGCCCGTTCGTTCCGAAGCTCCTGACGACCTTGCAAGGGTACACCCGGGCCCAGTTCACTGCCGACGCGACGGCCGGGATCATCGTCGGCGTGGTCGCCCTACCCTTGTGCATCGCGTTCGCGATTGCCAGCGGCGTCACCCCCGAACGCGGCCTCTATACCGGTATCGTCGCCGGTTTGGTCATTTCCGCGTTCGGGGGGTCTCGGGTCCAGATCGGCGGCCCAACCGGGGCGTTCGTGGTGATCGTCGCCGGAATCGTCGGACAGTACGGGATTGATGGCTTGATCGTCGCCACGCTGATGGCGGGCTTCATTCTGGTGGCGATCGGCCTGCTCAAACTCGGGAGCGTCATCAAGTTCATTCCGTTTCCGGTCACGACCGGGTTTACCGCTGGGATCGCGCTGATCATCTTCTCGCAGCAATTCAAGGACCTTCTCGGCCTTCGGATCGACGCGGTCCCAGCCGAGTTCTTCGGCAAATGGGCGAGTTACCTGGGCCACCTGACCACGATCAACCCGGCCACGGCGGCGTTGTCAGCCGCCACGCTCGTTGTCTTGGTCGGCTGGCCTCGGATCTCAACCCGGATCCCCGCCCCATTCGTGGCATTGCTGGCCGGCACGATCGCCGTATCGGCCTTCGGGCTCGACGTCGAAACGATCGGTTCCAGGTTTGGGGTCATCGATGCCTCGTTGCCGAGTCCCCACTGGCCGACCGTGTCGGAGAAGATGCTTCGGGATTTGGCCGGACCGGCGTTCACGATCGCGATCCTCGGGGCGATCGAGTCCCTACTGTCGGCGGTCGTTGCGGATGGGATGATCGGCTCGCGGCATCGAAGCAACATGGAGCTGGTGGCCCAAGGAATCGCCAACATCGCCTCGCCACTGTTCGGCGGCATTCCGGCCACCGGCGCCATCGCCCGGACGGCGACGAATGTCCGCAACGGGGGGCGAACCCCAGTCGCGGGGATCATCCACGCCCTCACGCTCTTGGCCATTACGCTCTTCGCGGGCAAGTACGCTGCCTTGATTCCAATGGCCACCCTGGCCTCGATCCTTGTGGTCGTTGCCTATCACATGAGCGAGTGGCGAGCTATTCGCGCCGAGGTCCGAGGCGCACCCCGGCCCGACGTGGCCGTGTTGGCGACCACGTTCGGGCTCACGGTTGTGGTTGACCTGACCGTCGCGATTGCCGTGGGCATGGTCCTGGCCGCCTTTCTCTTCATGAAACGCATGGCCGAGACGACGACGGTGGAAGCAGTGGCGGCGGAACTCCGGGCGGATCAGGAGGATCGACCCGAGCCGGCCGACCGGCCGAGGCGCCGACTTCCGGTCCCGCGCGATGTGGAAGTGTACGACGTCAATGGCCCATTCTTTTTCGGCGCCGCCGAGGCCTTCAAGGACGCGTTGCGGTCGGTGCATTGGAAGCCCCGAGCTCTGATCCTGGATATGGCCGACGTGCCGGTCATCGATTCGACCGGCCTCCGAGCGCTAGGCGAGGTGGTCCGGCAGGCCCGAAGCGAAGGAACCCAGGTCATCGTGGCCGACCTTCAGCCTGGCCCCAAAGCCACCCTCTCGGCCTCGTCGATGGCCGCTCTGTTCGGCCCCGGCCAACTCGACTTGACGTTCGAAGATGCCGTTCGAGCACTCGGGCCGACTGGGGACCACCCGACGCCGACGCCGTGAATCCGAGTTGGCAGGCGATCGGGTCCGGATCTCAGACCGGCCTCAACGCCGGACTTCGGATGCCCCGATGCCCAGCGTTCGGATCGCCTCGTAGAGTACGATACCAGCGGCGGTGGCCAAGTTGAGGCTCCGAACGTGCCCGGACACCATAGGGATCCGGAAGCACTGGTCGGGGTGCTTCTCCAAGATCCGAGTCGGCATCCCTTTCGTTTCGTTCCCGAAAACGAGGCAACTGTTGGGTTGAAAAGTCGCGTCCCAATAGGGGCGAGTGGCATTGGCCGAAAAGTAGAGGCAGCGGCTCCGCGCCATGGCATCCCGAAACGCGAACCAATTGCGGTGGCGCCAGAGATCGACGTGATCCCAGTAGTCGAGCCCCGCCCGCTTGAGCTCGGCGTCGGTAATGGCAAAACCCAGCGGCTCGATCAGGTGGAGACAGGTGTCGGTGGCGGCGCACAACCGAGCGATGTTGCCGGTGTTCGGCGGAATCTCCGGCTCAATCAAGGCAATGTGAAGGGCCATCCGAGTCGTCACCCTCCGCGGGTATGCATCTCTCGGCGAGGATCCGCCCGAAGACCCTCGATCGGGTAGAGCACCCCGCGTTCTGCCACGGCGAGTCGCTGCTCGGCCCCTCGGTCAGCCCGTTGCGACCAGGTTTGGAGCACCAGCGCTCGCAACTCGTCATCCGTCGCCCCCTCGCGGAGGGGCCGGCGGAGATCGACACCCCGGTCGGCGTACAAGCAGAGGTACCAGGTCCCGTCCGCCGTGATTCGACTCCGGTCACAACTGCCACAGAACGGCGCCGTCGTTGAACCAATGATCCCGAACTGACTCCCTCCAGGGAGGCGGAACGTTTCCGCCGGCGCCTGGCCTCGGCCGTCAACGGGCTCGGGCCGCCCAAACCGCTGAGCGATTCGGTCGAGGATTTCGGCCCGGCTCACGACCTGTTGCCGGTCCCAGCCAGTGGCCCCGCCCACGTCCATGTACTCGATGTACCGGAGTTCAAGCTGCCGCTCGACCGCAAACTCGAGTAAGGCAACCACCTCATCGTCGTTGTAGCCGCGAAGGACGACCGAGTTGAGCTTCACCGACGAAAAATGCCGTCGCGCGGCCTCGATTCCATCGATGATGCTGGCGTGGCGATCGGTTCGGGCAAACGCCTTGAGGCGGCCTGGGCTGAGGGTGTCGAGGCTCACGGTTACGCGGCGGAGCCCGGCGTCGCGGAGGCCTTCCGCCTGGTCGGAGAGCAGCATGCCATTGGTGGTGAGCGCCAGGTCGTTGACCACCGGCTGGGCGGCGAGGAGCCGGACCAGGCCCGCCAAGTCGTGGCGAAGGAGCGGCTCCCCGCCCGTCAAGCGGACCTTCTGGGCGCCTAGCGATGCGAAGACCCCCGCGAGCCGGTTCAGTTCTTCGAATGAGAGGATCGAGCTCCGCGGGAGCCAGGTGTACTCCTCATTCGGCATGCAGTATCCGCACCGCATGTTGCAGCGGTCGGTTACGGACAGTCGAAGGCTGCCTAACGGTCGGCCGAAGCGGTCCAGTGCCTTCATCCGGCTCCCCCGGCCGGCGTGGCGACCGGTCGCACCCCACCCGACGCGCTCGGGTCGACCCACGCCTCGGTTCCATCGGCGTACCGTTCTCGCTTCCAAATCGGGACCCGCTCTTTCACCGCCTCAATCACGAAACGGCACGCCTCGAACGCCTCGGCCCGATGCCCCGCCCCCACCGCGATGGCCACAGCCACATCTCCGATCGCCAACCGACCGAGACGATGACGAAGCCCGACCGAAACCGGCCACCGGCCCGCCGCCTCCTCTAGGATTGCCCCAATGGCCGCGTTGGCCATCGGTTCGTAGGCCGAGTACTCAAGCTCGACAACGCCTCGGCCCCCATGGTGATCACGGACCAGTCCGATGAACGTCGCGATTGCGCCCCGGCCGGCGGCGCTCACGGCGCCGATCAGGGCCGAAACGTCGATCGGTTGGCGGACGAGGTGGATCATCTCAGCCTCCGGCCATCGGCGGCAAGACGGCCACCTCGTCGTTGCCCTGAAGTGGCCGTTCGTACCCGGCCTGCTCCAGGTTAACCGCAACGAAGGGCCGCTCCGGCAAGGAGTTACCTCCTGGCAACGCGCGCAAGTCGGCAATGAGGTGGCCCACGGTGGCGCCGTCTTCGAATGACAATTCGATCCGAGGAGTTCCAAGCAACTCCGCGTAGCGCGCGAAGAGAAGGACTTGAACGGAGGGCATGAGGGATAATGGGCAGCCAGGCCAAAGCAGGCAAGGAACAAAAAAAATGGCGGGCCCAATTGAGACCCGCCCGCGAATCGCTATCGGCCTGACGCCTCAGTTCTCGTCGTCATCATCAGACGACGGCGGCAACGGACCACCATCGTGTTCCTCGGCCACCAACGCCCGTAACTCCTTGCTGGGCTTGAAGACCGGCACCGGCCTCGCAGCGACTTCGACCGGATCGCCGGTGCGAGGATTGCGGGCCATGCGGGTCTTCCTTCGGCGGATCTTGAAGGTCCCGAATCCACGCACTTCAATGTTATGCTGATCTCGAAGGGCCAGTTTGATGGCATCGAGAAAAGCATCGACGACTCGCGCGCAATCTTTCTTCGAGATCAGCGGGCCCGCCGTCCGAGCCATGGCAGCGGTCACCTGCTCAACCAGATCGGCCTTCGTCATGCTTCCCCCATCAAGGGTCACCCTGCATTGCCCTGACTTCGGGCGACGTCTTCGGGAACCGATAGTAGGGGCTTAACCGTTGTGTGTCAAGGGGTTGCGTCCCTGCAACGGTCCGGAGGCCATCAAGTCGAGGAACTCGGCAAAGTGGGGGAAAGCGTCGTGGGGGCCTGGCGCGGCTTCCGGGTGGTACTGAACAGCGAAGACCGGGAGGCTCCGATGGCGGACCCCCTCGACCGTACCGTCGTTCAGATTGACGTGGGTTACCTCTAGGTCCGGGGCCCCTGGAATCCCTTCGCGGCCGCCGGCGACAGCGAAGCCGTGGTTCTGCGCGGTGATCAAGACCCGGCCACTCCCGAGCTCCTTCACTGGGTGGTTGCCACCTCGATGGCCGTACGGGAGCTTCACCGTATGTCCCCCGAAGGCCCAACCCAGGAGCTGGTGGCCGAGGCAGATGCCAAAGGTCGGCAATCCAGTCGCAACCAAGGATCGGATCGTCTCGATCGCCGGGCCCAGGGCTCCTGGGTCACCCGGCCCGTTCGAGAGAAACAGGCCGTCAGGATTGCGGAGCTGAATGGCGGCAGCCGATGTATCGGATGGGACGACGGTGACCCGGCAACCGGCCTCTGCCAGTAGCCGAACGATGTTGCGCTTCATCCCGAAATCGATCGCGACGACGTGGGGGCCTTTCCCGCCTCCACTCTCGCCATAGACCTCCCGGGTGCCCGCGGCTGAGGCCAAGTCGAGACCTTCCATGGTCGGCGAAGAGGCGAGGGCGGCGATCAACGCCGGGGTGGGAGCTTCCCCGCCTGCGATCACACCCCGCATGGCACCCTGTTCCCGGATGTGGCGGGTCAAACGCCTGGTATCGACCCCCTCCAACACCGGAATGCCGGCTTCGGTGAGCCACTGGTCCAGGCCACCGGTGGCCCGCCAATTCGAGTGACTCCGGGCCAGTTCCCGCACGACCACACCCGCGACCTGCGGGCGACCCGACTCCATATCGTTCGGGTTGATTCCGTAGTTGCCGATCATCGGCGCCGTCATCACGACAATCTGTCCGATGTAGCTCGGGTCCGTGAAGGTCTCTTGGTATCCGGTCAGATTGGTGGTGAATACGACCTCACCGAAACCAGGTTCGGGCTTGCCCCGAGCGGTTCCGGAGTACCAGGTTCCGTCCTCCAGCAAGACAAACGCGGGGCGCTCCGTCATTGGAGCACCCCGCGCACTGGATCAATTGGCATCGGGCCCTACTTAGTGTTGGGGGCCGACGTTGCGGGGGCTGGAGCCTCCGCGTTGGGAACCAGGAGCGTCGTGGCCGCTGGGCCGGTCGTCCCGGCACCGGTAGTTGCCGGAGCTTGGTTCAGCGGAGCCGGCGCCACCGCAGCCGGCCGGTTGCGCAGCTGCTGTTGCACGTCGGAGGCCCCCACGGCACCGCGGGAGGCGATCAGGCTCAAGACCAGGGCCAAGAACATGAAAATGCCACCCGTCCACCAGGATAGCGTGTGCAGAATCGTAACGGCCTGGCGCCCGCCCATCACAAGGTCTGTCGTACCGCCGCCCAGGGACGCCATGCCGCCGCCTTGGCCGGCTTGCAACATCACCACGGTCGCCAGCAAGAGCCCGTCGAGTACCAATAGTGTGAGAATGAATCCGTAGAGCATTTGTGACCTCGAATTAGCCCGACAAGATAGCCGTCGGCCTCAGGCTACGTCAAGATTTTCAACAATTCTGCGCCAGCCGGCCGGGTCGAGGCTGGCTCCGCCGACCAGCACACCGTCGAGCTCCGTTTCGGCGAGGAGCGCGGCGGCGTTCCCGGCGTTGACGCTCCCGCCATAGAGGACCTGCGGGTCGGCATGGCCAAGACGGCGGAGGTCGGCGCGGAGGGCCGCATGGACGGTCGCCGCATCGGACGGGGTGGCGTTCCTCCCAGTGCCGATGGCCCACACCGGCTCATAGGCCACGACGACCCGCGACAGATCGGCCGCCGGCAGGCCATCGAGGGCGGCGGCCAGCTGCCGAAGCACGACGGCCACGGTGGCGCCGGCCTCCCGCTCCTCGAGCTTCTCTCCGACACAGAGCAGCGGTCTCAGGCCGCCGCCTAGCAGCGCTTTTACTTTGCGAGCGGTATCCGGCTCCGTCTCGCCGAAGACATGTCGCCGTTCGGAATGCCCGACCAGCGCCACCGTGGCCCCGGCGGCCTGGGCGAGCCCTACCGAAGTGGCGCCGGTAAACGCCCCTTTGGGCTCCCAGTAAACGTCCTGGGCTCCGACCTCGAACCCCGCTCGCCCGGCCAGTCCGAGCGCCACGGCCTCGATCGCAACCGCGCTCGGGAAGAACCAGCAAGACCGTCCGGCGTCGGCCTCAAACCCAGCAAGGAAGTTTGCCAGGTACGCCCTGGCCTCGGCTGGGCCCAGATGCATTTTCCAGTTGGCCGCGAAGATCCTTCGGGGGGCCATCAGACGTCGTCCAGGGCGGCGACCCCCGGAAGGGTCTTGCCCTCGAGGAATTCGAGCGCGGCTCCGCCGCCGGTCGAGACGTGGCTGACCTGGTCGGTCAGCCCCGCTTGGGCCACCGCCGCGGCAGAGTCGCCGCCGCCCACGATCGTGACAACACCCCGCTTGGTGGCGCCGGCCATCGCCATCGCGATCGACCGAGTGCCCTGATCAAAGGGAGGGGTCTCAAAAACCCCCATCGGCCCGTTCCAAACGACCGTTCCAGCCGAACGAATTCGGTCCCCAAAATCCTTGGCGGTGGCCGGATCGATGTCGAGGACCGAGAAGCCGGGCGGAATCCGATCGCGGGGCACCGTGATGGTGGTGACGCCTTCCTTGAGTTCGGGCGCCACCACCCCCCCGCGCGGAAGCACGAGCTTATCGCCGGCACGTTCGAGCAGGGCTTTGGCCAACTCGACCCGGTCCGGCTCGACCAGGGAGTTTCCGGTTTCAAAACCCATGGCCCGGAAAAACGTGCACGCCATCGCGCCGCCAATCAGGACCTGATCGACTTTCGGCAGCAGCGCCTCGATCAGATCAATCTTACCGCTGATTTTGGCCCCGCCCATGACCGAAATAAACGGACGCTTCGGCTCCGATAGCGCGCCACCGAGGTACTTAAGCTCGGTCTCCATCAGAAACCCGGAGACGGCCGGCTTCAACAGCTTGGCGACTCCGGTGGTCGACGCGTGGGCTCGGTGGGCCGAGCCGAAGGCATCATTGACAAAGAGGTCCCCGAGGTCAGCGAACCGCTTCGAGAGTTCGGGATCATTGGTTTCTTCGCCCGGATAGAACCGGGTGTTCTCCATCAGGGCTACCCCACCCCTCGGGAGACGTTTCGTCGCACTGACCGCCGCCTCCGAGGCCGGGTTCTCGACAAAGGTGACCGTAGCCCCGAGGGCTGCCTCCAACGCTCGGACACAAGGGCGGATCGAGTACTTCGGATCCGGGCCCCCCTTGGGACGGCCGAAATGCGACAGCAGCACGACCCGGGCGCCTTTGTCGCGGAGGTACTTGATCGTGGGGAGCGAGGCGCGAATCCGGGTGTCATCGGTGACGATGCCATCCTTGACCGGGCAATTGAAGTCGACCCGGACCAGGGCGCGCTGGCCGTCGAGGCGGGCCGGATCGATCGAGGCCAGCGTTCGCTTCATGCGCCGTGGGCTCCGATGTACCGGATCAGGTCGACGCACCGGGCGGAGTAGCCCATTTCGTTATCGTACCAAGACGAGACATGAATCAATGTGCCATCGATGACTTGAGTCGAGAGCAAATCAATGGTGCTGGAGGCCATGTTGCCGACGTAATCAATCGAGACGAGCGGCTCATCGCTTACAAACAGGACGCCATGGAGGGGACCCGCCGCCGCGGCCGCTTTGAATGCTTGGTTGATCGCCTCCACTGAGGTCGGCTTCTCGACCACGCAGCTCAAATCGACCAAGGAGACGTCGGCGGTCGGGACGCGGAGTGCGACGCCGTCGATCTTGCCCTTGACCTCCGGAATGACGAGGGACGTGGCCTTGGCCGCCCCGGTGGTGGTCGGGATGATCGACATCGCGGCCGCCCGGGCTCGCCGGAGATCCTTGTGCGGCAGGTCGAGAATCATCTGGTCGTTGGTGTACGAGTGGACCGTGGTCATGAACCCCCGAACGAAACCGAAATTGTCTCGAACGACTTTCACCATTGGGACGAGGCAATTCGTGGTGCAGCTCGCGTTGGAGATCACAAAGTGTTTCTTGGGGTCGAACGCCTCATGGTTGACGCCGTACACAATCGTAATGTCTTCATTCTTCGCGGGCGCGGAGATGATGACCCGTCGTGCGCCGGCCGTGAGGTGTTGGGCCGCCGGCTCCCGATCGGTGAACCGGCCCGTGGACTCGAGCACCACATCAACGCCGAGCGCTTTCCACGGCAACTTGGCCGGGTCCTTTTCGGAAAGCACCTTGATGGTGGCTCCATTGACTTGGATGCCGTCGGTGGCGGGCTCAACGGTGCCGGGGAACTTCCCATGGACCGAGTCGTACTTGAGCAGGTGCGCCAGGGTCTTGGTGTCCGTCAAGTCATTGACGGCCACAATCTCGAGGTCAGTGATCTTGGCCATGGTCGCGGCCCGGAGGACGTTCCGGCCAATGCGGCCAAACCCGTTGATTGCCACGCGAATCGGCATTGCGAGACTCCCCTTGGTGTCGTTTAGTATCATGTCGCCCGGCTGGCTCCGGTCAAGGGTAGCTCGGCGCGGGCAAACGAAACAGCGGTGACCGTGATGGTCCCGGCCTCTAGCAACGTACGTGCCGCGGACACCAACGTGGCCCCGGTCGTGAAGACATCATCGACCAGCACCGCCGACTCGGGCACTGCCCCAACCACCCGAAAGGCGTTGCGGAGGTTGGCCTCTCGTTCTTCAGGCGTCAACGTGGTCTGGGTCCGAGTTTCCCGGCTCCGGACCAACGTGGTTTCGCTGACGACGCGGCTGGCTTTCCCGCCGATGGCCTGGGCGAGCTTGGCGCTCTGATTATAACCCCTGAGTTGGTGACGTGCCCCGCCGAGCGGAATCGGAACCAGGACGCCGGAGCCTCCAGTCGGGATCAGCGCCGCCACAGGCTCCGCCATCGCCGCCGCGATTCGGTGCCAGCCATCGTACTTGAGTAGATGAACGGTTCTTCTGACACTCGGGTCCATCCAAACCGCGCTGCGAACACCGCTCAGTCCGGCCGGCCAGTCACTACAAATCCGGCATTCGGTATCGGCATCGGTCGGCTGTCCGCAGCGAGGGCACTGGGGGAATGGCAGCCGCGGCCACCGATTTCGACACATCCCACAGACCAGCGAATCATCGGCGGTCTGCCCGACCCGTTCATGGCACACCAAACAGTGGCCCGGCAGGAGCCACCGCTCGGCGGCACGAAAGGCCTCAACCGGTCCGGCCAGCCATTGCCGCACGCATCACCTCAACCGGCGCCTTCGTCCCGGGGAACCACCGTTCGAAGGCCGCGGCGCCCTGAACCACCAGGATTTCCCGGCCGTCGACTGCCCGGCGGCCATCCGCTTTGAGCCGGCGAACCCAGGTCGTCTCGACCGATCCATAGGCCAGATCGAGACCCGCCGCCCCGGCTGGAATTTCGTCGACCGGAATCGGCGGCGGATCGGCGGGGTCGAGTCCAAGTGGGGTGCAGTTGACCACCAGACCAACCGGCCCGCCAACTGACTCGGAAACGCCTAACGCTCGGAGCCGGCCGGCCAAGGCCACCGCCCGCGCCGTTGAGCGGGACCGGATCCCAACCGGAACGCCGAGGCTTTTCGCCATCAGGGCGGCGGCCACGGCGCTGCCACCGGTCCCGATGATGAGCCATGCTCCCGGCGGCCGGCCGAGGGCGTCGAACCCAGCCCGAATGCCAATCCCGTCGGTGTCATCACCGACCAGCTCGCCTGCCTCGCCCCAAAAGGTGTTGCATGTCGCCAACGGCGCCCCCGAATGAGCCCGGACGATCGCCGCCGCCATCACTTTGTGGGGAATCGTGACGTTCCCACCGCCGCCGGTCCGGGCCAGGGCCCGCATCAGCGGGGGCATCTCGGCCGACTCCGCCGGTATGGCGACGTAGACGGCATCGAGCCCGAGGGCTCGGAAAGCGGCGTTGTGGATCGCCGGAGACCGGGAGTGTTGCACCGGGTTGCCGAGCAGGGCAAAGACCCGCGTCCGCCCGGATATCATCCCGGTGCCGCCCCGTTCAGACGGTCGACGATTGCCGGCATCATTCCGGCCAGGGTTCTCAGAGTGGCCCGATACTCGTCGAGGTCGCCTCCGAACGGATCATCGATCTCGGCCCGGCTCCCGGTTAGACCGGCATACTCGCTGATCAAATGGGCTCGGCCGGCGCCGCCCAGCTCCCGAACTCGGGCCAGGTGGGTCCGAGACATCGTCAGGATCAGCTGGCTCTCGTTCACGAGGGCCGGCGTCAAGAGCCGGGCCCGATGGGCCGAGAGGTCGAGGCCGTGCTCGAGCGCAACGAGGTACGATCCCTCCGAGGCCGGGGCGCCCTCCCAGGCACCGGTTCCAGCCGACGTCACGACGATGTCGGGATCGCCGGCCTGTTCGAGCGCCCGGGCCAGTAAGGCGGCCGCAAGGGGGCTGCGACAGGTGTTGCCTGTACAAATCATCAGTACCCGGATCATGGCGCCAACCTCCCCACCGCCCGGCGGAGTTCGGCCCTGGGAATCGCCCCTTCGCGAATCATCGTCGGCGCCGCCGTCGTGCAATCGATCAGGGTCGAGGGCGGAACGTTCCCCAGCACCCCCCCGTCCAGGATGCGGAGAATTCCGGCGGCAACAGCCTCCGGAAACAACTCCTCAATCATGGCGGCGCCCGGTGCCGTTGGCCCGCCGGGTCGATTGGCCGAGGTTGAGGTGATCGGGGTATTGAGTGCGGTAACCAAGGCGGCCATCCCTCGGTGCGACGTGTGTCGAACCGCTACCCCGCCCTCGCTGCCTCGGAGGCGGGTGGGGAGATGCCCCTCGCCCCCCGGCAACACCAGGGTCAGCGGTCCAGGCCAGAAGGCCTCGGCCAGCGCGCGAGCCGCGGCGCTGAACTCGAGACCGACCGCTTCGGCCATTGCCCTCCCCGAGATCAAGAGCAAGAACGGTTTTCGGGGCGGTCGACCCTTGAGGGCCGCCAAGGCATCGAGGCCGCTGTCGTTAGGCAACGACCCGAGGCCGTAGACCGTTTCGGTCGGATACCCGATCACCCGGCCTCGGTCGAAATGGGCCCGAACTCCCGCCGTGGCGTCCGCCACCTCGGCGTCGGTCCGAAACGGAATGATCATCGGAACTCCCTGGCCAGGGCGTCGGCGAGGACGAAATCGGCCGCGGAGGTGACCTTGAAATTGGTGGTCCGATCTTCGATCAGCGTCACCGGGGCCCCAAGGGCCTCGCACAACGCTGAATCGTCGGTCGCGACCCGGCCGTCGCGTCGAGCGGCGGCCAGTCCAGCGACCAACATGGGGCGCGGAAATCCCTGCGGTGTCTGGGCCCGCCACAGCCCCTCGCGCGGGATCGTTCCGACGACTTGCACCGGGCCCGGACCGGCCGTCCCCGTCTTCAGGGTGTCGCCGACGGGAATGGCCGCAATGGCGCCACGCCCGGCCCGCGCTTCGGCGATCACCGCCCCGATCACCCCGGCCTCGACGAAAGGCCGAGCGCCGTCGTGGACCAGAATGACGCCGATCTCCGGGCCGGAGGCGGCGAGGCCGGCCTCGACAGAGTCCATCCGCTCGGCGCCCCCGGCCACGATTCGGAGGCGCTCGCCGGCGAGCGAGCTGAGCCACTCCGGCGGCGCGGCGGCGGTCTCGGCGGGGACGACGACGACGACGGTCCGAACATCGCCGTGGGCGAGAAACGGCCGGATCGTCCGAAGCAACATCGGGACCCCACCAATCGGCCGGAATTGTTTCGGCACGCCGGCGCCCGCCCGGAGCCCCTGCCCGGCCGCGACGAGGATCACCCCGACGTCAGGCCGCGAGGGCGCGAACGAGTTCATCGACATGGTCCAGCGCGATGGTCCGAATCCCGCCTGCCGGTGCGTGCCGCCCCGATCCGAACGCCCGAAGGAAACCGAGCCGCCCGGCCTCAGCCAGTCGCCGATCGACCCCACCGATCGGACGGACCTCGCCGCCGAGTCCGATTTCGCCCATGAAGATCGCATCCGCGGGCGTCGGGCGATTCGTCAAGCTCGACACCAGCGCGGCGGCGACCGCCAGGTCCGCTCCGGGCTCATTCAACCGGACACCGGCACTGACTTGGACGAAGACGTCGAGATTGGTGAAGCTCTGGCCCGCCCGGCGTTCCAACACGGCCAGGAGCACCGCCAGCCGTTTCGGGTCCAAGCCGGTGGCGACGCGTTGGGGGGTGCCGTAGCCGGAGGGAGCGGCCAGAGCCTGGACCTCGACGAGGACCGGCCGCGTCCCTTCCATCAGCGCGGTGATGGCGCTTCCGCTGACGCCGGCGGATCGGGCCGCCAAGAAGACGGCGGAGGGGTTCGGAACCCCAACCAAACCACGTTCCGTCATCGAGAACACCCCGAGTTCGTCAACGGACCCGAAGCGGTTTTTGGTGGCGCGGAGCAACCGGTAGTTGAGCGACGGCTCGCCCTCGAAGTAGAGCACGGTGTCGACGATATGTTCCAAGGTTTTCGGGCCGGCCAGCATGCCCCCCTTGGTCACGTGCCCAACGACCATCACCGCCACCCCGGTTTCTTTGGCGAATCGCATCAACAACGCCGCCGACTCGCGGACTTGGCCCACGCTCCCGGGCGCACTTTCGAGGGCATCGGTAAAGGTGGTCTGGATCGAGTCGAGGATCAGGAGATCAGCCTGGACTTCTCGGGTCGCGGCGAGGACCGATTCAAGATGGGTCTCCCCCAACACCAAGACCTGACTGGCATCCTCGACCAACCGGTCGGCACGTAGCCGGATTTGCTCGGCCGACTCCTCGCCGCTCGCGTAGAGAACCCGTCGGCCGCTCTCGACCAGCCGGGCTGAGGCCTGGAGCAGCAAGGTGGATTTCCCAATCCCTGGTTCCCCGCCGATCAGGGACATCGAACCGGGGACCAAACCGCCGCCAAAGACGAAATCGAGCTCCGGGATGCCTAACGGCCAGCGGTGGAGCTTCTCGCCGGCCACGTCGCCCAAGGTTGTCACCCGGGGCGAGCGCCTCACCCCGCCGCCGTCTTTGACGGCCCGACGTGGCCCGGCGGTCGCGGGAAGGCGCTCCTCAGCAACAGAATTCCAAGCCCCGCATGCCTCGCACCGCCCCGTCCACTTGGGGTGCTCGTGGCCACATTCGGCGCAGAGGTACACCGACTTCGCGCGGGCCATCATCCGTAACCGGTGGCGTCTCGAGCGGAGAAGCTGTCGAACCGGGTGTACTCCTTCGTAAACCGAAGGTTGACTTCACCGGTGGGTCCATTTCGGTGCTTCGACAACATCACCTCGGCCAGGCCCTTCTTGCTTTCGTCCTCTCGGTCGTAGTACTCAGGCCGATGAATAAACATCACGATATCGGCGTCCTGTTCAATGGCGCCGGAATCGCGAAGATCCGAAAGTTGGGGGCGCCGGTCGCCGCCCCGTTGCTCCGACGCCCGCGACAACTGAGACAGTGCCATGACCGGCACCTCGAGTTCCCGGGCCAGCGCCTTGAGCGACCGCGAAATATCCGAGACTTCTTGCACTCGATTGTCGGCGTAGTCGGGACTCCGCATCAGCTGGAGGTAGTCCACGATCACCATCGCAAGGTCGTTGTCGGCCTTGAGCCTCCGAGCCTTGCCCCGCATCTCGAGCAACGTGATGGCGGGCGTGTCGTCGATCCACACTGGGCATTGCCCCATCACGCCGGCCGCCCGGGCCAGGTTGGTAAAGTCACGATCCTTGAGCATCCCGCGACGCACCGCTTGGCTGTCGACTCGGGCTTCGGCACAGAGCATTCGTTGGACCAGTGAGTCTTTCGACATTTCCAAGGAAAAAATGGCCACGCCGTGGCCCTCATGGGCCGCGTGGGTCGCGATATTGAGACAAAACGCCGTCTTGCCCATCGAGGGCCGGGCCGCCACGATGATCAACTCCGACCGCTGGAACCCAGACGTCAACTCATCCAAATCTGCGAAGCCGCTCGGAACTCCGGTAACCGATTTACCACTCTTTTGAAGCGTTTCAATGCGCTCCATGGTCGGCCACAACATCTCTTTGATGCGGGTAAACCCGTCGTGCCGCCGCTCCTGGGAGATCTTGAAGATCCGCGACTCCGCCTGATCAACGAGCTCCACGGTCGGTAACCGGGCGTCGTAGGCCTCGGTAATCGTCTTGGTGGAGGCCTCGATTAGCCGCCGGAGGGTGGCTTTGTCTTTGACGATCCGGGCGTGGTGTTCGAGATTGGCGGCCGTCGAGACCGATTCGACCACCTCGGCGACGTATTCCATCCCACCACAGAGGTCGAGCTCGTTGCGGCGGACCAACTCGTCGCGAAGGGTGACGTGGTCGATCACCACGCGCTGCTCTGTCAAGGCGACCATGGCCCGGAACAACCTCCGGTGCGGTTCCTTGTAGAACATCGAGTGGTCGATCTGCTCGGCGGCGCGCAGTGCCGCGTCCTGGTCGAGGATCATCGCCCCGAGGACGGCCTGCTCGGCCTCCTGGCTCCACGGGACCCCACGGAGCGGATCAGGGTTCGATGAGTTGTCGGGCGATGCGGACGTCATCCCAGGTCGGCTTTTTCCAATTGGGGTTTCGGAGGAGGGCTGCTGGGTGATAAGTAACGACCAGTGGCGTCCCTCGATAAGAATGCACCTTCTGACGGAGATCGGATAGGCTCCGCTTGACCTGGAGAAGCGTCTCGGCAGCCGTGGCCCCGAGGGCGAGAATCACCTTGGGACGGATCAGGGCCAGTTGGGCATCGAGAAACGGAGCGCAGCTGGCGATCTCATCCGGCAGCGGTTTTCGGTTCTGCGGCGGGCGGCACTTCACCACATTGCAAATGAACACTTGCTCGCGTTCAATACCGATAGCTCTGAGGATCTCGGTCAGCAGTTCGCCGGCCCGGCCAACAAAAGGGCGACCGGTTTGGTCCTCGGTTTGGCCCGGCCCCTCACCTACCAGGACCAGCTCGGCCTTTCGGTTGCCTTCGCCGGGCACCACATGGGTTCGACCCTGGGCGAGGAAGCAGCTGGTACAGGCCTTGGCGGCCTCGGCCACGTCCGCCAGGGTCCGCCACGGAACCGGGGGCGCGGTGGTCGGAGGGTCAATCGTCAAACCTGGACCTGGAATCGGAGGCGCGCCGATCCGCCAATCCTTGGGGGGGCCTTTCGTCAGTGCCGGGGCCGCCGCCGCCGGGGATCCGGGCAGGACGACCTCCTTGCCCCCGAGCTCCGCTTGCTGCTTCAGGTACCGACGACGGAGCTCATCCAAGGCGCACCTCGATGGCATTCATGATGGCTTCTGCGACCTCGGCCTTGGTCCCAAAAGGCACCTGCTGCCGGGCCCCGGCCGGGTCGATCAAGGTGACTCGGTTGGTGTCGACATCGAATCCCGCCCCCGGCTCCGAGGCATCATTGGCGACAATCAAGTCGAGCCCCTTCTTGGCCAGCTTCACGGTGGCCTTCGCGACCGCGTCCCCGGTTTCAAGCGCAAACCCGACGATCAACGCCCCGGGCCGCCGCGCGCCGCGGGTCGTCGTGAGAATGTCGGCTGTCGGCTCGAACTCAATGGCGAGCGGGCCACTCTGGCGAGGCCGTTTGAAATCGAGCGGAACACTGGGCCGATAATCGGCAGGGGCCGCAGCCATGATCAAAACGTCCGCCGCCGGCAGGGCCTGCCGGACCGCCGCTTCAAGTTCCGCCGTCGAGTCGATCCGCTCGACCTCGACCCCAATCGGGTCCGGCTCGGCGCTCGGGCCGGAAATCAGCCGGACCGACGCGCCTCGGTACCACGCTGCCTGGGCGATCCGAAACCCCATCTTGCCGCTCGAGCGGTTGGTCACGACTCGGACCGGGTCGATGGCCTCACGGGTCGGGCCCGCGGTGACCACTACGTGACGGCCGGCCAGCGGCGACCGGGTCGCGAGAGCCCGGCGGGCATGCTGCAGTATGGTGTCGGGTTCACTCATCCGGCCGGGGCGATCGGAGGGCCCCTCAGCCAATGCCCCGCGCTCCGGGCCCACCACACCGACGCCGCGATCCCCGAGCGCCTTCAGGTTCGCGACCGTGGCCGCTGCGGCGAACATTTCATCGTTCATGGCCGGCGCCACCAAGAGTGGTTTCGTCCGGGCCAAGCACAGTGCCGTCAGAAAATCGTCGGCCATACCAGCCGCCAGGCGGCCGAGGAAATGCGCGGTGGCGGGGGCGACGATGATCAGGTCGGCCAATTGCCCGAGGCGGACATGAGCCAGGGCGTGCTCTGGGTCCCAGAGCGAAGTGAGGACCGGACGCCCCGAGAGGGCCTCGAACGTAAGCGGGCGAACGAACTCGGCCGCCCCGCGGGTCATGACAACGTCCACCTTCGCACCCGCGTCTACGAGGCGGCGAACGAGATAGCAGGCCTTGTAGCACGCGATCCCGCCCGTCACGCCGACCACGACGTGACGGTCGGCCCACATGGCTAGACCTCGGATCGACGACGACGAAGCTCGCGGAACGACAGTTCGCCGGCGGCGAGCTTTCGAAGCGCCAAGGTCGTCAATTTCTTGTAGTGGTGGGTCGACTCTAACTGGACCTGGCGTTCCCTAGGCAGCTCATTGACCATCCGGGCAAACCGGGCGGCCACTAGAATGCTCCGATACTTCGTCCCGGCATGCCGGGCCGCATCGGTTGGGGTGACAATTTCCATCTTATCCTCCGTTGGGTAGTGCGCCGGCCAATCCATCTCGGATCGCCGTAATGACATCCTTCAGATTCGGTAGCCGACCCGGACGCCGAGACTCCACGTCGAGGATGGCGGCAACCTGCGAGACCGCTTCGACCAGATCGTCGTTCACCACGATATAGTCGTAGCGGTCGGCCATAGCTAGCTCATGACTCGCAATAGCCAGCCTCCTTGCCAACCCGTCTTCGTCTTCCGTCCGCCGGGCCCGGAGCCGGCCAACCAAGGCGGTGGCCGACGGGGGTAAGACGAACACATGCACCGAGTTCTGGTAGCGACCCCTGATCTGCTCGGCTCCGTTCACTTCAATATCCAGGACCACGTGCCGCCCACGACCGAGACCGGCTTCGACTTGGGCCCGCAGCGTACCGTAGCAATGTCCACCGTACTCCGCCCACTCCAGAAAATCTCCCCGGTCGATCCGGTTCTGAAACTCGTCCCGAGCGAGGAAATGGTAGTGCTGGCCATCGACCTCACCTGGTCGAACCGCTCGAGTAGTCGCGGACACAGAATAGACGACATCATCGCGGCCCGCCAGCAAATGACGGGCAATCGTCGATTTTCCGCCGCCCGAAGGCGACGAGAGCACCAGCAGAAACGGCGTCACGCCAAGTTCTCGAGCTGCTCCCGGAATCGCTCCAACTCCCCTTTCATCTCAATCGCTAAGTGCTGCATGGTCGCGTCGTTCGCCTTCGACCCAATGGTATTGACCTCGCGCCCGATTTCCTGGGCCAGAAAACCCAGTTGTTTGCCGACCGGCCGTTCGGCGGCCAGCGCCGCGTCGCTGGCGTTGAGGTGGGCGGAGAGACGGACAAGTTCCTCGGTGATGTCGAGGCGATCGGCCAGAAAGGCGAGTTCCTGAGCCAGTCGACCCTCGTCGACCGGCCGACCCTCCAGGAGCTGCCCAACCTGGGTCCGGAGACGGTCCCGTTCCCGAATCAGCCGAGCCGGAGCCGACTCCGCGACTTGGGACGCGTGCTGACGAATCAACCCCAACCGATGGATCAGGTCGCGGCCCAGCACCTCGCCTTCTCGGCGGCGGGTCTCGCGACACTCCTCGATTGCTCTGGCGAGTACCATCTCGACCGCGGGCCACTCGATGGCACCGCTGTCTTCGTCCAGGGTGAAGACGTCCGACTGGCGCGCCAGGAGCTCGAGAGGGATGGTCGCTTCCACCCCAGCCACCGAGGCCAGTTCGCGGAGCCGCGCCATCGCGGCCGCGGCTCCAACTGGATCAATCCGAGGCCCCCGAGCCCGCGTCGTGGTGCCAAGCCACCGGATCGAAACCGAAAAATGCCCTCGCTCGAAGTCCCGTCGAAGGCGCTCCCGAATTTCGGATTCAAGCGGCGCCAGCTCGCCCGGCGCTTTGAGGGCCAGGCTCAGGTACCGATGGTTCACCGATTTGAGCTCGATCCGGAGGGTGCCCGAACCAACCGGCCCCTCGGCGGCCCCAAATCCTGTCATGCTCTGAGCCACGGACCGCCCCTTCACCCGGAGCCTTGCAAGATACCGGAAGAGCCGATCCTCGGGTAGCCTCAGGCCGGAATTGGGTTCGCCAACGTGGCCCTTACCAAGTCCAGTAACTCATTGCTGTCAAATGGTTTCTGGAGAAATGTCAGGGCTGGATCAGGAGGATTCCCCCGCCCCAGTGTGCCGCCCGCGTAGCCCGACATGTAGATCAGTTTGAGTCCCGGTCGCCGAGTCCTCAACTCTGCCCCCAACTCCCGCCCGTTCATTCCCGGCATCACGAGGTCGGTTAGCAGCAGGTCAATCGGGCCCGCCCACTCGGCGGCGATGCGCAGCGCGGCTTCCCCATTGGCGGCTTCGAGGACCCGATAGCCATCGAGCCCGAGGAGCTTCCCGACAAATCGTCGGACCGCGTCCTCATCTTCCGCCAGCAGAATCGTGGCCGGACCTGCACCGTGGCTTATAAGCGGCTCAGGCGGGTCTTGCTCCACGGCTTCGACACTTCGGGGCAACATCACCTCGACCGAGGTTCCCCGGCCGACAGTGCTCGAGACCTCAATCCATCCCCCGGACTGCTCGACAATCCCGTAGACGACCGCCAACCCGAGCCCAGTGCCATTTTCCTTCGTCGTGTAGAACGGTTCGAAAATCCGGCCCAGTTCGTCCGCCGGAATCCCGATCCCGTTGTCCCGAACCCGGAGTCTGACCCACGGTCCGCCACCGGGCCGGTCCGGGCTGGTGCCGGGTCGGGCACCGGCTTCCACCAAGGCCGTCTCGATCGAAAGCGATCCACCGCCGGGCAAGGCCTCGCGGGCGTTTACGGCCAGATTCAACAAGACCTGCTCGATTTGCCCTCGATCTGCCAGGATCGGAACGGGGGCTTGGTCAAGCGCGAGTGCCACCTTCACGTCCTCGCCAAGGACCCGCCCTAGGAGCCGGGCCAGATCCGTCACCACGGCGTTTAGATCGATTACCCGCGGCCGGAGCACCTGCCGGCGACTGAAGGCCAACAGTTGTCGCGTGAGATCGGCTGCCCGACGGGCCGCACTCACGACTTCCTCCAAATCACGGCGTCGAGGGTCTTCGGCGGCAAACCCCCCGAGGACGGACGTGCTAAACCCGAGAATCGCCGTCAACAGGTTGTTGAAGTCGTGGGCAATGCCGCCGGCCAGCCGCCCGACCGCCTCCATCTTCTGGGACTGGCGGAGTTCCTGCTCCAGGAGCCGTCGCTCGGTGGTATCACTGACGACCACCAGCACTCCCGGGCGATCCGAGCCGAGCACCTTGACCGGAAACTTGATCGTCTCGGCCCACCGAACGTTGCCATAGGCGTCGAGTGACTCGGTTTCCGGGATCCGTAACGGCATTCCCGATTCGATGACTTGCCGATCCTCGGCGAGAAACCGATCGACCTGCCCCGTTCCACTACTCAGCTCGCGGTCCAGTTTGCCGATGGCATCGTCCACCGTACAACCGAGCGCTTGGGCCGCCGGTTGGTTGACCATGATAAAACGGCCATCTTCGTCTTTCGCAAAGACCAGTTGCGGCATCAAGTCGATGACCTGCCGGAGCCACCGCTCGCTGTCCTGCAGCTGGCGAGCGGCCCGACGGCGCTCGGTCGCATCCCGAAAACTCCAGACCCGCCCGACCACGATTTGGTCGACGAACTCAGGGCGGGAGTAGCGTTCGAACACGCGGCCGTCCTTGAAATCGAGCACATCGAACGTCACCAGCGACGGCTCGGCGTAGATTTCTTCGACCCGCGCCAGGAACGCAGCCGGATCGGCCAACTGGTCGACGACGAAGGCGATGAGGGCCCGATCGTCTCGGGCCTCCGCCAGTGGTTCCGGAATTCCCCACGCCTGCAGAAAATTTCGGTTGAAGCCGACGACCCGGCCGTGAAGGTCAACGACCAGGAGGGCATCGGCCGTTGATTCGAGGGCCGCCTCGTAGACAGACGTGAGCTCCCTAATCCCATCGCCCGTGGCTGCCGAGGTACCCGGAAAATTCCAATAATGTTGCGGCACGGCCAAGGCCTTTGGGTCGTTAATTCGAAAACTCCCAGCGCACCCCGAACGAACTGGCCAGGCGTAGCACCGGGAGGTCGGGAAGGTAGCCGGCACGAGCCGCTTGAAAGTTGGCTCGGTCATAGTAGGCGATGAAATCGCCGATTTTGAGCTGGATCTGGGCCCGAAAAAACGTAGCGCCCCGCGCAGTGATCGGGGCTCCCTTGTTGTCGCGGCCAATGACACCGGTGCCCCAGGTCTCCATTGACCCCTGGAGTTTGAGTCCAAAGATCCCACTCCGAAACGTCGGTAAGAAACGGCTCTGAATGGTGGCGCTGACGATCGAGTGGGTGGGTGGCACGCCCTCCGGCCTCTGCCCGATCGGGTTGCTGTACCAACCATCGACGACAAACCATTGCTTCGGGGCCAGTCGCCCGGAGACCGTGAGCCAACGGGTTGGTCCAGAAGCCCCGATGGTATCGATGGTCCGATAGAGCGAAAAGCGCTCGGGAGCGAACGCGGCGGTTCGCCAGTAGCCGACCTCGAAACCGAGTCGCGCCCGGTCGAGGCTCACCAATCCGCCGAGATCAGTGAGCGGGAGCGCGGCCGCTGTCGCCAGCATCGGATAGACCACCCGAGATCCGGTCCGCCCGGTGGCCGCGATCCGGAAGCCCTCCGGCAGATTGAGCCCGACTCGACCGGTCACGAACCGCGAGGTCCGAGCGCCGTCATGCCGTTGATAGACGCCCTCTAGATCCGCGCCGATGACTCTGAGCGGCGACGTCGCGGCGGAGACCCGGACCTCCAGGGGCGTCCAGCGGGTTCGGTGCCACGCCCGAGCTTCGAGGCTACTGGTCGCGGTTCGGTACCCCGCTTGGCCCCCGAACTGCCAGACCCGCTGGTCAAGGTACCTGATGTGACGGTCAGGGCCACCTAACGTCAGAGCGGTGGAGTCTTCCCGCCAACTACTGTGGCCGGCGAAGGCAGCACCCCGAAACCCAAGGCCGTCAGATCGTCGTTCGTAGACCGCGCTCGCTTGGAAGTCAGACCGATGTCCATCGAGGCCCTGGGACAGGGTGTCGCCGTTCGGATCGACGGCCCCCGCTGCGGTCAGTGACCGGACGTCCTCGCGCTTGGGAACGCCGCGAAAGAGTTGGACCATCGCCTTGATCCGGCCGGCCGGCGGGACGTAGCTCGCCTGGATCCAAGTCTGGGTATTGGAGTAGGACCCCTGGTCGCCGGTCCGGAGCGGCACCGCCAAATGCTCGGCCGCCACGACATACCCGAAGCCGCCGGCCGTCCGTTTCTCGAGAGAGGCGATGTACCGGGCAATCTCAAAGTCCCCGCTGGCGACCCCGACCCGGGTCCGCGGCGGCAGCCGATCGTGCCGACGGGTAAACAAATAGACCCGCACGAGGCCCGGCATCCGCTCGATTTCGACCCGGTCGTAAAACGTCATCGGCAGAATGCTGGGATCGACGGTCACGCTGTCGGGACCGAGCGCGAGATAGGGAATGCCGTCAACGACCAATTCCATCGACGCGGTAGCCCGACCCTGGAAATTGATCGGCTCGGGCCGCCCGAGCCACCCGCCTCGCCACACGAAGACTCCGGGCACTTTGGCCAGCAAGTCAGACAGGGTCGCCATGTTGTGCCACTCGAGTGAATCCCGATAGTAGACGATCCGGCCCGACGGAGCCAACATGTCGCGCCGCCCCAACCGGGGATACCCAGGCACCCGAGTCCGGCCGGCTTCGTAGGTCTTGAGAAACAGGGCGGAGTAGTCGGTCGAATCACTGGCCGTCGTATCGGCCCGAACGGAGTCGGGCACCTGCGCGGCGAGGCCGCTCGTCAAGGCCCCGACCAATCCAGCCACGATCAAGCGCCTCATCAGGGCGTCGGTGGCTTCAGGGCGTGCGCCCCGGTGTTCGGCGACAGATCGGACGGACGGCGGCTGCGGGGGGCCACTTGGACCAGGATCTGGAACTTGTTGTCGGCATCCGTCCTCGAACTGATCGCCGCCCTCGGAATCTCAATCTCAACCCGTGGGCCGGCGAACCGGATCACCACGAGCGTGATGGCCCGCTTCTTGGTGTCGACGAGCCCGGCACGGCCACTACCGTTGTCACGGAGGTCGAGGTAGTACCCACCTTGGGTCTCGAGATCTCCGGTGACATCCGGGTCGAAGTCGATGAACCCGTCGAGCGAATTCGGCGCACCTTTCGTCCAGGGAACTACCGGTTCGGCAAAATCCAATCCCACCGACACCGTCTTCGAGTCGACCCGACCCGACACTTTGAGGAGGTCGATCGCTTTGACCGAGTCGGGGTTGGCCGTTGCGACGGCGGTGTCGCCGGCCGGGTCGACAAATTCGTAGTCGAATGGGGTCTCCTCGGCAGGGGCGGTCGACCCACCTCCGCACGCAATTGAGGCCACCCCAAGCACGACTGCCGCGAGCCGGCGGAACACCGTTAGGCGCCAGCCCGGGCCAGGACGAACTCGGCAAAGAGCCGAACTCCCATCGCCGTCGGGCCTTTGGCCATCGCCGGATCGTCGCGATCGGTGTAGGCGGTAGCCGCGATATCGAGATGGGCCCACGGATAGCCCTCGACGAATTCCTTGAGGAACCAACCGGCCGTGATACTCCCCGCCGCACGCCCCCCCGAATTCTTCACGTCGGCAATATCGGATTTGATCAATTCTCGATACTCGTCCCAAAGAGGAAGCTCCCAGAGTCGCTCGTGGGCCCGAACGCCCGCCCCAATCACTTCCTGGATCAACCCCGCGTCGTTCCCCATCACGCCGGCCGCGGTTTGGCCCAGCGCAATCCCGATCGCGCCGGTAAGTGTCGCGATATCAATCACGCAGGCCGGCTGGTACCGGCGGGCGTACGAGAGAGCGTCGGCCAGCAACAGCCGACCTTCGGCGTCGGTATTGATGACTTCGATGGTCTTACCGAAGTGGCTGGTCACCACATCCGCCGGCCGATACGCGTTCGCCGAGGGCATGTTCTCGGCGCTCGGGACCAGGCCGATCACCGAGACCGCGGGCTTGAGCCGTCCCAGAGTTTCGAAGGTTCCCAGCACGGCCGCGGCGCCGGACATGTCGTACTTCATGTCCTCCATGCTCTGGGCCGGCTTAATCGAAATACCGCCGGTGTCGAAAGTGACTCCCTTGCCGATCAGCACGATGGGGGCGCCGGTCGATCCCCGATATTCAAGCGCAACGAACCGCGATTCCTGAGCCGATCCCTGCCCCACCGCTAGGATGCCGCCCATGCCCTCCTTGACCAAGCCGGCCTGATCGAGGATGGTGCAGCCGAAGCCATGGCGCGCCGCGAGGTCGGCGGCGGCCTGCCCAAGGGCAGTCGGCGTCAAGACGTTAGGCGGGAGCACCTGGACCGCCCGAGCGAACAGGTGCCCCGCTCCAATGGCCGCACCGGTTCGATGCCCAACCTCGGCATCGGCCCGCTCGGCGGCTGTCGTCAGGAGTTCAAGATGCTCGAACACCGGCTTCGGATCCTCCGGCGGCCGCTTCATGTCGGACAAAAACCAGGCCCCCTGGGCCCCGCCTTCCGCCAAGGTTTGATAGGTCTCTCGCACGCCGATCCCGCCCCTGGATTCGACCGGACAAAGCAACGCAGCTTGGGGGGCACCCAAGGCACGAGCCCGCTTAGCCCCGATCGCTGCCCCCCGCCGGAGCAGGGCACGGTCGGGTTGCTTGCCGAGGCCGACCACCAAGATCCGACGGAGTTCCCCGGCCGGATAGACCAGTGCCGTCTCGTCCTTTTTCCCGGAAAAATCGCCGCTCTCGAAGACCCGGCCCAGGGCGCCCGCGGACTGTTGATCGAGCGCCTGGAGCGAAGTCGGAAGCGGACCTTGGGGAACCAACGCGATCAACAGGGGACCGCGATAGGCTTCAGGGGGAAGCAACGAAATACTTGAGGCAAACGACATCGGTCAGTAACCGCCCGTAGCCGAGGTTGACGGTCCCTGATCGACCAGCGGACCGGATCGGATTGGGAACCTAAACCAAGGCAGGACAAAAGGAAACGCGGTACTAGGGCAGAGATCGTCGCCGGGCCGCGATCAGCGGGAGGAGGAGGATCAGCACGCCCCAACCGAGGCTGGCCGCGGCGGCGCCCCGCTCGATCGTTGCCCCCAGCCTGACCGGTGGAGCGTCCGAATTCCGCTGCCAATCGATCCGCTCCCATTCAGCCACGGCGTCCCCAAGGTCCTGGCCATAGACGACTCGAAATCCGGCCGCCAGATCGGCATCGCCGCGCCACAGCCGCTGAAAGGCGGCTTCCCCGCCGGTCCGGATCAAGTGGTCGACCCAGGCGGCCCGCCCCACGACCCGCAGGTAGGACCACTCCTCCGATGGCACAACCCCAGCGACCGCCACGATCGGGACCCCCCGCGCGTCTCGGACCGGATCGAGCACCACCCGCTCACAGTCCTGGTTGCGGCCCGCCAGGCATCCGACCGCCGAAGGTCCGCTCCAATACGGCGTCACCAGTTGCGAGAAAGCCAATCGGAGCGGCACGAACCACTCGCCCCCCTCGGGCCGATACCACGATTCAAAACGGACGCTGGACCGGGCCGGCCGGTAGAGCCAGTCAGCCGACTGAATCGCCTCGTAGTCGGTGCCAGCCAGCCAGCGCTGCATCCCAAGCCCCGGTGGGCCAAACCGAGCCCGGAACACGCAGGGCGCAATGAGGCCCTCGAGCTGGCCGCTACCCAACTCAGCCAGCTGGCCCTTCCAGTTGGAGCGTCGGGCCACCACCGAGACGCAGGTCCTTCCGTCGATTCGCTCCGGCAGGATCGATCCCTCGAACCTGGCCCGGGGTGTCGTGGATTCGGCCGAGTCAGGACCGTACAAGACGACCGCGAGTCGAAAATCGCCGCCCCGGGCCCGAGACCAGACTTGGGCGACCTTTGCCTCCAACGATCGGCGATCCGGGTCCGAAACCGAATCGAGGCCGAGCACGACCGAGGAAGCCCCGGCTGGAACGCGGGCGAGTTGGGCCGGCAGCGAATCAAGGATCCGATACAACGCCAAGTGGCGAGCCGCCCTCGCACGCTCGGCAATGAGCGCGGAGGCTTCCCGCCAACGGGGGTCAAGGAACCAGGAAGACGCTGACGCCGGGAGCGACCCACAGCCCGCCGCGCCGAGCCAGATCACGATGAGCCACCGCCTCATGTTCGCATCCCTCCTTTGATCGCGATGCCTAACGCCACCAGGCCCCAGACCCCCGCAAACGCCCATCGCGTCGGACTATCCCACGGCCGCTGGCTCCCCTCGAGCCTGAGACGGCGCCAGGCCATGACGTGGGAACCGATGTCCCCTCCCCCCACGAGGCCAAGCCGCACCGACATCGGCCGGCCGACCGATCCCTCGAGCCGGGCCCATCCCCCCGGTGGTGACGTTTCGAGCAGGTACGCGAGAAACGCCGCCCGCGCCTCCAACGGGAATTCCTGGGTGACCGCGCCCGAGAGACCTAACGCTCGGCGGCACTGCGATTCATCCCCAGCCCGGCACGCCACACTCGCCGGCCCTACCGCGCCAATCCATTGGTAGGCCAACAGGTTGGGATCGAACACATCGGCCCGACCGGCCGGCGCGAGGGGTAGCCAGGCCACAAATCCAGTATCCGCCCGAGCCAGCAGGACACCGCCCAACGCCTCCCAGAACACCTGCCGAAGAGCGCCGTCGGTCATCCCACCCCGGATCGACGAGCGAATCACCGAGGCACCGACCACAGTGCCGCCTGGCACGCCGGTCGCGGACACCGTCCGGTTGCGGTCCCATTCGTTGCTGGTGACCGTGAGAGACACCGCTGGCGGATTGTCGCCGAACAGACGGGCCCAATCGCCGGCTATCGCGGTGGCCACCGGAACCAGCCGTTCGATATCGCGATGATCCAACGCCAGGCGAAGCCGGCCCAGCGCCACCGTATCACTCGGTCCCCGATCACGCTCGGACTTGAGATCAGCCGAGATCCGCGCGAGGGCCCGGTCGAGCGAGTCGATCCGGCGAGCTAATTCGTCCCGGGGGGCCAATCCCGGCACCGCCTGACCCAACTGGGCCAGCAAGAGAAGGAGACTAGACATCGATCAGCATCCACCGACCGCCTAACAGGCTGAGCGGTCCGGTCGGCCCGACGATTGCCTCAAGAAAGGCCGCGAGCCAATTGGTCTCCGACCCGGCGAACAGCGCGGCCACCTGGACGGCCACGACCAACACGCCCACCCACGCGAGCCCCCGCTCCAACCGGTCCGGCACAGCGAGCATCGCAAACCCCAAGGTGAAAACGGAGACGGTCGCCAGGGCAAACTTGACCGCGAGGCCGGTCGGATAGCCGCGAAGGGAGGCCGGAATCGGTGTCGTCGCCACGACCACAAGCGTGGTGATCCACAGGACCGCCCCAATCGCGAGCACCCAGACCACGCCGGCGCCGTATCGATAGGCTACCTGCCTCCACCGAGCGATCGGCAGGCTGAGGGCGTAGACGAACCCCCCTCGGCGATCGGCCCGCCAGGCCAGGCTGGCCATCGCGATGCCCAGAACCACCGCGGCCGCCGGATAGAACACGCTCCACGCCTCAAGCCGGGAGAGGAACTGGGCCATCGCCTCTCGATCCGTCGGCCACTCTCGAACTACCGACATGACCGGGAGGGCGACGATCGCGAGCGCGGCCGCGAGAATCCAGGCTCGGCTCGACTTCCATTGGAGCCAGACCAGGGCCTTAAACATGGGTGTTTCCTTCCCGGCGGGCTTTGAGCCGCTCGACGAATCCGTCTTCCAGATCGAGATCGTCAACCGCGTCGATCAGGACGCCCCGTTCGCCGATCCACCCCGCCATCGCCGGCTCCCATTGGTCGACCACCCAAGACGACCCGGCTCCCTGGCCACTGCGGGAGAGGACCGAAAACGGCGCCCCGTCCAGGCGGTCAAGTGGTCCGGTGAGACGGAGCCGCTTGATCCCGTTCTTGAGCCGGTCCATCGGGAGCTGGGTCACCAGTCGTCCATGATCCATGACGCCAACCCAGTCGCAGAGTCGCTCGAGTTCGTGGACCAAGTGGCTCGAAATGACGACCGTCGCCTGATACTCGGCGACATACTCGGCCACCGCGCTCAGGACTTCGCGCCGAACTACCGGATCGAGACCATCGGTGGGTTCATCGAGAACTAACAACTCGGGCCGCTGACAGAGGGCCTGCAGCATCAGCAGCTTGCCCATTTCACCCTTCGACAACCGGCCAAGCGGCCGATCCAGTACGAGGCCGAACCCGCCCAGCAGTTCGGTGGCCCACGCCTGGTCCCATCGGGGATGAAACGCCCGATGGAACCGGAGGCTCTCGGCAACGGTCAGGAACGGGTACAAGTGCGGCCGCTCCGGCACATAGCCGACCCGGCCGAGCGCCTGAGGCGCCCGATCGGGAATCGATTCGCCGAGTACGACGATCCGACCCTCTGCCGGGCGCAACAGTCCCAACATCAGGCGAATGCTGGTCGTCTTCCCAGCGCCGTTCGGCCCGAGGAAACCGTAGATCGCCCCCGCCGGCACGGCCAGTGAGAGGTGGTCGATTGAAAACCCGGCCCCGGGCCGGTAGCTGACATCGTCGAACCTGATCACGTCGGTCATCGGCTTCGCTCCTTCAGAGTCTCGTCCCATGCCGCTTTGATTTCCTTGGCGGCAATCCCAAGTCGGGCCCCTTCGGCGAGTAACCCTCGAACCAGCCGCCGGGCCTGCGCCTCCCGCTCTCGCTGCCGTTGATCCGAGGAGGGTGAGCGAACAAAGGTGCCCGCCCCTTGCCGCATTTCGGCGAAACCGTCGGCCTCAAGCAACCGATAGGCCTGGACCACGGTGGCCGGATTGATCCGGAGCTCCCCAGCCAACAGGCGAACCGACGGCAACGGGTCGCCTTCGGCGAGGAGGCCTCCGCCGACCGCCGCCTTGAGGCGGCTCGCGATCTGTTCATACAGCGGAATCGGGCTTCGGGCATCAACGTCCTCCAGCCACTGGAGGAGCGGGCCCGGTTGCTTGAAAGTCATGGAGAGGCGCATTTGCAAGTCCCGCGCCAATTGTATTGGTGTACCGACACACCGATCCTAACGCCTTGCAACGCCGTCAACTAAGGAATGTTGGCCGGTCCTCCGCCTGGTTAGCTTACCGCGAGAAACGAGGGTAATACCGCCATGACCAACGCATCCGACGAGTTCAGCCTCTACGACCTCCGGGTCGAAATCGTCGCGAACCGAGGCCGAATGCTCTGCCACGAACTGATCGGCGACCATTTCGAAGTCCACGGCGGCCGGGTCGCCTTCCCGGCGGGCCAGGGTTTTCCGCTCTATGCCTTGGCGGCCTTGCTCCCTCTCTTGCCGGCCAAACAGCGCGAAACCCATCCCAACGACTGGATGACCACCGACTCGGACATCGCCTGCCCCGATGTTCACTGCGGCGCGGTCTACCGGATTTCACGCACGGGTAAGCGGACCTTCCGACACAGTGAGGAATCTGGGGAGCCGCTCCCGTGATCCCGCTGGTCGACTTGGGACCTGACTACTCGATCCCTCGGATCATTCTTGGAGGTTGGCAGCTCTCGGCCGGACATGCCAGTCAGTCGCCGGATCGCGGTGAACTGTTTTCCCGGTGGGATGCGTTCCTCGACCAGGGCTTCAACACCTTCGATTGCGCCGACATCTACACCGGGGTCGAAACCACCATTGGGGAATACGTCAGGCGCCGATTGGCCGCCGGTCAGGCCCCGCCCCAAGTCCACACGAAATTCGTTCCCGACCGAGCGGTGTTGCCAACGCTAGACAGGCGGGGCGTCGAACGGATCATTGATCGATCATTGGCCCGGCTTGGCCTGGACCGCCTCGACCTCGTTCAGTTCCATTGGTGGGACTATGGGGTCGAACGCTATGTCGACGCGGTGGGGGTCCTCGGCGATTTGGCCCACGAAGGGAAGATTCGGTTGGTAGGGCTGACCAACTTTGACACGCCGCGGTTCCGAAAGCTTCTGGCGACCGGGGTACCGATCGCCTCAATCCAGGTCCAATACTCGGTCCTCGATCAACGGCCAACTCGCGGTCTGGCGGCCGCCTGCCAGGGCAGCAACGTCGCCTTGCTCTGCTTCGGAACCCTCGCCGGCGGATTCCTCTCGAAGGTGTGGCTCGGACAGGCCGACCCAGCCAGCCTACTCAATCGCTCCCTGGCCAAGTACCGCCTGGTCATTGACGATATCGGGGGATGGGACGCGTTTCAACGGATCTTGGCTGCCCTCGGCCGGATCGCCGATCGACACGCGACGGAAATCTCCACGGTAGCGATTCGAATGATGCTCGACCGGCCCGGCATTGCCGCCGTCATCGTGGGGATGCCGAGCGGCCCGAGGGCCAAAGAACTTCGGGCGGCCTTTTCGCTGCACCTGACCGACACCGACCGGCGCGAACTGGCCGAGGCGACCGGTCCCGTTCCTGGCCCTGCCGGGGATGTCTACGCCGTAGAGCGCGAGGTAGGCGGGCGGCATGCCGCGATCATGCGATACGACCTCAACGCCCGCGCCGAGCCGACATGAAATCGGATCGCCGGTGCGATCCAGTGTCGGTGAGTTAGGTCCTTCGCGCTGCCCTCGAGAGGGAGAAATCGCTGCGTTTCGCGCGAGACCGGAAGAGGCCCGAGAGAGAGGATACCCGGCGCCTATCGCGTTACGGTGACTCCACCCGCCCAAAAGACGATTGAGGTTTGGCCCACCCGGACACCGCCGGGGATCAGCTCCGGCGAGACCGCCCCCCCGACGGCAATGACGTTCAGGAACACCTGGTGGCGGCTGAAGACCGACTTGGCGAGGCGGACCTGGAACTTCCGCTCCGACGGCTGAACGCTGTTCAGGGACGACCACAACTCGGCCTGGTTCCCGACGGCGCGGGTTTGTTGGGCCGGCGCGAGGGTATGCACCACCACGGACTGACCCCCCGGGGTCGACCACGACACCGTCCCGGGAGCGAGCTGCGGCGCCACCGGGCTGTGGATCTGCCACTCGACCACGTTCGCCGCCGCGTTGATCTTCGCCAAATCGGTGGCCCGATACCGCGCCAACTTCGGCAGCGTCTTGGGATCATCGACCACCACGCTGTCCCAGACCGCGATAACGTCCGTCCCGCCCTCCCGGAAGTGCACCAGCGACCGGACCCAGTTCTGGAGGAAGGGGGGCGGCGGATCAAACTGGCTCGTCGGGTAGAAGTTGCCGGAGTTCCGCGTCGTCACGCTCGCCCAGGAGCCGGTCGTGTTCGCCTCGAGGACCACCCGGTTGCGCATCGCGCTCAGACCGGCGAACAGCATCGTGTTCCCCGTTTCCGCCATTTCGGCGATCCCGCCGTATCCCAACGGATGGGTGACCGCCCACTCGCCATTGCGATAGAGCTGGAAACTCCCCATCCCGTGGTACTGGTGATCCACCCCCACGATGTTGGCGGCGTGGGCGTAGAACGCGCTGCTGGCATTCTTCGAAGCCAACACCCCGACCCCGCTGGCAAAGTGGGTCGCCGGCAGCCCGCGCCAATCGACACTCGAAGCCCAAGGACTGTAGAAATACAGAAGGCGCGACCCCGGCTCCGCGGATTGGTACCCGTCCGCCCCGTACTTCCCGACCAGCGCGGAGAGCATCCCCTGCGCGGCGGCGCCCGCGGAGTGACCCTGGTTGAGGCCCGCCAACACGCCGAGGAGGTTCACGTGCCGGCCCAACCGATTCCCGAACGAGCGGGGCTGTTCGTTGTCCCCCCACTGGTAATACTGATTCAAATCCGGGGAAATCCGATAGGTGTACGTGGCGGCCATTTGCTGGCCCAACCGGGTCACTTCCGGGAAATGATCGACGCCGGTCGCGGTGCG
>JANNQX010000163.1:0-46758 GCA_031400975.1 Gemmatimonadota bacterium
ACCGGGACCGCGGCATGGCGGATCGCGAGCCGCACCACCGACCAAGGCTTGGCGCCTAACGCCATTCGGACTCCGAACTCCCGGCGCCGCGCTTCGACCGCGTAGGCCACGATACTCCAGAGTCCTTGGGCCACCAGCGCCAACGACAGCAAGGCAAATAGCCCAATCACCACCGCCAGGAAACGCTCCCGGGCCGCGGCGGCAGAGCGCCGGACCGAGAGGGGCTGGATTCCGTCGATCGTCAGCAAGGGATCGGCACTCCAGACGGCTTGCTTGAGCGCCGCGGTCAGGGCGGCGGGATTGCCGTCGGTCCGAATCGCCAGGACACCGAACCGTTCCCACCAGATCTTCCGTTGGACGTACGGGATGTAGATGGCCGGGGTATCGCCCTGGGCGAGGGTGAGGCCCTTGATGTCCCCGGCTACACCGACGATGGTGACCCAGAAATCCGATTTGGTTTCGTCGTCCCACGATTTTAGCGCCACTCGCTGTCCGATCGGATCGCGATCGGCAAAGAAGGCCTCGGCCAGCGACGCGTTGATCACGGCCACCGGCGGGGCGCGGTCATCGTCCGCGGGGCCGAGGGCCCGGCCTCGAGTCACCGGGATCTTGAGGGTCGCGAAGTAGTCACCATAGGTAAATCGGACCCGGGTGCCCGAAGGACGCGCCGGATCGATGTCGGGCCGGCCGTCGAACAGGAGCTTCGAGCCGATCCCGCCCCGGGGGTAGAGCGGGCCGGTGGTGACGAACGCCGCCTCACGGACCCCCGGTATGGTCTTGAGCCGGTCGATGATGGCGGTGAAAGCCTGGCTCTGCGGTACCCGGGTGTTGTACCGGCTCTCGGGAAGCACCAGGTCGGCCATCAGAACACCGGACGGCTCGAAGCCGAGGGGTTCAGACCACAGTCTCTGAAAACTCTTGGTCAGGAGACCGGCCCCGACCAGGAGCGCCATCGCCAGGGCAACTTCGACCCCTACGATGGTTCGAAGGGCGCGTTGCCGGCCCAGCCCACCGGTGCCTTTGGCTCCGCTGAGCGACTGCCTGGGCCGGGTCCGCGATGTTTGCCACGCGGGTATCAGGCCGCAAAGGAGCCCGACCAGCATCGAAATGCCGGCCCCAAACACCACCACCGGCCATCGGATCGAGAGGTCGGCGGTCCTCGGCAGCGAGTCGGGAAGAACGCCGAGCAGGAATCGATGAGTCGCGACCGCGGCGACGATGCCGAGGATTCCGCCGGCCACCGCGATCGTCACCCCTTCGGTGACCAACTGGGCGCCCAATCGGTTCCGGCCGGCGCCTAACGCCATGCGGAGGGCCAACTCCGGTTGTCGGGCCGCCGCCCGGGCCAGGAGCAGCCCGGCCAAGTTGATGGCCGCAATGCCGAGGAGGGTGGCCACCGCCACCAGGACCAGCCAGAGGGACCGGCTCACCTGGCCGACCAGAAACTCGATCATCGGCAGGGGGTCGACGATCTTGCCGCGATTGGTTTCCGGAAACTCGGTCGCGAGTTGGGTCGAGATCTGGCGGAGTTCGGCTCGGGCCTCAGCGAATGGGATGCCCGGTTTGACCCGCCCGATCGCGTCGAGGTTGTTGGTGCCGCGGTTGCCGGCGGTCCACGGCAACTCGACGGCGATCGGCACCACCCCGATGATACCCTCGGCGGTTAGGTCGACGGCCCCGGGGAGGACGCCGATGATCGTGGTCGGGTTCCCGCTCAAATTGAGGGTCCGCCCAACCGCATCCGGGCTCCGCTGGAACCGAGTCGTCCAAAACCGCTCGGTAATCACGATCAAATGAGCCGCACCCGGCGTGTTCTCGGCCGGGGTAAACAACCGGCCGGCGATCGGTTGGACGCCGAGCACCTCGAGGAAACCAGGATCAGCGGCGTGGGCGGTGACCGGCTCGGGCTCGCCAAGGCCGGTGAGGTCGAACTTCCAGGCACTCGCGAAGACCCCGATCGACGCGAACGTTCGGCTCCGGCTTCGCCAATCATCGCCGTCGGGTACCGAGATGTCACCTTCGCGGGTGATGAACGCGAGCCGCTCGGGTTCCGCAAATGGCAGCGGCCGGAGGAGGACGCCATCGACCAGGCTGAACATTGCCGTCGTGGCGCCGATCCCGAGCGCCAAAGTGCCGAGCGCCGCCGCGGCAAAGCCCGGGCTCCGAGCCATCCACCGCACGGTGTGTTTGAGGTCGAGCCATAGGTTTTGCATCGGGCGCGCTCCAATTCGAGTCTCGGCGTGGTGTTCGCGGGCGATGGTCCGGCCCAAGTCAACAATCAAGGCGAGGCGGTTCCGGACACTGCCGAGCCGGCTGCGGGGCTCGGACCACCGGTCCACAAACACGGTCTCGATTTCGGCCCCGAACTCGGCGCGAAACTGAGCGGGCAGGAGCCCGACTAAGTGACGAACCAGCGACCGCCCGGCCCCGGCCATTAGATCATGCCAGGTTTGAGAATGCCGGCTCGCCGGGCGGCCCCGACGGCTTTAGCGAGGCGGCTGGTTTCGGCGCCGAGCAACCGGCGGCCGGCCGCGGTCAGGCGATAGTAGCGGCGGCGTTCGTCATCGTCCTTGGGGCGGGCTTTGCCCGACTCCTCGACCAGCTCGTCGGCGAGGAGTCGTTTCAGGGCGCTATAGAGGGTGCCGGGGCCGAGCCGGATGGTGCCGGCGGTCGACTGCTCGATGTCGAGGATGATGCCGTAGCCGTGGGCCTCACCGGGGGCGAGGCTAACCAGGATATGGAACACCTGGGGCGAGAGGGGCAGTTTCGTCTGCATGGGCGTGCCGACCGGATCGGGACCGAGATACTATATCGTACGGCGATACAGTGCGCCAGGTTTCCGCGACCAGGACAGGCTGGATGCAATCGCCCTCGTTGCCCCCGGCGTTCCAGGGGTCGAGGCTCTGGCCCCTCGGCCCATTGGCGGATACTATCCCGGAGACCAGTTTGACTCGGCCCCTCACCCGGAGCTCCCCATGACGGCTTCAATTCGCGGACACTTCCTCTGGCATGAGTTACTGACCTCCGACCCTGAGGCCGCCAAGACGTTCTACCAAAAAGTCGTGGGCTGGAAGACGCTCCCGTGGACCGATCCTTCCTATTCGGTGTGGATGATGGGGTCAACGCCGATGGGCGGACTGATGGCGCTGCTACCCGAGATGAAGGCTGCTGGTCTGCCGCCTCATTGGAAGACCTTCCTCGGCACCGACAACGTCGATGAGACCGTCCGCCACGCCGAGCGGCTCGGCGGCCGAGTGGTGAACCCGGCGACGGATCTGCCCGACGTCGGCCGGTTTGCGATCATCGAGGATCCCCAAGGCGCCGCCTTTACCGCCTTTACGCCCGGCGCGCCGATGATGCCAACCTATCCGACTCCGCTCGGCGGCTTCGTGTGGCACGAGCTGGCAACGCTCGATTGGGCAGCGGCGTGGACCTTCTACTCCACGCTCTTCGGCTGGAGAAAGAGCGACACGATGGACATGGGGCCGGCCGGGATCTACCAGATGTTTGAACTCGGCGGTGTCACGTTAGGCGGAATCTACAATAAACCACCCGAGCTACCCGCGCCCGCCTGGCTGCCCTACGCCAAGGTCAAAGACGCCAAGCGGTCGGCGGCCGCCATGACGGCGGCTGGTGGCGCGGTCAGGGTCGGCCCGATGGCGGTGCCCGGGGGAACCTGGATCGTGATGGCGATCGATCCCCAGGGGGCCGCGTTCGCCGTGGCCGCCGATGGGGTGCCGGCGGTGAAGAAGGCGGCACCCAAGAAAACGGCCAAGCGCGCCGCCGTGAAGAAGTCGCCCAAGAAGGCCGCGGCCAAGAAACCTCCGGCCAAGAAACCTCCGGCGAAGAAGCCGGCGGCCAACCGAAAGACGGCCAAGAAGCCGAAACGGGGAAAGCAGGCCGCCCGTCGGCGATAGCAATACGTTTCGCCCCTCCCGTTAGGGCGGTGTGACTTCGCTGACGATGACGTCCCATGCTCCTCGAGCAGCGCAAACCTGGCAGCCTCCTCGGCGTCGAAGAGTGCCTTGTCGCGGTAGAGACGCTTGAACTCGCCTGCGGAGCCCGACGGAACCCGAACCGGTGTCCACCTTTTCGATCACCGTTTCAGGAACACCCACCCTCACCGCCGAAGCCGGGACGCCGGTTGGGGCTGCGTTTCTGGTCCAGAGGTCGACGGGGAACGCGACGCCGAGCCCGGCGGCCGGACAAACGGTGACGATATCCGTGACGGCGGGGGGCGGGTCACTAGGTGGGGCTACCACCGCCACCGTGACGACCGGGGCCGACGGCATTGCGACCGCCGAGTGGCAACTCGGTTTGGTGGTCGGCACCCAAACCATTCGCGCGGCGCTCGGATCGGGGAGCGGGGCAAACCTCGCGGTGGAGGCCACTCAACCGCCGGCGACCGCTCTAGTACTAATCACCGCCCCGGGAACCAACGTGGTCACCGGCAACCCGCTCAATCCGCAGCCGGTGATTCAGCTCAGGGATCGGCGCGCGACGAACGTCCCGCAGGCGGGCGTCGTCGTTACGGCCACGATCGAAACCGGCGGAGGCACGTTGGTAGGCACCACCACCGCCACGACGACTCGTCTTGGCGACTGGTCCGTCCGCCAATCACACCCTTCGATTTACCGCCACCGGATTCGATCCGTTGCTCCGGCACTACCGAGGGCAGCCCAGCGTGCCCACGGGAGTTCCCCTCGTATCGGACGACAACGGCGCCGGCGGAACCGGGGCGCTGCGTCGCTTCCTCAATCCGATTCTGGATGCCAATGGAGTGGATTTCACGGTCGAGGCGACCTCCGCAACCGCCGGGGGCGTTGGGGCTTACACCCTTGCAATCACCGTGGGGCCCGAGCACTACAGCGCTCCGCCCGCCACTCCGGTGTCGCGCTGACACCGGTGCCAGGCCTCCGGTTACATCGGTAGCTCGAACGGGCGGAAGAGTTGATTTCCGCTCACTGGTCTGGGAGTGAGGTAGCGGTAGATCCAATTGAGGCCGAGCCGGCCGCCGGTGTTCGATCCCCAGCAGTAGATCTTGCTGTCGGTCTTCCCGATGCCGCAAGCACCGAAGGTACCGACCTCGAGGACCGAGTATTTCAGGTTGGCGGACACCTTGGTCGGGACCGCCCGGCTGGTCTTGGTGCCGTCGCCGAGGTAGCCGGTCTGGTTCACGCCCCAGCAGTAGGCGTCGTCGGTCGCGGTCAGCCCGCACGTGAAGCCGCCACCCACTTGAATGGTCCGAAACACCTGGCCGCCCGCGACGGCGCCATAGGCGATAGTCGGCTGCCCGGAGCTTGCGGTCCCGTTCCCAAGCTGCCCATCTCGGTTGTCGCCGCGGCACCAGGCCGAACCGCCTGCTTTGAGCGCGCAGTAGTGGACTAACTGAATGCTCAAGTTGCCGAACCCCCCGTGCGCCAGCCAGTCGGTGGCGGCGCCGTCTTGGGTTGGAGCCGTGCCGAGGAGTGCCTGGCGGAGGGTGCCGTCGGTGGCAACGCCGTTGATGCTCGATCCGACCATCCTGAAAGACCGGAACAGGATCGATCCGACCAGGGCTGGAGTGGTCTGAGCGCCGCCGGAAGCTGCCTGACCCCAGCAATACAGTTCACCCCCTCCGGTGAGGCCGCAGGCCACGTGGCCCCCTGCGTCGAGTGCGGTGAAGGTGAGGCCGCCGGTGACCGGCCCAGCGGTGGTGGGTGACGCGGTGGTGGTGCCGTTACCCAGTTGGCCGAAGGCATTGTCGCCCCAGCAATGGGCCTTGCCTAACGGGTCGAGAACGCAGGCCGCTGCGGTGCCGACCGCGACCTGCCGCGCCGCGACCCCGATGTTCCGGAGGCTCGGCGACAACGCCTGATCGCTGCCGCCCCAGCAATAGACTTGGTCCCCGGTCGTCGTGGCGCAGTGACGGACCCCTTGCGACGAGAGGCTCCGAAACGCGACCCCCGCCGGGGGCAAATCGGCTGGCCCGGGATTGTAGGGTAAGTAGACCGTACCGAGCTGCGAGGCGCCGGTGCCCCAGCAGCTGAGGACCCCGGTGGGGTCGATCCCGCAGCTGCTGCTGGTGCCGGTGGCGAGCACCGGCATCGGCCCACCGGCCACCGCCCGGGGTGTCAGCGCTTCGCCAGGTTCGGTTCCATCGCCCACGACCCCGTTGCCCCAACAATAGGGCTGGTAGTCGACCGAACTGGCGCAGACTCGGGTGGCCGTGCCGGCCGATACCGTCCGGAACCGGACCGAGCCGGCGACGGCGGTCGGAAGCTCTCGGTCGGCCTTGTCCCCGTTGCCTAACACGCCGTTGAGGCCTCGGCCCCAACACCAGAGGACCCGGGTTTTGGCCACGGCGCAAGCGTTCCAGAGGCCCAGCGAGATTTCGTCGAACCGTTCATCGGTGATCACCGGTCGGGGGTCGAGCGACCCGCCGGCGACTCCGGTTCCGATTCCAAAGCTGTTCTGGCCCCAGCAATAGGCCCGGCCGGCGTCGTCGGTGCCACAGGCCCACTCGAGACCAACCGCCAATCGGCGGAGCGGCGTCGTCCCGGGCACTTTGGCGGGGACCAGGTCTCTCGGCTGACCGATCGGAATCAACGTCCCGCCGAGTCGGTCGCCCCAGCAGTAGACAGCTCCGCTGATCGTAGCGGCGCAACTGGTTCGGTCACCCGTGGCCAGGAAGGACGGCGTTTCCGGGAGAGGGACCCGGACCGGCGCCGTAAGTTGGGTTTGGGTTCCGTCGCCCAATTCGCCTTCAAAATTCGATCCCCAACACCAAACCTGGGCATTCAGCGTTAGGCCGCAGGTGTGGCTGCCGGCTGCCGCGAGCATCCGGAACCGGAGTCCACCGGTCACCGCCGTTGGAGGCCCCCGGTCGGTCGTCGTGCCGGTGCCGAGTTCGCCGTGGTCGTTGGTTCCCCAGCAGTATGCCGATCCCTCGGACGTCAACGCGCAGGTATGGAGGCTGCCAAGTACCACCGTTCCGGTGGCCGGGGTCGAACGGGGCGACACGGTGAGCGGGACCGAATCGACCCGTCCGTCGGTCCGAGCTCGGATGTATCCGGCTCCCTCCGTCAAGCCGGTGACCAGGCCGGCGGTCGACACCGTCGCGACGACGGGCGCGGAGGTTTCCCAGGTAACCGGCCGTTCGAGGGGGGATCCGGCCGCGTCCTTCGGCGTGGCGGTCAGTTGGAGTTCGGACCCGACGACGAGTTGGGCGGCCGGCGGGCTGATTGCGATCACAGCCACCGGGGGCACGGTTTCCACGATAGCGTAGCTGCTGAATGAACTGGTCGGGCCGGCCACTTGCTTGGCCGCCGTGTCGACCACGCTACCGGCCACTTCGGTCCAAGTCGTTCCCGAGAGCCGGTGCAATCGGAGGTTGTGGGCCAACGCCGTGACCGGCACGACCGAGCCGCGATAGCTGATCCGGATCGTCACCGGCAACGCAAACGTCCCGCTCGGCCCGAAATCAAAGGCCGTGCCCGCGATCAACCGCGGGTTGGCCGGCGGGTTGGCGACCTGGGTGATGGTGACGGTCCGCTCGCCGCTGAGGGCGCTCGCAGGGAAGGTTGCCCGGGCGACGCTATCGGCCGTGGCGGCCACCCCACCGGTGGGGCCCACGACGGCGCCGTCTCGGACCGTAATCGAGGCTGAGGCGGACCGGCCTTCACTGGTGGCTGTGATGCTGGCGGTGCCGACAGCGACCCCGGCCACCGCCCCGTCCGCCGTGACGGTCGCGACTCCGGCAGCGCTGGTGGTCCAGCTGACCGTCCGGCCGGAGAGGGTAGCCCCCGACTGGTCCTTGAGCGTCGCGCTGAGTTGGGTCGTTTGGCGAGGTACCACGGTGGCGGTGTCGCGACTCAGGGTCACTGAGGCGACGGCCGGCGGCGGCGGGGGCGGAGGTGGTGGCGGGGGAGTGGTGGTGACGGTGGTGCCGCCGCACCCGGCCAGCAGTGCCAAGCCAATCAGTCGAAGTCGCATCGGGCCCTGAATCCTGTGGGGGGTTACCTCGACACGCGCAGGATCGGGGCTGATTGGGTCATGGCCGGCAGGGGAGGGAGATCCCCCGCCGACCAGTGAGGCCTGTTGCGGGCCCGAGGCATGGCTACGGCATCGCCTTTCCCGGGTAACCCGGAGGGTGAATCGGCCACCGGATCGGATCGACCGCTCCTGGGCTAACGGCCCGGGCTGGCACCGGACTTCCGCCCGGCCCGCGGGTGGCGGCCGGCGCCGCCCCGTGCAGTCCGAGCCCCGAAGTACTCGCCTGGTCCCAGTCCGCCACCACTACCTTCGATCGGATACGCGCCCCTCGGCCTCGCTGCGACGAGCTGACGCGTTCCCGAACCCGCAGCGGCGATATGGGGGAACAATGCCGGTCATTTTAACAAGCCCACTCCGTTGGCAAGCGGCAAATCCGGATGAGCAGGCAGTGTTGGACGACCTCCAGGCCAATGTCTTGAAAGGCCACGGTCGCGAACACACCAGCAACCTCTTCTTTAAGTTCGACCCCGCAAGTCCCGGCGCGGCCCGAGCGTTTCTTCGTGCCGTTGCCGACCAAGTGACCACCGCCCAGGAGCAATTGAGCGAAAACAAGACCTTCAAGGCCACCGGGAAGTCGGGCGGCCTCGTCACCCTCGTCTACCTCTCGGCGGCCGGCTATCAAGCGCTCGGGGCGGCAGCCAAAGCTCCGACCGATCCGAGTTTTCTCGCGGGCATGAAGAGCCGCCAGGGTACCCTCAACGACCCGCCGGTGGCCAAGTGGGACCGCCATTTCCGCGAGCAGATTCACGCGATGGTCCTTCTCGCGGATACGACGGCGGCGAAAGTGAAGAAAGCCCGGAAGGCCTTGCTGGCGGGAACACCGGCCGGTGTAGTCCTGGTGGGGGAAGAGACCGGTCTTGCCTGGAGATCGAAACTCGCCCCCGGCGAGGGGATCGAGCACTTCGGCTACGTCGATGGCCGAAGCCAACCGCTGATGTTAGTGGAGGACATCGAAAAGGCGCGTGACCTTCGAGACGGAACGACGATCTGGGATCCGGCCTTCCCGCTCCAGCAAGTGCTGGTGAGCGATCCCGCGGGCAACCCGGGTGCGAGCTTCGGGAGCTACTTCGTTTTCCGCAAGCTCGACCAAGACGTTCGGGGGTTCAAGAAAGCGGAAGAGGCCCTCGCCAAGGCCCTCGGGCTCCAGGGCGATGACGAGGAACGCGCCGGGGCCATGATCGTGGGGCGCTTTGAAGATGGAACACCGGTCGTGATGCAGCGTGCCGACGGCGTGCACAATCCAGTGCCCAACAACTTCGACTATCGGGTCGATCCGACCGGGGCGAAGTGCCCGATGCATGGTCATATTCGAAAGACGAACCCGAGGGGCGAGAGCGTCAAGTTGGGCGCCACTCTAGAGCAGGAGCGGGCCCGCACCATGGCTCGCCGCGGAATCACCTATGGCGTTCGGAAAAAACATCCCAACTCCAAGAAACTCACCCTCAGTCAGATGCCGACGAAAAACGTCGGGCTGTTTTTCATGGTGTATCAAGCGGACATCGGCAACCAGTTTGAGTTCACTCAGGCGTCCTGGGCCAACAATCCGAACTTCGTCGATCCCCAGACTGGAATCGACCCGGTCATCGGCCAAGGTGGCGCCGGGGGCCAGCGGTGCCCGGTTGGCTGGGGTGGTACCGCGGTCAGCCCCCGAAAAGCGTTTGACTTTCGGGGGTTCGTTACCCATCAGGGGGGGAGAGTACTTTTTTGCGCCGTCGATTTCGGGCTTGAAGAATCTCTAGTCGAAGCTGCCCGCGGCGGCTGAGTTGTCTTTGAGGTACCGGTCAAAGAACCCCAGCATGTCCTGTAACATCTGCTTGGTGTTCTCCCGTCCGTACACGTAATAGGTCTCGCCGGGATAGGCCTTGTACTCCACGATCTTGGAGTGCTTGGCCAACTCCCGGGCATACTTCCACGCCGCATAGTCGGCGTCCAGCACATCGAGCCCATACCCGTGAATGATCATGGCCGGGGCGGTGGCGTCCTTGGCTTTGAGGATGGCCGAGCTCCGACGGTAGATCGCCTCGACCGCCGGGGTCGAAGGCCACTGGCCCAACTCGTAGTGGAGCAACTGGCTGTGCTGCAACACCGGGACGATGTTGTGAAAGTCCTTCACGTCCCCGTAGCCGGATCCGGAAATCGCCGCTTGGAACACGCCCGGGGCAAAGGAAATCGCGTACATCGTGAGCATCCCGCCGTAGCTGATCCCGGTAATTCCAATCTTGCCGGGATTGACGTACGGCTGTTTCTTGGCCCAGGCCACGCCGGCCAGGACATCGGTGAGGTCGCCGTGGCCCCAGTCGCGGTTGTTCAGGTCCTCAAACCGCTTCCCGTAGCCCGAGCTGCCCCGAACGTTAGGCGCGATCACCACATACCCGCGGCTGGCGAAGAACTGGGGTTGAAGCTGGTAGCTGTCGTTGAACTGCTGGGTCGGGCCACCGTGGACGTACATGATGACCGGGGCCCGGTCGCCGGGGTTGAGATTCTTCGGTTTGTACAGGTAGGCGTTGATGGTGAGGCCCCCGTTGACCCAGCTGATCTTCTCGGGCGCGATCAGGTCGTCCGCTCCGGTATCGGCTCCGGGGGCGAAGGTCCGCTGTTTCGGCGTCCCGCCGGCGGCCGCCACGACATAGAGATCTTGGGCCTCGGTGGGCGACCCAAACCCATACGAAATCTGCTTCCCGTCCGGCGACCACTCGGCCCGGGTCACCATTCCAATCCCCGGAGCGACCACCGTCTTTGCCGGACCGCCGGCCGCCGGCACGACCTTGAGCCCCTGGGTCCCGTTCGTTATCGACAAGAACAGGACCTGGCTCCCGTCCGGCGACCACCGGGCATCGCTCTGGTCCGCCGATTCCGCGGCGAGGGGCCGCGCTGCGCCACCGGCCAAGGGCGCGACCCAATAGGTGGTCCACCCGCTCCGCTGGGAGCGGAACAGCATCGTCTTCCCGTTCGGGGAGACCCGGACGAAGCCGAACGCGGCTCCCTGGCGGTAGTCGAAGAAGTCCCGGTCGGAGAGGACCGGCTTCGACGCCCCGCCGTTAGGCGACATCGCGAAGACGTCGTGATCGACCCACCGGGCATCGAGCCGGGTATAGAGGATCTTTGCCCCATCTGGGGTCCACGACGGGAAGCCCTCGTACAGCGGGCTCGTGGTCAGCCGAGTCGCGGCCCCATCGGCCAGGTTCACGATCCAGATGTCCTCGCTCCCGTTCCGATCGTTGGCCACGGCAACTGACTTGCCGTCCGGCGAGACCGTGTAGGACCGAACGTGGCCGGAGAGGGTGCTGATCCGCCGTTCGCTCTTCGCGGCCAGGTCCCAGGCGAAGAGGTCATTGCCACCGGGCACACTTTTGACGTAGGTCACCATCCGGCCGTCCGGAGTCCGGCGGAACTGGGTGGCGCTACCGAGGGCGTCGGCCAGCCGGACCGGCTTGCCGCTGTCGGCGCTGACCGACCAGAGGCCGCCATCCGACCCGCCGATGTAGAGCAGGCTCTTGCCGTCGGCCGACCAAACCGGCGCCTCGTTGACCCCAATGGTCGGGATCACCGATTGGAGCCGGTCGATCGTCGGGCGCCCCAGGTCTTGGCCTAGGAGCATGGAAACCGGGACGGTCGGGGCCAGGGCGATGGCAAGGGACACCAGGGTGGGTCGGATGATTGGAGTCATGGTCGATTGAGTCCGGATAGGGTGTTGGGCCCGGAAACATGGGGTATTCGATCCAGAACCGCGAGTCGTCCCCGCCCACGCAAGGCCCCGGTTGCCGCGATGATCCTTTCGTTCGGGGTTTGACGCGTAACTAAGAAGAGACCCCTTCTTGGAGAGACCATGCATCCCCGGTACCTGACAACCCTCGTGGCTGTTCTCTTTGCGGCCGGGTGCAAGAAGACGCCGACCGCCCCGGACCCGCAGGTCACCTTCTCGATTGCCGTGTCAGGCACCCCCCCCGCCACCGCCGAGGCCGGAACGCCGGTCGGGGCCGCGTTCGTGGTCCAGAAGTCGACGGGGGGCGGGGCGCCGAGCCCGGCCGGCGGACAGTCTGTTACCATATCCGTGACCGCGGGGGGCGGGTCGCTTGGTGGGGCCACTACCGCCACAGTGACGACTGGGGCGGACGGCGTTGCGGCCGTCGAGTGGCAACTCGGTCTGGCGCTTGGCACCCAGACCATTCGGGCGGCACTCGGATCCGGAAGCGCGGCCAACCTCGCGGTGGAGGCCACTCAACCGCCGGCGACCGCTCTCACACTCGCCACGGCCCCGGGAACGAACGTGGGCACCGGGAACCCGCTCAATCCCCAGCCCGCGATTCAGCTCAAGGATCGGCGGGGGACGAACGTTCCGCAGGCGGGCGTTGTCGTGACGGTCACGATCGAAACCGGGGGTGGGACTCTCAGTGGTAGTACGACCGCCACCACCTCAGGGCAGGGAACGGCGACCTTCACCGACCTCACCATTACCGGGGCCGCCGGCCCCCGGGTCCTTCGGTTCACCGCCGCGCCGAATGGACCGTCTCTCTCGGTCAGCTCGGCGGTGATCCAAGTGGCCCCGCCGCCGGAGCTGGCATTGGCGACGCCACCGAGCGCTAATTTGGCGAACAACGTGGCCTTTTTTGTTCAACCGGCTATTCAGCTCAAGACCGGTGCCGGCGCCAATGTAGCGGTCGCCGGCGTGGTGATCACGGCGGCCATCGCGACCGGCCCCGGTACCTTGATCGTCGGATCGGCCGCCGCACCGGAGCGGTCCGGCCCTTGGGCCCAGTCGAGTTCGATGGCCGAGATCACGGCTACGACTGACGCCACCGGCAAGGCGCAGTTCAGCGACCTCACCATTCTTGGACCCGGGAGTCACACGCTCCGATTCACCGCGGCCGGCTACACGGCCGTCACGTCCGGGACCCTCCAGGTTGCCCCATCCCAAGCCGTTCCGGTGGTGGCCAATGGGGTTGAAACCGACCGACTCACCGGGGTGGCCGGGAGCCTTACTTACTTCACGACACTGGTACCGCCCGACGCGGCCGAACTGGCGTTCTTGCTCTACGGCGGCACCGGCCAGGTCCACATTTACGCCCGGCGGGGCCGCTACCCGACCTCGACCGATTTTGATTGTGGCTCGTTCCTTCCGCTCCTCAGCCAGCGGTGCGACGTGCTGGCGAATCGGAGCGGTGTCTGGTACGTGGCGCTGCTAGCGGTCGATGGCTACCAAAATCATCTCTTCCGGGCCCTGTCGTTTGGACCGGGGTGCGAGGTCCAGGCGCTGGTACTCGACGTTGCGGCGAGCGGGACCCTTACCCGAGCGACCGACTGTACCACCCCATTTCGGTTCGAAAGCGCGCCGGTGTACGATCGGTATCGATTCGTCTCGGCGGCGCCGCAGGTGGTCCAGTTCCGGACCAGCTCATCCAGCCTGATTGGATTGGGGCTCAAGGAGGCGGGGCTCAGTCGGTGGCGTGCCAGTGCGTCCGGTCTGGCCACTTCGAGCCCCTTCCTGCTGCCGCAAGGCAACATCCAGGTCGACGTCTTTGATCGGACCGGCGCCGGAGCGACCTACTCGATTACGGTGATCGCGGCGTCGCCGGACTTGGCCGGTTGCGGGGCGGTCGTCGGCGCCTGGGGGTTCAGCGCATCGCTCCAACTTGCTCCCAGCGATTGCCCCGGGCTGTCAGCCGGAACCAGGTCGGATTTGATCCGGGTCGTGGTCCAAACCAACCAGACTCTAACCGCGACCATGACGTCCACCGCGTTCGACCCCTTGCTCCGGATTTACCGAGGGCAGCCCAGCGTGCCAACTGGCGTCCCGGTCGGATCTGACGACAACGGCGCCGGCGGAACCGGAGCGTTGCTTCGTTTCGTCAATCTCGATCTGAGTGGAACGGTGGATTTCACGATCGAGGCGACCTCGGCCGCAGCCGGGGGAGTTGGGAGCTATACGCTGACACTGACCCTCGGGCCGGAGCACTATAGTGCTCCGCCTGCCAATCCGTCGTCGCGGTGACGAAGCCATAGGAACTAGCGGCTTTGGTCTAGAATGGCGCGTGGGCCCGGGCTGGTCCGGCGACCGGCCCTCGGGGTAGTTTGTGGCCGTTCTTCCTAGCTCGAAGCCCACGCTTGATTGGGGAACATGTCGATGTCGGCCAGCCCGGCTTGGAGGGCCCACTTGGCGTCCATCCGGCACCGGAGCGGGCTTCGATTCTTGCCGGCAACCCGCCCCTTCGCCGCCGCCGGCCTTCGTCGGTGGTTGCTCCGGCGTGGCTGACCCTTCGTGAGATCGGATCCGCAGTCGCTTTGGGATGGCACGGCGCCTGCTTAGCATCCCCAGACGAGCCGACGGCACCTTTTGGCGTCCAAATGACCACGCGCTATGTTGGCGGAGAGTCGCCAAGGAATGGCGGGTTTTGATTGTTGCGTCGGCGCAACGTTGTCGTGGCGCAACAGCCAACCGATTGGCGGGCATGTGTTGCAGACCCGGGAACAGATGGCCGCCGAGGTCGACAAGCGGCTCTTCAACGCGTTGAGGGGTGAATGAATCCGTTGTTTTTCGGGCGCGCTCCCAAATCATTGTTCGGGGTGTATCACCCGCCAAAGGCCTCCCAGGCCCGTGCGGTCGGCGTGATCCTGTGTTACCCCTTCGGACAGGAGTACATGCGGGCCCATCGCGCCTTCCGCCAAATGGCGATGTTGCTGGCCAAGGCCGGGTTTCACGTCCTCCGATTCGACTATTCCGGGACCGGTGATTCTTCCGGGGAAGGCACTGATGGCTCGTTGACCGACTGGGTTCACGACGCCAGTGAGGCCGCCGATGAGCTGAAGGAAACCGCGGAGGTCACTCGGGTCTCCTTCGTGGGCCTCCGCTTGGGGGCGTCGATTGCCGCACTGGCCGCAGCCGGTCGTGCCGACGTCGATCAGGTCGTCCTCTGGGATCCCGCGGTCCGCGGGCGGGACTACTTGGCGGAGATCTTGGCGGACCGGACCGATAGTGCCGGCCATTCGCGGACCTCTCGGAATGCGGCGGGAACCCTCGGTGCCATGGGGTTCGCCCTCCCAGAGCGATTGGTGACCGAACTTGAAGGGTTGGACCTCCTCGGAGTTGGGGCGCCGAAAGGCCAGAGTGGCCGCTTGGTGTTGACCTCTCACGAGCGGGGGGAATACACGGAGATTGGGCGCCTTCAGCTCGACGGCGTCCGGCTGGCGGCCCAGTTGGTGCCGAGCGACGGCGACTGGAACGAAGTAGACGACTACGGGGGCGCGCTGATCCCGGTATTTTTGATCCAGGCTATTGTCACCCATCTATCGCAGGAGTCCCGATGAAGCACGGGCGAGAAAAGGCGATCAAGTTCGGAGCGAATTCCTCCCTGGTCGGGATTGTGACCGAGCCGGCGCCGGGGTCCGACAGCGCTGGTAAGCCGGCCTTCGTCATGCTCAACTCCGGGATTCTTCATCGGGTCGGTTCCTGCCGATTGAGTGTTCGGTTGGCCCGGGCCCTTTCCGCGCAAGGGTTCACCTCGCTTCGGTTCGATTACTCGGGCATCGGCGACAGCGATCAGCGTCGTGACGCTCTGGCATTTGAAGAGAGTTCCGTGCTCGAGACCCGGGAGGCAATGGACTATCTCGGCAAGGCCAAGGGTCTCCAGGAGTTCGTCTTGATGGGGCTCTGCTCGGGCGCCGACATGGCACATGACACGGCGCTGGTCGACCAACGGGTCAAGGGGCTGATGATGCTCGATGCCTGGGCCTATCGCAATCTGGCCTTCTACATCCATCACTACGGGCCGAAACTCTTCAAATGGCGAGTTTGGAAGAACTCGATCCGGATACGCTGGCAGTTGCTTCGCGGAACCTACCGGAGCTGGCGCCCCCAGGCGCCCGTCCAGGGCGTAGAACTCGAGGTTGCGACCTACGTCCGGGTCTTCCCTCCGCGCGAGCGGGTCGAGCGCGACATCCGGAGTTTTGTCGAACGCGGCATTGCGATGTATGCGGTCTGGACTGGCGGGCTCAAGGAGTACAACCACCAAGGCCAATATGCCGCCACGATGCGGGGCGTCGACTTCAAGGGGCTCTTGCGAGAGGAACATCTCGCCGAAGCCGACCACATCGTGACGGGGCTAGCTCACCAGGACTATTTGCTCGCCAACGTGGTCAATTGGGCCTCTGGGCTCCGGACGGCCGCGGCCGTCCCCCGCTGACGCGGTCGGGATCAGTCGAGTGTACCGCCGATCGGTGTGCCAGCCGGGTCTATCGCACCGCCCGAATCGTGTTCGGATCGTTGATTCCATCGCCGTTGCAGTCCCGGGCGCCGAGATTCGAGACCCCACCCGCATTTGTGGTCACGACGACATTGGCGCCGGTCTCCGGGCCAAGCACAATCTCGACGGCGACGCCTGAGAATCGATTCCGGATCAGCCGGTTGCCACAAGCCTCCACCAAGCCGATGGCGCCCCCCCGAAAGAAATTGTCCCTGACGGTGTTGCCCCGAAAGCCAACACCGGCCCCGATTCCCTGGCTCAGCCCGAATCCGCGCGGATCGGAATCGAGCAACTCATTGCCCGCAATGGTCGACCCGGTCACTGAGGTGACTGAGATGGAGGCCCGCCACGGACCAGCAACGGTGTTGTCGGTGACAGCGGCACGCGAGACGAATGAGAGTCGAATGCCGGTACCCGAGAAAGGCGGGCTCCCGGTCTCCCGCACCTGGTTTCGGTCGACCAGCATCCGATCGGCCGGAAGCGAGTTAGCGAAGTCACCCAGCAGGAGTACGCCGGCAGAGGCCCCGTCGGAGAGGATCTCGTTCTGGCTGATTGAGCCGTTCCGTTGGCCACCACCGGCGAAGACGCAAATGGACCCGTTCCCACACAGAATCGTGTTCCGTTCAATCCGAATCCGCTCACGGGAGGTCGACGGTACATCAGAGGTGAAGACCGTGGCCGAACCGGCGAGCGTGCCATCGAGGCGCAGATTGTCGACGGTTACTCGTGCGGCACTGATCAAGAGGAGAGGGTCGACCAGCTCGCCTTGAAAGGTCCCGCCCGCCACGAGCGCGGCGCCTTGCGTGGCGCAGGTCAGCGTGAGGCCGGGCCGGTCGATCGCCACCGCCGCGCTCGTTACGATGGTCCCCCGAATGCCGATGACGCTCCCCGCGGGGGCGGTACTGAGCGCGGTTCGAAGCTCCTGCTCGTCGGAGACGACGATGTCCGAGCGGCACTCACTCCGTCCGCGGCCCAATGCCAAAGCATCATTCGCCGGTGGGTGGATCCCCGGCTCCACCGGCCCGCCGCATGCTGCGGCGATCACCAGGCTGAAGCTCAGTCCGATTCGGGGTCGTACCATGGAGGGCTCCGTCGTTCTCGGCAGGTGGGAAGGCATCGGCAGGGCCGCCAAGACTAGCCGCTGAGAGGGAGGTCGTCAACCACGCAACGACCGCGCCCCTAGTCGCCGCGGAGCGCCTGGGTTGGATGGATGCGCGACGCTCGCCGAGCCGGGATGTAGCCGGCGCCGAACGCGACCGCCGCGATCGTCAGCGCCGCGGCGCCGAACGCGGGGAGGTCGTAGCCCTTCAATCCGAACAGCAGCGACTGGGCCACTCGCCCGACGCCGGCCGCCGCGAAGATGCCCGCCACGCCGCCGACGAGGATCATCATCCCGAGCTGACCTACCACCATCCGTTGGACCTCGCGGCCGTCGGCGCCCAGGGCCATCCGGACTCCGATTTCTCGGGTTCGCAGGGTGACGTTGTACGCCAAGACGCCATACAGGCCGATCGCCGCAAGCAACGTGGCGAGGATCGCGAACCCGCCTGACAGGGTGGTGATCATCCGGTCGAGGTAGACGTTCTCCTTCACTTGCTGGGGCAGGGTGGTCAAGTCCGCCACCGGCAAGTTCGGGTCGACGCCCGCCACCAAGGGCGGGATGGCCCGGACGATGGCCGAGGTGGCGATGCTGGTACGGACATAGAATACCACCCGCCCGATGGTCGAGTCTTGCCGATGGGCCCGGAAGAACAGTGGTTGGGGAGCGTCTTCCTTGACCTGGTTGTAGGCCGAGTTCTTGACCACCCCGACGATTTGGTAGGCGATTGGGGCTGGGCTACCGGCTGGCGGCCGCACCAAGGGGCTCCCATGGGTAACCCGTTTGCCGATCGGATTGGCGCCGAGGTGAAATTTCGCGACGAACGCTTCGTTGACCACTGTCACCGGCGCCGTCCCGATATCGTCCGACGGAAGGAATTCCCGACCCGCCAGGACCGGGATGCCTAACGTCTTGAAATAGCCGGATCCGACCTCGTTGGTTCGGGTGTTGAGGTCGCTCTCCGGGGTGGCCACCACCCCCTCGACGTCGACGTCACTGCCGTTGCTCCAACCGACCAGGATCGGGACCGTCGACGACGTGACGCCGGTGACGCCGGGCACATCGAGGAGCGATGCTTCGACCCGACGGAACAGGGCCGCCTGCTGCCGGGCCGGATAGCCCATCTGGGCCGGCGAGAGCGCGAACGTAATCAGACTGTCGGTCCGGATTCCCAGCGACACCCGGCTCACATTGATCAGGCTCCGGACGGACAGGCCGGCCGAGCATAACAGCGTCATCGACAGGGCGATCTGGGTCGTGACCAACGCACTGCGGAATCGGGCCGCCCCCCGACTACCCGAACTGCGGGTTCCGCTGGTCTGGATGACGGCGAGCAGATCCGAGCGAGTGGCCTGGAGGGCCGGCAATAGGCCAAACAGAAAGGCGGTCCCAAGCGAGAGCCCCCCGGCAAACAGCAAAACCGGCCTGTCGATGCCGACGTCGACGTTCCGGATCAGGTCTTGGGGCAGAAACGAAGTAATCAGAGCCAGGGTGCCCTGGGCGACCACGATGCTCAACCCACCGGCCATGACGGCCACCATCGCCGACTCGAGCATCAATTGCCCGATCAGTTGGCCGCGCTCGGCACCCAGGGAGGAGCGGACCGCCATCTCGCCCTGGCGGCCGGCGGCCCGGGCTAACAGGAGGTTGGCCACGTTGGTGCACGCGACCAGGAGTACGATGGCCGTTATCCCAATCAAGAGGAGAAGCGGGGCCCGGGTTTGCTCGTGGATCCCGCTTTGTCCTCGATCACCCGGTTCGAGCGTCACAATCTTGGTCTTGAACCGCGCCAACATCTCGTCGGTAATGCCCGACTGGAGCGGGACCTCGACATCATGAATGATCGGCCGGTACACCGCGTTGATCTGGTCTTGGGCCTCGGTCAGCGACACATCCGGCTTGAGGCGACCGAAGAGGTAGAGCCAATAGGTCGTCCGGCTTTCGAACCGCGACTGATCTTGCATCCCTAACGTGGCCAGCATCGTCAACGGCACGAAGACCCGAGCCCGAGTCCCCAAGGTGGTGCCGTCGAATCCGGGCGGAGCAACACCTACGATGGTCATGGCGGCCCCGTTGACGAGGATCGTCTGGTCGAGGACCGAGGGGTCGGCGCCGAGTTCGGTGGTCCAAAACCGATGACTAAGGACCGCAACCGGACTCCCTCCGACCGAAGGGTTGTCGTCGGGTCCGATCAGCCGGCCTAACGCCGGGGTGAGAGCGAGGACCCCGAAGTATCCGCCCGATACTCCAATCCCGATCCCGTTGAGCGACTTGCCGCGGAACGCCAGATCCGCCCCAATGATCCGATGGGCCGCCAGACCGCTGAGCGAGGTTCGGCTCCGCTCCAAGTCTTTGAACATCGGGTAGCTGAAAATCACCCGGCAGTCGCCGGAGGCGTTGCAGCTCTGCGAACCCGAGTTCGGCCCCTGGGCCAATATGTTGACCAAACCATCCGGGGAGGCCACTGGGAGGGTCCGAAGCAGGACCCCGCGGATCAAGGAGAAGATCGCGGTGTTGGCCCCGATGCCGAGGGCCAACGAAACCACCGCGACGACGGTGACGATTGGGGCCCGAACCAGGGCCCGGGCGGCGAGTCTCAGATTGGGCATCGGAACCTGGGGAACCGGGTGACCGGGCTTCGGAACGCCGATTAGATCCGGGCGGCTCTGAAAACGTTGCACCCGCGACACCTGGACCAGCGCTATGCCGGTCGCACCAACCTGACGGCATCGCCCACCGTCACTCGGCCGGGACGTAGCACCAAGGCATTGAGGGCCAGTCGCCCGCCAAACCGACGGCCGATATCCTTAAGTACGGCCGGATCTCGGACCAAGGTATCGGGGTCGACCGTCGTCATAGGGCAGCGACCGCGAAGCGAATCGAGTCCGATCACGGTTTCCCCAATGTGGAGCTCTGCCCCCTCCCAGGTGGTCTCCGTCATGCCGTCGACCCCGCCGATCAGGATGTTGGGCCGAAGCCGCCGGATGTCCCGCCCAAAGGCCGCCACCGCCCCGTCCGTCGCGACCAGCAACGGGAGAATGTCGAATCGGTCGGGTCCGTCAAAGGCCGACAAGAATGCGTCGTCGCCGGCAGCCGCCTTGACCGCGGTCAGCACCTCGGGAGCGTCCCACCGAGCGCCGTCGACTCGAGGCACTCCATCCACTCCGAGGGTTCCCCAGAGGCCGAGGAGCCGATACTGGCGGCGGCTGGTCCGGATCCCCTCGGGGCCTCTCACCTGGACCACTCGGTCGCCCGGGATGCCGTTCGCCGTCAGCTCGGCGCCCGGGATCGCTTCCCCGGCCATCGACTTGACAGGGTAGCGCCAAAGTCCCTCGACCCGCAGCGGCACTAGGCCGCCGCCGGGTGGGCGGCGCTGTCACCGGTGGCGGGGTTGAGCGGCGGAATCCGTGGCATGGGGACGACTTCGGGGAAAAGGGAATCTCGAGCGATCCGGGGTATTGTACCGAACGATCGGTACAATGTCAAGGATTGTGATCAACCGCGCCGGCCTGCCGCTCGGGCCACTAGATCTGCCGGGAGCCGGCGAATCGTCCGCTCGAACAGGTCTTCGTTGCCCGATCCCTGCGCCACGACGAGGGCGCCTTCGATCCGAACCACCGCATCCTCAGCTCGGGTCCGGGCCAGACCCTTGGCGAACCCGGCGTCGCGGAGCACCGTCGCGATGGCCGCGATCCATTCCTCGAAAATCGCCGCGACCTCGTGATGGAATCGTTCCCGGGTTTCGCCGACGACCAGATTCCCCAATAGGCAGGCCTCCCGCCCACCCCGATAGAAGGCGTTCACGGTGACGACCATGGCATCGAGCCGGCGCCGCGGTGGTCCGGCGGCGCGGAGCGGGTTGAAGAGAGCCCGGTCCAATCGCGCCGCCAATTGCCCGAGCACCGCCCGGGTCATGTCGTCCTTCCCGTCGGGAAAGTAGTGGTACAAGCTGGACTTGCCGAGCCCAGTGGCCTTGGAAAGCTCCGCGAGCGAAGCCCCGGCATATCCCTGCTGCCGAAGAACCTGCATCAGGCGGTCGATGACCTCTTCACGAGAGAGAACGGCGGGTGGCACAGGTCAGGCCTCACTCAGTGTACCGATCGGTACAATAGATCCGCTTGGGGCTCCCGTCAACCTTGGGGTCGCTAGATCAGCGATCGGCGCTTGAGCTGAATGTAGGCGTCGACCACCGCCTTGGCGGCGGCCTCGGGATGAGCATCGACGATAACGACGCCCTTGCTCCGCATCGTCTGGAGGGCCTCGGCCCGGACCTGAAGGAGTTGCTCCGCGGCGGCCCGTTCGAACGCCTGCTCAACTCCGGCCGGCCGGGTCGATGCCAGCCGTTCGAGCGCCAAATCCCGGAGGGCAACGGCCACCGGCAAGTGGCGGGGCCTGAGCCCGCCGACCTGCGCAACCATGGCCTCGCTCGCGAATCGATCGATCACGTCGGTAAACACCACCGTCAGCGCCCGTTTCTTGGTTTGACTCGCCAGGAACGCAAACGCCTTGGGGTAGTCAGGCTCGACCAGCCGGCCCTCGACGACCGCGAGGGCGTCGAGGACGGCTTTGAGCGCCCGCCGCCCTCGGATCGGTGGCACGTAGGTGTCGATCTCATCGGAGAAGACCAGCAAGCCGACATCGTCGTCGAAACCGGTGGCCCGATACGCCAGCTGGGCAATCGCCTCGATGGCGTCTTCGAGCCGGGCTCGCCCATCGGTTTCCGCCGTCAGCATCCGGCCGGCATCGAGCACCAGCATGACCCGCTGGCGCCGTTCGTCTTCGTACTGGCGGCTGATCAGCTTGCCTCGCCGGGCGGTGGCCTTCCAGTCGACCGAACGGAGCTCGTCGCCGGGAACCCATTCCCGGAGGCTCTCGAACAGGCGTCCTTCGCCGATCCGCCGGGTCTGTCGCTGACCGGCCTCGCGCCGCATTCGGCTCTGGGAGGGCAGGGCCTTGAGCGCGGCGTCTTTGAGCCGAGGAAAGACGATCGTCCCCCACTCCAAGTCTCGCCTGTGTTGGCGCCAGCAGAGACCCCAGGGGCCCGCGACCCGAAAATCGAACCGCCAAGCCTCGCTTCGCCCTCGGGCGACCGGCGTGAGGACCCGTTCCTCGATCAGGTCCCGGCCGGGCCGCAGCGACAGATTGCGGTCAGCGTCCACGATCGGGGCAAAGAGCGCCGGGATGGTTTCCCGGACCCAGAGGTTCCGGACCAGGCCGGGGTATCGCCACCGATACCGGCCGCCGAGCGGCCGACCCACTGAGAATGCGGCCAGTCCTTCCCGCTCGACGATCAGGTCGGGCCACCGAAAGTCCAGGGTCCGCAGTCCATCGATCCCGACCGCCACGATCCATCCGATCGACGCACCGACCCACCAGGCAACCGCGGCCGGCCAGACCAAGGCAAGCGGCGCAAGCGCCCCCAAGGCGAAGGCCACGGCAAACCACCGGCGGCTCGGCAGGATCACGCTCGGGGCGCCTCGATCCGGTCGATCAGGGTCTTGAGCGCGGCGTCCGGGGTGACACCCTCGAGCTCGAGCTCCGGAGCCACAACGACCCGGTGTCGAAGCACGGGCAGGGCCAGGTGCTTGACGTCATCGGGAATCACGAACGCCCGGCCCGCCAGCAAGGCGGCGGCTTGGCCCAACTTGAGGAGCGCCACGCTGGCCCGGGGTGACCCGCCTAACGTGAGAGCTGGGGCATCGCGGGTGGCCCGGACCAACGCGGCGATGTATTGCACCAAGGCCGGTTCCACCCGAACCCGCTGGGCGGCCTGCTGCAACTCGGCCAGGCCTTGGCTGTCCAGCACGGCGTCGATCCCGTAGCTGGCCGGCGCGGCCGAGTCGAACCCGGCGAGGACTCGGTCGAGTAGACCGCCTTCCGCGGCGGCGTCGGGATAGCCGATTTGACACTTGATCAAGAAACGGTCGAGCTCGGCCTCGGGCAGCGGATAGGTGCCCTCGAACTCAATTGGGTTTTGGGTGGCGAACACGGTAAAGGCGCTGGGTAGATGGTGGGTTGCACCGTCGACGGTGACGGTCCGTTCTTGCATCGCCTCGAGCAGGGCCGCCTGGGTCTTGGCAGGTGCCCGGTTGATTTCGTCCGCCAAGACGAAGTCGGCGAACAACGGTCCCGGCCGAAAAGAAAAGGTGGTGCCGGCCGACAGCAGACTGATCCCGGTAATGTCCGAAGGCATCAGATCCGGCGTGAACTGGATCCGCCGAAAGCTGAGCGAGAGGCTCCGCGATAATGCCCGCACCAGGAGCGTTTTGGCCGTGCCGGGCGGCCCTTCGAGAAGAACATGCCCGCCCGCGATCAACGCGAGCACCGATTCGCGGACCGCCTCACGCTGGCCCAAGACGACCGACTCGAGGGCCGTGATGACCGCCATGCCTCGGGCCGCGGCGGCCTCCACCTGCTCGGCCGTCACCTGCGCATTTCCGTCCACAAATCCTCCACGATGTTAGCGGTTTCCAGGGCGGCCGGTTCCGATCCGGGCTCCCGATCCAGGCTTTGCAAGCGGCGGCTCAGCTGTTCGACCCGGAGGCTCGCGGCGCCGGTTCCCAAATGGGCGAGCCACTCGCTCCGGAGCGCCGGGCTAACCCGGCTGCCGGGCGTTAGGCGACGCCTGAGGCCGTCGATCAGCACGCCGATGGCGATCCGATGCCCGCCCGCGGCCCGGAGCGCGAAGGCCAGGGCCCGGGCATGTTCGGCCACCGACCGGCGCCGCCGGTCGATGCTCGCGATCGGCGGGCCGAAGCGGATGGCCGCGAATCCGAGCGCGAGCAAGCCGACGACGCTGACATGCCACGCGAGCCAGCCCCATGGGGATTCCCGGGTCCAGCGGATGGTCCAGTTGACCAGCGAGCCGCCTGAGAGATAGCCATGGTGATACTCATCGAACCACACCCGCCCGAACCGGCCGACCACCAAGTCGAGCACGACCGGGCCCGCCTCGGTGTCGCGCAAGGTCCGATTCCGAAACAGGTTCACGTCGCTGACCAACGTCACGGTGCCGGGCTCGCCCGCTGGGTACAACCGCGCCGCCACCAATTGGCCGGCCTCGGTCACCACCAGCGTGTCGATCCGCTCGATAGCGGGTACCCGGCACTCGGTCACCGCGGCATCGAACACCCCGCTTGAATCGGTCACCACCGAATCCTGGCTCGGCCGAAGACCCAACCGGACCCGGGGCGCGACGCCCGGCCCGCCCGACAATCGAATGGCGGCGGAATCGGTCAACCGGAGAGTGTCATAGCCGAAGCACCGGAGGATGACCCGGCTCCGCGGGCCCGCGACCAGCAATGAGATGCCCCGGGCCGGCAGGGCGCCGAGGTCGGCCGCCTGCTCGACGCTGGCCGGGGCGGTCGGGTTGAGCACGATGAGCACGCCAGCGCCGCCCACTGAATCGAGGGCCTGCGGACGATGGCTTCGGAGCCGCCGAACGACGACGCCCAAGCGCTCGAGTGTCTCCGCAAAAGCCCGCGCACCGTTAGGCTCAGTTAGGTAACTCGAGGGCCTGACATCGGCGGCGGAGGTCGGTTGCCGGCGGCCTCCCGCCAGAGCGGCCAGGCTCGCCACAACGATCAACCCGACCAGGCCAACGACCAGTTTACGCTGGGGCGACATACCGGTCGACGGAGGCGAGGCGCCGCCAGGCGGCGAATTGGTCGGCGTCGCAGGGGACGCCGGCAAAGGCATACCGGTACAAGTCCCCAACCAGTCCGCCAAACTCAGCCCGAGTTTCGGCCGGCACCTCGGCTAGATACTCGAGGGGGGTCTTACTCGGGTGGAAACGAACCCGGTTCCGAGCGTCCAGTTCCAGGACCAGCCGGACGAAGTCGGCTTGCATCGCCGCCGCGAACCGACCCTCCCGAAACAACCGCTCTGCTTCCGTACCATACCAAGCCGCACTCCGGACGATCGCCGAACCCCGAGCCGGGTTGGTTCCGTCGGGGCCGGCACGTCGGCGGGTGGTGCGGATCAAGACCCAAACCGCTTGGGCGGCCATCGCCGCCAATAGGGCCACCAGTGCCCAGAGCAAGAGCCGAAACAGGGTCGGGTGGTTCCCAGCCAGTTGGGCGAGCCACTCCACCAGCGTGTTCCACCAGCGACGCAAGACGACCGTGGCGTCCGATTCTTCTCGCCATTGATACGGGGCGGTATCGAGAACCCGCCGCACCACCCGGCGAAGCGAATCGGCCGGGATTGGAACTTGAATCACTTGCCCCCGAGCTGTGACTCCAGCATCTCGAGATCAAGGCCTTCTTTGCGGACCCGGAGGTCGTAGTAGAGCACCGTCACCGCGGCATACATGAAGGGATAAACCAAGAGCGAAAGGAGCGCCGCGATGGCACCGGCGAGGACCAAGGCGATCAATGGATTGGCTCCCAACGCGCTGGCGAGGAAGCCACCAATGACACTGGCCGACAACATCACAACGTAGATCAACACCACCGCGACGACCATCGTCCAGAACACTTTCCATCGATGACCCTTGGTCAAATTCCACGACCGGTTCATCGCATCGGTTGCTGAGAGACCTTCGACGACCAGGGCCGAAGGCGCCACAGCCAGTGCGCTCGCCAGCATGGCACCGGGAACGAGCAGCAAGAAGAACCCGAGCAGGACCGCGATGCTGATCATGACGGTCAGGCTGATCAACTTGCCGATCGACGGGACCACCCAGGCCAGCGCCTCGGCCACGGTCGAGGGCCGGCCGAGGTAGCTGTCGGCGATGATCCGAGTGGAGGCGCCCATTCCGATGGCCGCGCAGACCGACGACAGGATCATCGAGACTACCGTCAGGCCCAAGTTGACCAGCGACCCACCCGACGCCGTGACGTAGATCGAAAAGACCAGCGCGACACCTTGGCTCACCAACGCCACCAGGGACAAGGTGACGAAATGGCGGCGGTAGAGTGAAAAGGCGACATCGAGAACCTCACCCGTGGACAACGGGCGGAGCGCGGGTCCGTTCATGGTTCCTCCTCTGTTCGGGGGCCCGGGGAACTTGGCCCTCCGAGGCGCGGTTGGGAAGCCCATCGGAACTGAGTATGATTGCCATTCGATGCCAGCCCCTTCCGCTCACCGCCGCCCGCGGGCTCTGGCCCCGCAGGACCATTGGCAGCGCCTCGCCGTTGAAACGCCCGAGCATGTCGTCCTGGACTATGAGGTCGCTGGACTTGGATCGCGGCTCTTGGCGGCAATCGCCGATTTCTTGATAATGGGTGCCGTCTTCCTGGTGGCCTTCTTGGTGGTGGGCCAATTCGGGGGGGCTACTCAGGGAGGTCAGGTTCTACTGGGCTTAGTGTCTGCATTGTTCTATTGGGGCTATTTCGCATTGTTCGAGGGGTTCTACCGGGGGCAGACGCCGGGAAAGAAATGGATGGCGATCCGGGTCATCCGGGACACCGGTCACCCGATCGGGTTCGCCGAGGCCGCACTCCGAAATCTTCTCCGAGTCGCCGACTACCTCCCCCCGCCGGGGTTGATCGGCCTCGGCTTGGTGGCGTTCCATCCGCGCGGAAAACGACTGGGCGACTTGGTCGCCGGGACCGTCGTCGTTCGGGACCGTCCGGTCGAGACCGGCCGCCCCGATGTCGTCGCCCCGAGCCGCCGCGATCCGGCCGATGGGTCGCCGGAGCTGACCGATGCTGAGTTTCGGGTCCTCGAGGAATTCCTCAACCGGGCTCCCGGACTCGAGGCGGAGGTTCGCGAGCGCTTCGCCGATCGTCTCGTGGCTCGGTTTGCCGGCCGGCTCCCGGAGGGAACGACTGGAACGGCGGCGCTGCGGACTCTCTTTGCCGACGACCTCGCGCGGCGGCAGGGGCAATTCGGCTCTCGGTCCGGTACCGGCGGCGTGGCGGACCGGTTCGTTCGGCAGAAGGAAACCCGGTGGTCTGAATTCGGAGCGTTGGCGACGGACGTAGCGGTCGGCGGTCTGGATCGGCTAGCCCCGGAAGCGCTGATTGACTTTGCCGCCCGGTATCGCGAAATCGCCGCCGATTTGGCTCGGGCCCGGACCTACCGGGTGCCGGCCAGTCGGTTGGTGGCGCTGGAGCGGGCGGTCGCGTCCGGCCACAGTGCGCTCTATCGGACCCGCGGTACGACCGTGGCGAGCTGGTGGCGCTTCGTGGCCGTCGAGTGTCCGGCGGCCGTTGTGGCGTCCCGCCGGAGCGTAGCGATCGCCTTTCTCACCTTTGCCGTGCCGGCGGTGTTAGGGTTCGGGTTGCTTCGGGAGCGGCCGGCCCTGGCCGAGCAAGTCCTTCCCCAGGTGATGTTGGACCGAGCCGAAGCCGGGGTCGCCCGCCACCGGGAAGGGCAGGGCTATTTCGATGCCGCCCCGGGTGAGCGGCCGATCATGGCGGCCTCGATTATCGCCAACAACATTCAGGTCTCGTTCCTCGGATTTGCGGGCGGGATTTTCGCCGGGGTCGGCTCGCTGGTCGTGATGGCGGTGAACGGCTTGTCGATCGGGGCGGCGTCGGGCCATTTTGCGAACCTGGGCCTCTTCGGCTACCTCTGGACCTTCATAGCTGGGCACGGGGTGCTCGAGTTGTTTGCCATTTGGGTCGCCGGTGCGGCTGGGTTCCAGCTCGGTCTGGCGATGCTGGCACCGGGTAGGTTGTCGCGAAGCGAAGCGCTGGTCATCGCCGGGCGGCGAGCGATTCGGATGGTCGGATTCACCATCGTCTTGCTGGTCATCGCCGGCCTGATTGAAGGCTTGTTGTCTGCCAGCACCTTGCCGGTCGGAGCGAAGGTGGCCGTCAGCGTGTCCAGTGCGATCTTCTTGGTCGCGTATCTAGTCATCGGCGCCAACCGGACCGAGTCCTACACTCTCACATAGATTCGTCGCCGGTCGAGTCCATAGCCGACCAACCAGCATATCGCCATCCAGGTCAACGCGAACAGCAACGAAGCCAAGTACCCGCTGCCGATTGGAATGAAAACACCCCGGTAGATCGCCTCGTACACTGAGCGTCCGTTGATCCGGAACCCCAAGAGCAGGGTGACTCCGAGCTCCGAGAGGAGGTAGACGAACAGCGTGTTCCGGCCGAAGACCTCGAACGGATAGGTCCACCATCGGATCCGCCGAATCTCGGTGAGGAACACCAGCGTGGCCAACACCAGGAGGTCGATCCCGGTGGTCAGCAGCACGAACGAGCTGGTCCACAACTTCTTGTTGATTGGGAACACCGGGCTCCAAGCCAGGGCCACGACAATCGCGAGGGCGCCGATCATCATCAGCTTGGCCATCGTTTCGTAGTTCGCGCCGCGTTCGATCACGAAGCGGCCGGCGTAGTATCCGGCGATCGTGTTGACGATGGCGGGCAGCGTGCTGAGCAGGCCCTCCGGGTCGAACGCCACGCCCTCGCCGTGGTAGAGATGGGCGTCGCCGATCAGAAACCGGTCCAGCCGGAGGACGGCGTTGCCGGCGAGGGAGTAGTCGCCCCAGTGGGTCAGGATGGCCCAATAGCCGAGCAGGGCCACCATCGAGAAGGCCAGAGCCCCGCGAGCTTTGCCGTAGCGGATGATGATGGCCCCGAGGCCGTACCCGAGGGCGATCCGCTGGAGCACCCCGAAGATCCTGGTCTCGCTGATCGGATTGGCGGCCCAGGCCGAGTCCGTGGGATGCACAAACGGAAACCAGTACATCAAGTACCCAAGCAGGAAGATGACGACGGTCCGGAGAATGACCTTCCGAAGAAAAGCACCGTCGTGTTGGTACTTGGGTAACGTGATGCTGAGCGCGCACCCGACCACGAACATGAAGGTCGGGAACACCAGATCGGTCGGCGTGAAGCCGTGCCACTTGGCGTGGAGCAACGGCGCGAAGGTCGTCCCTGGGTTGCCCGGCGTGTTGACGACGATCATCAGGGCGACCGTCATGCCGCGCATGACGTCAAGGGCGAGGTTCCGTTCGCCGGTCATCCGGCTCTACTGCTTGATCATCACGATTGTCTGCTTGAATTCCTGGCCCTGGGCCGCAATGGTGCGGAGCTGCGTCATGGTCTTGCCGTCATCCGAAAGACTGAACCGATCGGTCACGTCCGCGTCGCCGTTCGGCGTTGACACCACGCTCGCGACGACCAGGACCATGCCATCCCATTTGAGGGTGCTCTTGATCTCGCCCTGGGGGGTGGTGTTCGTGTAGGACTTGCCGTCAACGGAGTACTTAAGGTCGACGGCCGCGGGTGTACCATCGGGACCGGTGACGGTTCGTTTGATCGTGAAGTTCGGCTCTCGGTGGTCGACGACATCGGTTCGGGCCTTGGGAGCGGGCATCGGACCGAAATCGCTCTTGTCGGCGACCATGACCCAGGTTCCCGTCAAGTTCGGGACGGCCAGGTTACCGACAATCATCCAAGTCCCCGTACTGGGCAGGCCCTGGGCCTGGCCCGGCAACGGGACTGTGAACGGCAAGACGAGCAGAGCGAGAAGGTGGCTGAAACGCGGCATGGCGGACCTCCGGGTGGAATGGATGAACCTGGCGAATTATACGGGGTTCCGCCGCCCGATGATTCAACCGGCCCGCTATCGAGGCGGGGTGTCGTCGGAGGTGCCGAGGACGCAGACCTTCCCGGTGGTACTTCGTGGTCGGCATCCTAGCCGCCGCGAACCGCGGTAAAGATCCTGAGAAAATTCCCGCCCATGATCTTCTCGATATCGCCGTCGGAATAGCCCCGTTGCACCAGGCCCTCGGTGAGGTTCGGATAATCACGAACCGTGTCGATGCCAAGGGGCGTCGGGATGGCACAGGAGTCGAGGTCTGCCCCGATCCCGACGTGATCGATCCCGGCCACCTTGACCAGATGATCGATGTGGTCGAGGATCAGCTCGAAACGGGGACGAAACGGAACGTCGTGAAAGAAATAGCGAAGCCGGTCGGCCGCGGCTTGGTCCATTTGGTCCGGGCGAAACGCGGTCGGTTGGTTGAGCGCCTTGAGGATGCCATCCGCTCGGTTGGCCATGTAGTCGCGGTAGGCCTGATCGATGAACTCGTTGTAGAAATTGATCCCGATGCAGCCGCCGGTGTCGGCGATTTTCCGGGCCAGGTCATCAGAGACGTTCCGGGGGTGGTTCGAGAGCGCCCGAGCCGAGGAATGGGAGGCAATCACCGGAGCGGTCGCGAGCCGGGTCACCTGCTCGATGGTCTTATCGGACACGTGCGACACATCGACGATCATCCGGAGCCGGTTGAGTTCCGCAATCACCACCCGGCCGAGTTCATTGAGGCCGCCCCAGCGCTCGACATCGGTTGACGAATCGACCCAGTCGATCGAGGCGGAGTGGGTCAGCGTCATCGAGGTGGCACCAAGCCGGGCGTAGGTCCGGAGTAGGCCGAGGTCGTTTTGGATCGCCAGGCCACCTTCGATCGCCAGCATGGCCGCGAGCCGGCCGCTTGCCGCGATCCGCCGGACATCAGCACCGGTCATGGCGAGCTCGACTTGGGCGGGGTACTTCGCTAGAAACTGATGAAACGCCGCGATCTGCTCCAGCGCGCGACGGGCCGCGTGGTCGTTGCCGTAAATCGTATCGCACCAGACCGCAAAGACCTGGGCTCGAACGCCCCCTGCCTTCCAAGCCGGCAAATCGGCTTGGGCGGTACCGGCGACGCCGAGATCAACGCCGTCGATCACCGCCCGTTGGAGACTGTCGCAGTGGGCGTCCCACACGATGATCTGATGATGGAGCTCTTGGGCCCGCTTCGAAACGACGCGATCGCTCATGGGGTTGCCGGTGTGACGGAAGCGGAAGACAGGGCGGCCGTTCGAAGGTAGAACACCGCGCCGAGGAGCGCGACGGGCACCGTGACGGCCATCAAGGAGATCGATAAGTGGTGGCCCGGGTCGATGCCGAACCACTCTGCCGCGCCGACCAAACCGGACAACCGGCCGTCGGACATCGAGGTCGAAAGGGCCCCGACTAAGGGCCACGAAATGAAATCGCCCAACAGATGGATACTCGTCAGCAAAATGGCCGTGGCGGTGCCTCGCATTTCGGCGCCGACGTAAGTCATCGCGACCGCCATCACCAGGCCCGGGGCCGCGTTCCCGAACAAAGCCTCGAGCAACACGCTGCCGAACACGACCGATCGGTCGGCCGACGCGGCGATCAGCCCGATTGGGAGCGCCGTTCCGAGAATGGCGATCGCGGCCACATAGAGGTAAGCCCGCCCGGTTCGTCTACCTAACGCATCGCCGGCGGTTGCCCCGACCAGCGGCCCGACAATCCCGGCGATGAACACCATCGCTCCATAGGTCGCGTTGGCCTCGGCGATCGGGATCGCCTTGTCGCGCTGAAGAATGGTTGGCATCCAGTACTCGACCGCGTTCTGAACGAACACCGACGCCGCGAATCCCAACACCAACCCGATGAACGCCGGCCGCGCCAAGAGAACTTTGAGCGTGGCACCGAACGAAGGGGCGGGGCCGGCCGGGATGCCGTCGAGGGCCCCCCGAACCGGTTCCCGGCTTCGGTACAGCAACCCGGCCGCCACCAGCCCCGGCAGCCCAACGACGACACAGGCGACCCGCCAGCCATAGTGTCCCGCCAACCAACCGGCCAAGGCAACCCCGATCGCCGCGCCGATGGGAGCCGCCGAGTAGAAGACCGAGAGGACCCGACCTCGCCGTCCCGCCGGAAACACATCTGAAAGCAGGCTCGGCGTATTGGCCATATGGGACGCCTCGCCCAATCCGACCACGCCCCGCACTGCGGCCAACTGCCCCACCGACCCAACCAGGCCGGCAGCGGCGGTGGCCAGGCACCAGGCCGCCGCCGAGCCGGCCAGGAGCCGGGTTCGGCGGATCCGGTCGCCGAGCCAACCGAACAGTGGGGGGAGCAGGGTATTAGGTCAACAGAAAGGCCGAGCCGACCAACCCCATCTGGGCGTCGGTTCCGCCTAATTCCCGGCGGATCGGCTCGAGCAGGCCGGTCACCGCCTGGCGGTCGATGTAGTTGAGCAAGTTGAGCGAGCACAGGAGCAGAAAGAGTCGCCCCGACTCACCTCGTAGCATCGAAGCGTGATTGGCGGTCAACGGTCCTCGAACTCGATTGTCATCGGGATTGTCCAATTCTGGTCGGAGGATTGGGAGCCAACAATCGGCCCCTTGCGCGAATCAGCGGCACCTAGTATAGTTGCTAGTGACAACTATGATCACTGCCACCCGATCGGCCGCTGCCGATGCCGCTGAGCTGTACGACGCGCTCTCCGCCCTGGTCCGGGTCTACCAGTTTCGCGACCGAGACCGGATTTGCTGCCATGACGTGTCGGTGACCCAGTGCTACGCCATGGAGGCATTGCTCAAGATCGGTCCCTGCAGCCTGAATGCGCTGGCGGCCGAGCTGTATCTGGACAAGAGCACCGCCAGCCGGGTGGTGACGGTCTTGGAGCGGAAGGGCTACGTCAGCCGACGGTCCGATCCCGACGATGCGCGGGCGATGCGGCTGGATATCACGCCGGCCGGCCGGCGGCTCCATGATCGGATTCGGACCGAGATGGTGGCGGAGCAAGCGGCCATGATCGACGACCTCGGCCCCGCGGTCCGGCAGGGTGCCGTGGTCTTGCTCCGGCGTCTCTCGGCGAGCGCCGCGGCGCGGTCGGGCCTCGAGCCTGGCGTGGGCTGCGCCACCGGCCACTGCGCTTAGCCGTCCTTTTTCTTGAGGAGATAGTTGCATGTCCCAACCATTTGAGGTCATGATCCGAGAAGCCGGAGGACCAGCGGTGACGGCCACAACCCTTCGGCCCGCCGCTTCGTCCGACCTCCCGGCGCTCGTCACACTGTTGGGGCAAACCGAACTACCGGTGGCCGGCGTGGCGGATCATCTCGACACCTTTCTGGTGGCCGACGGTCGTGCCGGTGTGGTTGCCTCGGCCGGATTGGAGGTGTATGGCCGGCACGCGTTGCTCCGATCGGTGGCTGTGACTCCCGGGTTGCGGGGCACCGGCTTGGGCCGAACGATGATCGAGGCCGCGCTCGAGCTGGCGAGGGGGCGGGGCGCGGAGACGGTCACTCTCCTGACGACCACGGCGGCCGGCTACTTCTCTCGCTTTGGTTTTGCCCGGATCGATCAAGCCAACGCGCCCAGCGCGGTACGTCAGTCCACTCAATTCAACGGCATCTGCCCCGCGTCTGCGGTGGCGATGCAACTCATTCTCAACCCAAGGCAGGCGACATCATGACGCCCCAGAGCGTGAAATCCATCGTGCAGGAGAGATACGGCCAGGCGGCCACCCGGGCCGCGGCAGGCAAATCGAACTCGTGCTGTGGTGGGGCGGAGTGCGGGAGCGGCACGGTCGACCCGATAACCTCCGGCCTCTACGACGAGGCCCAGCAACAGGGCGTGCCGGTCGAGGCGATGTTGGCATCGTTAGGCTGCGGCAATCCCACCGCCTTGGCCGAATTGAAGGCGGGGGAGACGGTGCTCGACCTTGGCAGCGGCGGCGGCATCGACGTCCTGCTCTCGGCCAAACGGGTCGGCCCCACCGGCAAGGCCTACGGGCTCGACATGACCGACGAGATGCTGGAGCTGGCCCTGTCGAATCTCAAGAAATCGGGGCTCACCAATGTCGAGTTCCTTCGCGGCGAGATCGAGAACATTCCGCTGCCGAGCAACTCGGTCGACGTGATCATCTCCAATTGCGTCATCAACCTCTCGGCCGACAAAGACCGAGTGTTGAAGGAGGCGTTCCGGGTCTTGAAGCCGGGCGGCCGGTTCGCGGTGTCGGATGTCGTGGTCAACGGTGAGGTGCCGGAGGTACTCCGGCGCAACATGGAGCTATGGGTCGGCTGCATCGCGGGCGCTCTCGAGGCCGGGGAATACCGCAGCAAACTCGAGGCGGCTGGCTTCACCGGCGTGGAACTCGAGCCGACCCGGATCTATCAGATCGATGACGCCCGGGAATTCCTGGCGGCGGAAGGTATCGACGCCGATGCGATGGCCCCGTTGGTCGACGGGAAGTTCATGAGCGCCTTCGTCCGGGCCACCAAGCCGGGGGCCACCGCAAAGGAGCCGTGTTGCGCCCCCGGCTGTTGCGATAATGGTTGATTGATAAGGCCCTGTCCGCCAGAGTCGGGTGTCGCGTCAAGGGCCGGTCGTGAGGCTCAGCGTTGGCCGGGCAGCGGGCGAGCGGCGTAGAGACGCCACGCTCGAAGCGCGGCATCCCTGAGGACTGGGTCGCCCGGGTTGGCTTGAAGCCGGCGGACCAACTCGGCCGTGACCCGTTCGGCCGCGTTATCGGAGAGTTTCGACAACGAGTCCCTGGCACCCCCCGCCCCGGTGGTGGCGAGCGCCTGGAGGAAGTCGTCGGCGGCGGTCACCACCTGCGGGTGCGGTGGTTCGGGCTCAGCGCCCAACGACGAGTGGGAGGGCGCCACGGAAGGCTGGGTCTCGCCGAGCGGTCTCGGGATGTCCCCACTTTGGGTTCGGGTGCCATGACCCCCGGGGCCCGGTGTCGAAACCGGTCCGGTGGCCCCTTTCTTTGCGGCGTGGTCGGCGGCCTGGGATGCCTTCCACGATTTCTGGTAGTCGGAGAGATCCGAACTCACCGTGATTTCCCCGGCCTGGGCGACGCCCGGTTGCCACATATCCGGATTCGGCACGTGCGAGACCACCTGTCCGGCGCGATGCCCTTCGCCGAACACCGTGGCACTAGAAACGACGGCCCGGCCGTCGGCCGTCGTCGATTCAACGAACTCCGTCGACGTCTTCCCGGACCGCCACGAATCCTGCTGCGTCCCAACCAGATCTTGGGGAGCGGCGGTCCGGTAGGTCGGGATTTGCTCCTTGTTCGGGTGGTAGTGGGTCACCCCTTCCCAGGTACCGGCGGGCGGGCTCACCGAGCCGGCCGTTCCAAACTCGACGGCATAGACGCCGGTGTGAGGGTCCCAGAAGACCCCGACCTCGATCGCGCCGCCGACCTGATGAAGCGCCTTCTGGTACGCGGCGTAGGCGGCTTCGGGGCGGTCGAACCGGCCGACCGGGCCCGATGGCGGCAGCGCCTCCGGCACCGCCCCGAGCGGCCGCTCGCGTACCGCGTTTCGCCGCATTTCGTTCTGCCAGCGGGCGTGCTCGGCTCGTCTCGCCGTGACGACGCCCGACTCGGCGGGGGCGGCCTTGCCCCCATGGGCTTCCAGGTTGACGACGACGGTCGGGTCGACCGTTCCCGTTTGGGTTTTCGTTCCCGCCACCGCCGGCGCGTCAACCGGCGGGAGTTTGGCTCCTTCGACGGCGTGCCCAACGGGTTGGACGGGGCCTTGGCCTTCGGGTCCGGCGTGGTGGGTTGCCCCGCCCGGCGGTGCCGGCAATGCAGTATCGGCCGCCACCACCGGTTCGGAGCCCGCCCCGGCGCCAGGTCGGGGGGCATGTTCACCGACGCGCAGGTGTTTCTCTACCCGCGACTTCATCGCCCCACCGACGGTATCGCCGAACTTCCCAGTCACGTAGGACTCGATCAGGCCATTGAGACTGAAACTGGCTGTTTCGCCTTGAGCCAGCGCGCCGCCTTCCGTCCCGACAATCATCTTGCCGACGCCCACCACCTCCTGGCCGATCAACGTCTCGCTGTACCGGATGATCTCGGCCGAGAGTTTGGGGCCGAGGCGGTTGACCAGGCTCTTGGCGACTGGCCCGGCCAACGCCGGAGCAAGGGATCCTCCCATGCCGCTGAGGAGGTCCGCCTTGAACATGGCAAGCGAGTAGTCCTTCCCGCGGACGGCTATGTTGGCCCCGATACTCGCCGCGGTACTCGCGATTGCCTCGGCCGCGACCTTGGTCGCGGCGCGAAGGGCCAAGGAAGCGCCTTGGCCCAGACGACCCAGTAGGGCGAGCTGGGTCAGGGGGCCGATTACCGCGAAGAGAGCCATTTGCAGGGCGAAGGCCGCGATCGCTTCGAAGGTGGCCCGGAGTTCGGCGACGGCCTTTTCGTATGCGGCCCGGTCGCCCCGGATCGTGGCCCGGGCCATTCGCATCTTGGTGATGAGGTCCCGGGCCTCGTCCGACTGGGCGAAGCCGGGCCGAGGAAACCCGTAGAAGTACTGCCAGTAGAGTTGCCGGACTTCGCGGATCGTTTCGTCGAGCAGGGTCCGTTGTTCGTTGCCCCAGGCGTCGCGCCAGGCACCGGTCGCGCCCCGATTGTCGATCGTATACTGATACTCGCGCTCGGCCCGCGAGGAGATGTAGGTGACTTCGGCGATCCCGCCCTCGACGTCCGGCCGTTGGACATAGTCCTCGAGGTTGAGGCGCGAGGTGCCGGTGGCCTTACCCTGCTTTTTGAGGTAGGTCCCCATGGCCTCGGGGTTGTCCTCGCCCCCCTGGGTCGGGGCCTCCCCGAACAGATCGAAGTCGAGCGATCGCCCCCCGGTCCGACCCATGTATTGGACCTTGAGGATCTTGATCTCGAGGGGCGTCTTGAACTTGAAGATCCGTTCGACCGTCTCGGTGTCCTTGCGGTCGCCGCTGAGTGCGAGGACGAGTTCCTCGATGTCGGAGAGCTCGCCCTGCTTCTGGAGGAGTGCCTGATTGAGGCCAACGTCGCCCGCGTTCCCGGTGTCGTCGATCAAACGGTCGAGGTCGATCCCCCCGAACATCGCGGCCAGGACGTTGTAGCTGGTCCGCAGCTCGGTGAAATACTGGGCGACCTTGGCCCGGGTCTTCGCGACCAGTTCGTCCGCTGTGGCTTTGGGGTTCTCGAGCTTGGCGCGGGTGGCCGCCTGCTCGCGGAGTCCCCGCAGCGTCGCGCTGATCTGCGCGGCGGTAAGGTTGTCCCGCTCGGCTCCCTTGCGAAGGTCCGCGGCTGCCATGCCGACCGGGTCGCTGGATGCCATGGCCCGGAGCTTGGCCCAGTCCGCCCCGCCGAGCGTTCCGGCCACGGCGTTAACGTCGCCGAGCACCGCCGCCGCGCGCGACTGGACGGCCCGATCAACGTCCCCGGCCGCACCCCCCCGCGCGGACGCCTCCTGCCGGGCTTCGCCAATTGATTGCTCGGTTCGATCCTCGATCTCGTCGGCGAGGGTCCGGCGCTCCTTCCGGAGTTTGTCGATCTTCGCATGAGCCACCATCCCGGCCATGCCGGAATCGCCGTCAGCTTTGAGCGAGGCGATGTCCTTGTCGATCTGCTCAATCTGCAGCCGCTTGCCGCCTACCGCGATCTTGTCGGCATCGAGGGCGCGGCCCATGAAGAGTTGGAGCGCCCGCACCATGTTTCCGGCGCCCAACAAGACGAAATCGCCGGTCAGACCAACCTTGTAAATGCGTCCGTAGCCGTCCGAGATGGCCAGATTCTCGGCGGCGCTCCGTCGGAGCAAGGCCATCACCCGTTCGACGTCGGACTTGCCGCGGTCGCCGTGGAGCAGCTGGTGCAGCTCGGTTGCCTCCGCGTCTCGTTGATTCCCGGCCGCTTCTTTCGCGTTGGGATCGGTGGATCCCTCCGCCCTGGTACCGGCCAGCAATGCTTTGAGACGGAGCCGCTGATCCGGCTTGAGATCGCTCTCGAACCCCGACTCCCCTTTCCCGAAGAGGTCGACGTCCAGCGACCGGTTACCCTCGTGTTTACGATATGCCTCCCGGACGACCCTTGCCTCCGCGACACTCAAACCGCGGGCCCCGCCGGTCAGGGGATCCGGATTGCTTACGGCCTTGAGCACCCCGTCGAAGTCGACATGGCGCTTCAGATCATACGGCGACTTGACCTGGGACTGGTCGATCGCAATCAGCAGCTTGTGGGTAATATCCATCGGGTTGAACCCGATGGTGACGTCGGCGGGGCCGGCGGGGGCGGGCGGCGCGGCGGGGAGCCCGGCCTCGCGCTGCACCCTCAGTGCGACAATGAGCCGTTGAACGCAGGCATTGCCGCGGGTCCTTTGGAGGTCTTTCAGCCCCGCCGGGCTCAGGATTGGCTCGTTTGGGGCGGAGATCTGGTCTTGAATCGGCTCGGAGTCGACACCGCGGCGCCGCGTCCTGATCCCAAGAGCGGTGCCGCGCCGGGCCGGGCGTCGAACGGCATCGGCGGAAGCGGCGTGGCGCCAGATTTCCATGTTGCCTTCGTTCGTGTTTTCACGCTGGCGGATGGCAAGCGACTGACAATTTTGGCACCTCGGGCCGCCAGGTGGCAAGGGCTTCTGCGAACCCGGCCCCGTTCGCCGGCTTCAGCCCGGTCACCATAGAGTTGAGGAGCCCCGGAGTATCCCAGCCCGGCGACCGGGCTCGCTACGACAACGGTTGATTCATAGGGCGGCCCGCCAGGTCAGGTGCCGGCTCCACACTCGCTGCCACAGCAGGTCGAGCTCGGCGGCGGGCAGTTGGATCCCGAATCGCTGTTCGAGCACGGTTTGATACTCGGCCCGGCCGGTCAGGTCACGCTCGACCTGGCCGGCCTCGGTAATCGTTCGGAGCACGGCGCCGCGAAGGGACACCAGGCCGTCACCTTCGTAACGCTGGCAGACGGTGGTGTTCACAAAACCCGACTCGGACGAGGTTTGGAGCTCCACAGACTTGGTTGCGAAGTCCGGAATGGTCCGTGGCTCTAAGGTGAAGTCGAACTCGGGCGCTCCACCGAACGGATGATTGTGCAGCACCCACCGGCCCCCGGATTCCGTGAGCCGAAATTCGAATCGGCCGACCCGGTAGGATCCGGGCACGAGGGGCAGGGGCTCCACGGGGCCGTCACCGAAGCCCACGTCGACCAAGTACGGCTGGTCGAGTTCGCCGATCAGGACGAGATGGTTCCCCTCGGCCCGGTCGCCGCGGGCCGAACGGCCCACCGTGCCCGACACCATCCGGATCTGGAAGCCGATCTCGCCTAACGCCCAAGCTAAGACCCCGTTCATTTCGTAACACCAGCCACCCCGCCGGTCGAGCACCAATTTCGCGAACTGAGTCTCGAGATCGAGGGAGAGTGTCCGGCCAAGATGAATGTCGAGATTTTCGTACGGGATCGTCCGGAGGTGGGCGCGGTGAATCGCTTTCAGGGTATCGAGGTCCACCCGGAGGGGGCCGGCGTAGCCGATCCGGGCGAGATATTGGGTAAGGGACGGCGGGAACCGCATGTCGTTATTCACCATCGAGTCTGGCCGATGTCGCGCCAGGGAATCACCCACAGTGGACTTGGCGAGGCAATCGCAACGTTGCTTGCGTTCCAGTCTACCTGGCTGAGTTCCCTGTCGCAATCGCTCGGCGCGGCTTGGCATTGGGAGAATTAGAGGATAACGTCCGTCATGGGTAGGAAGACTGTCGCTGAAGGAAAGTCTGGTTCGATGATGCCCACTCGACTATGGATGGGCCTGTTGCTCCTTGGGGCCTGCGGCACTCCCTCCGACGCCACCCGGGACCGGCTCGAGATTCAACTCGCGCAACGGCAAGACTCATACATCGTCGGAGATAGCGTCGCGGCGACCGCGGTTGAGGTGGCCGCCGACGGAACGGTCAGGAGAGTCAGCGGTGTGGCGTGGCGGTCCCTCCAGCCCGAGATCGCCGTCGTGTCGGGTAGCGGCAAGATCTACATGCTGGCGGTTGGAGATGCGACCATTGAAGCGGAAGCCGGATCGCGTAGTTCCAGGATCGCGATAGCGGTTCGAGGAATCCGGCACCGACTCCCAGTGACGCGGAGTGAGGTGTGGCGGGCCGCCGACTCGCCCCACATCGTAGAAGGAGAGCTCTTGGTTAGTGGTACCCCTGCGCCTGCGCTGACGATCGAGCCCGGCACGACGGTACAGTTCACTCCTGCGTCGATGCTGGTCATCGGAGGATTCGAGCCCGGCCGGTTGGTGGCCTCGGTCGGAGGCGACCCCGTCACTTTTCAAGGCGATTCCGCTGGTCGAGGGACTTGGGTCGGGATCGTGTTCAACAATGACCTTCGCTCCGAACTGCGGAATGTCCTGATCCGCCATTGTGGCGGCGCATCGCGGACCGGTGCCACCCAGTTCGGTTGTCTGTCGGTTTCCCGAGGCGAGATCCTCCTTGAGGGCGTCAGCATCATCGAGCCCCACGATTTCGGCCTTAGGATGGAAAGCGGCGCGATCTTCGCCCCGGGCTCGCGCAATTTGAGTATTACCGGGGGCGATGGCCCGATCGCCGCGCTTGGGCCGGAGGCTGCCGTGAATCTCCCGCGCGGGGGAAGCTTCACCGGCAACGCGCGGAACGAGTTCCATATCGGCACCGGGCGGCTCAAGCGATCCGGTTCCTGGGATTTGCTCGGCCCTGCCTGGCGGGTTACCGGTCAGGTTCAAGTTGGAGGGCCGGCGAATCCTCTGTTGCGGATTCCCGCCGGCGCCGTGGTCCTGGTAGACTCGACCGCGCGTTTCCAAGTCGGCAGCGAAGGCCCCGGCCGCCTGGTGGTTGGAGCTCTGACGGGCCCGCCGGTCGTTTTCCAACCACTCGCCTCGCATTGGTTTGGAATCGAAATCGGCGATTCGCCGGGCCCCGAACCAAGCGCATTCATCCGAACGACCTTGAGTGCTTGCGGTTCCGCGATCCAGGGGGCGCGGCAACCATGTCTCAAGGTCTTTGGGGCCCAAACCGCGCTCCTGGTCGACTCGCTGACCATTCGAGATGCTGCGTGGAACGCGATCGAAGTTGCGGGCGCTGGCTTTGCTCCGGGGTCGAAGAACCTGACGGTGACCGGGAGCGGCGGAGTGCCGCTGTCGATTTCCGTGAACTCCGTCGCGACGATTCCCTCCGGCGATCTTCGTGGCAACGCCGACGACGTGATCGAAGTCACCTCGCAGGACATTGGCGAGTCGGCGACGTGGCGAGATCCAGGTGTGCCCTACCGAGCGCTCGGCGGGCTGTCGATTACCCATCCCTCGAACGATCCGGTCCTCACCCTCGCCCCAGGGGTTCGAATCCAAGTTGGGACGAATGGGTACGTTGTTGTCGGGGGGGCGCTTCGGGCCGTCGGGACTGCTGACCGACCGGTCATCTTTTCAGGCCTTCCGCCTGGCATGGCCGGCTCTTGGTACGGAATCCAGATCGGCGTTTCCGGTGACTCGCGAACCCGACTTGACCAAGCCCAAGTGCTGGATGCAGGGCAGGGGGATCCGAACCTGGGCGGGGCGATTCGGTTTCAGGTGGATCCAGGTGGGGTGATTACCAACACCACGGTCCGGCGTTCCGCCACTTGCGGGATCGTCATTTTTGAAGCACCCTGGACCGACGATTACACCGCTCCCTCTTTTCACAATGTCTTCTCCGATCTCGGAGGGCCCACCCGTTGTCGACTTCCCTAGTTGAGAGCCGGGGCTAGGGGCCACACTGGTCTGGCCCGGCATTGTCGATGAAAAGATTCCTCAAGAAAGGCGCGGTAAAGTCGGTGGCCCATGGCCCCGGAAGTCGGGCGATTCCACACCGAGCGGAGCGACGAATTGTGGTATTCCGAATCATGCCACCCAGATCTATGGCAAGCTTGATCGCCGCCTGGATGGTTCCGTTGTCGCCTCCGGCGTCGTCGATGATCGCGTAGTCGAAGAGTGTGCTGCTCGACGCCAGGGGCCCAATCTCGATCCCATTCCAAAACCCGGCTTCTCCGCGGAGGACCTCGCCTTTGAAGGTCACGACGGAGTCCGGAGTGCCCAACGCCCGGAGCCCCCCGGGCGCCAGCCGTCCGATCCGGACCCCACTCCCCTGGCGAAACTGCACCGTCACCCCCGGGCTCAACGTCACCACCGGAGCCGCTTCCCCCTCGACGGTCAGCGTGTTGAGCGAATAGGGAATCCCAATCGCGGGCCACCTAGCGCTGGTGGTAATCACGTCTCCGAACACGGCCACCGCGTCAAACTGGTTCCCGGTGTACTCCCCTCTCGGGATGGTTGGAATGGCGTCTGGGAACATCAACATCACCGTTCCCTTGGTATCCAAAACACGAAGCCCCTTGGAACCGACCCCGAATCCGCCTCCTTTTCCGATTCCGATCGCCACTTGTTCGGCGCGCTGGACGATCACATCGCTGAGAACCGGGGCCGCTCCGGCGCTGGACCCGTCTCCCCAGATCGCCACACAACCAGGAATATTCTCAATCCCGCCGGAACAGTCCTGGATGACGGTCCTCGCCACCGAGCTTCCCGCGCTTTGGCCCATGAACTGCAACCCGGCCCAGGGGCTTCCCAGGTCGAAAGCTCCGAGAACGACATAGTCGCCGCCCGGCACTCCTGCGACCAAGCGGCCTGGGCTGTTCTTGCCAATCGTGATCCCGGCGTCCCGGTCAAACAGCAAACGGGCGCCCGGTTCGATCGTTAGGGTCGGCTGCTCAGGTCCCTCAACCCAAATCCGGCCGGTGACGTGCCAGGTGAACAGGTACCGCCGCAACGTGGTCGACGTGGCGATGGTATCGCTGGTGAGTCGGACTTCGTTGATCCCGCTGCCGAAGACCCGACTGTCGGCTGGAAAGCTTCCCGCCGCCGCCGCCGACATCACGACGCCGGGCCCGAGAGTGCCGCTGATCATGAGGGCGCGGGAGTTCGGTGCAAATGGAACTCGACTCTCGAGGATGATGCCCGTCCCCTGGCTGTCGTTGATCGTTAGGCTGTCGACCGAAAGCCTCGGCTGGGCCGCCCCAGGCGACTCACGCAACCGGATGCAAGTGGTCGCGACCGGAAACGAGCCGCCGCAACCGGTGAGCGTCACGTTGCGCAAGACCGATTCGGCGGGACCTTCGAACGTCATTTCTCCCCACCGGAGGCCGGAGTTCGGCGGGCGAAACTCGACCCCGACCCCGCCAAGAGTCAGGAGTCGGCCTGGTCCTGTAGCGCCGAAATGAAGGCCGGCGTCCGGGCGCATGATCACGACGGCGCCGGGCTCGATCGTCAACACCACGCCGGCCGGGCCCCCAACAGCGATCGTCCCTTCGACCACATGGGGTCCGTCGATTCGGGCCCAGGTCATCGAGCTTCGCACCGATTCCCGGTGGAGCGTGCCGCCGACGACGATGGGGACGGTCCCCGAAACGCCATTGACGGTGCCGGTGATCCGGGTGGTGCCGGTCGTGAGTCCCGTTATCAGGCCGGCGCCGTCAATCTCGGCCACGGACGGAAGTTCGGATCGCCAGGTAGGGGGGCCGATCGTAATCGGCTTTCCAAACTGGTCCAGGCCGCTGATCGCGACTCGGGTTGTGTCGTGGGCTAGGAGGGGCTGCTCTCCGGTCGCGATGGTCAGGATCACCGAGGCTAGCCGTGGCGGCTCCGGTTCGGCCGGCTTCGAGGAGCAGGCGGCGATCACGCACAGGAGGCCGACCGCCGCTTGGTGGGTTGCTGCGGTCCCCGCCAGGGCCGCAGCTCGGCTACTTGGGCTCAGGGTCGGGCCGGCCAGGGCTCTCATCTCGCCACACTTTCAGGTTGAAGCGCGCCAAGGGGCGGCGGCCAGGCTGGAAGATGAGCCGCGGCAGGCGGGCCGTCAAACTACCGGCAGCTGCTTGGGGGCCGAGCTGGAGCCGTTCATTCTGAAGGGGTGGGGTCCGTGGACCGCGGAGGCAGCAGGGATCGCTAAGCTCCCCGTGCTACCGCTTCCGTTGTTCGAGAAGCGCCCGCATGCCGTTCATCACCTGATAGCGGTTGGTGAGCCAGACGAAATGATTGGCGCCCGCCAGTTCGATCGCGGTGCCATTCTTCATGGCGCTACGGAATCGCTGGAGCTCCTTCCGCGACCTCGCGGCCATTAATCGCAGCGTTTCGAGTGCCTGTACGCGGCCAGCCGAGTCAAGCCCGTTCCACCACGTTGGCGACAGGACCGCCTCGGGTGATTCATAGCGGCTGTAGAACGCCAAAGCCAGCGCGCTCACCCGGTCGTACGGCGGCGGTTCGAGCCCCTTCATGATTGCGCCGAACACCGGCCCCGGCGTTACATCGCGCTCTGGGCGGCCGGTGGGACCAAACACGACGGTGGCCCGCAGGTCGGCCTCGGGAATCGGTTGACCGAGCCGGGCCGAGAGGGCCTGCAAAGCGGCCGGTGAAGCGGAATCGGCGGCCGTGACGGCCGGAATCGGCGGGCGGGTTCCACTAATCGTGACTCGGTGATCGGACGCGGCGTCCAAATAGACTAGCCGGTGGACTCGTCCCGGATGCCGGGCGGCGAAGCCGGTGAGCTCGTCGCCGGCGATCGAGTGCCCGACGAGGTTCACTCGGGGCAGGCCGAGGGAGTCCAGCACGGCTAACAAGTCCGACACCCGCTTCTCGATATCGTACCCTGTCGCTGGTTGGCTGGACGCGCCGAACCCGCGACGGGTGATCGCAACGACGTGGAATCTATCGGTGAACTCCGGGGCGAAGTCATCGAACACATGCCCGGTGTTCCCGAGGCCCGCGAGGAAGATCAGCGGCTCACCGGTGCCACCCCAGTCCAGGACTTCGAGGAAGACGTTGGGAGCGACTGCAATCAGCCGGTTCGTGTGGGGAGACGGGTCGCGCCAGGCGATGGCCGGTTCCGACACCGGAGCCGGCTCGTCGCGTGGTTTGGTGCAGCCGGGCAATGAAACCAGAACCACGAACATTCCGACGTGCCGCATTGGGGGGGGGTGCCTCCTGACGAACCGGTTGACTGGTTGCGTCAGACAATCCCTGGTCTCAAAGGGTTGCTCCCTGGCCTCAGAGCGTCCGAGCCCCCATCAATCGAGCGGAACCTGGGTGACAACACCGGTCGCGAGGTCATAGACGCCGCCCACGACTTTGAGCTTGCCCTCTCGGATCAGCCCGCTGATAACCGGGGACCCTTCGGCCAGGATCAGGGCCTGGAGCCGGACATTCTCGCGAGTTGCCGTCGGCAGGTCGCCTTTGGCGGACCGGGAGGCGGGAATGATGTGTTGATACAATGTGCTGATTTGGCCGGGCACCGGGTCGCCTTTGACGGCGGCCGCCACGGCGCCGCAGCTCGAGTGGCCGAGGACCATGAGGACCTGGGCGCCGAGAACCGCCGTGCCGAACTCGAGGCTGGCGATGATGGACGAGTCGGCGATGTTGCCGGCGACTCGGGTCACGAAGACGTCGCCGAACCCCTAGTCGAACACGATTTCAATCGGGACCCGTGAGTCAGCACACCCCAGGAACGCCGCAAACGGCGCTTGCTTCGGGGCGGTTTCCTTGACCCGTGCCAAGTTCCGGTTTGGGGCGGTGGTTCGCCCCTCGACGAAACGCCGGTTACCGTCCATCAGCCGTAGGAGGGCTTCATCCGGGGTGGCGGGCCACCCCTCATCGGAGCCGGTCCGGGCGGCCAAGGCCGCCCGGGGGAGACCGGCGAGTAGTGGGACCGACAGGGCCACCCCGGCCCCGGTCGCGAGGAACCTGCGGCGGCCGATCTCACCCAACGTTGACTGCTCCATGTCCGGTCTCCAAATCATCTGAATTTGTTGGACTTCGTGTTGGTGCTCCGCGCTCGCCGGCGGCAAACACCGATTCGTTCTAGTCGGCCCGCGGCCGGGTCCGGTCGATCGGTTGCGGGGCGAATGCAATCGCCCCGGTGGATCTCGGGTCACCGTTGGGCGCTGTCCATGGCCGGGTGGCCGATGGCTGGAAGACCATGACCCGGATGTCCGACCGCCGTTTTCGCCGCTGAGCCCGGCTGCCCGCCGCCAGGGTGGCCCGGAGGGCCGCCAATCTCTCGAGAACTTCTGCCTTGATCCCCATAGCCAGAGCCTCCATGTGTCCGGGAGGGTTTCGCCGCGCCGGACCATCCGGGTCGCTCTTCCCGTACGGCGTCAACATAGGGCCGCAGTGAGACTGGCACAATTTGAAGTTTTCTTGATGAACATTCGATTTTTTGTTATTCCGCAAACCGACCCCTGGTGCGGGTGATGTCACCATCGGGACAATCAACCGACCCTCGCCCTCGCTCGCCGACCCTGGTGGATCGGGAACCTCGGGCATACTCTACAGCCCGGTCCGCCCATGGGCCGTTCCGACACTCAGGAGATCGTTCATGCACGCACCCTGGCGGCTTGGCGCGCTTGCGCTCATCGTCTCATGGTCGCCCGCGTCCGCTCAGCCGGCCCGCGCCCGCCCGATCGGCGCCGGTCTCGACGCCTACGTGGCCAAAGCCCTGACCGATTGGGACGCCCCGGGCCTCGCCATCGCGGTCGTCCGGAACGACTCGGTCATTTTCGCCAAGGGCTACGGGGTCCGCGAAATCGGCCGGCCCGACCCGGTCACGCCGAACACCGTTTTCGCCATCGGCTCCACCTCTAAGGCCTTCACCGCTGGGCTGCTCGGCACGCTGTTCGACGAGAAGCGGATCGCCTGGGACGACCGGGTCACCAAGTACCTCCCGAGTTTCGAACTCTTCGACAGTTACGCCACCCGCGACCTGACGATTCGCGATCTGCTCACCCATCGCAGCGGGCTCTCCCGCGGCGACCGGGTCTGGTCCAACTCGGGCCACAGCCGCGCCGAGGTGTTGAGACGGGTCCGG
>JANNQX010000164.1:0-5663 GCA_031400975.1 Gemmatimonadota bacterium
GACGACTTGCCCTTGACCTCCTAGGTTGGAAGCCAGCCCACGACCAAAGTGCCGACGTTGTTAGTACTGCCCTAGGAGCGCAGCCGATGACCCCAGAGCTTCGTGACTTCGCCACCCGCTATACCGCCGCCTGGTGCAGCCAGAACCCCGCGATCGGGAGCGGCGTTTTCATCCTCGCCATCCGTCACATCGGAAAGGCTTTCTGATATGTCACGCCACCTCCCTGCCCTCGCGCTCGCGCTCGTCGGCTTTCCTGCCACCACCATGGGCCAAACCCGACCGGCGTCCGCCGGATGGCCGGTCACCACGCTCAAAGCCGCGGGGATCAATGCCCGGGTTCTGGACAGCCTCGACGCCGAAATCGTTCGGGGCGACTACGGCCACGTCGACCGAATGTTGGTCATTCGCGGCGGCAAGATCGCCTACGACAAGAACTACCGTCACGACTACGCCACCATCTACGCCGACTCGTCCAAAACCAAGAATGCCCTGAACGCGGGCGACCCCACCGGCCCGTACAACTACTTCAACCCCTGGTGGCATCCCTACTACCGGCGGGGCGACCTCCACACGCTCCAATCCGTGACGAAAACCGTGACGTCGGTCGTGATCGGAACCGCGGTCGCCCGGGGCGAGTTTCCCTCGATCGACACCCCGGTCCTCCGCTTCTTCGACACCACCAAGGTCGCCAACATCGACGACCGGAAGCGAAGGATGACCGTTAGGCATCTCTTGACCATGACCGGCGGGCTGGATTGGAATGAGAACCTCCCCTATATCGACCCCCACAACAACGGGGTGGTCATGGAGGCCAGCCGCGACTGGGTCGACTACACCATCAACCTCCCGATGGGGCGCGAACCCGGAACCGAGTTCAACTACAGTAGCGGGGAAACCGAGCTCCTGGCCCACATCTTTCGGCAAGCCACCGGCTCGGATATCGAGGAGTACGCGGCGAAACATCTGTTCGGGCCGATCGGGATTGAACGGTGGTATTGGAAACGGATCCCAACCGGCCTGATCGACACGGAGGGCGGCCTCTACCTCGAGGCTCGCGACCTGGCGAGAATCTGGCAGCTGTTCTTGAACGGCGGAGTCTGGAAAGGCAGCCGCGTCGTCTCTGCGGATTGGGTCAAGTCGTCCGTTGCCCCAGCGGTCCGGGCGGCCAACCGGGCAGGGGCGCCTTTCTACGGGCTCAAGTGGTGGCTCCATCAGAACCCCGCTGACACCACCAAGTTGGTCTGGTCCGGATCAGGTTTCGGCGGTCAGTTGCCGATGGCGTTTCCGGAGCGTGACTTGATCGTGGTGTTCAACGGCTGGAGTATCCTCCCGGGCGGCAAATCGCTCCCGCTCCGGCGCACGATGGAGCGGTTGATGGCCGCGGTCCCGAAGTGAACCCGAGAGTCCGGTAACCTCCAGGCCTATCGAGATCGATTGCGCTATTTTGTTCGAGTCGGGCCCAACCGAGGAGCAATAGGGTGAAGAGAGCATTGGTGTGCGGCGCGGGCGGCTTCATCGCCGGCCACCTGGTGAAACGCCTCAAACGGGACGGCTACTGGGTCCGGGGCGTCGATATCAAACGCCCAGAGTTCGGGGCCACCGCAGCCGATGATTTCGCCGTGCTCGACCTCCGCGACAAGACCGACTGCGCCGCGGCCGTGACCCCGCCCACCGGGAGTCGGTTCGACACCGTGTATCAGTTGGCGGCCGACATGGGCGGAATGGGTTTCATTCATTCGGCCGAATGTGACATCATGCATAACAACGCGTTGATTAATGTCAACATGATCGACGCGGCGGCCCGGGCCTTGATCGGGCGGTATTTCTTTTCGTCCTCGGTCTGCATTTACCGCGACATGAAACCCGGCGAACCGGCCCTGACCGAAGCGGAAGCGTATCCCGCGTTACCCGACAACGAATACGGCTGGGAAAAGCTCTACAGCGAGCGGATCGCCCTGGCGTTCGGGCGGAAGTACGGGATGGCGGTCCGGATCGCCCGGTTTCAGAACTGTTATGGCCCCGAGGGCACTTGGACCGGCGGCCGGGAAAAGGCTCCTGCCGCCATCTGCCGTAAAGTGGCCGAGGCAGCCGACGGCGCCACGATCGACGTCTGGGGTGACGGGACCGCGGTTCGGTCCTATGTCTACGTCGACGACCTGGTCGACGGGATCGTTCGGTTGACCGACTCCGACATCACCGAGCCGGCGAATATCGGAAGCCCAGAGTATGTCAGCGTTAATGAATTGGTCCGGACCGTGGCCCAGGTCGCCAAGAAGTCGATTGCGATCCGACATATTGAAGGGCCGGTCGGGGTTCAGTCCCGCAACTTCAGCAACGATCGGATCGAGTCGATCGGGTGGCGGCCCCGGACATCGCTGCACGCAGGCGTGGCTCAGACTTACCCATGGATCGAAGCCCAAGTCCTGGCTCAACGGGGCGCTGCCGCTACACCCTGACCCACGAGGCGGGTAGCAGGTCGCGGTCGTCCCAGTTCGGATCGTTGGCCCATCGCCGAGGGGCCAACACGATCTTCTCGGGCCGGGGATTGAGCCACGCGCCCCACCAGCTGAAACTGCTGTTCGCGATGATATGATGACGGCAGAGGCTCATCAGCCGGAGGTCGTCGTACTGATTGCCGGAGAGCTGCTGGCTCACCAAGGTCGCCGGGTGGTCGAGCTTGAGATTCGCCCCCACCCATCCTGGGTCGTCGGAGAACAGAAAGAAGTGGGGCCGGGATACTCGCCCGGCGATCTGCCGTGCCGCCTCCTGATAATACTCGATGGTGCAGGTTCCATGGGCCTGGTTGGTTCGGGGATCGGTGACGTAATCACCCCGCCGCACATGGAGGCTTACGGATTCCGATCCCAGCACCTGCCCAGCGATCGCCCGAGCCCGGGGGTCGACCCAGGACTCGATCCTGAAATCGTCCCGGATCGTCTCGGCAATGTCGGCGAAGTACTTCTCGGACTGCCAATATCCGTCGATGTAGGTATAAGGTGGCGCCGCCAGGATCCTCGGGTCGACCGTTGACAACCGATCCTCGCGGATCCAACTCCAACGGTACCCGATCTTGAACCGACGACGGATCCGATGAAGACGCTTACCGAGCCCATGCGGAGGGCCGATGATCGCACCGACCTCCGCCGGCGTTAGGAAGGGCGCCTCGACGTTGAGGGCGTCCAGTCCGTAAGCCCGGGGCGACCCCGGCCGAAACGCCGACCCATCGAGCTTGAGCGGCCACCGGTTGACCACCGCCGCCCGCCGCCCGGCCGCATACTGGAACATCTGGTTGCCGAGCCCACCCAGAAGCCTAACGACGATCACGAACGACTCGGCCGCCGAGCGACGAACATCCCGCACCCATAGCGGTGGTCTCGATACTGTCGTGGCTCGGCTTCGGCCGCGAACCGGCCTTGATCGTCGACCCCGGCGAATTGCTCCAGCCGGAGACCGGCCTCGGCCAGCCAGTCGAGGATCGTGACGGGGTCGTGGATCCGGTGGGCATTGAACACCACCCGGGGCCGTCCAACCGGCAGCGACAAATACAGCCGGCCGCCGGGCGACACCACCCGGCCGAGCTCAGCGACCGCCTTCCGGGTACCAAGCGGATCGATCGGGTCGCCATACCGGCCTAACCCAATGTGCTCGACGACGTGAAGACAGGAGAGCGAATCGACTTCTTGATCGGAAAACGGCAGGGCCAGCACCGTACCGGCCCGCGACTCGAGGTTGGCGAGCAACCCGGTAAACGGCCGGACATCGATGAAGGTCACCTTAGTCAATGCGGCAACGCAGGCAACCCACCTAATCTCCGACCCGACGTCGACGTGCTGGGACGGCCGATGGGCAGCCAGGTGACGGAGGGCCCAGGCCCCCTGATAGACGTAGTGGGCGTCGAAGCTCGTCGTCGTGGTGCGGTCGTCGAGCATCGGGCGGATCGAGATCCCCGACCACGGCTCCGCTCCCGGGGCCCGGCGGTAGCGAACTAAGTCAGCGAGAAATCCTGGATAGCGGCTTAGGTTGGCCATCCAGGGAATCTAGCGCCACCCCGCGACCGATCAGCGGATCGGGACCGACACCGAGATCTGGTGGGTCGTCACCCGCGATGCCTCGAGTCCGCCGGCCCGGGTGGTCGGCGCCAAGATGTTTCCGCCGCCGTCTGGTTCGGTCAAGAATATGTCGTCGCCCCGGATCCGAAGAATCTCGGTTCCGGTGACGCTGCCCCGGTAATGGAGTTCCCAACCGGTGAAGCGAGCGCTGACGCCCCACGTTGGGGTCCATTCGATCCAGCCATCGCGAAGGCCCCGCGCGGTCGACTGGACGTGGTCCTTTTGAGACATCGAGTAGCTGATACTATGAGCGGCGAGGCCGACCCGCACAGTGGTTGACCGGCCCTCCTCGGCCTCAAACTCATGGGCCAATCCGAGACGGGCCACCCCGTTGGAGAACCGAAACCAGTTCTCGACCGTCTTCTCGCCGGCCGCGAGCATACCCCCGCCAAACGTCCCAATCGGCGCCTCGGCGTCGGCCCAGGTGTGGCTCCAGATCGGCTCGTAGATCAGGTCGGCGCCTAACGTCGTGCCCCCACGGACTCTGGCAATGCCGACTCCGAGGTTGAACGCTTGGGAGTGCCCCGGGTCGTCCCAGATGCTCTGAACCACGTCGGGAATCCGGTAGGTCGGGATTTTCGGGTGCGACTTGAGATTGGTGGTCGCGACCCACCCGACCCGCCAACCTGGTGATTTGAGGGGATAGACGTACTCCAGATGGAGCCCCCAGGTCCGGCTCTGCTCGACATTGTCCTCGATCCGGGGACGAAGCCCCTGGGCCTGGGTGCCGGGGTCCCAAATCGGGTCGACGTACAGGACGGTCTGGGTCACGTTGAATCGATTGTGGAGCAGGAGCCCCGTCAGTGAGCGACCGCCCTTCCATTCCTTGAGCACGCCGAGCCGGAGATCGACCGCGGAGCCATCGGGGTCAATCCGGGCACCGCCGGCGTAAACTTGGTCGATGCTTTGGATCCCGTGGAGGCCGGCCCACGAGGCACTGCCGCCGATCGAGAGGCCGGTCCCGGGAACTACCTTGCCCAGTGTCGCGAAGACGTACCGGTTCCGCTGGGTCTCGTTGGCCAAGCCTGGATCGAGGCCTCGGTCGGCACAGACCGGACACGCGAAGCCCTCGAAACCGCCCTGGTCCCGCAAGCGGAGCCCCTGAACCGCGACGGCCAGCCCTCCGTACCAGGTCCCAGACCGGGCCAAGGCTCCAAAGGGCAGGGTCCGTCCGGCGCCGGCGCCGTTCTCGACCCGGTAAAACGCTGGCCCGGTAAAGAACCGCGCGCCGCGGATCCGGGAGCCTTTGGCTGGATTCCTGACCGGGTCGAGCAACGAGTCCTCGATCGCAAGCGACACCCCACCCATCGCCATGGCAAGCGAGGGAAAGAAGTCGAACTGCTGGGACTGGAAGACTGGGACGGTCCGGATCGGAATCAGTTGCGCGCTCGCGGCCGGAACGGCGACCAGGGAGAGGACCGCGAGGATCCGGGAGTGCCAGGACATACCACACCTCGAAGCTGAACGCCGGACTCAAGGTTAGTGGGTCGGGTTGCCGGACGTTGTGACCCCCGTCACCGGCGCTGCGGAATCAACCGAAGGGCGGTAATGTTC
>JANNQX010000165.1:0-2418 GCA_031400975.1 Gemmatimonadota bacterium
CAACCTTGGCCTGACTCACGTCAACGCCGATGACCGACGCGCCTTCCTTTGCCAAACACGCGGCGGATACGCAGCCGACGTACCCGAGTCCGAACACGCTGATTTCCGTTGCCATGAATCACCAATGAAAGTGTAATCGGCAAAGTCTAACGACCCGCCGAAAAGGTCGCTACGCTTCCGTCCCGTCGCGATCTCTGAACAACGCCGCTCGGATCCTCAAGTACGTTCGCCCCGCGACGGCCTTCGCCAACTTCTTCGTGTTCCACCCGAGCCAATGCCGGGCCCGCTCAAGTCCGAGTCGTCCCACCAGGCGTTCTACCTCCGCGCTGGAAGAGGCTCGGCGGAGGGTGTAACGACCCAAGATCGCGGTGTGATCCGCGTGGTCGACCGTCATCGTTGGCTCGGAGGTGAACAGCCACTCGATTCCAGCGTGGGCCGCGGCCATTGCCACTTGGCCGTTGAAATACCCGCCAGGGACGGAGGCCGTCGAAATCGGGCCGCCGAGAATCTCACCGAGATGGCCCACCGAGCTTGACCACTCAGCTCGCAGGGCCTCGATCGAAAGGCGGCCCATCCGAATTGGGTGCGTGTGGGAGTGACTGCCAACGATATGGCCCGCCGCGGCGAGACCCCGAATTTGCTCCGCGGTGCAAAAGCCTGGCGTGCCGATTCGTTCCGTGGTGATGAAGAAATGGCCCCGGTAGCCTCTCGCTTCGAGCAATGGAGCCACGACCGTCGCGCAGCTGGCACCGCCATCATCGAACGTCAACAAGACCGGGCGATCCGCTTGCCCCAGACTCCGCACGTCGAGCCCGACTTCGCTGACGCCCCGGAGCGAGTCGAGGTGGGCGATGAAATCGGTCGCGATCATCTTGTACGAATCAGCCGCCCGGCCGGGAAATCCGCTGGCGTCGAGCGACGTGACGCTCTCGACGACGTCGTGGTATTCAAGCGATAGTACGTTCACGCGCCCTCCGGTGGGCTTGCCGTTTCCAACGCCAATACTTCGTGAGCCACGGCTGTCCCCATTCGTGCGACGCTCGGCCGGCCGTCGACAACGGTTCGGCCGCTCCCTCCACGACCTGAGTGGCCAGGGCCGCGATGCCGGCCAAATTGTCGAAAACGACGCGATGCTGGATCACGATGTGTGACTCGCCGAGTTCATCGAACCGAGCCGAGAAGAATCCGAGAACGGGGCCCGTGTCGATGCCACGGTCGATCCGAAGCATGGTCATCCCGACCCGCTCAAGGTCATCATTCGCGAGGGCCCAGAAGCATCCGTGGGCGTTTCGGTATTCGGGGCAAATCCCCGGGTGGAGTACGATCGTTCCACGCCGGGCAATCGAAAACACCCGTTCGGCGAGAATCGACTTGCAAAGGGCGAAGGTCAGGTCCGGCCGGGCCGATTCCAACAGATCCTGAGCCTCTCGGGAATTGGGTGAGGCCACCTGAACGACCCGGGTGGCAGGGCCCACGGCGGGGTAGGATTCTTCGAGTTCGCTCAGGCGACGGCTGATCCAAGCCGAGTCGCCCTTTGAAGAAAACAATCGGTAGTAGAGCCGAAACGCCAGCACATCCAGCAGGCGGACCAGTCCAACCCGGCGGTACTCCCGGACCAGCCGCTTCTTCAGCAGTTGACGACGTTCGGTGATGACGACGACCGCGGTCAGGTCTGCCCAGGACGCCAGCCACCGAGCAAACCCTTGACGATGCAAAGGAGCATCGTGGTGGCAAATCAGGGCAACCCGAGGTCTCATGCGCCGGCCGTCTGCCGGCGACTGACCCGGGCTTGTGCGACGACGGATTCGCAAATCGAAGCGAACCCATCGGCAGCCCGAGACCAACCCATCTCGGCGCGGACTCGTCGGGCGGCTCGGGCCCCGATCGCATCCCCCTCCTGGGGAGACCGCAGGATCCGAACGACGGCGGCTGCGAAAGCCTCGGCCGAATCGGCGATGAGGATGTCGTCGTCATGATGCACCGGCAACCCTTCCGCTCCGATTGTCGTCGAGACCGTCGGGCGGCTCATTGCCATCCCTTCAAAGATCTTGAGGCGGGTCCCGCCGCCCACCCGCAGCGGCACGACGAGGACCGCGGCTCGCTCCAAGTAGGGACGGACGTCCGGGACCGTCCCGGTCACCGTCACCCACCGATGCTCCGACGACAGGGCCAAGACGGCGGGGAGGGGGGTCCGGCCGACGACCGAAAGGGTGGCGGCCGGAACCGAACGGTGGATCGTGGGCATGACCTCGCTACAGAACCAACCGATGCCGTCGACGTTTGGCATCCAATCCATCGAGCCTGTGAAAACGATCTCCTGTGGGTTCCGGGCTGCCGTGCCGCTCGGCGTAAAAAAGTCAGTGTCGACTCCGGTTGGCACCGACGACACGTGGTCGATCCCGTAGCCGGTTCGCATGG
>JANNQX010000166.1:0-7785 GCA_031400975.1 Gemmatimonadota bacterium
CCGGTGTCGGCAAGTCCAGCGATCAAACGGTTGATGAGCTCGGTCGTGTGGGACGCGACCCGGTCGACCCCAAGCTCGAGCAGCAAGTCGAGTGACTTCTCTAAGACGATCAACACCGGATCGGGGCGGCCGCCAACCGAAAACCGGGCCGCGCCCTCGGCCCAGGCCAGCCGGGGCTCGGCGTGAACCGACGCCTCCATACTGGTCCATCCGGCCCGGTCGGGCGTTGCCGCGGCAAGAGCCGCTTCGCTGACGTAGAGCACGGCCGCCCCGGGAATACCCATCAGCCACTTATAGGTTCCCGCCACCAGCACGTCGACTCCGACGGCCGTAACGTCGATCGGCACCGAGCCGACACTCTGAATCGCATCCACGACCGAAAGGGCACCGATGGCCCGGCATCCGGCGGCAAGGTGGGCCAGATCGATTCGGTGACCCGATTGCCAATGGACGTGGCTTACCGCCACTGCCCGGGTCCGGTTGTCGGCTCGGCCAAGCAGCGCACCCAAGTCGAGGTGGCCGTCGACGGGCACTTGCCGGACCTCGACACCCCGGCGGGCCAAGTTGAGGCACGCATACAGAACACCGGGAAAATCGTTGGCCGGCACCAGGACGTTGTCGCCGGGGCGCCAATCGAGCCCGCCCAGAATCGCGTTGATCCCATCGGTGGTGGTGGGGACAAAGTCGATCGACTGGGCACCGGCGCCAAGCAGGAGGCCGAGCTTGGTCTTGAGGGCCCGGCAATCGTAGTCCTGCCGGCCGGCTTGGTAGAGATGAACCAGCCGCTCCCGGTCGTTGGTGTAACCTCGGAGGGCACTGGCCGCCCGGCTGGGCAGCGGTGAGGAGGCCGCGTGATTGAGATAGGCGGCGGATCGAATAATGGGAAATTCGGTATTGAGGCCCTGCAAAGTTGCCGTCACCCCCGTAGTTTAGCTCCAGGATGCTCGATCGCGTCAGGGTTTACCTCAAGATCTTCGCCTTCTGGCTGCTCTACTTCTGGGCCGCCCGGGTGCTGTTTCTCGGCTACCATCATGCCCGGGCCACCGGACTTTCGGCCACCGACCTCCTGAGCGGCTTCGGCTGGGGATTCCGGCTCGACATGTCCTCCGCCTCGTATCTGACGGCGGTGCCGGCCTTGCTCCTGGTGTTCTCGCCGCCCCGGATCTTGCTGCCCTGGGTCCGGCGTCTGATCGTGGCGTGGAGCGTCGTCGCGGTGGTTGGAGTCTCGATCTTGGTGGCGGCCGATCTCGAGATCTTCCGCCACTGGGACAAGCGGATCGACGCCACGGTCCTCTGGTATCTCAAGACCCCCACCGAGGCATGGGCTTCAACCGGCGGAACCCCGCGACTCACCCTGGTCGCCCTGGCGGTGTTGCTGGCGGGAGGTGCTCTGGCCGCCTGGCGGCGGTGGGTCGGCCGCGACCTGGCGTCGCTGACCCCGATCTCGGTCTTTTACTCGGTGCCCCTGCTCCTCCTGATCGCGGCGTTGGTCTTTCCGTCACGGGGCGGGCTTCAGACCTGGCCACTGACCGGAAGCAGTGCCTACCGATCGACCGAGCCGTTCGTCAATCTGGCCGCGGAGAACGCGGCCTGGGGATTCTTCGACTCAGTGTACCGGGGGCTGTACGATCGAACCAACCCATACCAACGGTTTACCCCCAAGGAAGCCGCCCAGATTGCCGCTCGGCCGGCGACCGGCGGAAACCGGGCGGTCACGATCACCCGGCCGAACATCTTGGTCATTGTTTGGGAAAGCGCCAGTGCCCGGGCCTTCGGATCGTTAGGCGGCCAACCGGGCGTTACGCCTCGGATGGACAGCCTGGCCCGGCAGGGTCTCCTGTTCCGGCAGTTCTACTCGGCCGGCGATCGGACCGACAAGGGGATCGCGTCCGTGCTGAGCGGATTCCCCGGCCTGCCCCAGGGCTCGATCTTGAAGGTGCCGAGCAAGACACGGGCGTTGCCGTTTCTCAATGCGGATTTCGAAGCCGCTGGGTATCGCTCGTCGTTTTACTATGGCGGCGAGGTCGAGTTCGCCTCGCTCAAGGCGTATTTGGCCAATGCCCGGTACCAGCGAGTAACCGGCAAGGATGGATTTCCGCCCGAGAGTTGGAACTCGAAATGGGGCGCCCATGACGGGGTCGTGGCCGACCGGGTCTTGCGCGACCTAGATCGAGAAACGACTCCGTTCTTCTCGGTCTGGCTCACCCTCTCGAGCCACGAGCCGTTCGAGACGCCCGATGCCATTCGCATTCCGGGCGCCGACTGGCAGAGCCAGTACTTCAATTCCCTGGCCTACACCGACCAGGTCATTGGCCGGTTCGTCGACCGAGCTCGGACCAAGCCGTGGTGGGCCAAGACGCTGGTCGTGATCGTGGCCGACCATGGACGCCGGGTGGTGCCGCTTGACGATGCGGCGCCGCCCCGAGACGCCCAGGCCATGTTCCGAATTCCGATGCTGTGGCTGGGTGGAGCGTTGACCGTCACCGATTCGGTGTCCGACCGGATCGGCTCGCAAACGGACATTGCTCCGACGTTGCTCGCGGCAGCCGGGCTCACGGCCAAGCAACCCTATCGGTACAGTACTTCGCTCCTCAACCTGACGGCAGCCCCGTTTGCATACTACGGATTCGAAACCGGGTTCGGGATGGTGACGCCGAACGGATCGCTGGTCTACGACCACCGGGCCGGGCGGATCACGTCGAGCCAGGGCCAACCGACCGAGAAGGACCTCAGGCTCGGCCGAGCGCTCTCTCAACTCAGTTACCAGGACTACCTCGATCGATGAGTAGCGACCTTTGTGCTTTGAGCGCGATCGAAATCAGAGATCGACTGAATCGGGGCGAGGTCTCGGCCCGCCAAGTCATGGCGGCCCATCTCGACCAGATTGCCCGGGTCAACCCGGGACTCAACGCCATCGTCACCTTGGTGGCCGAGCAGGCGATGGCCGCGGCTTTGGCCGCCGATGAACGCCAGGCCCGAGGCGAGCCGCTGGGCCTGCTGCACGGCCTTCCGGTGGCGCACAAGGACCTCTTCGAAACCAAAGGAATTCGCACCACCTATGGGTCGCCGTTGTTTGCCAACCATGTCCCAGCCGAGGATGCGCTGATCGTCGAGCGGTTGAAGGCGGCGGGTGCGATCACGGTCGGGAAGACCAATACGCCGGAGTGGGGTGCCGGTTCCCATACCTTCAACCCGGTGTTCGGGCCGACTCGGAACCCCTTCGACCCGACCAAGACATGTGGCGGTTCGAGTGGTGGCGCCGCGGTGGCCCTGGCCGCGGGAATGGTGCCGATCGCCGACGGCAGCGACATGGGCGGGTCGCTTCGCAACCCGGCGGCGTTTTGCAATGTGGTCGGACTGAGGCCCTCGCCCGGGAGGGTTCCGAATTGGCCGGACCGGCTGGCGGGTGTCGGTTTGGCGGTCTCGGGCCCGATGGCGCGGACGGTCCGGGACGCGGCCATGATGTTGGCGGCGGTGGCCGGACCGGATCCTCGGTCGCCGATTGCGATCGAGGAGTCCGGGAGCCGGTTTGCCGCGCCGTTAGGCAGAGACTTTCGAGGCGTCCGGGTGGCGTGGGCTCCTCGATTCGGCGGACTGCCGTACGAGCCGCAAATCCCTGAGCATCTCGACGCCCACCGACCCCGTTTTGAGTCGCTCGGCTGCGTGGTGGAAGACGCCGAGCCGAATGTCGACGACGCCGATTTCATCTTCAGGACGCTCCGGGCCTGGCACTTCGCGACCACCCACCAAGAGAACTGGGCCCGCCACCGGGAAAGCCTCAAAGACACCATCATATGGAACATCGAGCAGGGACGGGCCCTGTCCGGCTTGGATGTCGGCCAAGCCGAGCTCCAGCGGACGGCCCTGTTTCACCGGATCCGGCGATTCTTCGAGCGGTACGAATTTCTGGTCTTGCCGGTCACTCAAGTCATGCCGTTCGATCTCGAAGTGGAGTACCCTCGGGCCATCAACGGGGTGGCGATGACGACCTACATCGATTGGATGAAGTCCTGCTATTGGATCTCGGCCACCGGCTGCCCGGCGATTTCGGTCCCGGCCGGCTTCGGGGCCGGCGGCCTTCCGATCGGGCTCCAAATCGTAGGGCGGCACCGGGACGATTTCGGGGTCCTTCAGCTGGCCTACGCGTTCGAACAGGCCAGGCGCTAATTTTGCGTCGGTCTTAGATCGGCTTTGACGGTCCTTTACCCTTGGAGACGCGATGGCAAACGCGACGACAACCAGCAACCCGATCCTCCGTCGGATCGAGACCGCCGCCGGGGCGGCGACGTCCACTGTCCCCATGACCGTGGCGGGTACCGTGCACAAGACCGCCCTGCTGCTCGGATTGGTTGTGCTGACCGGGGGCGTCGCGTGGTGGTCACTTGGTACCGGTCGGTTTCCGCCGGCGCTCTTGTTTCCAACCATGATCGGATCGGTGCTGATCGGGTTGGGTTTGAGCCTCCTGGTTGCTTTTCGGCCGCTGACGGCGAGTTGGGCCGGCCCCCTTTATGCCCTGTGCCAAGGGGCGGCCCTCGGATTGATCTCGGCGGCCACCAACGCCCAGTACAAGGGGCTTCCGATGCTTGCCGTGGGGCTCACCAGCGGAACGTTCATCGTCATGTTGGGCGCCTATCGCACCGGCGCCATCAAGGTCACTGACCGGTTCAAAGCCGTTGTGGTCGGGCTGACCGGCGGCATTTTCGTTTTCTACCTGATTTCGCTCGGCCTGCGGCTGTTTGGGGGCTACACGATTCCGTTCCTCGTGGAAAGCGGGCCTATCGGCATCGGATTCAGTCTCTTCGTGACTGGGCTTGCCGCGGTGAACCTGCTGCTCGACTTCCGGGCGATCGACGACGGGGTCGCGGGCCGAGCCCCGCGGGAGTATGAATGGGCCTTTGCCACTGGGGTCACGGTGACGCTGGTGTGGCTCTATCTCGAAATTCTCCGGCTGCTCCGGAAGCTCCGCCGTTAGCTCGAGCCAAGGCCATCCCCCGTCAGGCGGCTTGCTGCGGGGGCTGGTCTGGTCGTCATGAACCGGGCTTCGGCCCGCTCGGGAAACTGGCGCCGGTATTCCCGCCCCCACTGCTCGATCAATGACTCGGCCCGTTCGACCGCCACCATCGCCCAGACACTCCCGCCGAATCCCGCTCCAAACGCCGACGCGGCCACGGCTCCAAAACGGCGGGCCTGTTCGACCAGGGCGATGGTTTCCGGAAGCTGATTTTCGAGTCCCAACTCCGCCCCATGCTGGGAGGCCGCAACCAGGTGGCCGAGCCGATCGAAGTCCCGTTTCCCTAACGCATCAACGACCCCTGGAATAAGGACCCGGCACTCGGCGGTGAGCTGGGTCAGCCGTCGGGACAAGCGAGCCTGATCGGCCGGGTCGAGATCGCCGGCCGAGGGAAGCTGGATTTCCGGCCCGTCGATAATGACCCGCCCAAGGGTCGAGGAGGAATTGGAGCCCACGACGAGACTTCGAAGCCGTTCGGTCAGCCGAGCCAGGTTGTTGTAATGCTCCATGGCAGGGCCGGCTTTTTCCGCCACCACGCCACTGGCGGCGATGACGAAGCAAAAATCCGTCGGCCAGGCCGCCCGGCATTCGATGGCCACGGGATCGAAGCGAACTTGAGTCAATGCGTCGGGGATGGAGCAGAGAATCGCGGTGTGATCCTGATTGCCGCCTAACGTCCCGACGCCGCCGGTTGCGCCAAAGGTTCGAAAGGGCCGGCCGTTTTCGACGGCGCCCAGATAGGCCGCCAAGTCCTCCAGCGAGCGGATGTCGTTCCGGTAGGCTTCGGTCCGGTCGAGGGCGTACAGGTCGATGGCGGCCCGGGCTACCGCAACGACGAGGGCCGTCGAGCTGCTGATGCCGGCCGCGATCGGAATATCGCTGGCGAAACCCAGATCGAACCCACCCACCGCCGAGCCGAAATCACGGGCCAGCCGGGAGACCACGGTGATCGGGTAATTGGCCCAGTCGCCCCGGGGAGCGATCAGGTCGGGATCGACCGGGAACTCCCGGACCTCCCGAGACACGGCATCGATCATCCGGACGACCCCATCAGCACGAGGGGCGGCCCCGGCCGCGATCCCTTGTTCAGTGGCGCAGACGAGGCTTCGGCCGCCGGCGTAGTCGGTATGTTTGCCGAGGACTTCGATCCGGCCCGGCACGTGGTACCAAGCCTGGGCCTCGATGTCGGCCGACCGAACCAGCGCAATGGCGGCCAGGCGCCTGGCGGCTTCGGCGTCCGTGAAGCCAATCTCGAGTAGTGCCGCCCGCTCGTTCATCTAGAGAACCACTTCGCGCCCGTGGAGCCGGGCGGTCACCGCCTCGATGTCGGCCCGACTGGAAAGATCGAGCACACCGCCCGAGAAGGGCACCACCCGAAATCGCTCGCCAAACCGAGCCATGGCGATGGTGACGGCGTCCTGAAGCTCCAATTCGCCCCGCGGCGACGGGGTCACGAGCCGGCAGGCGTCAAAGATCTTCGGACCAAACCTCCAGCAATTCATCGACACTAGGCGCTCGGGGCTCGGCGCTCGGCGCTCGGCGGGTTTTTCGGTGATCTGGGACAGGAAGGAGTCGGGGGTGGTTTGGATCAGGGCGAATTGGGCGATTCGGGATTCGGGGATGTTGCTTTCGACAACCAGGGCTTCGGGGTCGAAGCCGATTAGGCCTGGGGTGTCGAGCGATGCCAGGGCCCTGAGAGCGGCTACCGGGTAGATGTTGTCGGAGTTGACCAATAGGAAATCGTCGCCGGCGGCAAAGGCGGCGGCGGCGAGGACGGCGTCGGCGGTGCCTTTGGGTTCGGGTTGGATGGCACTGGTAATCCGGAGCCGCGCCGGGACGATCGTGTCGCGGTAGCGGCGGGTGACGGCATCGTGTTCGGGGCCGACGACCAGGCAGACCTCCTCGATCCCGGCATCGGCCAGGTCGGAGAGGGCGTAGTCGAGCAGCGGGCGCCCGACGGACACGAGGGCTTTGATCCCGCGATCGGCCATCGCCTGCTGGTCGGCGGTCAGGGCCAGACCCGGGGCCAGGCGGCGCATTCGAGTGCCGAGTCCCCGGGCGAGGACTACGGCCTTCGTGGCCCTCACGCGGTGTTGCTGCCCCACAGCTTCGGGAGGAGGCGGATCAATCCGCCACCGCTCACCGCCAACACCACCAGCCACATCAAGGCCGGACCATTGTGTCCGTAGAGAAAGCTGCCCATCCCGAAGAGCGCCGCGTACACCACGACGCAGCCAAGAACCCAGCCGAGAATGGAGTGGGCCAAGCTATCGGGCGAGGGCGGCAAGCCGGTCCGGGCCCGGACCAGATCCCATCCGGGGCCGGCCGGGCGGGTGAGCCGATAGAATCGGTCGAGCACGGCTGGATCGGTCGGCGCAGTCAGATAGGTGGCCGCCACCCACACGACCGTGGTGATTCCGACGGTGGCCAATAGTGAGATGTGCGAGGCGACCGGGTGGCCGAGCTTTGCCCCGATGAAGAATCCGAGGGCCACCACAAAGGAGCTCAGCATCGCCGCGATTTCGCTCCAAGCGTTGATCCGCCACCAAAACCATCTGAGCAGATAAATGAGACCGGTACCGGCGCCGACCGACATCATCAATTCGAAACTGGCTCGGGCGGAGTCGAGCACCAGGGTGACCCCGGCCGCGGCGGCCATCAACAGAGCGGTGGTGATCCGGGCCACCGCGACGTAGTGCCGTTCGGTCCGGCCCGGTTTGAGAAACCGGCGGTAGAAATCGTTGACGAGGTACGAGGTGCCCCAATTGAGTTGG
>JANNQX010000167.1:0-25052 GCA_031400975.1 Gemmatimonadota bacterium
GGCTTTGACCGATCTTGTAGACCATCCGAAGCTGGAGCGGCACGATGGCCAACGTCGCCAGGTTCTGAGGCAACAATTCGAGGGCCCCCGTCAGCATGGCACTGTTGAGGATCAGCTCCTCCTGGGCGGCCGGCGAGTCCGTTGAGGCCACCGCGACCACGGTCGGCACCGTCGCGGCCGCTCCACCCAATCCGCCGGCTACCGCATCGACCTCGGCCGTGGCGGCGGGATCGAGCTCTAAAACGGTCCTGAGCTCGGCAAGGAAAGCCTTCTCCTTCTCGTTCGCTACCCCGTCGGCGTGGACGACACAGGCCGCCAGCTCGTACGTCTGGGGCCGAGCTTCATCGGAGAGCCGGCCGACGACGTCGGTCAGCTTGGTCTGCCCGCTCAGCACGTTGCGGGCGATCGTATCGTAGTCACTGCCCCCAATGTCTTTGGCAATGGCCTGCAGTTGGGTGGTCTCTTCGGGGCCGCGAAACCCATCCACAAATGCGGCGATCAGCGCGACGGTGGCGAGGGGCTCCCGATCTTGTTCTTTCATCTTAGTGCGTCATGAACGAGACCCACGCGACCGTCTTGTCCCACTCGAGGCGGATTTGACCGGTCGTGCCGGTCGGCACCAATTTGATCGCGAATTGCTCGACCTCGGCGGGGAGGGCCTCGATCTTGAGGTCGACCCGCCCCAGGTCCATCTCTGGCTTGTACTCGGTTCCCCACTGCCCGGTCTGCTTGTTGATGATCAACTTCCAGCCGGTCTTGCTTGCCAAGGTATACAACGTGTACTTACCCGCCGGCACCATCAGGCTGCCGATCATGAGAGTACCGCTCGTCACCAAAGAGGTGGCCTCGTTCGCGCCGGTCCGCCAGACTTGGTCATACGGTATCAAGCCGCCGACGACGAGTCGGCCCTTCTTGAATGGGCGTCCGTAGTTGACCTCGAGCGTCGCGCCGCCCACGGTTGCCTTGACTGAATCGCGCGGTGACGCCACCGGCTTGGCCTGGGCCGCGGACGACCCGCTGACCCCTAGTGCAAGTACCAACGCCCCCCATGCTACTGTCCCGATCCGCATCATCGCCCAACCTCCTCAAAGGTCATGTTCGGTACCTGGAGAGAAATACGAGTATTGCGGTCAGAAATCAATCGGCAAGACTCACCCGGCTGGGGGCCACGGCGGGGGCGACTGAGGGCAGCCGATCTCGACCGAAGTACCCCGCCACCAAGTCTGCGGCGCCGAGGGTCAGACTGACGTCCGGCTCGAGGCCAGTCACGACGTAGCATCCTCGCCGGTCGACGACCCCGGCGAGGGGGCGGTGGTCGCGCCCGATCGTTGCGGCGGTCAGACTGACCTCCAGCCGATCCGGCGGACCTCGGTGGGTCGCGAGGGCAGGCACGACGGCGGCGATCCGCTCGAGGATCGAACCGGCAAGGGCCGGCCCGTCGGCTGCTGCTGCCCTGGGCACTAGCCGCTCGATCCGAAGGTCCGCTCCGTCGGCCCGAAGGTCCGGCGAGCTACCGTCGTCCGTCTCAAGGGCGTTCAAAACGGTGACCATTGGCGCGCCATCGCTCAGGAGGGCTGCCGAGCCCCGAAGGACTCCGACGAACCGGGTGCCGATGAGCAGACTGAGGTCGACATCGAGCTTCAAGGCCAGCGACGCGGCCCGAGCCCCGGCGAGCACGATGCCGTCGGTCTTGAGTTTGAGCCCAGAGGCCAGCGAGATGGTCCAGCCCTCGGTGCCGGCCCGTTCGGCCCCACTCAACGAATCCGTGGCGCTGGTACCGCCGCCGGCTCGAAACACCCCGAGCAGCCAGCGCCGCAAGGCCCGCCCGTCGACCCACCCGGCCCGACGCACCATGACCCCCAATCGAGCACCGGCGCCCAAGAACGGCATCGCGGCGAGCAGGCCTCGACCTTCGAGCAAATCGAGCCCGCCCGGGACCCCCCGAACGCCGTCCAGTGGCGCCGGCAAGTACCAGTCTGGCGAGGTGTGTTCGCGGAGCGGCCCGCCACCGGAGGCGGCGTACCGGCCGGCGGCGATGTGGAGTCGACCGGCGATGTCCGGCTCCGCCGCAACCAATAGCTGGCCCCGGCGATTCATGTCGAAGGCGCCGCGACTGTCGAGACAGAGTCGGTCGAGCAGGTCGGTTCCACGGGACGCCAAGCGGGTCATGACCTCGTCCCACGGCCACCATGGGCGATACGACTCCACCTCGCTCGAGGACCCGGCGGCGACCGGCTCCCGCTCTTCGATGAGCAGCACGCTACAACCCCGGCCTAGCAGTGCATGGGCCGTTGCGACGGCCGCGAGCCCCTGGCCCACTACCACAACTTGACTGGCCACTGGCGTCCTCGGCTTCCTCTTGGCGTTGCGGGGGACTAGGCGATATGACGAGGCCTCGTCGATTTGTTGCACACCCGGAGCACGGTGCCAAGAGTTGCGGGTTCCGTTAGGTTTCGCCCACTTTGCTTCCTATCGGAGGCGGTCTGGCCGACCGTGACCCCATGGTGATCGACCCGATCCGGCTGACCCGGCAACTGATGGACATCCCCTCGCCCACCGGCCAGGAACGCGCGGTGGTCGATTTCACTGCCGCCCTGTTGGAGTCGATCGGCTACTCAGTGCGGCGGCTCCCCGTCGAGCCGGGCCGCGACGTGCTCTACGCGACCCTCGCCCTGCCACCAATCGTCGTTCTGTCGACCCATCTCGACGTGGTCCCTCCCGAGTTGCCGGTGGGCGAAGACGATGAGTGGATCTATGGGCGCGGCAGTTGCGACGCCAAAGGCATCGCGGCCGCGATGATCGCCGCGGCCGAAACGCTCCGATCTTGGGGAGAGCAACGGATTGCTCTGCTGTTTCAGGTCGGCGAGGAAACCGGCGGCGATGGAGCCCAGGCCTCGAACGTCCTTGAACCCAAGGGCCGGGTTCTGATCAACGGCGAGCCAACCGAGAATCGGCTCTCGATCGGCCAAAAGGGCGCTGTGTGTCTCCAGCTGACGGCCATCGGCAAAGCGGCCCACTCCGCCTACCCGGAGGAGGGGGACTCGGCGACCGAGCGGTTACTTGATGGATTGGCTCGAATCCGTTCCCTGCCGCTGCCGAGCGATCGAACCCTCGGCGATACCACGCTCAATATCGGGCTGTTGGCCGGCGGGGTCGCTCCGAACGTGATCCCGGCCCAAGCGAGCGCCACCCTGATGTACCGCACGGTGGCTGACCCTGCGCCGCTCGAGGCGGCGGTCCGGCAAGCCGCCGGCTCCGGCGTCACGGTGACCCGGCTGTTTGCGTTCCCGGAAGCACTCTCGCCGGCGCTACCCGGTTGGGACACCACCACGGTCAAGTTCGCTTCAGATTTGGCCCATTTGGCCCCCTGGGGCACTCGGTACCAACTTGGTCCCGGCACCATCCGAGTGGCCCACACCGCGGACGAGCGGATCCGAAAAGCCGAGCTCCTCGATGGAGTGGATTGCTACGTGCGACTGGTGACCCAACTGCTTGGATCGGAGTGAGAGCCGTGTCACTCTGACACGAGTTCGGACCGATAACCCGTGTCGTTTCGTCAGTGTGATCCTGATCACAACAGGGATAACTCGTTGTCTCGCAACAGCGATTCACGCACAACTCCAGGGGCCCGAGTTGTGCGTCAAGGGACTCGGGCTCCGGGTCGCGATCCCACCACCATGGGAGTGCGGCCCGCACCAAAGCCACGATCCGGAGACCCGTTCCCCCTTCAAATGTGTTCTCGAACGTTCGCGTTGAGATCGGAAATGAGCCTATGCGCCGGTTGATTCCCGTTCTGATGGCTCTGGCATGGGCTGGCTGCGGCCTCACCGAGCCGGGCCGTTCCCTGGACCAGTTCAATGGGGCCAAACGGATCTGGGACCGACAGAATCCGGCCGACTACGCGGTCACCATCGAGCGGCTGTGTTTTTGTCAGAACGCGGGCCCGGTCCGGGTCGTGGTCGTAAACCGACTGGTCCTGAGCCGCACGGTCGTCGCCACTCAGCAACCGCTGCCCGCGAATCTGAGCGAGGCCTATCCCGATGTCCCAGGGTTGTTCGCGATCGTGCGGGACGGGTACGTCAGGGCGGACGCCATTAACGTCTCGTTCGATCAACAGTATGGGTTCCCGACCGACGCAACGATCGACTACATCAAGAACGCGATCGACGACGAACTCGGCCTCAAGGTGACCAACTTCTCGCTGGTCCGAGAGCCCTAACCGGCCCCCTCGGTGCGCACCGGAAGCCAGCGATTGAGCAGCTCGCTCAGTTGGCTTTGGGAAAAGGGCTTGGTCAGATAGTCGGTCATTTGAGCCTCGATGCACTGTTGGCGGTAGCCGTCGATCGCATGAGCCGTCAGCGCCACGATCGGGACCGTCCCGGGGCCGACTTGAGCGGGAGCGCCAAGGTTTCTACATCACCCGATATTTGGGACCACTGCCGCCTTCGCGGGGGGTCCACCGCGGGCCGACGACGTCGGTGGCCTTGCAATCGACGCAATTGGGCGGATTGACCCGGAGCTCGTCGCCGACCCGCTCGTAGACCCCGGCGGGACAGACATGGCTGTAGAAATCTGCGACCGCCGCCGGAATGTCTTGGCCGACGATCAGGTGGCTCGGAATGGTATCACGGGTCGCGTTTCCGGACTTGAAGACCGCGTCGACCTTGCTGAAGGTCAGGGTGTTATCCGGCACGAACGGGGTCCGGGGCCGGACGTCGCGCGGCGCTTGGACGTCGGCCTCGCTGTGAATCTGCGCCCCGGGGAACGCACCGTTGGTAGCGGTCATCAACACACTCTTGAGGCCGCCGACATAGAAGCCTTGCTTGAAGGCGAGGCGCATGTTGCGGCGCTTCTTGAGATCGGACACCACGTAGCTGCCCCGGAGCATGGCATCGTACGACTGGAGGCCGGTCGCGCCGGTATTCCCGGCCTTGAGCGCCGCGAAGGCCGAGCGGGCCGCGAACATCCCTGATTGCATGGCGTAGTGGATGCCTTTGAGGCTCGCCACCTCGACGGTCCCTAGACAGTCGCCGGCCATGATCAGCCCGTCGCCGGAAAACCGATCCGGGAGCGCGTAGAACCCTCCTTCCGGAATGGTCTTCGCGCCCCACTCAACCAGCTGCCCACCCTCGAAATACGGCCGGAACAACGGATGGAGCTTGGTTCGTTGGAGCAACTCGTGGACGTCGAGTCCGGCATCCTTGGCATCGAGTCCGACCACCAATCCGATCGCGACCTGGCTTGGGCCCATCGGATACATGAAGGTCCCGCCAAAGGCGTCGCGGGGTAGCGGCCAGCCCAGGGTATGAATGATCCGGTCGAGCGGCCGCTTGACGTCCCACACTTCTTTGACGCCTAACGCAAAGATCTGAGGATTGGGCGATCCGACGCCGCGCCAGTCGCGCCAAGCCTGAGACAAAGGCCCCCTGGTGCCCTCGGTCAGCACCGTCACCTTCGCCGACAAGTCGGTCGGCTCGGCGAAACCCTCGCCGGGATTTCGGTCCCGGTCGAGACCCGACGGCGTGGTCCGGACCCCGACCACCCGGGTGCCCTCCACCAGCAGCGAATCCGCCGGGAAGCCGGCGAAGATATTGACGCCCAACTCCTCCGCTTTGGTGCCCATCCACCGGACAACTTCGCAGAGCGAGGCCACGTAGTTGCCGCTGTTGTGCATGGTGGGCGGGGTTGGAATCCGAATCGAGGATCCTTCGGTCATCAAGTACACCGCCTCCCCGCCCACTCGCTGCCGGAACGGCAACTCGGCGACCGGCACGTCAGGGAAAAGCTCGGTGAAGGTCCGGGGATTGACCACCGCACCGGAAAGGCAATGCTCGCCCAGACTGCCGGCTTTTTCGAGGACGCCGATATTGAGATCGCCTAACGAGCCGTCCTGCTTCGCCAGCTTGGCGAATTCGATCGCCCCCGCCAAGCCCGCGGGGCCGGCCCCGACAAACAACAGGTCCATCTCGATGGCCTCGGGGCCGGGCGCCTCGGCCTTGATCAATTGGGACTGCGGCAAGGCGGGTTGATGGGCGACGGGGAGAATCTCGGCCACGTTATTCGAGCTCCAGCGAGAGGTCGGCCGCGGTCACGCTGTGGGTCAAGGCCCCGACGGAAATGAAGTCCGCGCCGGATTCCGCATAGGCTCGAGCGTTGGTGAGCACGATCCCGCCGGTCGCTTCGATGGCAATCAGCGGCTGGAGCGCTCGGGCCAGTTCTGACCACCTGGCCACCATCCCGGGGGTCTGATTGTCGACCAGCAGCCGATCGGCGCCGGCCCGACTCGCGTCGATGACCTGTGCCTCGGTCTCGACTTCCACCTGGCAGGCGATCGCACCCCGCGCGCGCGCCGCCACCAGCGCCTCAGCGACCCCGCGGCCCTCCCGGACCAACGCCCGCCAGTGATTGTCCTTGATCATGACCGTATGGGTCAAGTCGAGCCGGTGCACCGCCCCGCCACCCGCCACGACTGCCGCCACATCGAGGAGCCGAAGTCCGGGCGCGGTCTTTCGAGTGTGAAGGACCCGGCACCGGGTCCCTTCGATCGCGTTCACGAACGCCCGGGTCGCCGTGGCGATTCCAGAAGCCCGTTGGAGAATGTTGAGCAGGGCGCGCTCGGCCCGGAGGATCGCGGCCAAGTCACCCTTGATCCGGCCGATGACTCCGGGTTGAACCTGGTCACCCTCAGCCACGGTCCAGGCCACCGAGCAACCGGCGACTCGGGCGGTGACCTCCGCGTAGAGGAGACCGGATATCACGGCCGGCGTCCGGGCTTCGATGACGGCCTCGCCGGGTACCGGCCGGCGGACCGTCACCGCGGTAGTGAGGTCGACGGCACCGTCTTCGCCGAGCGCGAGTGCCGCAACTCGGGTGGCATCGACCATGAGGTCGGGCAAGCTCTCCGTCATGGAGGGCGCTACTCCGCTTTGAGTTTGCGAATCGCTTCGGTTAGTCGCGGCACGACTTCGAACAGGTCGCCAATAATGCCGTAGTCGGCCACCTTGAAAATCGGGGCATCCTTGTCCTTGTTGATGGCGACGATGACCTTGGAGGTCCGCATCCCGGCCAAATGCTGGATGGCCCCGGAAATCCCGATCGCAACATAGAGCGATGGCGCCACGGTCTTCCCGGTCTGGCCGACCTGGGCTCCGTGCTCCCGCCAGCCGGCGTCGACCACCGCTCGGCTGGCCCCGACCGCCGCCGACCCGAATGCGGCGGCCAAGTCCTCGACCAGTTTAAAGTTGGCCGGTTCCTTGAGACCCCGGCCGCCTGACACGACAATCGAGGCTTCGGTCACGTCGAGGGCCGCTTGGGGCGGGGCCTTGATCTCGGTGACTGTGACCCGCTGGGCGAAGGCGGGAACCGCCAGGACACCGGGGGTGCCGGCCTTGTCCGTTGTGACCGGGGCAAAGGTGTTCGGCCGGACCGAGAGGATCGCCGGCGAGCCGCCTAACACCAGTTTCTGGATGGCTTTCCCGGCATAGACCGGCCGGGTCGCGACGATCTTCCCCGCCTCGACCGCGAGCGCGGTCACATCGGTGGCACAGGCCGTCTTGAGCTTGGCCGCCACTCGCGGCGAAAGATCGCGCCCGGTGGCGCTCGCCGTGAACACGATCGCGGCGTAGCCGCGCCCGATCGAGGCAATCGTCGCCGCGTAGCCATCCGGATTGTAGAGCCCGAAGCCGTCATGAGTAGCCGTCAAGACGCGATCGGCACCGGCAACGCCGAGGCCCGCCGCCCCATCCACCGGCCCCGAGGCGAGGATCAAGGCGTCGACGGTGGCCCCCAGCGAGTCCGCGATCATCCGCGCCGCCGCCACAGCTTCCAGCGAGACTTTGCGGAGGGCGCCCTGCCGCTGCTCGGTGACCGCAAGAATGGTGGGCATGGTCAGATCACCTTCGCTTCGTTGCGAAGCAGGGCCACCAGTTGGGTCACCGCGTCGGGGCCTTCTCCAACGATTCGGCCGGCCTGGCGCTCGGGCGGGAGGCTCAATCCAGCCACGGTCACGGCGCCCGCACCGAGGGCCACCGGTTTCGATTCGAGCGGCTTCTTCTTGGCCGACATGATGCCCTTGAGAGACGGGAGTCGCGGGGTGTTGATCCCCTTGTCGGTCGTAATGACGGCCGGGAGCGAGCAGGTCACGACTTCAACCGCCCCCTCGATTTCCCGCTCAGCGCGCACGGTGGCGCCGTCGATCGAGAGGCCCGACACCGCGGAAATGGCCGGGAGCCCCAACAGCTCGCCCACCATCAGCCCAACCTGATGGTTGTAGTCATCGACCGCCATTTTTCCGAACAGGATCAGATCGAAGCCGCCGGCCCCGAGTTCCGCCGCCAGGGCCTGGGCCACTTCGAACCCATCCGGGGACCCCGGGCTCTGGAGCAAAACGCCCCGGTCGATCCCCATCGCCAGGGCGGTGCGAATGGTCTCTTGACACGAATCTCCGCCTAACGAGTAGACGACAGTTTCGCCGGTTCCAGCTTTCTCCTTCAGCGCCAGCGCGGCTTCGAGGGCGTATTCGTCATAGGGGTTCGGGACGAACTTGACCCCGGTCTCGTCGATGGACTTTCCGTCTTCGCCCACCACGATCTTGGCCGTCGTATCGGGAACCCGCTTCAAGCACACCGCGATTTTCACCCGGCAATCCCTTTCAAAAGACTAGTAGGCGCTGAGCCCGGTAATTTCCTGACCCAGGATCAACGAGTGCATGTCGTGAGTGCCCTCGTAAGTATAGACCGATTCCAGGTTGGCCATGTGCCGCATCGAGTGATACTCGGCGAGAATCCCATTGGCGCCCAACAGCCGGCGCGACTCCCGGGCACACTCACAGGCCATGTTCACGTTGTTCCGCTTCGCCATCGACACCTGCTGCGGGGTCATCGTGCCCGCGTCCTTCATCCGGCCGAGTTGCAACGACAAGAGTTGGGCCTTGGTGATCTCGGTAGCCATATCGGCCAACCGGACCTGTTGAATCTGGGTCCCACCGATCGGCCTGCCGAACATGATCCGGGTCTTGGAATACCGAACCGCCTCGTCGTAACAGGCCATGGCGGCCCCGATGGCACCCCACGAAATCCCGAACCGGGCCTGGGTCAAGCATTGGAGCGGACTCTTGAGACCGCCGGACTTCGGAAGAATCGCATCCTTGGGCAAATGGACGTCTTCGAAATGCAGCTCCGCGGTATCGGAGGCCCGGAGGGAGAGCTTGCCCTTCTGATCTTTGCCGGTAAAGCCCTTGATGTCGGTCGGAACGATGAAGCCCCTGATCGACTTGGAGTCGTCGATGTCGCCGGTCTTGGCCCACACCACCGCGACCGTCGCTTGCGATCCGTTGGTGATCCACATCTTGGTGCCGTTCAAGACCCAGCCGTCTTTGGTCTCCTTGGCGGTCGTGATCATTCCGCCGGGGTTCGAACCGAAGTCAGGCTCGGTCAACCCGAAACAGCCGATGTCTTTCCCCTGGGCCAGACTTGGCAGCCACCGGTTGCGTTGGTCCTCGGTCCCAAAGGCATAGATCGGATACATGACGAGGGCGCCTTGCACCGAGGCGAACGACCGAATTCCGCTGTCGCCCCGCTCGAGCTCTTGCATGATCAGCCCGTAGGCGACGTTGCCGAGCCCGGCACAACCGTACTCCTCGGGCAGGTTGGCGCCGAGGACGCCGAGTTCGGCCAGGCCCGGAATGAGTTGCTTGGGGAATTTTCCGGCGACGTAGCAATCACCGATGATCGGCATCAGGTGGTCGTCGACCCAGGAGCGGACCGTATCACGAATCGCCCGCTCTTCCTCGGTCAGGAGGGAATCGATCTGGTACAGATCGACTCCGGCGAACTGGGGCACAGCGACGCCGACTGACATGGGCCAACTCCTTGGAAAAGCGAGAGTTAAGGTCCGAAAATAGCCTGGCGGCATCGCCCGGGGTAGAGGCCGGGCCGCCCGATTCAGGGCCCGGACTTTGTCCGTTCGGCGACCAGCCGGCCGAGCATTTCGATCTGCTGTTGTTGCATCCGGACCAGCTCGCCCCATTGGGCTTCCCGGAGCACATCCATCTTCTCATGGAGGCGCTGGATCTCCAACTCCGCCTTGAGGTTAACCTGATAATCGCTGGTGGCCTCCAGTCGGTCTCGGGCCCCTTGCCGGTTCTGGGCCATCATGATGACTGGGGCTTGGAGGGCGGCCACCATCGACAGAATCAGGTTGAGGAAGATGAAGGGGTAGGGATCGAGCTTGGCATTCAAGCCCACCCACAGAACGAGAAATCCGACGAAGAGGAGGATGAAGGTCCACGATCCCCCGAATCGCGCGATGGAGTCGGCCAGCCGTTCGCCCACCGTCCGATTGTCGAGGAAGGTCCGGTGCACGTCCCGAGCAACCCGGGCCTTGTGCAGCACCTCCTCGATCGCCCCGCGCTGATCCGATGAGAACGTGGCCCACTCCGCGGTTTCGAGCAGCGGGTGGACAAAATCTGAGGTCGGCTCCATTACAGCTCCTTGCGAGCAACGATGGCCCGCGGTTCAATCCCGACTTGCCGAGCTTTGTGCCGAAAGCCGGGCCCATGATCAACGGGAAGCCTCGACTGGTCCTGCCATTGATGGACCATTTCGTGAAGAAACGTATCGCGAACCGAAGTCCACGGGTCGCGCTTGAGATGACGGCGGCTGATCGCAATGATCGGTTCACCGATCGAGCTGGGTTCATAGTGGCCCAGTTTCCGGCGCATTCGGCCCGACAACTCGATCGGGATCGGGGCCAGTGCCCCGCCGAACCAGGTCAGATTGAGCTCTGCCTGGAGGGCCCGGAGCGCCGCCAGTCGCGCCTCGTCCCCGGGCTCGGCCTGGTCGGGGCGACGCTTCCGTGGCGGAGGCCCATCGGGATGGACCGAAAAGCCCATGAACACCCGCTCGGCCTCCCGGCGAACGGTGCGCCGAACCCAAGGGCGGGCCCATGTGGCGATGGCTGCGACCACATCGTCGGGAGCGGCCGCATACCCGGCGTGCACCCGGAGCCCGCTCCGTGGTTTGAACGAGAGCATCACCCGGCGGTTCCGATGCAAGACGATCGGAATGGAAGCCGGGACCCCGAACGCCCTGAGCGCTGCGATCAAATCACGGGGGGCCTGAAAGTCGAGTGCCAGTTGCGCCGTCATCGGCCCCGACGGGGAAACTGGACCGGGATTCCGGATTGGAAAGTCCGGGTGGCCTGGTTCCAGCACTGAGGCCGGATCGTGATCGACCGGTCATCGACCTCGATGACATTGAACGCCGACGGCTGGTGGCCCCGGGTCCGCCCGGTGTGGGTGCCGGCCGTCGATACCACCATTCCGCCTAACGTTGCGGCGCCTTCCTGGTGATCGTGGCCGCAGAGGACCAAGTCGGCACCGGTTGACACCAGGGCATCCTGCGCAGAGCGCCAATGGGCGAGCCCCATCCGACGGGAGATCTGGCCACGAAGGACATTGTGATGGAGCACGACGACTTTGAGGCCCCCGCCGGCGGCCTTGAATCGGCCGGCGATCCGGGCCACTTCAGAGGCGGGGAGATGACCTTTGACCGCCGGGTCCCGCCAGAATTTCCAGGTCATCGACCCGAACGCCACCCCATGACTGGTCGACGCGGACGCAATCACCAGGCCCGGCAACGTCAGCGTGGGCGACAGGTCGTCGCCGAAATACCGGCGATACTTGGCGGTCAGCCGGTCGGTGCCTAGCACTCCGAAAGGGGTTTCCCACCAGGCGACATCGTGATTGCCGGGAATCACATGGACCGGAGCCGCGGCCCGGAGCCGCTCGACGAAGGCCAAGGCCCGCTGGAACTCGCCGTGCCGGGCCCGTTGGGTCAGATCGCCGGAGAGGACGATGGCGGTGGGTTTCTGGTCCGGAATCAGCGCCTCGAGGACCCCGATCTGCTCGAGATCGACGTCGCGGCCAAAGTGCAGATCCGAGAGGTGGACGAGCGTCGTCACCCTACCAGATGACCCGCACTCGGTAGGTCAGGATCGTTTCGCCGCGGGCCGGGATCTTGACTCGAAAACGGGTCGTCGTGCTCGAGATTTTTTCGGCCGGAAGGGAGCTCGAAACAACCGACCATTCCCCGCCCCGCTGCTCGAGGACATCGACCGACGCCGCCGAGTCCTTCGCATTGGCGATGGTCACGGTGTAGGTGGCCGTCGCCACGGTCCGCTTGGCCTCGGGGCGGGTTTCATAGGTCGTCTGGAGGCGCCGGGCGGTGAGATCGAAGGCCGTTCCGGCATCGAGGCGAAGGTCCTGGCCCGCGGCGGTATGGCCGATCGCCGATTCGCCCACGAGCTGGGGCCGCCCCGCGGCGTCACGCTCGTAGAGCCTCACGGTTCCGCCGGGAACCGGGCGGTCGCCGAACTCCGTTTTGGCCCGGCGTTTGACGACATAGGTGACGTTGACCGGTTCGGTTTGCTCGTCGCCGTACTGCGGCAGGCCGCCCCAGTAGGGGATCTGGCCTCGGACGGTAAAGGTCCGCTCGAACGGCGCGGTGGCGGGCTCAAACAAGGCCGCCGAGGTCTCGATCCCCGGCATCAGATCGAATCGCCCCGGCAGCGTGTACAAGTGGGCCTCGCCGACTTGCTGTTCGGCCGCCGCGCTCTCTTGCATCGCCATGGCCATTGGCGCGGCTCGGTTGCTCCTCAACTGATCGAATGCCTGCTTCGGCGCCGAGCCGACATTGCCGGCGAGGAGCTGAACCTCAACCGAATCGGCTCTGAGGGTGCCGGCCGCGATGGCGGCGTGGCCGGCCACACGGGCCGTTCCCTTGCCCAGGGTAATCGCGTAGACCGCACCCCAGGCAGCGCCGCCCGAGAAGAAGCCGAGTCCCAGATTGGTCCGGGCCTTGTCGCTTTGGATGCCGACCGCCAGGCTCGACTGGGCTGGGACCAACTCGGCCGGAAAGAGCGGCGTGCCGGGCCGCTCGAACGTTACCCGGCCATCGGCGAGGCGATAGCGCTCGGGATCGACCGCCATAATCTCCGCCGTCGTGGTTTCCCGGACCCCGTTCGCCCCGCGAGTGGCGAAGGTCAGTTGACGCCCAACCGCCCGTCGGAGGGCATTGGCCTCGTCTTGGGCCGGGTCATATCTGGCCCCGGTAACGGCGACGCCCGAATCGAGCGCGAACAGCGAGCCCAGGTCGAGTTGGCCCAACATCAATTGATGAACGGAGTTTCCGGCAGGGACCCGGATCGGAATCGACCGGCGCTGAAGGACCCGGCCGTCGTTGTAGATCGTCAGACTGGTTTGGGCTTGCGCCACGGTTCCTCCGAGCAGACAAGTGACGGCCAGGACTCCGAACGCCTTCATCGCAACTCCTTGGGCATGAATTCTTCGAGGATTCGGGAGACGAACCGGCGAACGATGACGTAGGCCAGCAACACCGACGCGGCGGCGAAGATCCGCTGGGTCAAGGTTGGCGGCGTCGTCCAGATGAGCCACCCGGCGAGGAGAGCCGCCGCGATGATCGCGTATCGTTGGCCGGTGCGCCCAGCCTTCCGCCGGCGCTCTTCTTTGCAGACATAACAGTAGTCGCCCCAAGCGAGACCGGGCTCGCGCCGGTCGCACTGGACGCAAGGGACCGGGTCAGCCCCGAGCCCGAGCCGCGACGTGGTCGCCAAATTGTTGAGTCGTAGCATGGCCGCCGAGATCTTTGGTCCGGACCTGGTCCTGCACCAACGTACCGACGAGGGCGGCCCGGAGCCTTGATCCCGCGTCGACTTCGCCGAGGTGCTCCAGCATCATGGCCGCGGCAAACATCAGCGCCGCGGGATTGGCGAGGTCCTTGCCGGCAATATCAGGGGCGCTGCCGTGGACGGCCTCGAAAATCGACGCGGTGGTTCCGATGTTGGCCCCCGGAGCGAGCCCCAAGCCCCCGACCAACCCGGAGATTTCATCACTCAAAATATCGCCGAATAAGTTGGTGGTGACGATGACGTCAAACTGCTCGGGCCGAACCACCAGCTGCATGGCGCAGTTGTCGACGATCATGTCGTTCGACTCGATCCGACCCCGGTACTCAGCCGCCACGGCCTGACCGACCTCGAGGAAGAGGCCGCTCACCATCTTGAGGATGTTGGCCTTATGGACGATGGTGACCTTCTTCCGTCCAGTCCGAATCGCATACTCGAACGCATACCGGATGATCCGCTCGCAGCCGTAGCGGGTCGTGACGCCGGTCGTCACGCCGGCCGCATGGGGATCGTCTTTGGTGGCGATCCAATGTTCGATCCCGGTGTAGAACCCTTCGAGGTTCTCCCGGACCAGCACGATGTCGATGTCGTCATACCGGCCGGGCAGGATGGTCTTGGCCGGCCGCAGGTTGGCGTAGAGTTCGAATTCTTTCCGGAGGGCGACATTCACCGAGCGGTACCCAGGTCCCGACGGCGTCGTCAGCGGTCCTTTGAGCGCCACTCGGCGCTGTCGAATGCTCTCCAGGGTCGCGTCGGGCATCGGGGTGCCCGTCGCCGCCACCGCGGCCATCCCGCCCAATTGGCGGTCCCAATGGAAGACCACGCCGGTCGCCTCCACCGCCTTGATCGTCGCATCGCTGATTTCCGGCCCGATTCCGTCACCAGGAATCAGGGTCACTTCATAGCTCATGGCTCACCTTCGACCGGGAAGATCGTCGCCACGGCTTTCCCAACCACCTGCTCGGGCGTGCCGCCACTGCCTTTCGCCACCGAGCGCCAGACCACTTTGCCGCTCCGGATATCGGCCAACAGAACGGCGATGTCGACCGTGAGGGTGCCGGTCGTGTCGGACTTGAAGATCACTGAAGCCGGAATCATCGCGTAGCGCGACCCGCCCGCCACCGCGAGCAAGCGACGGAGGTTCGACCGAAGCGGATCGGGTACCGAACTGATGCCCCAGCTCCGCATGATCGACTGCCCCATCTGATCGGGATCGGGCATCAAACCTCCCGACCGTTTCGAGATCCGCCGCAACTCCTGGGGCGCAATCCACTTGATCTCCGGGGCTCGCGAGGTGGCCCCGTCGAGCAACAGCGAGTCGACCCATCGCAGCAGCGCCGGCTTGGCCAACGTGAACGTACCCGGGGTGACTTCCGGGCCAACGATCAGCATGTTGACGGGAACAATGGCGACACCCTGGCCTGCCACCGCGTTGACCACCAACGGCTGGGTCACCGGTTTTTTCTGGGCCGATCCAGTCCTTGGGACCGCCGCTATGGCCATCAAGGACAGGAGAGCGAACACGTTGCGGTTTCGTAACATAGGGCACTAATCCTAACGGAGTCGATCTCAAAAGACGACTCGCGGCGCCCTCGGAAGCACAGCCAAGGCCGACCTACCGCTCCAGGGCTAGTCCTCCGTCGACCTGGATGACTTGCCCGGTCACGTGCCGGGCCTCGTCGGAACACAGAAACGAGACGACGTGGGCAATGTCCTCGGGATCGGCGAGCCGGCCTAACACGGTACTCGACTTGGCCCGGGCAATGACTTCCGGCGGGAGTTGCTGGAGTCGTTCGGTTCGGACGAATCCCGGCGCCACCGCATTGACGTTGATATTCGACGGCCCCAACTCGACGGCGGCCGCCCGGGTCAGGCCTTCGAGCCCCGATTTGCTGGCCGCATAGCTGGTAACGCCGAAACCGGGGCGGGTGGCCTGGTGGGAACTAATGTTGACGATCTTGCCGTAGCGCTGGCTCCGAAAGATCGGAGCCGCGGCCGCGATACAGTTGTTGGCGCCGATCAGATTGGTGGTGATCACGTCGTTCCAATCCGCCTCGGTCAACCGCCACTGAGCGCCATCGATCGCAATCCCGGCATTGTTGACGAGAAAGTGTGCCGTTCCAAACTTCTCCTTGACCGCTTCAAGGAATCGGACGACTTGCTGCCGATCCCGCACGTCGCAGGTGTCGGCGAACACTCGAGCCCCCATCGACGCCAAGATCGTCTCGGTCAACAAGGCCATTTCCCGGATGTCCCGACCGGGCAAGTCCACAAAGCAAAAGGCGACGTTGCAACCGAGCCGGCCGAACTCGAGGGCTACCGCCCGTCCCAGGCCAGTCGCGCCGCCCGTCACGACCACCGTCTTGCCCAAAAACCCCGGCGGCACTTCAACCTGGGCCTCCGGCATGACGGCCGATCGCGACCGACTGCTCGCCTGCCAACTCGGCGGTTTCCCAAATTCAGCAAATGGCATCTTGTCGCGAAGCTATCGGCCGGTTCCCGATCTGGCAAGTTCTCGGCACTCGGCGCTCGGCACTCGGCGCTCGGCCCTCGGAGGTTGCCTAGCGGCCGAATGCCGAGTGCCGAGTGCCGAGTGCCAAGCCGCCAGCGAGCATTGCGGCGACGCTGAGAGCGGCTGGGCCACCGAGATCTTGGTAGAGCCAGCCGTAGCAGAGGGCCGAGGCTAGGGCACCGATGCCGGCCACTGCTTGGTAGAAGCCGAAGGCGCGACCGCGTTTGCTTTTGGCCACTCGGGCCACGGCGGCACGTTCGGCGGGTTCGAGGAGGCCGGCGGCCAGGCCGTGGAGGAGGAAGAAGGCGATCGCGAGGTTGGGACTGAGGCCTCGGGAAAGGCCGAAAATGGTGGCGGCGTAGGCGAAGGTGCCGAGGAGTAGTGACGGCGCGGCACCGAGTCGATCGGTCAGCCACCCCGATGGATAGGAGGCGGCGCTCTTGACGATGTGGAGGAGTGCCCAGACGAGGGGGACCAGGGCGACCGGGAGCCCGAGGTCTTGGAGCCGGAGGAGGATCAGGGTTTCCGGTAGGCGGGCCATGACCAGCAGGGCCAGCAAGACCAGCGGGGTTCGGGGTACCGCGGCCGCATCCTGGCTCCCTCGTGACGGCAACTCCGCCGGGCCCGGGGCCGCCGTCGCCCGAACTCGCCAGAGAACCAGCGTGAGGAGTCCGACGGCCCCGAGGCCCGGAATGACGCTCGCGCCTAACACGGTTCTGACTGAGACGCCTTGACGAAGCAGCCAGAACGCGGTCAGCGATCCGAGAACGGCACCGAGGTGATCGGCGGATCGATGGAGACCGAACGCTCGGCCGTGCATTGGCGGCTCGGTGGCGTCGGCGATCATCGCGTCTCGGCCCGGCGACCGGAGTCCCTTCCCCACTCGATCGAGGACCCGAACCCCGACCACCTGCCACGCGGCCGACGTCACGGCCATCACCGGCCGGAGCACCGTGGCAATCGCGTAGCCGGTCCAGACCAGAGGAAGCCGCCACCGGGGCCGATCGGCCAGGGGGCCGCTCCACCACCGAAGGGCGGCGGCGGTCAGGTCGGCGGCCCCGTCGAGGGCGCCTAACGCGATGGGGCCGGCGCCGAGGGTGCCGGTGAGAAAGGCCGGCAGCAGGGGGTAGACCATTTCACTAGCGAAATCATTGAGAAGCGATACGGCGGCGAGGCCCTTGACCGTGGCGGGAACGCCCGACGCGGGCTCAGCCATTGGTACCGAGCGCCCACGCCGCGAGGGCCGGGTGGAAGGTCCCCCGCTGGAACGCCAGGCCGAGAAGCTCGGGCGGCACCTCGCCCCGCGCTTGGCCCAGCGCGTGCCAATCCGCGGCCAACAACACGGCGCCCACCGATTCGAGCGGTGCCACGATGACCCGGCGAATCTGAGCTCCCCGGCTCGGGAGCCGGTCGGTCAGCTTGGCGACGCCTTCCGCCGCCCCGATCCGGCCCAGTTGAATGGCGAGGTCGAGGCCGGCAATGACCAGCGCCACGTGCCGTTCGCCCGGTGATAGATAGCCCGAGTACAGGTCGATGGCCGTGAGCCATTCCGGGGCCGTGATCCGGCGCCGAATCTCTCGGCCGGCCACCGCGACGGATGCCCAAGCCGCCGCCCCGCCCCCGCCCGCGGGCGGGCGGCCGGCTTCGAGGTCGGCCGCGGAGGCTTCGACGAGCGCAATCAACCGTCGCTCGGCCTGGGCGGCCGTCATTTCGATCTTGAACTCGTGATGGAGGTGCCAGGTAACCTGATCTTCGCCTAACGATCCGGCGTCGGGCCCGGCCTCGGCGGCCAGATCGTGCCGAAGAAAGCCGTCCAGCCCGGCCAAGGCCTCGGCAGCGGCCGGGGCGGTGACCGTTGCCCGCAGCTCCTCGAGCATGGCGATGGCGATCTCAAGGCACCCCAGCGGTGGCTTCTTGACCGTCGACTGCAGCGCCGCGACCCACGACGGGATCGCATCCCAGACGGCCTGGTCATCGGGCCGGCTCGCGACAACGGTCGCGAGCCGATCGAGCCACAGGGCCGGGTTCCGACGGTCGGGGCGGTCGTGTTCCACCCGCCGAAGCCGGACCCGGATCGAATCGATCAGGATGGTCCGGTCGATTTCGTCGTCGATCGAGTCCAGCTCGAGTTCCTCAACCGCATGAGCCATGGAGCGAAACGCGGCCGAATGGAGCTTGAGCGTCTTCTCGTTGAAAGGAACCAGGGCCGGAGCCGGCCCGAACCGATCGGTCCGGCCGGCCTCGACCCCGTCGAAATGATGCCACAAGTCGAGAAACGACTCGGCCAGTTCGGGCAGCAACATCGGAACCTACGCCCCGCCGATCTCCGAATCGTCCGCGACACTGAGCGACCCGCGAAACCCCGTGACCGTGACCCGGTTTCCGAGCATCGAGTGGCTCAGCGTCGAACCCGAAATCTTGGTGTTTTGCCCCACCAAGGTGTGTGACAAGGTCGAATCGGTGACCACGGTGCCCTTTTCGAGGGTGACGTTCGGACCGATGGTGGATGTGGAAATCGAGACGCCGTCCTCGATCAGGACCGGGTCGACGAAGGTGACCCCGGGAAACTGCCCTCGTCGGGCGGCACCTTTGTTGAGCAGCACTTGGTTGGTCTCGAGGAAGGCGTCCAACTTGCCGCAATCGTACCAGCCGCCGACTTCGGCCGTGAGGATTTTTTTGCCCCGCTCGATCATCCACTGGAAGGCGTCGGTCAAGTAGAACTCGCCCTTGTTGGCCGGAGCCGCCAAGGTGTGGTCAATGCCCAGCCAGAGCGACTCGACGTCCTTGATGTAGTAGAGACCGATGTTGGCGAGCTTCGATATCGGGGTCGAGGGCTTTTCGACGATCTTGGTCATGTATCCGTCGGCATCGGTCACCACCACACCGAACCGCTGGTAGTCCTCGACCTCCTTGGCCCAGATGATCCCGTCGGCCTTGGTGCGCTGAATGAGCGTGAGGTCGGCTTCGAAGACGGTGTCGACGAAGACGATCAGCACATCCTCCTTGACCCACGCGCGGGCCAGGTCGACTGCGCCGGCGGTGCCGTCCTGGACCTTCTGTTCCACGAACCGCGACGGGATGGCGTACCGGCTGGTCGCGTACGCCTCGACCTGCTCCTTGAGATGCCCGGTGATGAAGATCAACTCGGAGACCGGGAGCCCTTCGAGGCGGTCCATCACGTAGTCCATCACCGGCCGCCCCGCCACCTTGAGCATCGGCTTGGGGACAAGATGGGTATGCGGGCGAAGCCTGGTGCCCTTGCCCGCGAGTGGGATGATCACCTGCATCGGTCAGCTCCGGCCGTAGCGGTCCTTGAGGCGGACCAGGTCGTCGAGTTCGGGGGTGGAGGCCTCGAGCACGTCGCTGTCGACGATGGCCTCGATCTGGTGGACGGTACCAGCGGGAATGTGGACCGACTCCCCAGTCCGCAGTACGCGTTCCACGAGCCGCGCTTCCGTTCCGATCCGAAGCAGCAGTTCGCCGGACAGCAGGTGCATCGTCTCATCCTTCTTCAGGTGATACTGAAGACTGAGGACGTGCCCCGCTTTCACGTGGAGGATCTTGCCGACATAGCGGTCGGTCCGCGCCCAGATGAGCTCGTGGCCCCAGGGCTTGTCGACTTTGTAGGGGACGTCAGGCATCAGCGTTCCACCACGTGAAGCTTGAATGAACTGGGCGAGGTGATGCAGGCACGGACGCAGACACCGCACCCCACGCACCCTTCGGCCTTGATCACGGGGTGCCCGTCACCCCCCATCGCCAGGGCCGTCGAACCCACCGGACACGAGTCGGCGCAGGCGCTGCACGTCACCCCCGAGAAGGTGACACACCGTTCGGGGACCAACTCCAGGACGTGGAGCCTGTAGCCGGACCACTTGTGGTCCGGGAGCACCAGCGCGCCGGTGGGACAGGCGGCGGCACAGGGCATATCGGGACAGGCCACGCAGGGTTGCAGCTCCACCTCGAGGTGGGGCGTCCCCGCCGCGAACCCTTCGCTCGACGGCGCCGTACGGATGGCGCGGGGCGGACAGGCGTCGACGCATGCATTGCACCGGGTGCAGGCGGCCAGGAACGCCATCTCCGGGAGCGCTCCCGGTGGCCGCACGAACCGCCGCCGGATGATCCGCTCCTCCGCCTGCTCCACGAGCGCGCCGAACCACTTCTCGGTGGCCTGCTTGAGGAGGTCGCGACGGTCGCCGGTGTCGACCATGGCAGTAAGCTCGGCGGGTAGGCGGGTAGGCGGGTAGGTCCTTGGGCCGGGACCGGCCCGAGGGGAACGAGGGACCTACTCTCGTCCGAGTAGATCCCTCGCTGCGCTCGGGATGGCTCCACTGCTACCCTACCCGCCTACCCGTCTACCCGTCTACCCGTCTACCCGCCTACCCGCCTACCGACTGAGCAGCACCCGCCGCAACGTCGCCATCCGCCGCTTGATGGACCCGTCGAAGACCCGGTCGCCGACGCGGACCAGCACCCCACCCAACAGCGACGCATCGACCGCGTACGTCGCGATCGCGGTCTTGCCGAGCGCTTCGCTGAGCGCCTTGGCGATGGCCTTCTGCTCGGAGGCGTCGACCGCGCGGGCCAGCACCACCCGGGCGCGGACCCGGTCCATCTTCACGTCGACCAGCACCAAGTACTCGTCCGCGATCTCGCGGAGGATCCCCTGCCGGCCCCGCTTCACCACCGCCTGCAGGAAGCCGACGAAATCCTTCGGCGCCTTGGGCAGCGCCGACGCGATGAGCTGCGCCTTGGCCTGCTTGGTGACCTTGGGGGACATCAGCACCGCTTCGGCCTCGGGGGCGAGCCGCACCCCTTCCGCGACCGCGTCGATCAGCGCCGCCCACGGCTCCACCGCGTTCGCCTTCTCGGCGAGCACCAGGAGCGTCTCGGCGTAGTTCCGCGCGACCCCGACCAGACTCACTTCCCCGACTCCACGGAAGCGAGGAAGTCGGTCACGATCTTCTTGTCGTCGGCCGCCTCGAACCGCTGGCCGATGAGCTTGCCGGCCGCCGCGAGGGCGAGGTCCACCGCTTCACGCCGGAGCTCGGCGCTGGCACGGTCCTTTTCAGCGCCGATCTCCCGCTTGGCACGGGCGAGGAGCTCTTCCGCCTCGGCGCGGGCCTTCTCGGTGCCGAGCGCACGTTCGCGCTCCGCAGCCGCCTTGGTGTCGGCCAAGATGCTGGAGGCCTGGGCCCGGGCATCGGCGAGGAGCTTCCCTTGCTCCGCCACCGACGTCTTGGCCTCGGCGTTGAGCCTCGCGGCCTCCGCGAGCTGCTGCTGGATCTTCTGTTCCCGCGCCTCGGTGGCCGCCAGCATCTGCGGCCACACGAACTTCCAGAGCACCAGGAACAGGCTTCCGAAGGTGATCCAGGTCCAGAAGAAGAGACCGAAATTCACCTCGAACGGCGAGGTGGGCGCACCGGCCGCCCCTTCCGACAGAAGCATCAACCCGAAGAGACTCGAGGGCATCGGTACCTCTCGGTTACGCGATGAGCTTCAACAGCAGGGCGAAGACCAGCGCGATGATCGTGGCGCCTTCGAGCAGCACGGCGATCAGCAGCGCGGCACCGCGGATCTCGCCGGCGGCCTCGGGCTGCCGGGCGATCGCTTCGGCGGCGGAACCACCGATGCGGCCCAGGCCGAGGCCGGCGCCGATGATGGCGAGGCCGAAGGCCAGGCCGGCGCCCAGGAGGGCGTTGGTGTTCTTGGCGGCGGCGACCATGTCAGCGCCCGTCGGGGCGGCGGCAACGGCGTCCTGCACGAAGGTGAGGAAATACATCGGTCCGTCCTGTCTCAATGGGAGATGATCGTTGCGGCGGCCATTTGGCCGCACATTCGCTCCCCGTCGCCTCAACGCGTCTCCAGCGCGTCGCGGTCCCGGTGGCCCGTCAATGCATGCGGCCAAAGGGCCGCCGCAACAGGCTTCGTCGATCGTTCGACCGACTACGTCGGATCCGGCGCGAGGAGCGTCGCCCGGATCCCGTCCATCACTTCAGTGCGCGTGCGCCTCGTGGCCGTGGTCGTCGTGATGCGGGCCGTGCGACACCTGCATCGACCCGATGAAGACCGCGCTCAGCAGGGCGAAGACGTAGGCCTGGAGGAGCGCCACGATCAGTTCCAGCATCAGGATCCCCACCACGACCACGGCCGTCAGCCCGCCGATGGCCCAGTTCCAGATCGCCAGGTTGCCGAACAGGAAGATGATCCCGAAGAGCGACAGGATCACGAAATGCCCGGCTGTCATGTTGCCGAAGAGGCGGACCGCCAGCGCGAACGGCTTCACCAGCTTGCCCAGCACCTCGATCGGCGACATCGCCACGGCCAGCCCAGCGGCGGCCCACCCCGGCAGCCCGTCGACGTGCATGAAGATGGTGCCGAGGTATCCCTTGAAGCCGAGCTTGACCATCCCGCCGATCTCGATGGCCAGGAAGGTGATGATGGCCAGGGAGGCGGTGACGGCCAGGTTGCCGGTCACGCTCGACCCGTACGGTATCAGGCCCAGCAGGTTGGCGTAGAGGATGAAGAAGAAGAACGTCAGGATCAGCGGTGCGTACTTCGGCCCCATCTCCTTGCCGATGTTCGCGATGGCGATGTCGTCCCGCACGAAGAGCACCAGCGACTCCATCATGTTCGCGAACCCTTTCGGGGCCCGACCCTCGGCCTGCGCCCGCGCCACGCCGCGCGCCGCCAGCTTGAGGGTCAGGAACACCAGCAGCGCCGTGAAGAGCATGTACACGACGTGCTTGGTGGGCGAGAGGTTGACGGTCATCCCGAAGACGTGGATGTCAGCCCATCGCGGCAGGTGGATCGCCCCGAACGGATAGAACTCCACCGTCCAGGCGTCCGCCGTGTGGTGAAGCACCATTTCGCCGAGGTCGGGCGGGCCGCCCGCGTGACCTTCTTGGAGGAACATCATCGTGTTGCGCGCGTCTCCAGGAAAAGCAGGGGGATCAGCACCCCCAGGTACCCCATCGCCGCTCCGATGGCCGGGAACCTCGCCGGCCACACCGTACAGACCACCGCCAGGACCACCACCCCGAAGACCCGGAGCCCCATCCCCCCCGCCCACCCCTTCACGAAGGCGCTGAAGGCAGCGTCCTTCGGCACCTGCGCCGCGATCTTGCCGGAGAAATACTGGATCGTAGCGGCCAGAAGCCCGAAGCAGGCCGCCGTGTATCCCGCCGCGCCACCCCAGATCCCCCACGCCACCAGCGCCACGACCACCGTCAGCCCCCGCCCCAGCCAGAGCGCCCTCATCCCTTCTCCTTCTTGGCCTGGAGCCGCTCGGCTTCGAGTTTGGCGTACACGTTCACGAAGCTCAGCACCGACCCGACCACCGTTCCCAGCATCGTGAACCAGGGGATCGTCCCCAGCCACCGGTCCAGGGCGAATCCGGCCCCCATGAACAGGACTATGCCGAGTCCAAAAGTGATGCCCAGGGCGACATAGCGATAGCCGTCCCCGACTTCCCGCTGACTGCCTGGCTCGGGCTTCATCTGAGGGCGAATTTAGACGCTTGTGAAATTTTTCGCAAGCAACCGCACCGATCACCTGATTGGCCCAACTCCTCCTAACTGCGCACCACGGAGACACGGAGGGCACGGAGGGTCCCCAACGGAATGACGCATCGACCCAGCTTGCCACTATCCGCCTGAATCACAGTTCCTCGTGGTTTTTGTTCTCCCAGGCGGAGTTCCTCTTGAGAGCACAAAGACCTCGACGATGGCGGCTATCGCTTGGAGGGCTGCGACCGGCGCGGGACCAAGTCTTATGCCGGACTCTCCGTGCCCTCCATATCGGAGCCTGTCCTGAGCGAAGCGAAGGATGGTGCGCAGTTGAACGACCCCGACGTCAATGGGATGACGGCCCCCCTGCCCCGGCGCTCCCGACCGGTGCAACTTCCGGGTCCGGCGAGCGTAAGACGTACTGTCCTAAGCACTTCCCGCTTACCGCTCACCGCTTACCGCTCACCGCTCACCGGCAGCTCATGAACGACGTCCAGCAGCTGGCCCTCCTCCATAAGGCCGTCCAGGACCTCCGCGCCCAGGTGGCGGAGCGGATCGTCGGTCAGGCCGATACGGTCGACGGGATGCTCACCGCCATCCTTTCCGGCGGGCACGCCCTCCTCGTCGGGGTCCCAGGTCTGGCCAAGACCTTGATGATCTCGACCTTGGCCGAGGCGCTGGACCTTTCCTTCAATAGGATCCAGTTCACGCCAGACCTGATGCCCTCTGACATCACCGGGACCGAGATCATCGAGGAGGACCTGACGACGGGCAAGCGGGCGTTCCGCTTTGTGCACGGGCCGGTCTTTGCGCAGGTGGTGCTGGCCGACGAGATCAACCGGACGCCCCCCAAGACCCAGGCGGCGCTCCTCCAGGCGATGCAGGAACACCAAGTCACAGTGGGTGGCACGACCTACCGATTGGCCGAGCCATTCTTCGTCCTCGCCACCCAGAACCCCCTCGAGCAGGAGGGGACCTACCCGCTCCCTGAAGCGCAGCTCGACCGCTTTATGCTCGAGCTCCGGGTCGGCTACCCGACGCGCGCCGAGGAGGAACAGATCGTCGAGCGGACCACCGGGAGCCGTGTCGGCACGGTGAAGCCGGTGCTCGACGCTGCGGCGCTGGTACAGATGCAGGACCTGGTGCGGCGGATCCCGGTGAGCACCGAGCTGATCGCCTCGGCGGTGCGACTGGCGCGCCTCACTCGGCCGCACGACCCGGACGCTCCCGCTTTCATCAAGGAATTCGTCGAGTGGGGGGCAGGCCCCCGCGCCTCCCAATACCTCGTCCTCGGCGCCAAGGCGCGCGCCGCGATGGATGGCCGCCCG
>JANNQX010000168.1:0-65692 GCA_031400975.1 Gemmatimonadota bacterium
GGGGGCGAACGCGCTGTTGGCTCCGGGCAGCAGGTCGGTGACAAAATCCTTGAGCACGTTGAGGTAGGCGTCCACCGACACGTAGAACTTGTCGGTGAGGTCGCCACGGTAGCCGATCTCGAGGCCGGTGTTCTTTTCGACTTGAAGTTTGTTGTTGCCGCGGGCCCGAACCGGTACGGCCGCGGTGTTGTCAAACAACTGTCCCGCGGGAACGCCAACCAACGCGGGGCCAAGCGCGCTCCCCCGGAGGGCACCTTCGAGGGCCGTGAAGTTGGCCGGAGCGCCGGCGGCGGCGTTCAAAAAGAACTCCGAGTAATTCGGGGTTTGAAACGCCTTGTTATAGGTGAACCGGAACGCGTGCCGGTCGGTCGGCGTATAGACGATCGCGGCCTTGGGCGAGAACTGGGCGTCGATCAGCCCGCCGAGATCGTACCGGCCGGCGAGGACCAGTTTGGTGACGTCGCTCAGCTTGTATTCGAGCTGGCTGAACAGAGCGTAGTAGTTGTCGCCTCGGTCGTCATCCGGGCCGTTGATCAGGGTCCGTTGGGTGTTGACGGTGTACCTGCGGAAGGAACCGCCAAGGACGAACCGGCCCTTGTCGCCGGCGAAGCTGTTCTTTTGCTGTGCTTCGACGTGAAAGATGTCGGACCGTTCCTTGAGACCAGCCCCCGAGGCGAGCGAGTACTGCGGCTCTTCCGTGTTACGCCCGTTCCAGTATGCCATCACGTCGAACGCCTTGGCCGCGTAGTTGAACCGGGTGTAGGGTCGAATCGACTTGGTGATTTGGACCCGACCGATCCCGGTGACGGCGGTTTCGTTCTCGGCCAACGCCATCCCGAATTCGCCGGTCGCAACGCTACCGTTGCTGGCGTAGTAGTCGAGCCGAGCGGACCCGTAGGTGCTCTTGACCGGGTCCCGGTCGCCGGACAAGGCCCCGGTAACCGGATCGGCGGTTTGGCCGTTCAAGGGCCGGAGTTCGCGCCGGACGCAGGAGGTGCAGATCCCCCGGAACACCAGGGAGTCCGTGGCAGGTGCGTATTCGCTTCGGAGGGCGAAGCCGTCGAGTTGGGTCCGAGAACGCGACCAGGTGTCGCTTCGGTAGTAACCGAGATTGACCCGGTATCCGAAGCGCCCGCCGTTCAACAGGCCGGCGTGGCGGATGTCAGCTTTGGCGGTCGACAGCTGGCCCCCCCCGATGCTCAGCTTGGTGCCGACCACTTCGCGAGCGGTCGGGGTCTTGATATTGAGGACGCCGGCATAGGCATTGGCCCCGTAGAGGGCCGACCCCGGGCCGCGGACCAGTTCCATCGATCCGATGTCCTCGGTCGGAATCGGGAGGGCATTCCATTCCTGATTGCCGAGGAAGCCCGTGGCGACGTCGCGGCCGTCGATCAACACCAGGACTCGGCGGTTCAAGGATGAGTTGAATCCCCGGGTATTGACGTTGAAATCATTGACGCCGTTCTGGGCTAGATCGACCCCAGGGACCGCAGCGAGGGCCAAGGGCGCCTGTCCGGTAATCGAGGTGGTCTGGAGGGTGCGGGCGTCGATCACGGAGACGGCTGCCGGGGCCTGGGTCACTCGTTCGGGTGCTTTGGATGCGGTGGTGACCACCAGGTCACTGAGCGCAATCGGATGGGGCTCGAGGGTAGCGTCGGCCGTGACGGTGCCGCCGGCGGTCACGGTCACCGAGACCTCGGCCGGTTTGTAGCCGAGCCACCGAAACACCAGCGTGTAGGTGCCGGCCGGCACTCGATCGAGTTGGTAACGGCCTTGGGTGTTGGTGACGGCCGTCGTTCCCGGCCCCCGGACTGCGATGGTAACGCTCGCGAGCGCGGCGCCGTCATCCGACCGGGTGACCTTGCCGATGATGGTCCCAGTGCTTTGGGCCTGAACTGCGGCCGAGGCTGGGAGCGTGAGGGCCATCGCAAGCAGCCCCGCCGAACGAAGGAAGCGCATGTTTCATCTCAGATCGATGAGTGGAATCGGGACCCGGCCGAGCCGAGTCATCCTACGGGGGAAAAAAGGTGCACCCCGGAACGGTGCTCTGCAAGGGCCAGGCGACTAGCGGCCCAACCGGAGCCGAGTCACCCGGACCCGCGGAGCTGCCCCGCTCGCCGCGCCCGGCTCGGCGTAGGCGATGTACAGGTCGCTCCCCAGCAATGCGGTCCGGGGGAATCCGCCGTCCCGGGTCCGGCTGCTGGTCCCGGCGGTTTGGACCGCGATTGGGCCTGGGCGGTCCGCGCCGAATTGGCGGATCTGCCAGGCTGCCCCGTCGCCCTTGGCTTCGAGCCAGGTGACGACGCCCCGCCCTGGGCCGGTGACCTGAACGTGGACGCGGCCTAGGGGATTGCCCTCATCGATCCGAATCGGACGCCCAAAGGTCTGGCCCCCGTCATGGGAGAGCGCGGCCTTGACCATAGGGGTGCCCTTGGCAGCGGTAAACCACGCCACCGCGACCGCGTTACCAGCCGCGGCGATCGACGGCCCATTGACAGGGCACTGTCGGGAGAGCCAGCCATCGTTCGCGACGATCGCGGGAGCCGACCATTGGTTCCCGGTTTGGCGGACGATCGCGATGTCGCGGATCTCCTGATCGGATCGATCCCGATAGACCACCACCAGACCAGCCTGGGCCGCGGCCATCGAGACTTGGCAACACTCACAGGTTCGAGCGTCGAGGGTGGTTTCAGGCGAGATCGATCCGTCGGGGTTCCAGGCGGCCATCCGAACCGACATGGCGCCGCCGGGGTCGGTCATCTGACGTCCGTCGAGCCACGCCACCGCGACCGACCCTGTCAGCAGCGGTACCATGGTCGCAAATCCGTGTTCGGTGGCGGACGTATCGGAATGGACGGTTACCGGGGCCGACCAGGTCCGGCCTCGGTCCGTGGAGGCGGCGAGCCGGACGTGATAGGCGTATGCCTTCGCGGCGGTCTTCTCGAGCCAATGAACCACCCAGGTCCCGGTGGCTGTTTCGGTGATCGAGGCGAAATCGGCCCAATTGACAAAGAACCGGTCGCTTTCGGCGACGGTGACCGGCTCGGACCACAGGTTGTCCACCCGGCTGGTGGCTCTCAGCGCATACCGCTTGTCGGCCAGTGGCTCAAGCCAACTGAGGAGCAGGTCACCCCCGGCGGTTCGGGTGAGGTGAGGCTTACTGCTGCCCAGTGGGCCGGTCCACTCCACAACTGGGCCGGGGGCGCCGCCGGTGAGCCCCAGGGCGGCGAGCGCGGCTACCATGACGATCTGAATCCGCATCAGCAGAATATCGCTCTAGGGGGGCGAGTCCGCCAATCGGCGGGCCGATCGGGTGGGGCGACGAGCCTTTTGGGGCCGGCTGGGTTGACGTGTCGCGAGTTCCGCGAGGGTGGTTCGGCGTAGGAACCGAATGATGCTGTCTCCGATGGCGCTCCACGTGGCGTGGGCGGTGCAGGCGCTCCGCTCGCTGCAGCTGGCTTGGCCGAGGAGGCAGCGGCGGGTTGCTTCGAACCGCTCGAAAGGCTCGACCACCTGGTAGAGCGTGATGTCGCCGGCGGGCCGGGCGAGGCTGAAGCCGCCGTTTCTGCCTCGGATCGAGGTCAGGACACCGGCGCGACTTAGTTGGGATAGGATTTTCGAGAGGTAGTTCTTCGGTACCCTGAGAGTGGCCGCGAGGACCCCAACCTCGGTTGGGCCCTCGGCGGCTCGTTTCGCGAGGGCCGTGACGGCTTGGAGGGCATACTCGGAAGTCTGCGATAGGACAGCCATAATGGGATAACAACATGATAATATGGCTTTTAGGTCATGCAAGTCGTTGAAGGGCACTAACTCTAAAGATGGCTTCACCCCGCCTTAACGAATTCTCGCGGGCCTCGGCGATAGGATCGGAGTGTCGAAAACGAGATTCATGGGACATTCACGAGTGAGGCGTATGCCAGGTCGACGAGCGGCGGTGATGGTGTTAGCGGTGGTGGCTATGGCGGCCTGCGGCGGGAAGGAAACCGCCGGATCGGCGCCGCCGGCGGCGGATGCCAGCCAGGGGGCTGACGGCCTGACCCCGTTTCAGTTGGAGCACGGGATCGGTCCGATCACGGAGGTCTTGACCCTCGCCGCTTTGGACAAGGGGCTGGCCGACTCCGGTCAGAAGGTCTACGGCGCCAAGTGTACCGCCTGTCATAAGATCGGCGAGACGTACATCGGCCCCGCCTTGGGCGAGGTGTTGACGCGTCGGACTCCGACGTTCGTCATGAACATGATCCTCAATCCGAACGAAATGGTCGAACGACATCCGGTCGCCAAGCAGCTACTCGCTGAGGCGATGACGTTGATGGCCAATCAAGGCCTGACGACAGAAGACGCGCGGGCCGTCGTGGAGTATCTCCGAACGCAAACCACTGGAACGGTAAAATCACAATGAGACAGGGGAATCGAGCAATGCGTGTCGCAACTTTGGGGCTCCTGGCGCTCGCTGGCTGCGCTGGTCAGCCCGGCAGCCCAATTGGGGGTAGCGGCGACGCTGCCTCGAAGGTCTACGTGGCCCCGGGCCAGTTCGACGAGTTCTATGCGTTCATGTCTGGGGGTTTCAGCGGCAACGTCACGGTCTACGGACTTCCATCGGGCCGCTTGCTGCAGCAAATCCCGGTGTTCTCGCAGTACCCGGAAAAGGGTTATGGGTATAGCGAGGAATCGAAGGCCTTGCTCAACACGAGTTTCGGGATGGTCCCGTGGGATGACGCCCACCATCCGCAGTTGTCGACCACCAACGGCGAGTACGACGGCCGGTGGCTCTTCATCAATGGCAACAACACGCCCCGGGTGGCCCGCCTGGGTTTGACCAAGTTCGAGACCGAAGAAATCATCGAGATTCCGAACTCGGGTGGCGGTCATGCTTCTCCGTTTCTCACTGAGAATACCGAGTACGTAGTCAGCGCCACCCGGTTTGCGGTCCCGACGCCTCAGGCGGATGTGCCGATCGCAGGGACCAAGTTCGGTGGGCTCCTGTCGTTCGTGAAGGTCGACCCGAAGACCGGCCACATGGCGCTGGCCTTCCAGATCCACATGCCGGGTTTCGACTACGATCTCTCGCGCTCAGGTAAGGGGCCATCCCACGGTTGGTCATTCTTCAGTTCCTACAATTCTGAAGAGGCCAAAACGCTGCTCGAGAAGAACGCCTCTCAGAAGGACAAGGACTTCATCGCCGCCGTCAACTGGAAGCAAGCCGAGCAGTGTGTGGCCGGCGGCAAGGCCAAGCAGTGGCCGGCCCGCTATGCGCACAACATCCGAAATGAAGATGGTGTCTCGACGTCGGAAATCCTGACGACGGCCACGGTACTTGAGCCCTCCGATTGCCCCGGTATCGTGTATTTCCTCCCGACGCCGAAGTCGCCGCACGGAGCCGATGTCGACCCCAGCGGTGAGTACATCGTCGGGGGCGGCAAGTTGGCCACCGTCATTCCGGTCCATTCCTTCTCGAAGATGACCCAGGCCATTGCCGACAAGGCTTTTGAAACGGAAATCGGTGGGGTGCCCGTCCTTCGATACGAGGCCGTCAATGCCTGTGAGGTCAAGAATCCCGGCCTGGGGCCTTTGCACACCGAATTCGACGACAAGGGCTTCGCGTATACGTCGGTATTCCTGTCGTCCGAGATTATCAAATGGGATCTCAAGAAGTGCGAAGTGGTCGATCGGACGCCGACCTTCTATTCCATCGGCCACTTGCTGGTTCCCGGCGGTGATACCCGCAAACCGTATGGCAAGTACGTCATCGCGCTCAACAAAATCACCAAGGATCGCTACCTCCCGACCGGTCCTGAGTTGACCCAGTCAGCCCAGCTCTACGACATCTCGGGTGACAAGATGCGGTTGCTGCTCGACTTCCCGACTACGGGCGAGCCTCACTACGCTCAGGCCATCGTGGCCTCCAAGATCAAGGATCAGCAGCTTCGGACCTTTGCCTTGGAAGCCAACCACCACCCCGACGCGGTCAAAGCCGAGAAGGACGTCAAGGTGGTTCGTCAGGGCACCACCGTCCACGTGACGATGACGGCGATTCGCAGCCACTTCATGCCCGACAACATCGAGGGGATTCAGGTCGGCGATTCGGTCTACTTCCACATCACGAACTTGGAACAGGACTGGGACGTACCGCACGGCTTCGCGGTCATGGGCGCCAACACGTCCGAACTGTTGTTGATGCCCGGCCAAACCCAGACCATCGTGTGGAAGCCGAGCCGGCCCGGCGTCTTCCCATTCTATTGCACCGACTTCTGTTCGGCCCTCCATCAGGAAATGCAGGGGTACATTCGGGTATCGCCGAAGGGCTCGAACACCAAGATTTCCTACAACACTGGGCAATGATCCATGATGCGCGGTTGGAGCCGGGTGCTGCTGGCCCTCGCGGCACTCGGTCTGGTGACGAGCTACTTCGCGCCCCTCTGGCACATTGCCCTCAAGGCGCCGCAATACCCGGAAGGCCTCGGCATGTACATCTGGTCGAGCAAGATCACCGGTGAGCTTCGGAGCATCAACGGGCTCAACCACTACATCGGGATGAAGGAGATCCACCCCGAGGCCATTCCCGAGTTGCGGCTGATGCCGCAAATCGTGGCCGGCCTCGTCGTGCTCGGCCTGGCGGCCGCCGCGTTTGGGCGGCGGGTCGGATTGTATGCCTGGACGGCTCTGTTTGGAGCGGGAGCGCTGGTGGGTCTCGTGGATTTCTGGCTGTGGGGCTACGATTACGGTCACAATCTCAACCCCGAAGCGGCGATCCGGATTCCGGGGATGAGCTATCAGCCGCCGCTCATTGGACCCAAACAATTGCTGAACTTCCAAGCGACCTCGTGGCCGGCCGTTGCCGGGTGGGTGGCCGTGCTCTCGCTGGTGGTGGTAGTGGGGCTCTCGGTCGTCGAATGGCGCGGGGCCAAGCGAGCGACCGCCTGACCCGGCTCGAGGTGATTCTCGTCCTCGCCGCGGCGGGGCTTGGCGGGGCGGGGTGTGGTCACCCCGCCCCGCGACCGCTGGTGGAAGGGACGGACGTCTGCGCCCATTGCCACATGACGATGGTTGAACGCCGGTTTGGTGGTGAGTTCGTATCGACGACGGGCAAGGTGACCCCGTTCGACGACGTCGGCTGCCTGGCGATGGGTCTGATCGGGGCCGATTCGACCCGGGTGCATTCGTTGTGGGTGAGTGACTACCTCGAGCCCGACTCCGTCGTGGCGGTCGAGCGGATGATTTTTATCCGAACCGATTCGGTCCGAACGCCGATGCACTACGGAATTGTGGCGGTTCGTCCGGGTCCGGCCGCGGACAGTCTGACGATCGCGCTGGGGGGTACGAAGCTCGGGTGGCACGAAGTCGTCGCCGGGGCCCGGGCCGGCACGCTCCGATGATCGGGCTTCTCACGGCGTTTGGAGTGATTACGGTCTCGGCCACGGGTTCGGTTCGCCGGCTATCTGAAGCGGTGGCCCGGGCCGGCGCTGGTGATACGATCGTCGTCGTGGCCGGCCGCTACCCAGAGGCCGCACCGGTCCGAATCGATCGCCCCCTCACCATTATCGGCCGGGGCCGACCGGTGATCGCCGGTCGCGGCGATCACACGATTCTCCTGATCACCGCAGCCGGGGTGATTGTGGAGGGTCTGGTGATCGAACACGTTCTTCCGATTAGCACCGAGGATCGGGCGGGCATTCGCCTTGAGGGGGCGGCCGGCTGTGAGATCCGGGATCTCGAGATTCGAGACACGTACTTCGGCATCTACGGCGCCAAGGTCGAGCGGTGCCTAATCGTGGGAAACCGGGTGACGGGGCCGAGCCGGTCCGAGCAGGCCAGCGGGAATGCGATTCAGTTCTGGAACTCGAGTCGAATCACGGTGCAAGGCAATACGGTGACCGGGCATCGCGACGGCATTTACCTCGAGTTCGTGACCGAAAGTCTCCTGACGGACAACCTGAGCCGTGGCAATCGGCGGTATGGTCTCCACTTCATGTCGTCCCATCAGTGCCGCTATGAACGGAACCGATTTGTCGGCAATGGTGCCGGGGTGGCCGTCATGTACACGAACCATGTGGTGATGGAGGCCAACGAGTTTCTCGACAATCGGGGCCCGGCGGCCTACGGCCTTCTGCTCAAGGACATTTCCGACGGCGATATGCGCGGCAACACGTTCCGGGGCAACACGACCGGACTCTACCTCGAGGGCGTGAACCGAGTCCTGGTGTCGGGCAACCGGTTTGAGGCGAACGGTTGGGGGGTCCGGCTTCTGGCGAATTCCACCGCCAATCAGTTCAACGGAAACATGTTTGTCGGAAACGCATTCGATGTCGCGACCAACAGCCGAACCGCGTCGAGCACTTTTGCCGGCAACTACTGGGACCAGTACCGGGGGTTCGATCGCAATCGCGATGGGAAGGGCGATGTGCCCCATCGGCTGGTTCGGCTATTTTCACTGGTCGTCGAGCAGAGCGACCCAGCCTTGATTCTGCTTCGGAGTCTGTTCGTCGACCTCCTCGATCAGGCCGAGCGAGTCCTACCGATCCTCACGCCGGAGAACCTGGTGGACGCGTCGCCGTTGATGGTGCCGCCCCGGTGACCCAATCTGGGCCAGCTCAGGTTGAGGTTGAGGGGCTCCGAAAACGCTTCGGTCGTCTCGAGGCCCTGCAGGGCGCGGACTTCACGGTCGGCGCGGGGCGAATCACGGCGCTCGTCGGGCCGAACGCCGCCGGCAAGAGCACCCTGATCAAGGCGATTCTCGGTCTGGTCAGAATTCGTCCCGGCGACGGACGGATCCTGTTGGATGGGGTACCGATCGATGGTGATGTCCGGTCCCGGGAGCGGATCGGATACATGCCGCAGGCGGCCCGATTCCCGGATCAGCTGAGCGCCAGGGAAGTACTGGCGCTGGTGCGCGGGCTTCGTCCGATGGATCTACCGGTTGACCACGAATTGCTGGAGCGATTCCAACTCGAACCGATGCTCGACAAGCCGATTCGGGTCCTGTCGGGCGGCACCCGTCAGAAGCTCAACGCCGCGGTCGCCTTTCTGTTTCGGCCGGCCCTCGTCATCCTGGACGAACCGACCGCGGGGCTCGATCCGATTTCAAGCGGCATCTTCAAAGAAAAGGTCCTCGGCGCCCCGGCGGCCGGTACCACGGTGCTGTTGACGTCGCATATTCTGCCGGAGATCGAGGAACTGGCCCAAGATATCGTCTTCTTAGTCGAGGGCCGGGTCGTCTTCCAAGGGCCGATCGCCAGGTTGCTCGAACAGACCGGCGCCGGCCGGCTCGAGCGAGCGGTGGCGTTGTTGATGGCGCGGGGACGATGACAACACCGTTCCGCCGGGTCCTCGCGTCGCAACTTCGCAACGTGCTTCGAAGCCGTTGGCTGGTAGGATATACGGCGCTCCTCTTCGGGGTCACCGTCTTGTTGCTTCGGTTCGGCGGAAGCGGCGAACGGGCCTTGCTCAGTCTCGTCAACGTTGTCCTGTTGCTGGTCCCGTTGGTAAGCGTGGTGTTTGGTACCCTGTATGTCTATAACGCCCGCGAGTTCATCGAGTTACTGTTGGCCCAACCGGTGGGACGAGGTGCGGTCTATCTGGGGATGTTTGGCGGCCTCGCCGTGCCGCAGGTCGCGACGCTGTTGCTTGGTGTTGGGGGTCCGCTCGTCGGGCAGGCATTCAGCGAACCGGCGATCGTTCGACCGTTGGTCATGCTCCTGGCGGTGGGGATCTGCTTGACCCTGGTATTCACGGCGTTTGCCCTCTGCGTGGCGGTCCTGGTGGAGGAGCGCTCGCGAGGGTTCGGCGTGGCCCTGTTAGTGTGGCTTGGTTGTACCGTGCTCTATGATGGGGTCATCCTTCTCGTGCTGACGACGTTGCGGGACTACCCGCTGGAAACCCCGGTGGTCGTGATGACCTTTCTCAACCCGATCGACTTAGCCCGCGTCGTACTGCTGCTGACGTTCGACGTTGCGATCTTGATGGGGTACACTGGGACGCTCTTCGCCGAGTTGTTCGGGACGACATTCGGTATTGCGGCCGCGTTTGGAATGCTGATCATGTGTTCCGTGATCCCGTTGATCGCCGGACTACGGTGGTTCCGGCGCAAGGATTTCTGAACCGGGAACGTCACCTCAGCCCTTAGGCCGGCTGAGCCTCCTGTTAGGCCGAGCGGGCGGCGCGTTCGAAACGTGCCATGATACCGGCAACGGGCTCGATGGCCTGAATCGTGGCGGCGCTCATCCCGGCCTGCCAGACCGCGTCGTCAGCGGCATCGGCCCGGGGCTGGCCGCGAATCGAGGTCCGTTTGAGGTCGCGAATGGCGCGGAGTCCAAACCACGCCCGGATCCATTTCTTGGTACGCCGTCCTTGAAACAGCCATCGGGCGATCGGTCCGACCTTGGTGCCGATCTTGGTGATGTAGGGCGTCTTGATGACCGCCACTGGTACGCCGCTTAGCCGTTCGGTATGGGTGATGTCTGCCTCGGTCGCGGCCACGATGGCTTGCTTGTAGGCCTCGCTCGCGGTGCATTCGGTGGTGGCAATGAATCGGGTCCCGAGCTGGACGCCGGCATAGCCGAGCTGGAGCGCGCTCACAAACTCGGATTCGTTACCGATACCCCCGGCGCAGACCACGGGGAGCCCTAGGCCGCTCAACTCGGTCAGGAGTTCCTCGGGGTTGCGGCTCCCCGAGTGTCCGCCGGCCCGAGCATTGACGGCAATCAGGCCATGGACCCCGCCGTCGCGGCCCTTCTCGGCCCACTTCAACTCGGTCACATCGTGGTAGACGACTCCGCCATAGCGGGTTGCGGCGTCGACGACCCAGCGGGGGTTGCCTAAAGAGGTCACAAAGAAGCGGACCCCTTCCTCGAGGGCGATATCGACCCACCGGACCATCCGCTGGTGATAGGTCTTGGAGCTGGCCTCAATCAGGGCGTTCATCCCCAACGGCTTCTTGGTCAGCCGTTTGATGAGTTGGAGACCGGCTCGAAACTCGTGCCCGTGGACGTAAGTCAGGGCAATCGGCTGGACGATGCCGATACCGCCGGCCTCCGAAACCGCGGCGACCAACTCCGGGTTGCTGCAGGGGTACATGGCCCCGCCGATGACGGGCACCGTAATGCGGGCATGGCGAGTGAGCGAGGTTTCGAGACGCATAGGCCCCAATTTATCGCGGTTGGCCTCGGAAACGGGACCGGTCGGCCCGAATCTATTGCTCGGGGTGTTTCGTCGTAGTACCGTAGGACTTAGGATGGCGAATCTCGACGAACACGTTTCACGGGCCCTTGGGCCGGACTACCGAGTCGAGCGCGAGCTCGGCGGGGGCGGGATGTCCCGGGTGTTCCTGGCTCGGGAAGTTGCCCTCGACCGCTTAGTCGTGGTGAAGGTTCACCCGTTTGAGAGCCAGGGCCTCGGGGGCGACCGGTTCCGGCGTGAAATCCAAGTGGCGGCCCAGCTTCAACATCCCAACTTGGTACCGGTCCTTTCCGCCGGCGAATCGGAAGGGCTCCTCTTCTTCGTCATGCCGTACGTCGAAGGTGAGTCTCTCCGGGCTCTGCTTGACCGGGAAGGACCGATGGCGCCGTCGCGGGCTCGGATCGTTCTCCGGGACATCGCTCGAGCGTTGGCCTTCGCCCACGGGAACGGGATCGTCCACCGGGACATCAAGCCTGACAATGTGTTGATGGCCGGCGATGCCGCGATGGTGACGGACTTCGGCGTCGCCAAGGCTCTGTCCTCCGCCCGCGAGGCAGGTCCGGCGCTGACTGGGGTCGGAATGTCGCTCGGAACCCCATCGTACATTGCCCCGGAGCAGGCGGCCGGAGGCGACCGGCTGGATCACCGAGCCGATCTGTACGCTTGGGGCTGCGTGGCATACGAGGTGTTGACCGGGGCGCCCCCCTTCGTTGGCAAAAACGCCCAGCAGCTGATCGTGGCGCATATCGTCGAGTCGCCCCCGCCCCTTGGGCCGCGCTGTCCCGACGCGCCTGCCCGGTTGGTTGGGCTGATCATGCAGTGTCTCGAAAAGGATCCCGACCGTCGTCCGGCCTCGGGGCAAGAACTCGTCGATGCGCTCGAACGAGTCGATGATCCACCGGCCAGCTCCGGGCGCAAATGGTGGCCGGCGGCGATCGCCGTTTTCGTACTGCTGGTGGCGGCTGGGTGGTGGGCGATTCGGAGCGGTCGGCCGGTCGTTGTCGGCGGCCGGATTTCGGCGGTCGCGGTGTTGCCGCTGGTTTCCGGCGCCGGCGGTGACGAGTATTTCGCGGACGGGATGACCGAAGAGTTGATCACGGCGTTAGGGCGGATTTCCGGCCTCCGCGTCGCGTCGCGGACCTCAGTCTACGCGATCAAGCGGACTGACGGGCTCGACGTTCGGCAAATTGCCCGCCGATTGAACGTCGGGGCCATCCTCGAAGGATCGATCCGCCGCGCCGGCGGACAGCTCCGCCTCAACGCCCAGCTGACCAGTGCGGCCGACGGATTGACGTTGTGGTCCGAGACGTACCAGCGACCGGACGCCGACCTATTTCAAATGCAGGACGAGCTGGCGCGGGCCATTGCTGGAGTGATGAAGGTCAGGCTTGACGGTTCCACCGCCCCACCGCGGGGAACAAAAGATCTCGCGGCCTACGACCTCTACCTTCGGGCTCGGCATCGATGGCGGCAGCGGGACGAGCCCGCGCTCCGGGAGGCGATTGGACTGTTCCAGCGGGCACTGGCGATTGACTCGACGTTTGCCAGGGCTTGGGCCGGTCTCGGTGATGCGCTCAGTCTGTTGCCGCTGTACGGTGCGGTGTCCGTTGACTCGATTCTCGGCCCAGCTCGGGCGGCCGCCGAACGGGCGGCTCGGCTCGACCCGGCCCTTGCCGCAGCGCACGCGACCCTCGGGAACTTGGCGAAGAGCACCGGCGATTGGGCTGCCGCCACTCAGGCGCTCGATCGGGCGATTCAGCTCGACTCGGTCGAGGCCAACGCGTTGCAGTGGCGAGGGGAAGTCGGGTACCTCACCGGACGATTGCCGGCGGCGATCGCCGCCTTCGAGCGAGCGGCGCGGGCGGACTCCACGTCGCCGATCATCCTCGGTCAACTCGGCCACACGCTGGGTTTGGCGGGCCGGCCGCTTGAGGCACTCGCGGCGGCGAATCGGGCCTTGGTTTTGGCGCCAGATCTTGGCGCGGTCCACTTCTTTGCCGGATCGGTTCACTTCAGTGCCGGCCGATTCGCTGAAGCGGCGAGCGCCTTTGAGCGGGCCGGCCAGCTTTCGCCGAGTTTTGGAGCGAAAGTTGGCTTGGTCTGCTACGCGCTGACTCGGGCCGGCAGCCCGAATGCCGCCCGGGCGTGCGCCGCATTCGTCGAGCCTGGGGCCTCTCCGACCAGCGTCGCCTTGATCGGGTTAGCCCGGGGCGACCGAGGGGCGGCCATCACAACCCTGGAACGGGGGTTTGCCCAACGCGATCCGTTCTTGTTGGCTTCATCGCTCACCGCGCCCTGGTGGTCCGATTTAAGAGGCGATCCCCGGTTTTCGGCTCTGGCCAGTCAACTGGGCGTGGAGCTACCGGGGCCGCGACCCTAGGGGCGACGGCGGAGCTGCTGCTTTGCCCTTGGTTTTTGGGCCTTGGCGGCGATGCCGGCGGCATTGGTTGGGATTGCCGCAGTCCTTGCCGCCTTTTTTTTCTCGAGGATAGCCCGAAACGCCGCGACGTTCGGGTCGTTCGCTGGGGTCTTAGGAGGTTTTGGCATGGCTTGAAAGTAGTAGATTTGGCGGCACCCCTCCAGCCAAAGACCAAAATCGATGAAGTCTCTCTTTTGCCTGATGGCGGTGGCCGGTCCGCTGTCGGCCCAGGCCAAGCCTCAGGACGCCTGGGTTCCTCCGTTGGCGTCGTTGATTGGTCGTAAGAGCAGCGAGCTTCGAGACGTCGTGGCCCGCTACACCTCCGACCGGCGAGCCCTCGGTCGCCGGTACGATCTTGAAGCCTCGGCGGCCCGTCGGCAGGCGGTCTCGCGGTTCGACCACGGATGGCTCGCGGAACTCAAGGCGGTGCCGTTCGACCGGCTGGGACCGGACGGCCGGCTCGACCTGCTGCTGCTTCGCAACGTTCTCAATCGGGACCTTGCCGAACTCCGGCGAGATTCGGTCCGGGCCCTGGAAATGGCCCCGGCGTTGCCGTTTGCCGAAATCCTGGCCGGTCTCCACGAAAGCCGACGCGACTTGGTCAAGCCGAACGCCCCCGAAACCGCCCGGACCCTGGCGGGGTTGACCCGAGTCATCGATTCGGTCCGGAAACGATCCGAAGACTCCGCTTCACCGCGGCCGTCCCGAATCGTCGCGCTTCGAGCTACTGAAACTCTGGTGGAGTTGGCGGGTGCCAGCAAACGGTGGTATGAGTTTCACGCCGGCTATGATCCGGTCTTTACCTGGTGGGCCAAACAGCCCTACGAGCAGGTTGCGGCCGCGTTGGAGCGATATCGAAAGGTCCTCCGGGAAAAAGTCTTGGGGGCCAAGGACGGCGAAGACGAACCGATCGTCGGTGATCCGATCGGCCGCCAGGCACTGGTCGAAGACCTGGCATTCGAGATGATCCCGTACCGGCCCGAAGAGTTGGTGGCGATCGCGGAACGGGAGTTTGCCTGGTGCGACGCGGAGATGCTCAAGGCATCCCGCGCGATGGGCTTCGGGGATGACTGGCGGTCGGCGTTGGAGAAGGTCAAGACGCTTCACGGCGGTCCGGGAGATCAACCAGGCATCGTGCGCGATTTGGCGCTCGAGGCGATTCAGTTCGTCGAGGATCGGGGTCTGGTCACCGTGCCGGGACTCGCGAAGGATGTCTGGCGGATGGAGATGATGTCGCCGGAACGGCAGAAGGTGAATCCGTTCTTTCTTGGCGGCGAGGTCATTCAAGTGTCGTTCCCCACCGACGCGATGGCCGAGACCGACAAACAGATGAGCATGCGGGGGAACAACACCTTCTTCTCCCGGGCCACAGTCCACCACGAGCTGATTCCAGGTCACCATCTGCAAGGGTTCATGGCGGAACGGTATCAGCCTCACCGGGCCGCGTTCGCAACGCCGTTCTACACGGAGGGGTGGTCGTTGTATTGGGAGATGCTGCTCTGGGACCTCGGTTTCCCGGCGACCCCCGAACAGAAGGTGGGCATGTTGTTCTGGCGGATGCACCGGGCCGCGCGGATCATCTTTTCCCTCAAGTTCCATCTCGGCGAGATGTCGCCCGACCAGGCGGTTGATTTCCTGGTCAATCGGGTCGGCCACGAACGAGCGAATGCCATGGCCGAGGTGCGGCGTTCGTTCAACGGCACCTATTCACCGCTCTATCAAATCGCGTACATGATGGGGGGATTGCAGTTCCGGGCGCTGCGGGGCGAACTGGTTGACGGCGGCACGATGACGAATCGGTCCTTCCACGACGCCATCCTCCAATCCGGCAACATGCCTGTCGAGTTCGTTCGAACCGGATTGATGAACCAAACCCTGCGGGCCGACTTCACCTCGAACTGGCGGTTCGCTGGGTTCTAGCTCGTGGGCGTCATCAGGGCCAGGCGCCAGACGGTATGGACCCGGCAGACGACATCGCCGGCGGTATCGGTGATGATGGTCTCAACTCGGCAGTCGATCGCCTGGTCACCGACCAGCGGAACGATGACCCGCGCGATGGCCGTCAAGGTACCCCTGGCCTTCTTCAGGTAGTCGGCACCGATGCTAGTGACGATCCCTCGGAGGTTACCGGGCAGGGCCATCGTCATCGCGAGCCCACTGGTCATTTCGCCGATGTTCACGAGGGCCACCGCATGGATCGATCGAAGGTGATTTCGCAATGAGGCGCGGTCCCGGGTGGTGATTCGGCAATACCCGGGCTCGAGTTCGTCGACGATGGCTCCGATCGAACCGCTGTACGGTACGAACCACCCGAACAGTCTCGAGAAAATCCACCGGCCGGCGGGGAGACGGGTCGTGAATCGCCATAGGCGGTCGAGTCGTTCGCGTTGAGAGGCCATTGATCGTTCCCGAGGGTTGGCAGGGTCTCCAGCTGGATTCTAACGGGCCGGGGCGCTCCCCAAGAGGCCTCGACGAGGGCAGATTTCGGTTTCATGCCCGCCGCCACGCCGGACCCCCAGATCTCCCTCATCGGCATCCTGGTCGAGTTAGGGGTGTGCCTGCTCCTGACGACCCTGGTCCTCGGGTTGCGGCGGGAGGTGGTGCCACGCCCATACCTGGTCTATTGGTCGTGGTCCTGGATGGCGCTGTCACTTGCCCTCAGCAGCGTCCTCATCGTCCTTCATCGCAACCTCCTGGTGGGAGGCCTCGCGCAGGATCCCGCTGAAACGACCATTCTCGAATGGTTCTACCAGACCGCCAAGTTTCTGTTCCAAGGCTTTCTGCTCCTGGGCGCCATGGCGTATGGCGGGCGGCCCTTCGAACGCCGTCGGGCCGAGTTCGTCGTGGGCGGCGTGGCGGTGTTCCTCGGGACCATTTCGCTCGGGTTGGCGGTCGACCTCAATGGGCTGGTCTCAATTCAGGCAGCCGTCGCGGCCCCACTTTTCGCCGTTGCGGCGTGGTGGATGGGCCGCCGCCACGGACAGCGGACATTGGGGCCCCGGATCCTCTACTTTGGTTTGGTGTCGTTGGCGCTGCAGTGGGCGTTGTACATCCTGGCGTTTGGTGGCTTCGGTGGGCCTGATGTGGCGTGGACCTCGGTGCTCAGTTGGATCTCAGCGTACAATTCGTATCTCGATGCCGGGCAAGCCCTGATCCTGGGCGTCGGGATGGCTCTCACGGTGGTCGAGGATGATCGCCGTGCCGCGGAGGGAACGCAGCAAAGCCGGATAGTGGAAGCGACCGCGGCGGAAGCACGGCTGAGCCAGGTACTTCGCGCCGCTCACGAGGGTATCATGACCGTCGATGCCGATCGCCGCATTGGGCTGGTCAACCGGGCTGCGGAGATCACGTTCGGCGTGTTGGAGGACTGTCGGGGCGACTCGTTCGACCGGTTCCTGCGATCCGATCAACGGGTCCCGCTCTGGACGGCGCTGGCGTCCACCACCCGACGATCGGAGTCTCATCCGCCGGTAGCGCTTCGGCGAGAGGTCGTCGGCGTTCGCGTCAACGGTGACGAGTTTCCTCTTGAACTCTCGGTCTCTTCGTTTGGCGACGGGACCGACCGCGGTTTCGTCGTGGTGCTCAGGGATTTGACCGACCAGCTTCGGTTCCAAGGCGAACAGGCCCAACTCCAAGCCCAACTGGCCCAGACGGCCCGTCTCGAAGCGGTGGGCCGGATGGTGTCGGGCGTGGCCCACGAGCTCAACAATCCGTTGACGGCGATCATGGCGTTTGGGCAGGACCTTCTCGGTACGTCCCGGGAGGACGAGGATCGGGAAGCGCTGACCGTGATCGTTCAGCAGGCCGAACGGTGCCGGGTCATCGTCGGCGATCTGTTGATCTTTGCCCGAAGTCGGCGGGAGGAGCGCCGCCGGATCACGCCGGACGAACTGGTGCGTCGGGTGACCCGCGTGTTCGAGCGCGATTCGGCCTATAGCAACGTCGCGTTCGCGGTGAGTGTGACACCTGATCTCCCGCCGATCGATGTTGACGGGCCCGGTATCGAGCAAGTCCTCGCGAACCTGCTGACCAATGCGTTCCAAGCCGTTTCGACCGGTGGCGCGGTCGCGCTCCGGGTCGCCGCTCGAGACAGTCGTTTGGTGTTTGAGATCGACGACGACGGGACCGGAATCTCGCCTGAGGCGCTACCCCGTTTGTTCGAGCCGTTCTTTACCACGAAGTCGCTGGGGGAAGGAACCGGCCTGGGCTTGTCGGTATCCCACGCCATTGTTCACCAGCACGGTGGGACCATCGAGGCGGAGAACCTCCCCAGTGGGGGCGCTCGTTTTTCGGTGGCGCTTCCGTTCGTGGAGCGACGATCCGATCCTCTGCTTCCGTCGGACCGGCTCAGCTCGAACGGCGACCAGGCGCGGGGCCCGGCGCTGGGCCGGGCTTTAGTGGTCGACGACGAGCCGGCGATTCGGACCGCGGTTCGTCGGAGCCTTGAGCGGCATGGGTGGCGGGTCGATGAGGCGACGGATGGCCTCGAGGCCTGGCTCCGACTCGATGTTGGGGGTCGTCCTGGTCCGTACGATCTCGTCGTCACCGATCTGCGGATGCCGGGGTTGTCCGGGGTTGAGTTGGTTGACCGGCTTCGGGCCAGCCATCCGGCGCTGGCGGACCGGACCGTCGTGATTACCGGAGACACGGCCTCGCCGGCGGTGGCCGAGTTCCTCGGGCGGCTCCAGACCTCTTATCTGCAGAAGCCGTTCGACATGCGAACCCTGGTTCAGATGGTCGAGCGGTTCCGGCCGCCGGTGTCGGGGTGAGTTCGGTTCTGGGGTTTGGACTGGCGGTTGTGATCGGCATCTTGCTCGGCCTGCTGGGCGGTGGCGGCTCAATCATGACCGTTCCGGTGTTGGTCTACGGCCTCGGCTTTCCGATGAAGGAGGCGGTGCCAATGAGCTTGGTGGTCGTCGGGGTCACCAGTCTGTTCGGTGCGGCGAGTCATCACCGGGACGGCAACGTCCGGTGGGATGCCGCCCTGAGCTTCGGCCCGACCGCGATCGTGGGGGCGTTTACCGGTGCTCGAGCGGCACACCTGGTCTCGAGCCGAGTCCAACTGATTGTGTTTGGGTGCCTGATGCTGGCGGCGGCGGTCTCGATGTACTTCGGGCCGGCGCTTTGGAAGGGCCCCGCTGACCCGGATGCCCGGTCGGCGAAACGCCCACTTCTGGTCACCTCCACGTTAGGTTTCATGGTCGGGTTCCTGACCGGTCTGGTTGGGGTCGGGGGCGGGTTCCTCTACGTACCGGCCTTGGTGCTGTTGGGCGGTTTGGTGATGAAGGAGGCGGTCGGTACCAGCCTGATCCTGATCATCATGAGTTGTGTGACCGGGTTTCTCAGCTATCTCGGCACAGTACGACTCGATTGGAGAGCAACGGGCCTATTCACGGGCTTGGCGGTCGTGGGCGTGATGGTGGGGAGCCGGGTGGCGGGGCGGGTATCGCAGACGGCCCTTCGACGCGGATTTGCGGGACTCTTGGTGGTGATGGGATTGTTGGTTCTGTTCAAACCTCGGTGATGGCTTAGGAGCTTCATGTATTTTCGCCGTTTTTACGACGAGCAGCTCGCCCAGGCGAGCTATCTAATCGGATGTCAGGCCAACGGGACCGCGATCGTCATCGACCCGGCCCGGGCCATTCAACCATACTTGGAAGTGGCGGCCGCGGAAAACTTCATGATCGTCGCGGTGACCGAAACCCACATCCATGCGGATTTCGTCTCGGGGATTCGCGAGCTGGCTCGGGCCACCGACGCCAAGACGTACGTCAGCGGCTGCGGGACCCCCGATTGGCAGTACGAGTTCCGCGAGGAATCGAATGTGACTGTGCTGGCCGACGGCGACACGATCAACATCGGCAACATCAAGATCACGGCCGTGCACACGCCCGGACATACCCCTGAGCACCTGTCGTTTGTGGTAACGGACCGGGTGGTGACGGAGGAACCGATCGGGATCGTGACCGGTGACTTCGTCTTCGTCGGCGATGTCGGTCGACCCGACCTGCTCGAGAAAGCGGCCCACATCAGCAACACCGCCGCCGCCGGGGCGCGCGACTTGTACCGGAGCTTGGCCTGGATCAAGACCATGCCGGACTACGTCCAAATTTGGCCCGGTCATGGGGCCGGGTCGGCGTGCGGCAAGGGGCTCGGTGCGGTGCCCCAATCGACGGTTGGATACGAGCGTCGGTTCAACTGGGCTTTTGGCGTCACCTCGGAAGCGGAGTTCGTCAAGCAGGTACTGACCGGTCAACCGGAGCCGCCGCGCTACTTCGGGCGAATGAAACAAGTGAATCGGGCCGGGGCTCCGGTGCTCGGCCCAATGGCTCCGGTCCAGTCGCTCAATTCGGCGGCCTTTAAGCGGCACTTGACGGCTGGAGCGATCATCATCGACACGAGACTGAGCGCTGAGTTTGCGGCCGGTCACGTTCCGGGGACGATCAACATCCCGATGTCGAAGAATTTCACCTCCTATGCGGGGTCGGTGGTCCCCTTCGATCAAGAAATTTGTGTCGTCCTGACCGACCCCGCCGTCGGCGAAGCGGTCGCGCGAAACCTCCGATCGGTTGGGTTTGACCGAATTGGCGGGATCATCGAGGCGACGGTGGTCGATGCGTGGAAGGGCCGCGGCAACACCCTTGGCCTGTCCACTGAAACTACGGTCGAGCACCTGATGGACGAACCGGATGTCGAGCGGTTTGTCCTCGACGTCCGGAACCTGTCAGAGTGGAATGCGGGGCACATGCCGGGCGCCAAGTTGATTCCGCTCCCGGAACTGGTCGATCGATTGGAGGAAATCCCGAAGGACGCCAACATCGTGATTCACTGTCAGTCCGGCGGGCGGTCCGCGATTGCCTCGAGCGTTCTCAAAAGCCGGGGGTACGAGCGGGTAGCCAACCTGATCGGCGGGTTTAGCGCGTGGATCGGTATCGGCGGAAAGATCGAGCGATAGGCCGCCCCGGCGCGCGGCCAAAACGGCAAGGTGCTTGGCGCCGATCTGTCGGATCGGCTGGTTGGTTCGGCGGATTCTGTCGCAATGGCGGGTATGGGTTGGTACAAGGGCTGCACTGACTCTCGTCCGAGCGGTGGACACCACCGTGCCTAACGACATTCCGAAAGGACGTTTCCCATGTTTGATCGAACTCTCTCCGGTAGTCCGTGGTCCCCGGCGTTTGACATTGCCGAGGATGCCAAATCGTTTGCGATTGCGCTCGAGGTGCCGGGCGTGAAGGCCGAAGAAATTACCATCGAGGTTGATGGCAATCGATTGACGATTTCGGGCGAAAAGAAGACCGACGCCGGCCCGGCCACCGACCGAGCTCTTCGGTTCGAGCGTCGGTTCGGCCGCTTTTCCCGGGCGTTCGTCTTGCCCGATACGGTCGATAGCTCAGGAATTCAGGCGGCGGCGAAAGATGGGGTGCTTCGGGTGAGTTTGCCGAAGGTGGCCCGGCCGGAACCGCGGGTGATTCCGGTCGCAGCCTAGCGGAACAGCGCCGGGCTGGTCACCACGATAGCACCCAGCCGGCGAACTTCACCGCCCAAACCGCCCCCGCGATCGCGACGGGGAGCAGGGCGAGGCCTACGGAAAAAATCAGACCTTGGCGGAACAGGACCGGCCCGATCGCGGGCGGGTCCTTTCGCCACCAGGCATTGAAGCTCAACTCAATGGCCCACCCAGCGGTGTAGCACACGTTCGCCAGGAGTCCGAACACCAAAGCGGGTCCGAGCGGGAGACCGGCGAACTCGGGATTCGGCGGGAGGGCCAGGATCAGATTGACGACGCCGATCGAGAAAAGGCCGGTGCCACCGACGACGAGGTTGAAGCGAAGTCGGCGGCGCTCCCACCAGCCGATCACGGCGCCCGCCGACCGGGACGATGCGGGTACTGGGTAGAGCAATCGGACCAATGCGGACACGGGGCTCAATTCGACAGATGTTGAAATAGTCTAGGGAATGGCTGGTTTTTTGTCAAGTACTTTTTTCTACAAAGCTTGCCGCAGTTCCCTGATCCACCCAGTCCGTCATCAGCTCGTTCAATTGGTCTGGAAACTGCCAGTTCTAGGGATCCAGCTGGCGGGCGATAGTTCGCGACATCGAGGACCATTTGCCGAACGCCCCCGCCCTCAAATTGGCGAGGTCCTTTCTTGCCAGCTCGTAGCCCACGAGATAAGTTCTCCGCCGTGCGCACCTATCGACGCCGCCCCTCACCCTCCCTTGCGCAAGCGCTCGCGCCCTTGCTGGCGCTTTACTTGCTACTGCAGCTCTTTCTCCAGACCCGCTAATCGCACCGCTAACCCAGGCACAACCCGTCAACCGGCTGAGCCCGGTTAGAATTGACGTGCTAACGAACGTTGGCACAACCCAGACCCGGGGACCACAGGTGATCGGAATCATCGGCGGAAGTGGCTTGTATCAAATGGACGGGTGGGCCAATACCGCCTGGCGCCGGATCTCGACTCCCTGGGGCGACCCCTCCGACGAAATCCTCGTCGGCTCCTTTGGTGGCCAAGCCACGGCGTTCTTGCCCCGTCACGGCCGGGGTCACCGGATCCCGCCGTCGGACCTCAATTTCCGAGCGAACATCGCCGCGTTGAAGCAACTCGGTGTAACCGATGTGTTGAGCCTGTCCGCGGTCGGGTCGCTGCGTGAGGACTTGCCGCCTGGCACCTTCGTGGTGGTCGACCAGTTTGTCGACCGGACCTTCGCGCGCGCCAAGAGCTTCTTCGGCCCCGGGCTTGTCGCCCACGTTTCGGTCGCCGATCCGGTCTGCCGCCGGCTCGGTGATCTGATCGAGCGGTCGGCCCGCGCCCTCGCCTTGCCGATTGTTCGTGGCGGAACCTATCTCGCCATGGAAGGCCCCCAGTTCTCGACCCACGCCGAGTCGATGCTGTACCGGTCGTGGGGCATGAGCGTCATCGGAATGACCAACATGCCGGAGGCCAAGCTGGCTCGGGAGGCCGAGCTCTGCTATGCGACTGTCGCCATGGTCACCGACTTCGACTGCTGGCATCCCGACCATGGCCATGTCACGGTGGATCAGGTCGTTGCTGTTTTGCTCCGGAATGCGGCGGCCGCGCAGGGCTTGGTGCAGGCGGTGGCGCCCCGACTCGCCGACCGGCCGACGCCGTGTCCGTGCGGCTGCGACCGAGCGCTCGATCACGCGGTGATGACGGCGCCGGCTCTCCGGGACCCCGAATTGGTCGAGCGGCTCCGAATCATCGCTGGACGGGTGCTGTGATCGATCTCAAGGGGTTGGTCCGCTCGATTCCCGACCATCCCAAACCGGGAATCCTGTTTCGCGATGTCACCACGCTTTTGGCGAACGGCCCGGCGTTTCGGGAACTGATTGACCGAATCGTGATCCGGTATCGGCCACTCCGGATCGACCAGGTGGCCGGTATCGAGGCCCGCGGGTTCATTCTGGGCGGCGCGGTGGCGGTTGGACTCAGCGCCGGGTTCGTGCCGATCCGCAAGCAGGGCAAGCTTCCGTCGGCGACGGTCGGGCAGGACTACGATCTCGAATATGGGAGCGACCGGGTCGAGATCCATCGCGACGCCATTGCCCCGGGTCACCGAGTGCTCTTGATCGACGACCTGATCGCGACCGGCGGTACCGCGTTGGCTGCCCTGGCTCTGCTGACCCAACTCGATTCCCAGATCGTCGAGGCCTGTTTTGCCATCGACCTTCCCGACCTCGGTGGGCGCCGCCGGCTTGAAGCGGCCGGGTACCGGATCTTCAGCGTGATGGAGTTCGACGGTCACTGATGCGGGTCGGCGATCGCTGGTATCGGACGATTTGGGTCGAGGACGACGGGGCGACGGTTGCCGTCATCGACCAGACGGCGCTGCCGGGCCGGCTTTCGGTGATTCGGCTTCAGTCTGCCGACGAGATGGCCGATGCGATCAAGCGGATGCGGGTTCGCGGGGCCCCCCTGATTGGGGTCGCCGCCGCGTTTGGGGTGGCGCTAGCGCTCCGGGCGGACCCAAGCGACGCCGGCCTGGCCGGGGCCGCATCGGCGTTAGGCACCGCTCGGCCCACCGCGGTCAATCTTCGTTGGGCCCTCGACCTCATGGTCCGACACCTGAGCGGCCTCACGCCGGGAAACCGAGTGGCGGCGGGGTACCGATACGCCGCTCGGCTGGCCGACGACGACGTGGCGACCTGCCAAGCGATCGGCGAGCATGGCGAGCCGCTCCTGCGCAGTCTCTGGGAGCGGACCGGTCGAGGCCGGCCGGTGAACGTCCTGACTCACTGCAATGCCGGTTGGCTGGCCACCGTCGATTGGGGGACCGCCTTGGCGCCGATCTACCTCGCTCATGATCGCGGCGTGCCGATCCACGTCTGGGTCGATGAAACGCGGCCCCGCAATCAGGGCTTGTTGACCGCCTGGGAGCTGGCCGGCCATGGGGTTCCCCACACGGTCATTGCGGACAATGCGGGCGGGCACCTGATGCGAACGGGCCGAGTGGACTGTTGTCTGGTGGGGACCGACCGCACCACCCGTCGGGGCGATGTCGCGAACAAAATCGGGACCTACCTAAAGGCACTCGCCGCGTTTGACACCCAGGTACCTTTCTACGTCGCGGCCCCGTCGTCGAGCATCGACTGGCTCGAGTCGGATGGCGACCGGATCCCGATTGAAGAGCGGCCTGGGTCAGAGTTCGGCTTCGGCGCCGACGTGCCGGTGGCCAACCCGGCGTTCGATGTGACGCCAGCGCGATTGGTCACGGGTCTACTGACCGAGCGAGGGATCACTGACGCCTCTGCCGAGGGCCTGGCGCGGATGTTCCCGGAGCGAATCAATGACGGATGATGCGGAGCGATCGCTGGTTATCGACGCGGCTCGCCGGACCGTGGTGCTCGGCCTTACCCATGGCACCTCCGGCAATGTGAGCTGCCGGATCCCGAACGGGATGCTGATCACACCGACCGGAATGCCGTACGATCGCCTGGAGACCGCGGACGTCGTGAGGATGGACCTTCAGGGCGCTCCGTTCCCAGGTGAGCGGCGGAAGCCGTCCAGTGAATGGCGGATCCATGCCGAGCTGTATCGGGCTCGCCCCGACATCGGAGCGATCGTGCACGGCCACTCGCCGGCCGCCACGGCGGTTGCCTGCCTTGGACGCGACCTTCCGGCGTTTCACTATATGGTTGCCGTGGCCGGGGGCGACTCGGTCCGCTGTGCCGGGTACGCGCTCTTCGGTACCGACACCCTCGCGAGCCTCACGGTGGCGGCGATGGAGGACCGCTGGGCCTGCTTGCTGGCCCATCACGGCATGGTGGCCGCCGGTCCGACGCTCGAACGGGCGGTTGCGGTGGCGTTGGAAATCGAGTTCCTGTCGTCGGTGTATCTCCGGATCTTGCCCCTAGGCCTGCCCGCGACACTCGATCCGGCGCAGATGGGTTCCGTGATAGACCGATTCCGGTCGTATGGGCAGCAGGCCTGAAAGCCAACCCTTGCCGCGGGGCCGTGTCTGCGGCAACATTGCCGCTCTTACCCACATTTCCCGGTGTCCTTATGGCTCCATTGCGCATTGCGTTCGCGGCGGTTGTCCTGGTCTCGGCGTGTCAGACGGCCTCGGGTCCAGCGGGGACCACCATCACCAACGTCCGGATCATCGATGGGACCGGGACGCCGGCGGTGGCCGGCGCCGTCCGCATCGTCGGCGATACGATCGTGGCGGTTGGCGCCGTGAAACCGGCCCCCGGCGACTCGGTCGTCGAGGGCCAGGGCATGGTGCTCGCTCCCGGTTTCATCGATACCCACAGTCACCACACCGGGGGTCTTGACTCGAACCCCGCGGCGTTGGCTGCGGTGAGCCAGGGTATCACCACGATTGTCGGTGGCAACGACGGCTACCACGCGATGCCCCTCGCGGCACGGTTTGATACGCTGGCCAATGCGGGGCCGTCGATCAACGTCGCGTCCTATGCCGGCCACGGAACGATCCGCTCGGCGGTGATGGGGGAGGACTTCAAGCGCCATGCGACGACCAAGGAGGTCGACTCGATGGCGGTGTTACTGCAGCGGGAACTCGATGCCGGCGCGCTGGGATTGTCGACCGGGCTCGAATACGATCCCGGGATCAACTCCGATCGGGCCGAAGTCCTGGCGTTGGCCAAGGTTGCCGCCAAGGCCGGCGGACGGTACATCAGCCATATCCGGAGTGAGGACCGATGGTTTTGGGACGCGATCGACGAGATTATCACCATTGGGCGGGAAGCGAAGCTTCCGGTCCAGATTAGTCACCTCAAATTGGCCATGGTTCCGCTGTGGGGAAAGACCGACAGCCTGTTCGGACTCCTGAACGCGGCCCGCGCCAGCGGGGTCGACATCACCGCCGACGTTTATCCCTACACCTACTGGCAGTCGACCCTTCAGGTGCTGTTTCCGAAGCGAGATTTCTCCAATCGCGCCGAGGCCAACAACATTCTCAAGGAAATCGCCAAGCCTGACGGGTTGTTGATCGGGGACTTCGAAGCCAATCCGAGCTACAAGGGCAAGACGGTGGCCGAGATTGCCAAGCTTCGGAACGAAGATCCGGCCAGTACGTTGATGGGCCTGATTCGGGAAGCAATGGCGTGGGAAAAGGCCCATCCAGGGCAGGGCGGCGAGAGCGTGGTGGCCACCAGCATGGACGACGGCGACATCGGCAAGTTGCTCGCGTGGGAGCACACCAACGTCTGTTCGGATGGGGCCCTCGATGGCGCCCATCCGAGAGGCTACGGCGCCTTTACGCGGGTGTTAGGCAAGTACGTCCGGGATATGCAAGTCATGCCGCTCGAGGTCGCGATCAAGCGGATGACTAGTCTGGGCGCGGCGCACGTCGGGCTCACCGATCGGGGTACCATCGCTCCGGGCCAATTTGCCGATTTGGTCTTGTTCGACCCCGCCACTGTCGCCGACCGGGCCACCCCCGCCGAACCCCATCTGATTTCAACCGGTATCGCGAGGGTATGGGTCAACGGACTGACCGTCTGGCAGGATGGGAAGACGGTAGCGAGCCGAGCGGGGCGGATGCTCAAGCGGCAGGCTCAATGAACCTGGTGGAGCTGATTGCCGATGCCGAGCGCCGGATCAGGCCCCACGTCCGGGAAACGCCCTTGTTCCTCTGTCCCAGCCTCTCGGACGAGATCGGCGCGAGAGTGTTCCTCAAGCTCGAAAACCAGCAGCTCACCGGCTCGTTCAAGGCTCGCGGGGCCTTGAACAAGATGTTGGCGTTGTCCGACGAGGAGCGGGCTCCTGGCGTCATCACCGCGTCGAGCGGCAATCATGGTGCGGCCGTCGCGTATGCCGGCAAGCTGGCGGGAGTGGTCCCGACGGTGTATTTGCCCGAAAACGCCGCCCCGACCAAGGTGGCGAAGATTCGGAAACTGGGAGCTCGGCTGGTCTTCTTTGGGAGTGACTCCGGTCTTTCGGAAGTGGAGGCTCGCCGGGTCGGGTTGGAAACAGGGCAGGTCTATCTGTCGCCGTATAACGATTGGGATGTGGTGGCGGGGCAGGGCACGATCGGGATCGAGTTGCTCCGTCAATGTCCGACCCTTGGGGCGGTGGTTGTCTCAATCGGCGGCGGCGGGCTGATTGGGGGCATTGCCGGATGGCTCAAAGCCCACCAGCCGGGCGTGGTCGTCATCGGATCATCGCCCCGGAACTCGTGTGTCATGGTGGAGTCGGTTCGACAGGGACAGATCCTCGACCTTCCCTCATTGCCGACTCTTTCCGATGGCACGGCAGGGGGTGTCGAGGTCGGGACGCTGACGTTGGATCTCTGTCGGGACTTGGTCGATCACTACGACTTGCCGGAGGAGGCGGAGATCGAGTCCGCCCTTCGGCTACTCTTTGAGGAAGAGCGCCTAGTGGTTGAAGGGGCGGCGGCGGTGGCGGTCGCCACGTTGCGTCGACATCCCGAACTAGTGGCCGGTCGGGATGTCGCGGTGGTGCTGTGTGGGGGCAACATTGGGCTTGACGTCTGGTGCCGGGCCGTCAAGCCGGTGGAATCCGCAGGGTGACTTCATCGCCGGGACTCACCGAGATCTCATCAGAGATCGGCGCTCGGTTGCTCCCGATCGGATCGGCTTGGAACCGAATCGATGTCAGGTTGCGGACCAGGTACTTCGGGAGTGTGAACTTGGTTTGGCTGTTGCCTCCGGCCAATCCGAGCCGCACTCGTCGCCCGCCCTCGAGGGCGTAGATCGTCATGTCCGGAAACGCCTGGTTATCGACCACCAAGAGGGTGGCGGCGTTCGGATCGATCTCGGTCTCGACCCGATTCCGGTTGCAGCCCGTCGCTGCCATTGCCATGAGTACCAACATCGCTTCTTTGACCATGGGTAAACCTCCGTTGTCCAGCGTCTCCGACCCTACGGTCCCACAATGACCAGACACCGCCCGCGGGTCGATCCCCTGATGGCTGACGCGCCACCGACTTTGCAAGCTATCATCGCGGCGGCGACCCGGCTGGCGCCGTTCGTTCGCCAGACGCCGGTGTGGGACTGGCGGGACGACTTAGTCAGAGCCACCATCAAACTTGAACTATTCCAGCACTCCGGCACGTTTAAGGCTCGGGGTGCCGTGAACAACGTTCTGGCGATGACGGACGACCAGCGGCGTCGCGGTGTGACGGCGGTGAGCGCTGGGAACCATGCGGCGGCGGTATCCTACGCGGCTCACACGCTCGGCACCAGCGCTAAAGTGGTGATGCCGAAGACCGCGAGCCCGGCTCGGGTGGCGATGTGCCATGGGTTCGGCGCCGAGGTCGTGCTGGCCGAGGATGTCAACGAGGCGTTCACCCTGGTTAAGCACATCGAGTTATCGGAGGGGCGGACATTCGTTCACCCGTTCGAGGGCGTACTCACGGCCACGGGCACGGCCACCCTTGGGCTCGAGTTCATCCGGCAAGTCGATGACCTCGAAGCCGTGGTCATCCCGATCGGCGGGGGTGGCTTGATCGGCGGCATGGCGGCCGCCATTAAGCAGGTGCGGCCTAGCTGTCTGGTCTATGGTGTCGAGACCTCCGGCAACGACGTGATCAAACGGAGCGTGGCAAGTGGGGTGCCTGAACGGGCGGCCGGCCCCAACACGATTGCCGACAGTCTCAGTCCGCCGTTTGCATTGCCATACAGCCTGAGTTTGGTGCAGCGGTTCGTCGATGACATCGTGCTGGTGAGCGACGATGATTTGACCGAGGCGATGTATCTGTTGTTCAGCCGGGCCAAGCTGGCGGTTGAGCCGGCCGGGGCCGCAACGACCGCCGCCGCGATCGGTCCGCTCCGCGAGGGGCTCAGGGGGAAACGGACCGGCCTGCTGATTTGCGGGGCCAACATCGACGCGGAACGCTTCGCCGAGTACCTCCAGCGGGGCGCGGCACGATGGCACACCCGGGTCTGATCTTTGGGATCGCATTCGGGGCGACGACATTGTCCGCGATGAGCGGCGGTAGCTCGTCTCTGCTGACCACCCCGGCGTGGTTAGCCCTGGGGTTTCCCTTGCCGACCGCAATCGGCGCCGACAAAGTAGCGGGAACGTTCTGGACCCTGGTCGGAGCCCGTAACTATCTTCGGCGGCGCCCGATCGATCGGCGGTTGGCGGGCAGTCTGATTGGCGTCGGACTCGTGGGATCGGTCATCGGTGCCGGCTTGACCGCCTCGGTCGATCCGGTTCGCCTCAAGCGGGTCGTTGGCGGGCTGATCGTGACGGCGGTGGTTGCGATCGCCCGGCGGCCGGAGCCGGCTCGGGCGCCGACGGAGCCGAGGCTGGCGAGGTGGGTGGTGGCCGGGCTCGGGCTGCCGTTGGGGATGTACGAGGGCATGTTCGGATCTGGCAATTCGATCGCGGTCACCACCCTCCTGATGGGCGGGAGGGGCTTCGACTTCTTGCGAGCGTTGGGCCATTACTACCTGGTGGCCTCGGTGTGGTGTGGAGCGGCGGCGATGTCGTACTGGACCGGAGGCGCGTTGGATTTTTCCCTGACCATCCCAGCACTCGCGGGCGCGGTGGCCGGAGGCTATCTCGGCTCAACACTCGGTGACCGACTGGGCGGGACTCTGGTTCGGAAGGTCTTCCTGGGCGCCGGCTTGCTGTTGGGCACCAAACTACTGATCGGTTGGTAGGCGTCATTGATTGCGATGATCCTGTACGTGGGGATTCTGGGCGGGCTGACCGTTCTGTTCCTGGCTTCGCTCGGTGCCCTCCGCGAGGCCGTCCGGCAGCGGGCTCGCTGGCAGGGCATTCTGCTGGCGATAGGATTGGCGTTGGGATCGTTGCTCGGGATGTGGGCCATCCTCATCTGAACCAGGGGTCGCGATGACGAACCAACCGGTGGTCCGACAAGCCACATCCGATGATCTCGAGCCGGTCGTACAACTGTTTGACCAATACCGGCAGTTCTATCGGCTGGCCTCCGATCTTGCCGCGGCCCGCGCCTTCATCGGGACCCGGCTTCAGAACGGCGACTCGATCATCTTCGTGGTTCAGGCCGAACCTGGGGGTGCGATTGTCGGTTTTACGCAGCTGTATCCGCTGTTCGCCTCGCTGTCGATTGGGCGGGCTTTCGTGTTGAACGATCTCTTCGTGAGCCCGGTGGCCCGGGGGCTTGGCCTCGGCCGGCACCTGCTTGATCGAGCTGCTGAGTACGGGCGAGAGACCGGGGCTCGATACCTGGAGTTGTCGACCGAAACCACCAACGCGGCGGCCCAACGGCTGTACGAAAAAATGGGTTGGGTGCGAGACACCCAGTTTCTTCACTACTCGTTGGATCTCAGGCCTTGACTGGGCCGTTCCAGGATCATTTTTCGGCTCGGGCGGCCGGGTACGCCGTGTTCCGTCCGTCGTACCCGGCCAATCTGTTCGCATGGCTGGCCGACGCGAGTCCGGATCGGAACGCCGCCTGGGACTGCGGCACCGGGAGCGGGCAAGCGGCCCTCGGACTCGCACCCTACTTCCGCCAGGTTGTGGCCACGGATGCGAGCCCATCGCAACTCGAGCATGCCAAGGCTGCCCCCGGGGTCGAGTATCGGCTGGCCCCGGCCGAGGCATCGGGCCTGGCTGACCAGTCGATGGACCTCGTTACCGTAGCCCAGGCCCTCCACTGGTTCGACCGTCCCAAGTTTTTCGCCGAGGCAGGCCGGGTGCTCCGGCCCGGTGGCCTGCTTGCCTGCTGGATGTACAACCTGATGCAAGTCGACTCCGAGTTCGACCGCGTGGTTGGTCATTTGTATTCCGAAATCGTGGGTCCGTTCTGGCCCGGTGATCGAATCCTGCTCGACCAAGACTACCGGACGATTGAGTTCCCGTTCCCGGAATTTGAGCCCCCGTCTTTCGGAATGGCCGAGGAGTGGTCATTTTCCCATGTGATGGGATACCTTCGCACCTGGTCGGCAGTGACTCGATACCTCAACGCCCAGGGCCACGATCCGGTGGCTCTGGTAGAACCCGACTTGCTGGCGACCTGGGGACCTCCGGATCGCACTCGGGTGGTTCGTTGGCCCCTGGTACTCCGGGTTGCCCGGCCCAACTAGTTCAACCGTGAGGTCGTTGTAATGATTGCCGCACTCCTTGTCTTGACCGCGCTCCCGCCGAACCTGCCGCAGCCTCCTCGCCGCTACGCGTTCATCAACGTCTCGGTCGTGCCGATGGATCGCGATCGGGTCTTGTCAGGCCAAACCGTCCTGGTCGAAGCGGATCGAGTTACCGTAGTCGGACCGACTGCTTCGGTTGCCATCCCGGCCGGTGCGATTCGGATCGACGGGCGGGGCAAGTTCCTGATCCCAGGCTTGGCGGAAATGCATGCCCACATTCCGCCCGGTCCTCGGGTGGCGGACTCGACGATTGAGCGAGTGCTCGCGTTGTTCGCACTGAACGGGGTGACCACGGTGCGCGGGATGCTGGGCGATCCGCGCCATCTGCCGCTTCGCGATCGGGTGGCTCGGGGCGAGTTGTTGAGTCCGACGATCTATTCCTCGAGTCCCTCGGTCAACGGCAACTCGATGATCACTCTCAAGGCGGCGGCGGATTCGGTGACGAAGTACCGCCAAGCGGGGTACGATTTTCTCAAGATCCATCCGGGATTGTCCCGCGCCATCTTCGACACGATCGCCGCTACGGCGTCGCGAGTCGGGATTCGGTTTGCGGGCCACGTCCCGCTCGATGTCGGGATCGAACGCGCCATCGAGGCTCACTACTGGTCGATCGACCACTTCGACGGCGTTATGGAGGGACTGGTGCCCGAGCAGCGGGCGTTTACGGCTCAGGAGGACGGTTTCTTTGGGCTCGGTCTGGTCGACCGGGCGGACGAGCGCCGAATCCCGATCCTCGCCGCCAAGGCCAAGGCCGCCGGCGTCTGGGTGGTGCCGACGGAAACCTTGATGCGGCACATCGTGGGGAACTATTCGGTCGATGAGATGCGGCGGTGGCCGGAGATCAAGTACATGACGGCTGCCGAGGTCGACGGGTGGGTTCGGACGACGACCGCGATGCGGGGCGACCCGTCCTTGCCGGCTGCTTCGAAGGTCCGGTATCTCGATTTACGGAAGAAGATCATTCGAGGGTTCTCCGACGCAGGCGTTGGCTTTCTGCTCGGTTCCGACGCGCCACAGGTGTGGAACGTGCCGGGTTTTTCGCTGTGGCGCGAATTAGCCTATCTGGTCGAGGCCGGCCTGACTCCGTTCCAGGCGCTCGAATCAGGGACGCGGAACGTGGCGATTTACTTTGGAACCGAGGCCACCACCGGCACGATCGCCGCCGGCAAGCGCGCCGACATGATCCTCATCGACGGAAACCCGCTCCAAGACATAGCCAGTGTCGGGCGCCAGAGCGGCGTCATGGTGAGAGGCCGGTGGCTTGACCGCTCGGAGATTGCCGAGCGGCTCAAGGCCATCGCAGCGAAGTAGGTCAGCGAGGCAGCCGTTCGGGCATGTCCGCGACGACGTACGCCATGACCGCCATGGCGGCCACGTTCATGGCCACCTCTCGAGGGTCGAGTTTGTCGACGTTGTCGGCTTCGGTATGATGGTACCAGAAGTACTTGGTGCCATCGACGTTGTGCCCCATGCCGGGAACGCCTAACGCCATGATCGGTCCGATGTCGGCGCCGCCACCGTTCGGCCCGATCGAATCGGCTCCGACCCGCCGGAGTAGAGGCGCAATCCGCTTGAGGATCGCCCGCGCCGCTTCTGATCCGGTGAAGCCGAAGCCGGTCGGGCGGAAGACCCCCCCGTCCGACTCAATCGCGAGCAGGTGATTGGCGAGTTCACTCCGGTGGGCGTCGCGGTACGCGGTACCACCCCGGCCTCCGTTTTCCTCGTTGGTCCAACCCACCACCCGAATGGTCCGGCGGGGCCGAAGGCCAAGCTGCTTCATGAGCCGGATGGCCTCCCAGGCGATGATCACTCCGCCGCCATCGTCCATCGCGCCGGTGCCCACGTCCCAGGAATCGGTGTGACCGCCCATCACGACGATCTCATCCGGTTTCTCGGACCCCCGGATCTCGGCGACCACGTTCTTGGACGGGGAATCCGGCAACATCGCCGCCGACATCTCCACCTTCACGACGACCGGCTCGCCCCGGTTCCGGATCCGATGGATCATCGACGCATCTTCCGCGGTGATCGCGAAGTGGGGAATGGCGGGCACCGCCGGATCGTAGCGCATTCCGCCGGTGTGAGGCGTTCGCATTCCGAAGGGCCCGACCGACCGGATCATGCTGGCAACGGCCCCGACCTTCGCCGCCTCGATGGCGCCGGTGCCGCGGTATTGGACCGTGGCCCCGTAGTTGGTGAACGGGACGTCGAACAACACGATCTTGCCCTTGGCTTCGGCCGCGCGGGCTTTGAGATCGTCGAAGCTGGAGACCACCATAACTTCGGCAGTGATGCCGCCGGCCGGCGTAGCAATGCTGCCGCCGAGGCCGAGCATGGGGAGCGCGCCGAAGCGGGGTTGGAGCATCGCCGCGCTTTCCTTGCCCCGAACCCACCGGGGCACCATCACCGGCTCGCCCCGGACGTTCTCGAGACCCTCGGCCTTCATCCGTTCGAGGATCCAATCATGGGCCTGCTCGAGGGCGGCTGATCCGGAAATCCGGCTTCCGAAGCGATCGCCCAGCTCGGCGATCTTGTTCCAGGCGGCGCTGTCGGCCAGGGCCGCCGAGGTCAGCCGATCGGCAATGGTCTGGTAACGGGCGATGAGAGGATCAGGCTGGGGCTGGGCCGCGAGGGTCGAAACGGAGAGAGCGGCCAGCGCGAGGTAACGGGGGGAAAGTGACATTTTGGGCTGTTTTCGGGGGTTGGAAGTCCCCAAGTCTAGCGCTCCGTCCGTCGCATCTCTAGTATCAACCTACCTCCGGAGACTGAAGGAAAGCATCATGGTGACCGATTTGATGTTTGCCGTGAGTTTGGCGATGGGCTGCGGCGGTACGCCGATGGACCAGCTGATCTCGATCATCCGAGATCGAAACTACTCTAAGCAGATCGACACCCTGGGGATGGAGCAGATCGTTCAGGCGCCAGCGAATGAGGTTTGGAAGGCGCTGCCGACTGTCCTGTCCGACCTGGGGCTCGAGGTGAATTTCTTGGAGCCCGAGACGAAGCGGATGGGGGCCTGTTACCAGAAAGTCCGGGTCCGGCTGGCCAAGGAGACGTTGTCGACCTATGTCGATTGCGGTGACAGTCGAGGGTTGCCTAACGCCGACCGATACGAAGTAGCCATGACCGTGCTGGTCTCCGTCTCTGCGACCTCCCCGACGACGACGAAGGCTTATGTTTTTGTGCTGGGCGTGGGCCTGGATACGTCGGGCGCGGCCAGCAAACGGCTCTGGTGTTTCTCGAAGGGGGCGTTGGAGGACCGAATCCGAATGCAGCTCGAGGTCCAAACGCGGGCTTGACCGTCTGTTTGCGGCCGAGATGACTCCGTCTTTCCGTGGGCTCCGATGAGGCGATTCATACTCCTGGTGACGGGCGGTCTGCTCATCCAGGCCGGTCCGGCGTCCGGCCAAACCGCCTCCAAACTCGACCTCTACTGGAAGAAGTTGGAGAGCGACGTGGCTAAGGTCGAGTCGTCGTTCGATGGAGTCATGGGAGTGGCGATCAAGGATTTGACCGACGGGCGGACCTACTTCCTCAACGCCGATGAGCCGATGCCGACCGCGAGTATGATCAAGATCGCGGTGCTGGCCGAACTGTTCCGTCAGAATCGGATGACCGAGCGGTATGTGGTTGATCGAAAGGACGGGTTGGCCGGTGACGACATCCTGGCCCGCCTGTCGCCCGGGGTTACCTCGCTGACTCTTCGGGACGTCGCCGTGTTGATGGTGGCCGTCAGCGACAACTCGGCGACGAACGTGCTGATTGACCGGCTCGGGATGGCCAACATCAACCGTCTGCTCGAGAGTCTGGGCCTTAAGAACACTCGGCTGAACCGGCGGATGCTCGATCTCGACACCGCCAGGGCCGGCCGTGAGAATGTGGCCACTCCCCGTGAGATGGTCGCGCTACTCGAGGCAATTCGCGGCGGCCGAGCCTTCCCGGCGGAGCGGCTGGCTGGGTTTATCGAGATCCTCGGAATGCACAAAGAGGGTTATCTCAACCGGTGGCTTCCCGAGGGCGCCTTAATCGCCAACAAGCCGGGATGGCTGGACGGCGTGCGAACCGACGCCGCCCTGGGCCTGCTCCCGAAGCGGCCGTACGCGGTGGCGGTCATGACCACGTTTGGCCCGACTGACCGGACCCCGGACGATGCGCTTGCGGCAATCGGGAAGCTGGTCCACGATTTCTTCGACCGGCTGGGGCGCTCGTCCGACTTCGGCCGGTTGATGCCATAATGGATGTTCGATGACTCCGACCCTGGCCCCGTTGGCCGATCTCTTTCGGCTCAACACGAATCTGTTTCGGAATACTTTGGCCAATCTCGATGAGGTCGATGGGACGGCCCGGCCCAACGAGTACACCAACAGTGCCGGGTTCATCGGCGGGCATTTGGTTGAAACCCGGGCCTGGATGGGCCGTTATCTGGGTCTCGCCACGGCCGCCCCTTTCGGCGGGGTTCTGGAACACGCGGCGAGCCTGGAGCAGGTCACCGAATTGCCGACATTGGCCGCCATCCGGTCGGAGTGGGACAAGGTGAGCACCGCGGTGACGGCGAGTCTCGACGGTTTGACGGAAAAACAGCTGGCCGGCCCGGGGAGTCAGAAATTTCCAGGTGTCGCGCCGACCCTGTTGGGGGGGATCGCGTTTCTATTGCAGCACGAGTCGTATCACATTGGGCAGTTGGCATATCTCCGGAAGTATCTCGGGCTTCCACCGATGTCGTATCGGTAACATCCCGGTCAATTCGACACCTGAAAGGTCACGGTCATGCGGCAGAACCTGATAGCGGTAGTGGGTACGTTGGCGATGATGGCATGTGGTGGGACCAAGCCAGGGACGGCGCCCGCCGGGAACGCCGCCCGCCAGGCCTTGGTCGCCCAGATCGACTCGCTGATCAGCGAGCCGATCAAAGCCGGGAAGGTGGCCGGCGCGTCGATCGCCATCGTCAAGGGCCGGGATACCATTGCCGTCCAGGGTTTCGGTAAAGCGAATCTCGAATACGACCTTCCCACCATGGCTCGTGCCACCTATGAAATCGGTTCGGTGACGAAGCAGTTTACCGGGGCCGCAATCATGCAGTTGGTGGAGCAAGGGAAGATCAATCTCAGCGATGATCTGTCCAAGCATCTGCCGGACTACAATGCTCAGGGGCGGAAGATCACCATCGAGCGGTTGCTCGACCATACCTCGGGTATCAAGGGATATACCGAGATGGCGGAATTCGGACCTCTGGCGACCCAGAAACTCCCCCGCGATACCCTGGTCAAGATGTTCAGCAAGAAGCCCTTCGATTTCGAGCCCGGTCAAGAGCAGATCTATAACAACTCAGCGTTTTTCTTGGCCGGTCTGATTATCGCGAAGGTCAGTGGGATGCCCTATGAGGAGTATGTCCAGAAGAATCTCTTCGACAAAGCCGGAATGAAGGACGCCCACTACTGCAGTGAGACGCGGGTCGTCAAGAACAAAGCCACCGGCTACGACACGGACTCCACCGGGCTCATTCAAAAAGCCGCGATGAGCCATCAATGGCCCTACGCCGCTGGTTCGCTCTGTTCGTCTGCCATCGACCTGGTGGCCTGGAACGAGGCGTTGCACCGCGACGGCAAGATCCTCGGGGCCGCGGCCTACCAAGAGTTCGTGACTCCGGAGACCCTAACCGATGGCAGCGTCCTGGGGTATAGCAAAGGGATCGCGGTGTATCCTCGGGTTGGCCACCGGGCGCTCCACCACGGCGGCGGCATCCCGGGCTTCTTGTCCCAAAACATCTACTTCCCTGACGATAGCTTGAGTGTCGTCGTTCTGTTCAACGGCGCGGGCGAGGGCCCTGATAAGTATGCCGTGAAGATCGCCGAGTTGATCCTTGGGAAGCCAGCCGATCCGGCCAAACCGATGGACGGCGACCCGGCTCGATTCGCGGGTGTCTATGCGGGCCGAGGCCGGGGCCAGCCGATGGAGCTCACGATTGTGGTGGCTGACGGCAAGGTGACGGTCAAGCTGCCGGGCCGGGACAAGCCGGATACTCTGACCTACGTCGGAAGTAATACGTTCGCGATGAATGAGACCCAGGCGATCTTTTCGGAGCAGGGCGGTAGGATCGGCAAACTTCGGATCGACGCCGGTTACGGCAACAACGTCCTGACCAGGAAGTAGTGTCGATGCGGCTCCTGGCGGTGGTTTTCATGACCGGCGCGGTCCTCGCGCCCGTCACCGTTCGCGCCCAACGACCCCGCGCGGAGTGGGTCAAGACGATCGACTCCGTGGCGATGGCACCGATCCAGCGGGGCCAAATTGCCGGAATGTCGGTGGCTGTCGTCAAGGGCAGGGATACGGTGCTAATCAAGGGGTATGGCAGTGCTGATCTGGACCTCGAGGTTCTGACTCCGGCCAACGCGGTCTATGAAATTGGTTCGGTCACTAAGCAGTTTACCACGGCGGCGTTGCTCCAGTTGGTCGAGCAAGGCAAGCTGTCGCTCGACGATGACATCACCAAGTACCTGCTCAACTATCCGTCGCGCGGAAACGCGATCTCGATTCGGCGGATCCTCGACCATACCTCGGGGATCCGGAGTTACACCGAGATCGCCGAAGCCCGCCCGATGTTCAAGAATCCGATCTCCAAAGACTCTTTGGTGGCGCTCTTTTCAAGCAAAGGCTTCGACTTCGCGCCGGGCACGAATCTGGTCTACAACAACTCGGCGTTCTTCCTAGCGGGTATGATCGTCGAGAAAGTCAGCGGCCGGTCGTACCCGGACTACATCCAGGCGAACATCTTTGACCGCTTGGGAATGACCGGTTCGAAGTACTGCAGTGACACGGCCCTCATGAAACGCAAGGTTCACGGCTATGGGTTTGGCCCATCAGGGCTTGTCAAGGCGTCTGCCCAGGAGCACAGTTGGCCCTTTGCCGCTGGGTCGCTTTGCTCGACGGCCGGTGATCTGATCACCTGGCTCAAAGCTCTCCACACGACCGACCGAGTCATCAGCCGGGCATCGTACCAGGAGATGATCACTCCGGGGACCTTGAATGACGGGTACCGGGTTCGTTACGCCAAAGGCATCGTGGCCGGCGAAGAAGATGGCCGCCGAATGATCTCCCATGGCGGCGGGATCAGCGGCTTCGTCTCCGAAACGCGCTACTACCCTGCCGAGGACCTGTGGGTCGTGGTGCTGATCAATACGGCTGGTCCAGTCGGGGCACCTGACGTGGCCAAGGCAATGGCCCGGGTTGTGTTAGGCCTCGGCAAGGAGCTCAAAGGAGAGACCTTCACCGGCGATCTCAGTCAAGTGGCGGGCAGGTATCGAGGGGTCGGGCGGGGGTCACCGACGGAGTTGACGCTGGCGGTGGACGGTGGCGTTCTCAAGGCTCGCCAACGAAACCAGACCGCGGATCGGCCGCTGACTTACATGGGCAACGACATGTTTCAGGGACCGAACTCCGATCGCTACTGGGTGATTCGTGAGGGTGGCCGGGTCGCGGCGATCCGGGTAGACCTGGTCTCGGTGGTGTCGATGACCCGGAGGGTCGAGTGAGCCGGGGGCTGCTTCTTGGGGCTTTGATAGCCGTCCTTCCCCTGGTTGGCCGGGCCCAAGTCCGGGGGGCCGACGGAACCCTGCCGCAGCCGGACCTCGCGCTCACCAATGCCAATGTGGTTGATGTCCGGACGGGTGCGATCAGGCGGGGAGTGACGGTTCTGGTCCGGGCCGGCCGGATCGTCTCGGTCGGAACGGGCGGGGTCGCCGCCGGAATCACCACGGTTGATCTCCGGGGCAAATACGTGGTGCCGGGCCTGATGGATGCCCACACCCATCTCGACAACTTGGCCTCGGCCAAACGGGCGCTCGAAACCGGCGTCACCACGGTTCGAAGCGCCAGCGTCGGATCGTTCCGGGACGTGGCCCTCCGCGACATGGCGAAAGCGGGGTTCATCGCGGGCCCGGACGTGCTGGCGGCGGGTCTGTTCGTCACGCCCAATCTCGATGATGCGGTATTGGCCGATCCTTCGTTAGGCAACTTGATTGCCGGGGTCACCACGATCGACCGGCTTCGTCAGCTGGTCCGGGTCAACGCGGCTCACGGCGTGGATGTCATCAAGACCCGGGGTACCGAACGGGCCGGGCGCCCGGAAACCGATCCCCGCCAGCAGGTCTATACCGAGGCCGAGCTTCGGGCGGTAGTCGACGAGGCCGGCTTGAAGAACATTCCGGTGCTGGCCCATGCCCATGGCGATGAAGGAGCCTATGCCGCCGTAAAAGCCGGGGTCAGAAGCATCGACCATGGAACCTATTTGTCGGATTCGACTTTGGCCTTGATGAAAGCCAAGGGTACCTACTTGGTGCCGACCTACTCGACCCTGGTCGACTTGATTGAACCGGGCGGTGACTACGACGACCCGGTCACCAAAGCCCGAGGCCTGCATATGATGCCGCGGATGGAGGTGACGTTTCGAAAGGCCCATGCCCTGGGCATCAAGATCGTCGCCGGTGCCGATGTGAGCTACACGCCGGTCAGCATTACCAGGGTATCCCACGAGGTGGCGAATTTCGTGAAATTGGGGATGACCCCGCTCGAGGCTCTGCAATCGGCCACGATCGGCGCGGCCGAGCTGTTTCGGATTGAGAAGCGAACCGGGGCCATCGAGCCCGGACTCGAAGCCGATCTGATCGTGGTGGAGGACAACCCGTTGGAATTGGTCCGGACGCTGCAGGATGTGCTGTTCGTGATGAGCAACGGCCGGATCGCGGTCGACCGGCTCCGGTTTGGAAAGACCTGACGAGACAGCCAATTGGGGCCGCTTGCGCCGTTAGAACCAATCCGAGCCCTGAGGCGTAGTAGATCCGTGGCGGCTCCATGGGTCATGTCGCTTTTTTCCCAATTGTCGGAGGGTAGGATGATGATCGTCAAGACGCTCGGTGCGATGGTGTTCATGGCTTCCACGGTAGCGGCCCAGGGGCTGCCGGCCGGCTGGATGGCTCGTCCGGATAAGGGCGATGTCAGCATGGCCAAATTCACCGCGATGGGTGGAGGGTTTCACGTCAGCCCCGGTCAGGCCGCGGTGTACTATCGCGAGGCCGACAAGGTCGCCGGGAAGTTCCACACCCTGGCCACCTTTACCCAGACCAAAGCGCCCGAGCACCCCGAAGCGTACGGGATGGTGTTTGCCGGCAAGGACTTAGCTGGTGAAGGACAGAGCTACGTCTACTTCCTGGTCCGGGGCGACGGCAAGTACTCAGTCAAGAAGCGAACCGGCGCGACCGCGTCCGATGTCGTGGCCTGGACCAATTCCGACGCGCTTCAAAAAGCTGACGCGTCCGGCAAGGCCACCAACAAACTCGAGATTGACGCGAGCGGCGCCAAGGTGGCCTTCTTAGTCAACGGCAAGACGGTGTACGAAATGGCCGTGGCGGATGTGGCCGGCTATGTCGGGCTTCGGGTCAATCACGCCCTCGACGTCCAAATCGAAGGGTTTGCCGTCCACAAGCTCTAGTCTGGGCGGGAGTGCGGCACCGAAGGAGCGCAACCAGTAGGGGGTTGCGCTCCTTCTTGTTTTTGCAGCCTCCCCTCGGACACTTCCCGCCCGATTTTCAACTGGCCACCCTGGCCGGACTCGCGGGTCATGAGCCTTTTCCAGGCTGGGTGTCGCGTCTGCTGGGGCAAGGGTGTTGTTCCGGTCCTGGCCCGTTACGCCGCTTAGGAGCCCACCCCCACAGCCCAGTTGACCGGAGCGCAATCGGGTACGAAACTTCGTTCCGATGCCACATCGCGAACTTCATCGAACCGAGCACATTGGCTGGCTTCGGGCCGCCGTTTTAGGGGCCAACGACGGCCTGATTTCCACCAGCAGTCTGGTGGTTGGGGTCGCGGCGGCCGGTCCGAGTCCCGGTGCGGTGCTGGTCGCGGCCCTAGCCGGCCTGATGGCTGGGGCCCTGTCGATGGCGGCTGGTGAGTACGTCTCGGTTAGCTCCCAGGCGGATACTGAGCGGGCCGACCTCGCTCGGGAAGAGGGGGAACTTGCCACCTCGCCCGCCGCCGAGCATGCCGAACTTACCGGGATCTACGTGGCGCGGGGCCTAACGCCGGCACTGGCCGCGCAAGTCGCCGATCAGCTGACCGCGCACGACGCCCTCGGGGCTCATGCGCGGGACGAGCTGGGGTTGAATGAAGCGACCCGGGCCCGGCCGCTCCAAGCTGGTCTGGCCTCAGCGGCGGCGTTTGCGGTCGGTGCGGCCCCGCCGGTTCTTCTCGCGGCGTTCTGGCCGACCTCGACTCTGACCCCGGCGGTCTTCGCAAGTTCATTGGTGCTGTTGGCGGTTCTGGGCGCGATGGCCGCTCGACTGGGCGGCGCCCCCCTCGTGGTCGGGGCGACGCGGGTGACTTTTTGGGGCGTGGTTGCGATGGGGGCAACGGCGCTGGTTGGACGACTCTTTGGCGCCACCGGGTAGGCCGACCGCGTCAGTTATCGGTGGCTCGTCAATTCGGCGGGGCTCGAACGGGCCGCGCGCCAGGCGGGGCCGAGCCCGGCCAAAAGGGTGACCGTGGTGAGGCCGGCCGCGACGCCCGTCACCAAACCGGGTCGCCAATAGGACACGCCCGGAATCAGCCGGGCGATTTCCGGCCACACGACGGGCCCAAAGAATACCAAGCCAAGGCCGATGCCGGCGCCGGCTGCCGCCACCGCCCTCCCAAGCACGAAGCGCCGGATCTGCCATCGCCCCGCGCCGACGGCCCGGCGAATCGCGAATTCACTCCGCGATGCCGACACCCAGCTGCCCATCAGGACCACGATGCCGCCGAGGGCCAGCAGCATCGTTGCGCCGCCTTCGAGACCGAACCACCGCCCAAACCATCGCAGGGCCGCTTCGCGCTGGCGGGCCACGGCGGCCCGACTCGTCCGGCTGATCACGACCACACCGTTAGGCGGTTCCAGTGGGGTCGATCCGGAGCCGACCCGCCACAACTCCGTGTGCTTCCCGGGAACCTGGAGCGTACTCAGATAGATGGTCTCCAGCGGCCTCAACTCCGCGCCGATACCCTGGGTGGCCCGATCGTCGACCACGCCGATCACCCGGTAGGCGGTCCCAATCATTCGGCCGGCCAAGAACACCTCTCGGCCAAGGGGTTGGCCGGATTCAAAGTACCGGGCGGCCAGATATTGATTGACGATGGCGACCGGGGCCGAGCCGGCCCGATCTTGGTCGGTGAAGGCCCGACCCTCAATGACACGGACCCCCCGGGCGCGAAACGTGTCGGCACTTGCGGTGTGATAGTTCGCGCGTAACGGTCGCCACTTGAGGTAGATGCCGCCGACATAGCATTGGCCGCAGTCGGTCGTAAGCTGATCGACGGTTCCCATTCCGTCATGTCCGCCTGGACTGGTCAGGCTAGCCACCACGTTCGAGTCGGTCTGCCGAATCGACCTGAGCAGCGCCTGATAGCTCGCCGCCCGAGCCTCGGCCGTTGCTCCCTGGTGCTCGAGCTGATCCACCGTGCCACTGGCTCGAGGTAACTCTCCTTGGGCCACCTTGGCCCCGGTCGGGCCGATGATCAGGGCCGCACCGACCAAGGCGGCGAGACTCGCGCCGAGCTGAATGGCTGGAATCCACAAGGGCGGCGGGTTCTCGGACTGCTCCACGACCCGGCGAGACCGGGCTGCCCACAGCGGGAACAGCGAGCCCAAGCCCATCGCCACCGCCAAGACGATCAGTGGTCCCGCCGGGAAGGCAACCTTCATCGGGGTTGAGGGGCCGGGCCACCCGGCCACCGCTCCCGACGTTGCCAGCGCCGCGAGCCCAAGCCCGCCGGTGACGGTCAACACCCAGATCGATGCTCCTTCGCCGAGGGCGGCGCCCAATATTGCCCGCCGGCTCGCTCCAACTGCCCGCCGTACGCCAACTTCCGCCACCCGCTGCGCCGCCAGGGTGGCCCAGAGTGCCAGGGCCGTGATGGCGCCGACCACCAACGCTCCCCAGCCGAGGGCGACCAGCCAGCCCAGGAGTTGGTCGACGGCCATCTGCTGAATGGCATTGGGCGAGGCCGCCGAGCCGGTCCACCGGAGTCCGGCATCCAACGGTTGAATTGGGGGCAGCGTAATGATCGGGAGACTGTTGCGTGGCGCCAGCAGTGTCGGGGTGGCGACGGCACTCAGGGCCACGACCCCCACGAGGGAGATCAGCACTCGAGCCGACCAGTGGGCTTGGAACCATCGAGTCATCGGTCCAATTTGAATCTCTGGGGGTTCGAGGGCAACCGGTGGCCAATTGAGAAACTTTCCCCGAAAGCCGGGCGTCGGTATAGAATAGGTATGTCGGCGGCCGCAACCTTCCTCGAGTCCCTGCTCGAAATCCTCCTCAAATATCCCCGTCGGGTGTTCGAGCAAGGCGTCTTGGTGTGGCAGGGAGCCGGCTCACTGTGGTTGGTGGGCCTTGCGGTCGCGGGCGGTATTGCCCTGGCTGTCTGGTCCTATCTCCGAGCCAGTCGGGCCAGTCGGGCCACGGTCGCGGATCGGATCGTCCTGACCCTGCTCCGCGCCGCGGCGATCGTCCTCTTGGGCGGGTGCCTGCTCCGCCCGGCCCTTTTGGTTTCGGTCTCCATACCGCAGCAAAACGTCCTCGGAATTCTGTTGGACGATTCGAAAAGTATGCTGATTCAGGACAGCGACTCGGGGACGCGATTGGACCAGGTCCGCCGGTTGTTCGGCGACTCGGCCGGTACGGTTGTTGAGCGTCTTTCGGAGCGATTTGCTCTCCGGTTCTACCGCTTCTCGGAAACGATGGAGCGGATCGATCGAGCCGCCGCCCTTCGGGGAACCGGTGGTCGCACCGACCTTGCCGGGGCGCTGTCGGAGGTCCGGCGTGACTTCGCCGGGGTCTCGCTCGCGGGCTTGGTCGTCGTGACCGATGGGGCCGACAACGGTGGCCAGTCGATGTCGGATCCCGTGTTGTCGCTGCAGGCCGGCAAGATTCCGGTCTATGCCGTTGGGATTGGGCGAGAGCGGTTCGACCGCGACGTGTCGGTTGAACGGATCGAACTCCCGCGCTCGACCTTGAAAGGCGCGGTGTTGTTGGGCTCCGTGACGCTTCGGGTTCGCGGGGTGGCGGGCGAGGTAGTTTCATTGACGGTAGAGGACAACGGGAAGATCGTCGCGACTCGGGAGGTAACGGTACCGAAGGGCACCGAGACGATCACGGTGCCGGTGCGGATCCCGCCGCTCGAGTCGGGGGTTCGTCCGATTCGAGTCCAAGTCCGGCCGCTCCGGGGCGAGGCCGTCAGCCAGAACAACAGCCAGGATGCCACGGTTCGGGTTCGAGGTCGCCGGGAGAAGATCCTCTACGTCGAGGGCATTCTTCGGCCCGAGTTCGCGTTCCTCCGCCGGGCGGCGGCGGCGGACAGCAACCTCCAGGTCGTTGGTCTTCAGCGGAGCTCGAAAGGGAAGTTTCTCCGACTCGGGGTCGACGACAGCCTTGAGTTGGTCAAGGGTTTCCCCACCACCAGGAGCGAGTTGTTCCAATACCGGGCGTTGGTGCTCGGCACGATCGAGGCGGGTTTCTTCACCGCCGACCAGCTCCGGATGATCGGGGAGTTCGTATCGGAGCGGGGCGGGGGGCTCCTCGCGTTAGGCGGCCGGGCGTCCTTTGGCGAAGGGGCGTTTCAAAGCACGCCCGTCGCCGATGTCCTTCCGCTTTTGTTCGTCAATCGGACCGCCGATTCGGGCGAGGCGGCCGTCGAGCTTCGGGTCACCCCGACTCCCGCCGGACTCGGCAACGCGGCGTTGATCTTGACCGACCGCGAAGAAACCAATGCCGCCCGGTGGGACTCGCTACCGCCCCTCACCTCGGTGAACCGGCTCGGCGGATTGAAGCCCGGGGCCACGGTGCTGCTCGAGGGCCGGGCGCCACAGGGAGGCCAGGCGGTCCCGGTATTGGCTCAGCAGCGGTTCGGCCGGGGGCGGGCCCTGATGTTGGGGGTCCAAGACACCTGGCTTTGGCAAATGCACGCCGATCTGGATGTCCTGGACCAGACCCACGAAACCCTGTGGCGGCAGTTGCTTCGGTTGCTGGTCGAGGAGGTTCCCGACCGCGTCGAGCTGGCGATGAGCCCCGAACACCCGGTGCCGGGGCAGCGAGTCACGATCCGGGCGGAGTTCTCCGATTCGACGTTCCTCCGGGTGAACGATGCCAGGCTGGCCGCTGACATCACCGCGGCCGACAATTCCGTCGCCTCGGTGCCGCTCGATTGGGGTCTGGCCCAGGATGGAGTGTACAGCGGCAGTTTCGTTGCCACGACCGAAGGGAGTTACCGGATCTTGGTGCGGGGAACGCGGGGCGGCGATTCGATTGTGACCGAGCCCGAGTTCCTCGATGTCGCCGACCGGGGGGCCGACTTTCTCAATGCCGAAATGCGGGCGCCGTTGCTGCGGCGCCTCGCGACCGAAACCGGCGGCAAGTTCTACACGGCCGCCACGGTCGATCAGCTCCCTGATGATGTGCTCTACACCGAGAGCGGCGTGACGGTCAAAGAAACTAAAGACCTCTGGGACATGCCGATCATCTTCCTTGGGTTGGTCGGCTTGCTTGGGACCGAATGGATCTATCGCCGGCGCCGGGGGCTGATATGATCGTCGCCCTAGGCTCACTTCTCTTTGCGGTGCAGACTCAGGTTGTCGTCGTCACCGGCCTGTCGGGGGAGCCCCAATACGCCGCGGCTTGGGCAAAACTCGGCGGCAGCGTCGTCGACCAAGCCAAACTGCGGTGGGGTGTCGGCGACTCGAGTCTCGTGTATTTGTCTGAGAATCCAGCCGTCGATCCCGCTCGGATGACCGGCCGGGCAAGCCGGGATGCCGTGCTCGCGGCGATCGGGCAAGTCTCGCGGCACACGGCAAAGAACGATGTCGTGCTGCTGCTTTTGATCGGGCATGGCAGCGAACAGGGCGACGAAGCCCGGCTCAACCTCCCAGGCCCGGATCTGACGGCCCCCGATTTGGCGCAAGCCCTCAGGGCGCTGTCCGATCAAACGGTGGTGGTCGTCAACGCCGCCAGCGCCAGCGGCGGATTTCTCAAGGCCTTGGCCGGTCCGCGCCGCGTCGTCATCACGGCGACCAAAAGCGGTTTCGAACGTAACGCGACCATGTTCGGCGACTTTTTCGTCACGGCCCTGAGCAGCGACGCGGCCGATGCCGACAAGAACGGCCGGGTCTCCGCGGCGGAGGCCTTTCAGTACGCCAGCCGCGAAGTGGCTCGGGCGTACGAAACGGGGAAGCGGCTCCTGACCGAGCACGCGCAGCTCGACGACAGTAACGGCGGCGCACTGGCTCGGGCGGTTGGCTTCGCGCTGGTGCCGGACACGGTTTCGAGCGACCCCCGGGTGTCGACATTGGTGGCGGAACGTCGTCGGCTGGAGGCGGCCATCACCGAACTCCGAGGCCGGAAGGCCCGAACCGACTCGACCGCCTATCAACGCGAGCTGGAGCACCTCCTGGTGTCGCTGGCCGAGGCCAACCAGGCCATTCGCGCCATCCAGAGGCAGACGCCATGAAGCTGCCCGGGATCGTCGGCGTTGTGGCCCTGGCGGTAGCCGGGGTTACCTGCGCGGGGCAGGAGTCGCAGGACCCGGTCGAGTTACGCCGCCGGTTGACCCGGGCGCTCGACCGGGGCGAAATCGCCACCGTCGAGCGAGAGCTTTCCGGCCGGGAGGCCGATCCGACCGCCGGCTACCTCTTGGCGGAGGCCGCGGTGCATCGGGGCCGGGCCCGGCGCGCCGACAGTCTCTTTCGGCGGGTTGCCTCGGTGCCGGGACCGCTTCAGGCGTTGGCCGAGATCCGGCGTGCCGAGGGGTTGGTTGGGTCTGGTAGCGCCGCGGAGGCTCGACGGACCGCGGATCAAGTGGCCCGTCGGCTCGAATCGGCGGCCACCAACACCGCCCTCGACTGGTTGGCGTTAGGCATCGCCTACGAGATTCTCGGTGCGGTCACTCCGGCCCAGTTCAAGGATGCCCTGAGCGCGCTCGACCGAGCCGTGGCCGCTGATTCCGTCCTGATCGAGGCCAATCTCCGGCTCGGTCAGCTCCTGCTTGGGAAGTACAATGCCCCCGACGCCAAGGCCGCCTTCGCCGAAGCCCTTCGGCGAGATCCCGGCAATACCAGGGCCGCGCTTGGGTTAGCCGAGGTTGCGCTCTTCGAGGGGCGGCCCGACACCTACAGTTTGGTCGAGAAGGCGGTCAAGGCTGGTCCTGGGTTGGCTCGTGGCATCGCGGTATTGGCCCGGATGGATCTCGATGCCGAGCAGACCGACTCAGCGCTGGCCCGGGCCGATCTGGCGATCGGGCTTGACTCCACCGCGGAGCGAGCTTGGGCCATCCGCGGCGCCGTGCTCCTGCTTCGCGGCGACACGACTGGATTTCGGACGGCGGAGCGATTGCTGCGGAGCCATCGGCCGGCGCCCGGTGGCTTCTATGCGGAAATCGCCGGGGCCCTTGGTCGGCAGCGCCAATACGCCGCCGCGGCTCGATTTGCCGCCGAAGGAGTCGCCTTGGCTCCCGGTGATCCTGAGGTGCTGACGGCGTTAGGCACGAACGAACTTCGCTTAGGCCAAATCGAGAGCGGCCGGGCCCATCTGGCGGAGGCGTTTTCCCGGGATCCATACCATGTCTGGAACAAGAACACCCTCGACCTGCTCGACGACCTGGCCGGGTACCGGACCATCTCGACCGCCCGGTTCCAGCTGGTTGGGGCGCCTGACGAAGTCGAACTATTGGCTCTCCACTTGGGACCTCTCCTTGAACGAGCCTACGATTCTCTGGCCACCCGCTACCAGTACCAGCCTCCGGCTCCGGTCAGGATCGAGCTCTACCGCAGGCATGCGGACTTTTCGGTTCGCACGGTGGGCCTGGCCGGTCTCGGCGCTCTCGGCGTGAGCTTCGGCTCGGTTCTCGCCATGGACGCTCCTTCGGCTCGCGAAGTGGGGGCCTTCAATTGGGGCTCCACCGCCTGGCACGAGCTAGCCCATGCTTTCACGCTCGGGATGACCAACCACCAGGTGCCCCGGTGGCTCTCGGAGGGCCTTTCCGTCTTGGAAGAGCGACGGGCCAAGCGCGGCTGGGGGGCCCAGGCGACCCCGCTGTTCGTGGCGGCGCTCAAGGGCAACCAGCTCAATCCGGTCAGCCGGCTCAATGATGGATTCGTTCGGCCTCGTCACGGGCATGACGTGATCTTGGCGTACTACCAATCGTCGTTGATGTGCGAGTATCTGGAAACGACTTTCGGCTTTGAGTCGGTCAGGAAGCTCTTGGCCGCCTTTCGGGATGGCGCCGCCACCGGACCGGCGTTTCAGGCCTCCGTTGGCCTTTCGATGGTCGAACTCGACCGCCGTTTCGACAGTTGGCTTCGGACCCGCTTCGCCGGGCCGATGAAAAGCGTGGCGGCCCTCCGAGATTCGACGGTCGGTCCCGGTGAGTTGCAGCTGGCGATGGAGTCCGGTAAGCGATTCCGTGGCGCCAAACAACTTGACCAGGCGATCGCGGCGTTTGACCGGGCCGATAGGATGTTCCCGGAGATGGCCGATGGGGAGAGCCCGGCATGGTTTCTGGCCGAACTGTACCGGGAGCGGGGCGACCTGCCCAAAGCCGTCGACTATCTCGCCCGGGTGACCAGGCTCAACGACAGTCACTATCGGGCGAACCGGATCGAGGCCGAGCTTCGAGCCAAACAGGGAGACGATCGAGGGGCCCTCGCCGCTCTTGATCGAGCGACGTGGATTAGTCCGTACGATGTGGCGATGAACGAGGAGGCGGCCAGCTTGGCGGCTAAGTTGGGAGCAACCGCTGAAGCGATCCGCTTCCGCCGCGCGGTGGTGGCGCTCCAGCCAAGTGACCGAGCGGGGGCCTGGTTCGAACTCGCGGTAGCGTACCGGAATTCCGGAGATCGCGAGGCCGCGCGGCGTGAGGTCCTTCGCGCGTTGGAAGAGGCCCCCTCGTTCGAGAAGGCCCAGATGTTGTTGCTTGAACTGCGAGGAGGACGACCGTGACCCGTTGGCTCGTGGGTTTGTTACTAACGACGTTCGCGGCGCCGGGAAGCGCGCAGCGGACCCGCCCTGGTCAAGAGGGCAGCGGGTTCGGAGAGGCCTCGGTGCCGAACGTAGCATACGACGGACGGTTTACGTTCGTGCGGGCCAAGTTCGAGGTCGGCCTCAACGGATTCCGGGGCGGCCGCGACCTCAAATGGGACCACGATTACCCCAAGGCTGAACGGCACTTTACCAAAATCCTCGAGCAGCTGACGACCATCCAGCCCCGGGTCGACGCCAGCAACATCCTCGCCCTCGACGACCCCGAGTTGTTCAAGTTCCCAGTCGTCTATCTCTCTGAGCCGGGATTCTGGCAACCGACGGACAAGGAAGTGACGAGCGTCCGGGCGTATCTGCAAAAGGGCGGATTGATGATCCTGGATGACTTCGCCGGCAACCAGATCTTCAACCTCGAAAACCAGCTTCGAAAGATCCTGCCGGGGGCCAAGATGATCACCCTGACCACAGATCATCCGTTGTTCGACGCTTTCTACCGAATCGAGTCGCTCGACTACACCCATCCCTATTTTGGGGTCCCGTCGATGTTCTTTGGTGTCTTCGAGGACAACGACCCGACCAAGCGTTTACTCATGATCATCAACTATAACAACGACATCGGCGAGTATTGGGAGTTTTCCGATACCGGCTTGTTCGCGATCGACCTCTCGAACGAGGCCTATAAGATCGGTGTCAACTACATCGTGTATTCCCTTACCCGATAGAATGAGGCTCGTGTGACTTCCACTCCCCCCGACGATCAGGCCGCGGCCGATCGGCTTCATCAATCCGGCATTCGGATCAAGGCCGAGTTGGCCAAGCGGATCATCGGCCAGGAAGCCGTGGTCGAGCAATCGCTGATCGCGTTGCTCGCCGGCGGCAACTGTTTGCTGGTCGGCGTTCCGGGCCTGGCCAAGACCATGCTGATCCAGTCCCTGGCGGAAGTCGTCGACCTCTCGTTCCAGCGGATCCAATTCACTCCGGATTTGATGCCGTCGGACGTGACCGGGACCGATGTGATCCAAGACGACCCCGCCGGTGGCCGCCGTCTGGTGTTCATCCGAGGGCCGATCTTCGCCAACATCGTCCTGGCGGATGAAATCAATCGGACTCCGCCCAAGACCCAGGCGGCGCTACTCGAAGCCATGCAAGAGCGCCGGGTCACGGTCCAAGGGAAGACCTATCCGCTCGAGCCACCGTTCCACGTCTTTGCGACCCAGAACCCGATCGAACTCGAGGGGACCTATCCCCTCCCTGAGGCCCAACTGGATCGGTTTCTCTTCGAAGTTCTCCTCGATTACCTGCCCGAAGCCGACGAAATCAGGGTGGCTCGCGAGACGACCGGGGTCCAAGGTGGCCGTCTCAACCACATCGTGACCGGGGCCGAGTTGGTGGCCTATCAGCAGCTGGTCCGCCGGGTTCCGGTCGCCGACGCCGTGGTCCAGTTTGCGGTGTCGATCACCCGGATGAGCCGGCCGGTCACCGAGGGGTCGCCCGATTTCATCAAGAAATGGGTGGCCTACGGCGCCAGTGTCCGGGCCGCCCAGGCCCTACTGCTCGGCGGCAAAGCAAAGGCTCTGCTCGACGGCCGGGCTCACGTGACGTTCGATGACATCAGGGCGTTGGCCGCGCCGGTGCTGCGGCACCGGGTGTTGCTCAACTTCCAGGCGCAAGCAGAACGAGTGACGACCGACATGTTGATCGCCAAGCTCATTGCCGCGGTGCCGGTGCCGCGTTCAGGGATGTCATGAGCCGGACGGCGCCCTCTGGGTTGCTCGACCCCGCGGTCCTGGCTCGGATCGGTGACTTGTCGCTGATCGCCAGGACGGTTGTCGAGGGATTCATGCATGGGCTCCACCGGGCGCCCCGGCTCGGCCATTCTACCGAGTTCTCCGAACATCGTCCGTACCAGCCTGGCGATGATCTGCGCCGGATCGACTGGCGGGTGTACGGCCGGACCGACCGTTACTACGTCAAGTCGTATGAGGCCGACACCAACGCCTCCGTCGTCTTTGCGCTCGACGTATCGAAGTCAATGGACTTCGGATCAGGGCAAGTCACCAAGCTGCAGTTCGCCAAGATGCTGGTGGCGGCGCTGGCGTGGTTCTCGCATCGCCAAGGCGATCGGATCGGCTTGATTTTGTACGCGGAAACCGTCCAAACGTACGTACCGCCGTCGACCCGCCATCTGTCGCTCATACTCCACTCGTTGGAGCGGGCCGAGGCCTCCGGAGCCGGTAGCGGCATCGACGCCAGCGACTCGATTGCCGAGTTGCTGGGCCGGACCGGCGTCACGGTTTTCTTGTCCGATTGGTACACCACACCGGACTTCGTGCAACAGGCGCTTGGCAAAGTTCGGGTCCGGGGCCACGACGTCATTGCGTTCCACCTGGCCGATCCCGCTGAAAAGACGCTGCCCTACACGGAAGCGGCGAGTTTCGAAGACCTGGAAACCGGTGAGCGCCTCTCGGTGATTCCCGAAACCCTTCGGCAGAGCTACCGGACGGCCATCGTAAGCCACCACGACGAACTGGCCGCCGGCCTCCGGCGCGCCGGCGTCGACTATGCTCCGGTCGACACGTCCGAGCCTCTCGACCTGGCGCTGTATGAGTATCTCAAGAGCCGGGAACTCCGGGATCGAGTCCGCTAGTGAGCATCGCCTTCCTGGTCCCCGCTTTTCTGGCTGGTCTCCTGGTCATCGGAATCCCGATTCTGGTGCACCTCCGGCAGCGGGAACAGAAGAACCCAGTTCGGTTTCCGTCGCTGATGTTCCTTCGAATGGCGCCGCACCGAACCGTCGAACGGCGGCGGATTACCCATCCCTGGCTTCTGCTCCTCCGGGCCCTCGCGGTCGCCGCGTTGGTCGCGGCATTTTCCCGGCCGTTCTGGCGCATGCCGGATCAAGCGCCGGCTGTCGGTGCCAAGCAGCGAGCGGTCATTGTGGTGCTCGATCGTTCCCTCAGCATGAGCTACCAGGGCGTCTTTGCCCGGGCCATGGACTCAGCCCGGGCTGCCTTAGCCGGCCTTCGGCCCGGCGACCTCGCCGCCGTGGTCGCCTTCGACGAATCGGCCGAGGTCATGGCACCGCTTGGGAAAGACCTGGCGGCGGCCGGCGCTCGGCTTGCGGCGATCGTGCCTAACGGCCGGTCCGGCCGGATTGCATCGGGTCTTCGGGGCGCCGGCGAGCTGGCCGCCCAGGCTCGGGGCAGTGCCGTCGAGATCGTCCTGGTGTCCGACCTCCAGCGGCACGGTCTCCAAGGGCTCGAGGCCGTTGAACGAGTGCCCGGCGTAACGTTGCGAATCCTCTCCATGGCCCAGCCGCGACCCCAGAATGCCCGGGTCCAGGACGTCGAGATCGATCGCCGGGCCGACGGACGTCGGACCACCCTGGTCGTTGGCGGCCGAATTGCGCTCAAGGGTGACTCGGCGCGGTTGGTCAACGCCCAGTTGGTGGTGAATAACCGGACCCTGGCCCGGACGACGGCCCGGATCGCGCCCAATACCACTGCGTCGATCCGTTTCGACCCGGTCATAGTGGCCGAGGGCGACGCGATGGCCTCGGTGGCCATCGACCCCGACGCGCTGGCCGCCGACGACACCCTCCGCTTCTCACTCGCGAGTGCCTCGGGCGTCCCAGTTGTCCTGGCCCTTCCGGCCGGTGGCTCCGGCGATGAGTCGCTTTATCTCGAGCGCGCGTTGTCGATTAGCCGGGCGCCGGTTCTGGAACTGGCCATTCGGCGGGGCGGGACACTGACTGACCGAGATTTCGAGCAGGCTGCCGTGATCGTCTTGTCCGACGTGGCACCAAGTGGTGCGGGCCTGACGAAACTTCAAGCCTTCGTGAATCGGGGCGGTGGTCTCGTGGTCTTCGCGGGCTCCCGGCTCAACACCTCGGCGGCCAGGATTCCTTGGTGGCCGGCCCTGGTAGGAAGAACGATCGATCGCAGTTCAGAGCGAGGCGGACGGTTGGGGCAGCTGGACCCTGACCACCCGGCGTTCGAGCTTTTCAAAGAGGCGCTCTCCAGGGATTTCGGGGCGGCGAGGTTCTATCGCTATCGCCAGCTCGTTGCCGACTCGGGGACCAGGGTGTTGGCTCGATTTGATGACGGGATACCGGCGATCGTCGAAGGCGGCCTCGGCGCCGGCCGGATCATGGTGCTGGGTACCGCTCCCACCGCCTTGTGGTCGGATTTCCCGCTCCAACCGATCTTTCTTCCGTTGATCCAGCGCATCGTCTGGTACGCCGGTCGGCTCCAGGATCCCAAGCGCTGGTATCCCGCCGGCGAAGTGGTCACGCTGCCGGTGTCCGAGGCGGCGTTGACGGTTCGCGGGCCGGGTGAGTTGGGCCGGCCCAAGTCGGTCGATCCGCGAACGCCGACTCTCACCCTGGCCGATCCCGGCGTCTACGAGGTTGCCTCCGCCCTTGCCGCGGCGCCGATCACCCGGTTCGCGGTGAACCCGCGGGCCGAGGAGTCCGATTTGGGCGCGGCCGACCCGAAAGAAGTGCTGGCGCAACTCAAGCCGCCGAGCGACTCGACGACCGCCCCAAACGTGGTGCCGTTGACAATAGTCGAACAAGAACGGTCGCAGTCGTGGTGGGTGGTTCTGCTGGCGGTGGCGATGGTGCTTTTGAGTCTTGAGTCATGGTATTCCGGCCGACTTGGACGAACGACAGCCTCTGGAGGTACCCGGTGACCGAGCATGAATCGATTCGAGCGGCCCTTGGCGACGTTCGCCGTCGGTGGCGGGTCCGTTTAGCCCTCGAGGGGCTGGTGCCCGTCGTGGCGGTCGTCGCGGCGATGTTGGCGATCTGGCTCCTGCTCTGGCCGGTCGCCGAGGGTCGTCCTTTGTTGATCAATGTGGCCCGTGGCGTTGTCGGACTCGGATTGGTCGGCGGCCTGTTGGTGCTGGTGCGGCGGTGGGTTGGGAGCCGTCCATCGGTCGATCAGGTGGCGCTGTACGTCGAGGAACGCGAACCAGCGCTCCGGCAATCGCTGCTGAGTGCTTTGACGGCCGGGGACTCCGAGGGGGCTGCCCCTGGACTGGTCGCCCGAGTCGCGACGATGGCTCGGCAGGGCCTCGCGCGGATCGATGACGGCCGGTATCTCGAACAGGCGCGGATCCGGCGGGCGGGTCGCGTTGTCGGAGCCATCACCCTCGGCTCGGCCGCGCTGTTGGCCTTGGGCCCCGGTTGGTTCCGGGTTGCTGCCGCGACGCTCGTCAATCCGTGGCGTCCCGTCCCGGTGGCCCCGAGCTTCTTGGTCGGCGTCGAGCCCGGCAATGCGGAGGTGCCCCGCGGAGGTGGGATCGACATCCGGGCGGTGTTGAACGGATTCACGAGCGAGGCCGCGGAGTTGGTGTTTCGTTCGGATTCGGCCGGCGAATGGCAGCGCTTGCCGATGAGTCGCGATACCGCGGCCGGCCGGTTCACCACCCGGCTGTTCGAGGTGGCGGAGAAGACCGAATACTTTGTCGAGGCCACCGGGATTCGCTCCCAGGCCTTCACCCTGTCGGTGGTGGACTTGCCGGCGGTGGCCGCCGCCAGTGCCACGGTCCGGTTTCCCCGCTATACGGGGTTGGCCGCCGAGACGATCGAGCCGGCCGGGGATTTGGCGGTCCTCAAAGGCAGCGATGTGTTGCTCCGAGTGACGCTGACCCGGCCCGCCAAAGCCGCGTGGCTCGTGGTGGAGGGCCGAGCGCCGATGCCGATGGCGTCGTCGTCCAGCGGCGGCTACTCGGCCTCGTTCCGAGTGACCGGCGACGCGTTCTGGCGGATTGATCTCGAGGCGCCGGACGGGCGCCGAACGACGGGCCTCCAGTACACGATCGATGCGCTCGAGGATGCCCTCCCGACGGTCCGGTTTACCGCTCCCGGCCGCGATACCAAAGTATCGGCGATTGAGGAGGTCGCGGCGCAGATCGAAGCCAGCGACGATTTCGGCGTTCGCCGGCTGGCCCTCCATGTCAGCGTCAACGCCGGGCCCGAGCGAGTGATCCCGCTGACTGATTCCTCCGTCAAAGCGCTGACCAGCGTCTCCGCGGTCCATACCTTCTTTCTGGAAGAGTGGTCGCTCGTCCCAGGAGACCTGGTCTCCTACTTTGCGGAGGCCCTTGATGCCGTGGGCCAAACCGCCAAGAGTGATATCTACTTCTTCGAAGTGCGGCCGTTCGACAAGACGTATCGCGAGGGAGAGCAAGGCGGAGGCGGAGGCGGGGGCGGTGGCCAGCAAAACGCGGAAGGATTGTCGGAGCGGCAACGACAGATCGTGGTCGGTACCTTCAATGTGCTTCGGGATAGTGCCGGCCAAGCGGCGAGCTTCCGGGAAGACGTCACCGCACTGACGATCGGCGAGGGCCAGCTCCGGGAGAATGTCCTCGAGCTCTCGAACCAGATGCGCCAGCGTAAGCTCGTGGCCGTCGACTCGACATTCGACCAAATCGCCGCGGCGCTCGATTCGGCGCGGGGCGAGCTCCAAAGAGCCGAGGAATTGCTCGGGCGCCAAAAACCGAGGGAGGCGCTGACACCGGCTCAGAAAGCACTCCAGCACCTTCAACGCGCTGAGGCCGCTTACCGGGAAGTCCAGATCCAGCGGGGCCAAGGCGGCGGGGGCGGCGGGGGCGGCGCCCAGCGCGAGGCCGAGGATCTTGCTGATCTGTTCGAGCTCGAGACCGACAAGCTCAAGAACCAGTACGAGTCGGTCAAGCGAGAAGACGGTCAGCAGGCCGAGCGCCAGCTCGATGAAACAGCGGAGCGGCTCAAGCGGCTGGCCAACCGGCAGCAGCAAGAGAACGAACGGATGCAGCGGGCGGCTGACGCGATGCGAAATCGCCAGCCGCAAGGCAGCGGCGGTGGAGGCGGAGGCGGCCAGACCCAACGCCAGCTGGCCGATGAAGCGGAAGAGGCCGCCCGTCAGCTGGAAAAGTTGGCTCGCGAGCGCAATGACGGCCGGATGGATGACGCCGCCCGTCGGCTCCGGGAGGCAGCCGAGGAAATGCGCCGGGCCGCGAGCGCCAATCCAGAGGGCGGAGCGGCTCGGGGCAATGAAGCGCTCGAGCGGCTTCGGAGCGCGACCGGGGCTCTCGACCGAGCCCGAACGGAATCGCGGCAGCAAGAGATTCGCGGGCTCCAAGAGCGGGCCCGCGAACTAGCCGAGCGCCAGAAGCAAGCCGCGGAGCAGGCGACCGATCAGCCGTCCGCTCCGGATCAGCAAGCCGACTGGCAGAAAAGCCTCGGGGTCCGAAAGGACGGTTTGGCGCGTGATGTCGATCGACTCGAGGCCGATGCCGACAGACTGAGTCGCGAAGCCGCCCGCGAACAGCCGAAGGCCGCCCGGAAACTGGCGGAAGCCGCCGAGGGCCTTCGGACCAATCGGGTCCGGGACAAGCTGGTGTTTTCGAAGAACCTAGCTCAGCGCGGGTCGCCCGAATACGTCCGCTCCTTTGAACAGCAGATCACCGAGAATCTCAGCGCCGCCGCCGAACAGTTGGGCCAAGCCGCCGGCTCGCTGGAGCAATCAGGCGAGGGCCGGCAGACCAAGGCACTGGAGCGGACCCGAGACCTGGTTCGCGGGCTGGAATCGCTCAAAGAGCGAGCCCGAGCCGCGCAACGCGCCCAGGGCCAGCCCAACGGGACACCCAGCCCCGTCGAAGGCCAGGCCAACAACGACGGCACTCGTCAGTTCAATCGGGAGTTCCGGGCCCGCCGCCAGGCGGCCGAAAGTCTTCGCGCCGACCTGAAGGCCATGGGGCAGGAGACGGGGGACCTCGACCAGCTGCTGAATCGATTCCGCGAGCTCGATAAGCAACAGACCTTCGGCGATCCCCGCGGCCTCGATCGGCTCGAAACCGATCTGATCGAAGGCCTGAAGGAGTTCGAGTTTTCGTTGTGGCGGAAGTTCGGCGACGACTCCGGGCAACGGCCCGCCGCCGGTGCGTCCGCTCGGGTACCCCCGCAGTTCCGCGAACAGGTGGAGGAGTACTATCGTTCTCTGGCTCGAGACCGGCCCGTCAAACCCTGAGGCCCGAAGGAACCGACTGTGCGACGATCATGGAGTCTGGGAGTCGGGTCCGCCACCCTGCTGGTCGCCCAGCTCGGATGCAAACCGCCGAGTCAAGCCGCCCCGACCGAAACCACAGTCGTCGGGGGCGCCGACCAAGTACTGACCGGCGTCACCACCAATCTCGCGGTCGACGGCCGCCGTAAGAACTATGTCGTCGCCGACTCGGCCTTCCTATTCCAGGAAGCCCAGCGGATGGAGTTCGCCCGGATTCGGGTTACCATTTTTGACGCGGAAGGCCAACCGGCCGCCACCCTGAGTTCCAGGCGAGCCGTCTATACGATCGGCAATCGGTTCCTTGATGCCCGCGGCGACGTCCTGGTCGTGACCCCGCGCGGCGATACCCTGCGGAGCGCCCGGGTGACCTACGACAACGACCGCCGCCAGTTCGGAGGCGATTCAGCCTTCGTGTTCACAGGCAAGGCCGGACTGGTCAGCGGCAAGGGTTTCACCGCGGACGATGGCCTCCGCAACGTCGCGGCGGGCCGGAAGCGCCCGTAGCCCGGCTTGGCGCCAACGACGGCGGTAATCCGGCCCGCTACACCCTCCGATGTCGAGTCGGTGCTGGCGTTGTTTCCGCGCCTGGCCGACTTCCCGATTCCACCCGAACGACGCCCGGAAGATCTCTGGCAGGGTGACGCCGAGCTGCTCCGGCGGTGGGGTGGCGGCGGGGCTCCCCAGTGTGTGGTGTTGGTGGCCGTCAATACCGCCCAAGCGATCGTCGGGGTCGCGCTGACCCAGTTGCGGGAGGAGTTGATCAGTCACGAGCCCAGCGCCCATCTGGAAGTCTTGGTGGTTCGGGCCGATGCCGAGGGCCAGGGGATCGGTCAGCGCCTGATTGAGGAAACCGAACGAGCGGTCGGCGCGTTGGGCGCGGCCAGCCTGACCCTCCATGTTTTTGCGACAAACATCCGGGCGCGGGCCGTGTACGAGCGGCTCGGGTTCGGGGGTGAACTGATTCGGTACATCAAGTGGCTCGATCAACCGTCGCGGTCGGCGTCGCACCGTCATTCGAGGTGATTCCGGAAGCTGCCATCGGCGCCTTCCCACGGCGTTGTCAGCGTGCCCTCGTCAGTACCTCGGCGAGGATCGGTTCCAAGCGCTGGGCTCCGCGGACGCTGAGATGATCCCCATCGGTGTAGAGCGCCCAGCCGTCTTGCTCGATCGCGCAGGTGGCTTGGTCGCACAGCACTTCGTGCGGAAACACGAGTCGGACTTGGTTTTCCGCGGCGATCCGCCGAAGGACTCCGAAAGCAACCGCCTGACGGGCCAAGAAGTCATCCAACCGTGGTGCGATTTCCACCGGCGAGCCTGAGCGCGATCGCTGGGCCAGAGCGGTCGGGACCCGAATCCCGACATCTGGAATGCTCGCGACGATCGCGACCTCGAGCCGTCGGGATCGGAGCGCGGCTAGGGTGGCCCGGAGCATCGGTTCGAAGGCGGCGGCATTGTCGAGCATCCGCTGGGTTGGTGCCAATCGATTCTCGGCCGGGTACGGTTCTCCCTCTGCATAGAATCCCCACCGAGCGTGGAGCACGACCGACCGGATCGACCGGGCATCGATCAACGCGAGGACGGAATCGGTAAAGGCAGCGCAGGACTCATGGTCGCGATCGTAAGGCGTTAGGCGAATCAACGGGGGACAGGCGTTCCGGGTCACCAAGAGCCCGGTGCGTCGGCCGGCGACGGCGGCTTGTTCCATCGCCGGAGCGATCGCCCCGGCGTGCGAGTCACCCCACAGCATGAAGGTTTCCTCGGCGGCCGGCCCGCCAATCCGACAAGGCCGGTCGATGCATTCCGACCGCCGAGCCCAGACGTCGTTCTTTCCCCCAAGAAAGCGCATGGTCTCGGGACCGAAGCGACCGGGCAATCCGCCTGTGGTCGTTGTCAGCAGGCCAAAGGCGCCCAAGGCCAACGAGCCGATCAGAGCGCCGGCGAACACGGCCGACCGGCTTCCGATCCCTCGCGGACCGCGAAACGGGCGCTCGACGAAACGCCAGGATAGGATCGCGAGGGCGAACGAAGCCGTGATCGTCACCGTGGTCTCAAGACCGGTCATCGGCCGAATCACGAAGTACCGGACGAAGACGAGCAGAATCCAGTGCCAGAGATAGAGTGAGTAGGAGATCAGTCCAACAAACACCAGCGGCGCGGCACTCAACGCCCGGCTCACCAGCGATGCCGCCCCCGCTCCGCTGTGGATCACGGCTGCGGCGCCCAAGACGGGAATGAGAGCGTGCCATCCAGGCAATGGCGTCGCGGAGTAGAACGCGATGACACTGTAGCCAATCGCCGCCAGCCCAACCAGGCCGAGCAGAGCGGCCCACCGCTGGTTCCGGATCTCCGGAATTACCCGAGTCGCCAGGAAACCGCCGACCAGCAGCTCCCAGAGACGGCCCGGCGCAAGGTAGAAGGCCCGGCCAGGGGAGGCGGTGGTCGACCAGAGACTCAGACCGAACGAAAGCACCAGCATCAATCCAATGGCCAGTGGGTAGCGTTGCCGTCCGTAGCGGCCGACCAGGATCAGAAACAGGGGGTAGGCAAGGTAGAACTGCTCCTCGACGCCCAGCGACCAGGTGTGGAGCAATGGTTTCGTTTCCGCCGGTTGGTCGAAGTATCCAGTCTGCCCGGCGAAAAGAACGTTGGAGGAAAAGACTAACGCGGCCATGAGACTGCCGCCGAATGCCATGGCATCGTCCGGCAGCAGGAGTCGATAGGCCCCGATCGATGCCACCAGCAGGACGACGAAGAGAGCGGGAAGAATCCGGCGGATCCGCCGTTCGTAGAAACCGGCCGGAGAGAACCCACCCGTCTCCAGCTCAGCCAGAATCAAGGTGCTGATGAGGTACCCGGAAATGACAAAGAACACGTCGACCCCGACGAAGCCGCCGGACCATGAGGCAACTTGGGCGTGGAACAACACAACCGGCAGGACGGCGACGGCCCGGAGGCCGTCGATATCAGGTCGGTGGGCTCCCGGGGTGCGGGTGGGCGCGGGCATCGTGCGGTCCTCGAATCGAAGCCCCAATGTACGCGGGGGGGCCGCCACCGTGCGCCCGAACTGTCTACCGCCTGGCGGCCAGCGAATCGAGATCGACCGTCATGGCGTCGAGCGCCTGCTGGATAGTGGTGGCCGGTGCCGGGCCGACCCGGCCGCCAAGACAGCCGGCCAGGAACACTTCGGTTGCCCGATTGACCGCGAGCGAGGTTTCTTGGTTTCCAAAGCTATGGCTTTCATTGCTCGCCAGCAGATAGACGACTGGGATTCCGCGCCGATGGAGGGCCAAGACCATGGTGTCCGACTGTCGTTGCCCGGACCTTGACGTTGAGTTTGCCCTGGCGGGCTTCGAGGAACCCGAGCCATTGGCCGTCGGGCGAGATCTTTGGCAGCCCTGCAACCGGATTGCCGAATAGTTGCTCTAATGGAATCAACGGCGGGTCGGCGGCTGGGCCTGGTCGTCGTTCGCAGGCCGTGATCAGGCCGGCAGCAAGGCCAAGGGTCTGGCGGGTCCGACACGACATGGGCGACTTTGAACATTACCTAGATATTCTAGGTAATGTTCAACGGTTCGGCAAGGCCCTAAGTTCTGCCTCTTCACCTCCAGGCCGGTGCCCCGTTTCCGTCCGTGTCCGATCGGCGCTGCCGATTCTCGCTGTCCTATTCGCCGGCCCGGTGCTTCACGCGCAGTCGTTTGCCACGACCGAAGGCACCTGGCTTTCGGTCGACGTGAGCCCGAACGGCCGCACCATCATCTTCGACCTGCTTGGCGACATCTACACCATACCCGCCGCCGGCGGGCCGGCCTATCGGCTTCTTGGTGGCCGGTCCTTCGAATCACAACCCCGCTATTCGCCCGACGGGAGCCGGATCGTATATATCAGCGATCGGGACGGCGCCGACAACGTGTGGATCGCCAATCACGACGGCTCCGCTCCGCAGCAGCTCTCCCACGAGCGAATCGTGACGATGTTTTCCCCGGAATGGATGCCGGACGGCAAATCGATCGTCGTATCGGCCACCGATCGGGACGGGGTCGTCGAGGTGGCGCGCTACGCCCTCGAGGGCGGCCCGGCTACCAAGTTCGGCCAACGGAGCCGGACGCCGGCATCGCTCCTGGTTTCGGCCTCCTACCCTGGCGCCTATGGCCCAGTGCCGACGGCGGACGGCGGATCGCTCTACTACACCATGGTCGAACCGCGCCAGCACCGCTCAGTCGACGGTCCCCGAGCGTTCATCATCCGGCTCGACCTGGCCACTGGCAAGGAACACCGGGTCACCTTCCGGGCCACCAACGCGATGAAGCCGGTTCTTTCGCCCGATGGCCGGCTGTTCGTCTACGCGACCCAGCATGAAGGCACCACGGCGCTCCGGGTCCTCGAACTGGCCACCGGCACCGACCGGTGGCTCAGATTTCCGCTTCAGCGCGACGAACTCGAAGCCCGGGCATCGCGCGACGTGTTGCCGAACTACAGCTTTACCCCCGACGGAGCCGCCCTCATCATCGGTTTCGGCGGCAAGATCCATCGGGTCACTGTCGCGACCGGCGCCGATGCCGTCATTCCGTTCTCAGTCGAGGTGTCGCTCGACTTCCCCAAACGGCTGGCGTTTCCGGGTCGAGTGCCCGACGGCCCGGTCCGGGCCCGGATTCTCCAGCATCCGACCCTGTCCCCGGACGGGCGTCGCCTGGCGTTCTCGGCCTTCGGCGAGATTTACCTTCAGGATCTGCCTAACGGCCGTCCTCGCCGATTGACAAGCACACCTTCGGCTCGCGAATTCGAGCCGGCCTGGTCGCCCGACGGTCAGTGGCTTGGTTTCGTGACCTGGACCGCTGCGGGCGGTGGGAAAATCTGGAAGGCTCGGGCCGACGGAACCGGACCGGCCGAACCGCTGACGAGCCAGCCGGCCTTTTATACCCAGCCCGCATGGAGTCCCGACGGCTCCCGGATCGTCGCCCTCCGGACCTCGCGGCAATCGCGTTTGGCCGCGACCGGACCGATTCCGGGTCCGACGCCCGACGCCGAACTGATCTCGGTCCCGAGCGCCGGAGGACCGGTGACCCGGATCGTCGATGCCCAGGGCATGACGTGGCCCCATTTCAGCTCGGAGCCGGCTCGGATCTATGCCACTGCACCGGGCGAAGGCTTGGTTTCCTTTGGCCTCGATGGATCCGATCGACGATCCCATGTCCAGGTTGTGGCGGGACTTCGGATTGGGCCGATGGTTCCGGCCGACCAGATCCGGATCAGTCCTGACGGCCGGGCGGCCCTGGCCTTGGTCAACGCTCAGCTCTATTGGGTCGAGTTGCCGGTGGCCCCGGCCGCTCCAGTTCGGATCGATGTCCGCGATCCGAACGGGTCCGCCGTTCGGCTGACCACGTTAGGCGCGGATGACTTTGGCTGGGCCGATGCCGGCCGTGCGGCGATGTGGAGCGTTGGGGCCTCGGTGGCGCGGCGGCCGGTCCCGGAGCGGGCGACTGATTCGCTTCGGCCGATGGCCGAGTTCGACGTGACCGTTGAGAAGCCTCGCAGCGTCCCGGCCGGCAGTGTGGTGCTGCGGGGGGCCACGGTTATCACGATGGCTCGGCCCGAGCCGCTGGCCAATGCCGACGTCGTGGTCACCAACAACCGAATCGTTCAGGTGGGAAGCTGGGGTCAGGTGCCGCTGCCGACCGGTGCTCGGATTGTCGACGTGAAAGGCAAATTCATCATCCCTGGCTTGATCGACATCCATGCCCACTGGGATATCCGCCGCGGGGTTCTCGACACCGACAACTCGAGCGCATTGGCCAACCTGGCCTATGGTGTTACCACGATTCGCGATCCCCAGTCGTTCTCGTCTGACATCTTTGCCTACGGCGATTTGGTGGAAACCGGCGACATGATCGGTCCCCGGATCTTTTCGACCGGCCGAGGGTTGTTCTTCTTGGATTTTCGATCGCTCGACGAGGTCCGGACCACCTTGACCAAATATCGGGACAAGTACCGAACCAACTTGATCAAGTCATACATGGTAGGCAACCGCGAACAGCGGGGATGGGTTGCAGAGGCCAGCCGGGAACTCGGCATGATGCCGACGACCGAAGGCGGGGCGGACTTCAAGATGGATCTGACCCACGCCATGGACGGTTTCAGCGGCAACGAACACGCCCTGCCGACCGCGCCGATCTATGACGATGTGGTACAGTTGTTTGCCCGAACCGGGATCACCTATACGCCGACCCTTTTGGTGGCGTTTGGCGGCCCGTTTGCTCAGTTCGATTTCTTCAGCCGCGAGGACGTGTACGGCAATCCGAAACTTCGTCGGTTCATCCCGATCGACGTGCTCTATCCCCGGGCTTCCAAGCGGCTGGCCTGGAACCATGAGCTCGAGTATCACTATCCGGCCGTTGCCGCGGGCGCGGCGGCGATTCGGCGGGCCGGTGGTCATGTCGGACTAGGTGGTCACGGTGAGCTCGAGGGCCTTGGCAATCACTGGGAAATGTGGGCGCTGGCCAAGGGGGGCATGACGCCCGCCGAGGTGTTGCGAGTGGCGACGGTGAACGGAGCGGAGGCGATCGGGATGACTGCCGATTTGGGTAGCATCGAGGTGGGGAAGTTGGCTGATCTCGTTGTGTTGGATCAGAATCCGCTCAGCAACATCCGCAATACCACCTCGATTCGATACGTCATGAAGAACGGATTTCTCTACCGGGGTGAGACGCTGGACCAGATCTGGCCGAACCTCGTTCCGTTTCCTGCGCGGTGGTGGGCGACTGAGCGGCCATAGCCCCGGTCGATTGGATCGGTGGGCCAGGCGTTTTTTTGACTATGACTGGATTTTCTGGATCCAGCGCCGCCGTCGAATGGATTGATATTCGCTGGGTCCCCAGCGGCCCGGGTTGTCATGCAGTCTAAGTCGCCCTTCCTGCATTCCGTGCAGGCCAATATGCGCCTCCTGCACCTGAGTCGGCGCACCGAGGCCGCCTACCTCTATTGGGTTCGTCGTTTCATCAACTATTCCGGCCGCCGCCACCCAAAGGAGCTGGGTCCCCCCGAGGTCCGGGCCTTTCTCACTCATCTGGTCGTGGACCGAAAGCTGGCCGCCGCGACTCAGCAGCAGGCCCTCGCCGCTTTGCTTTTTCTCTACCGGGTGGTTGTTGGCCGCCCCCTTGAGGAGCTGGGGCCGTTGCCGAGGGGCAGGTTGCCGACCACCTTGCCGGCGGTACTCACGCGGGAGGAGGTAACTGCCGTTTTGTCACGACTTCGGGGCCGGCACCGGCTGGTGGGGTTGCTCTTGTATGGTGGGGGGCTTCGCCTGCTTGAATGTCTGATGCTTCGGGTCAAGGACGTTGACCTTTCGCGGGGGGAGCTGATGATCCGGCGTGGCAAGGGCCAGAAGGATCGGGTGACGATGATTCCCCAGGCGGTTGGCGAGTCTCTGGCTGCTCAGCTTGCCGCGGTGCGGGACCTTCACCAGCGCGACCTCGAGTCCGGGGCCGGTTGGGTGGAAGTACCGGGTGGGCTCGATCGAAAGTACCCGAATGCGGGCCGGTCGTGGCCGTGGCAGTGGATTTTTCCGGCCGCTCGCACCTACCGGGCCGAACTCGCCGGTCAGGTGCGTCGGCACCACATGCACGAGACCGTGATTCAGCGCGCGATGGCGGTTGCCGTCAAGGCCGCGGGGATCAGTAAACGGGCCAGCTGTCACACCTTACGGCATTCCTTCGCGACCCATTTGCTGGAGGACGGGTACGATATTCGGACGGTTCAGGAGCTGTTGGGCCACCGTGACGTGGCAACCACGATGATTTACACTCATGTTTTGAACCGGGGCGGACGGGGGGTTCGGAGTCCGGCCGATCGCCTACGTCTTGGTCCCGACGCAGGGGTGGCGGGTTAGATAGGCCTGGGCGATATTGTGGCGGGTTGGACGGGACCGAAAGTCCGTCCACTTACTAGTTATGCGGCCTTAGTGTGGGTAGGAGTTCGACTAACTACGTGATGAAACGCTTCGCTCTACTGGGTCCGCTACTCGGCGTCTTGGTTGCTGGCTGCGACGGCTATCTCGGAATGCAGGGGCGCGTCTACGAGGCTGAGGGGTTGGCTTCGGCCTCTCTTCCTGCACAAGTGCTGATCGACACAATCGGGGCCGTCCTACCACCTCGGCTCCGCTCGGTGGCAGCCTGCAAGATCGCAATAGAGCCCTGGGCTGTGTCAGAGCGGTCGCAGCGTGACGACGACGGTTGGGTGCAACGTACCGTCACCGACAACGACGGCTACTTCAGAACTGGACAGGTAGCCGCGCCTGGCTGGTACGATGCGACGCTTACTGTCATGTGTCCGGGCCGGCAATTGTTGGTCTGGGGTTTTCGGCACGACCGCCAGGAGCATCACGCGATCATTGTGGTGCAACCAAGCAAGCGCTAGCGTGCTC
>JANNQX010000169.1:0-18863 GCA_031400975.1 Gemmatimonadota bacterium
CGGCGAAGGCCTAAATGAGTGATCTCACCGGCCTCCTTGGTATTGGGCTCAAGGCAGGGCACGTGATTATCGGAGTCGAAGCGGTCCGCCGGGCATTACAGGCGAATGAGTGCCGCTGCATTGTCGTCGCGAGCGATGCGAGTCAACGCGCCCTCGAGAAGGCCGCCCGGTTGGCTACGGCGCGGGGGGTCCCCCAAGTGGCGGGCCCGGTTGCACAGGAATTAGGAGCCCGATTGGGCAAGCCCCCGGTGATGGTCGCTGGGGTACGCGATTCGGCGTTGGCGGACGGCATTATCCGGTTCGCGCGTGAGCAGGGTTCGACGGAGGCCTAGTGGTCAAGACGAAAGTCCAGGATTTAGCCGGCGAGTTTGGGGTTCCCACTGAGCAGCTGATGACACTGCTCAAAGACATGCACGTGGTCGCCCGCGGCCCGTTGCAGCCCCTCGACGATTCCCAGGTGGCCGCGGTTCGCCTCCGCTGGGAACGAGAGAAGCGGAAGCAAGCGACTCTCCCTGACGAGCCGAAGAAGCCGAAACGGCGCACCGCGAAGCTGGTGGCCGCCGAGGCTGCCGCCCCAGCGGAACCGCCGGTTACCGCCGAGGCCAAACCGTCGAAGCGGCGCCGGACCGCGGCGGAAGTCGCCGAGTCGGATGCGGCGGCCCAAGCGGAGAAGGCTGCCCACGACGCGACCCTCGATCTCGAGAAGCCGATTCTCTTCGAGAAAATCGACTCGCCCTTGATCCCGGTGGTGCCCCAAGCGTCGATCCAAGAACGCGCAAAGGCCCTCTTCAAAGAGCCGACGGCCCCGACCGGCGACGAGCCGACGCCGGAGCCCGAGCCAATCGAGGCCGCGCCACCGCCGCCGCCACCCAGGGCCGTCGCTCCGACCTTGCCGCCGATCCCGCCGCGCTTGCCGCCGGTGTCGGTTCAGGCCCTCGATCCGAATGCCCCTCGACGGCCCTTCGTCCCGCCCCGAGTCGCCCGGCCGGCCTCGGGCCCGCGACCGGTCTTCAGCTCCACTGGCGGCCCCAATCGGGATCGGCCCCAGGGTGATCGCAGTGGCCCACCTCGGAGCGGCCCTCCAGGCGCGAACCGACCGGGTCAGTTCAACCGTCCCGGTGGGCCACCGCGTCCCGGCGCACCCCGTCCGGGAGGCCCCCCAGGGCGGAGCGGCCCTCCGGGGCGTGGCGGACCGCCGGGGCGAGGCGGGCCTCCAGGCCGGCCCGGAGCCCCTGGAGCTCCGACCGAGCGGACCTTTGGACCGGACGCACCCGCCCGGTCGGCGCAGGGTAATCGGAAGAAGGGTAAGAAGACCCGGAAGAACTACGTCGATCAAGATCAGGTGCAAGCCAACATCCTGAAGACGCTGGCAGGGATGAAGGGTGGACCGCGGAAGCGCCGGTTTGAGGAACCGAGTTATCGGGATGTCCTCGCCACCAAGAGTGCCGAAGAACGGGAACGGGAAAAAACCCGGATCCGGGTCAACGAATTCATCTCGGTGTCGGAGTTGGCCGACGCGATGAAACTCCCGGCCACCCAGATCGTCCAGTTCGCGTTCAAAGAGATGGGCATGATGGTGACCGTGAACCAGCGGCTCACGTTCGACCAAATCGAGATGATCGCCTCGGAGTTCGGATTCCAAGCGACCAAGGAAGAGGACTACGCGGCGGAAGCCTCGACCCCAGCGGTCGACACCGCCGAGCAGCTCCAACCCCGGCCTCCGGTCGTCACGATCATGGGGCACGTCGATCACGGGAAGACCTCCTTGCTCGACCACATCCGGAAGGCCAACGTCGTCGCCGGCGAGGCCGGTGGGATCACTCAGCACATTGGCGCCTATCACGTGACGCTGGCTGACGGCAAAAAGACGATCACCTTCCTCGACACGCCGGGCCACGAAGCCTTTACCGCCATGCGGGCCCGGGGCGCCCAGGTCACGGATATCGTGGTACTGGTCATCGCGGCCGACGACCAAGTCATGCCCCAAACGATCGAAGCGATCAGCCACGCCAAGAATGCTGGCGTGCCGATGATCGTGGCGATCAACAAGGTCGATCTGCCGACCGCCAACGTCCAAAAGGTCAAGCAAGATCTGTTGCAGCACAACGTGGTGTTGGAGGAGTTCGGCGGCAATGTGCTCTCGGCCCCGATTTCCGCCAAGAAGGGAACCGGGATCGAGCACTTGCTCGAGCAGATTCTGCTGCAGGCCGAAATCCTCGATCTCAAAGCCAATGCCGATGCGCCGGCAACGGGTACCGTGCTCGAAGCCACCCTCGATCCGGGCAAGGGACCGCTGGCGACCGTGTTGGTCCAACGCGGGACGCTCCGAGTCGGCGACAACTTCATTTGCGGCAAGTTCTCGGGCCGGGTTCGGGCCTTGAGCGACGAACGCGGGAAGACCGTCAAAGAAGCGGGTCCGTCGATGCCGCTCCGGGTCCTCGGGTTTGAGGGCGTCCCGGCCGCGGGCGATGTGTTCTTGAGTTTGGCCGATGCCGTTGAGGCCCGCGACATCGCCCAGAAGCGCCAACGGCTCGACCGCGAAGCGCAAAATCGCCGGAGCCAACGCGGTGCCTCGCTCGAGGACATCAGCCGGCAGCTCAAGGCCGGTCAGGTCAGCCAGCTGCGGATCATCATCAAGGCCGACCAAGGTGGCCCGGCTGAAGCCTTGGCCGACGCCCTGGCGCAATTGTCGACCAGCGAGGTCCGAGTCGATATCGTGCACCGCGGGGTTGGGGCCATTACCGGTAGCGACGTCCTGCTCGCGAAGGCGTCCGGCAGCATCATCCTCGGCTTCCACGTCCGACCTGATGCCAATGCCCGGCAGCTAGCCGAGCAGGAGCAAGTCGACGTCCGGACCTATCGGATCATTTACGAAGCGGTCGAGGACGTCAAGAATGCGCTCGAGGGCCTGCTCAAGCCGGAGGAAAAGGAAACCATCCTTGGCGAGGCCGAAGTCATCGAGCTGTTCAAGGTGTCGAAGATCGGAACAATTGCGGGCAGCATGGTGCGGGCCGGCACGATCGTCCGGACTGCCAAGGTCCGGGTCGTTCGCGACGGCAAGGCCGTCTATACCGGTATGATGTCGAGCCTCAAACGGTTCAAAGACGACGCGAAGGAAGTCAAAGAAGGACTCGAGTGCGGTATCGGCGTCGAGAATTTCAATGATCTGAAGGTCGGCGACCGGATCGAAGCGTTCCGAGTCGACGAAGTGAAGCGGACCTTGGCGAGCCCGCCAGTCAGTTCGGCTACCTAAGGCCGAACCGGTGGCGCGATCGTCCCCTTCGTCGAAACGGCGGCCGGATCAGGTGGCCGAGGTCGTCCGGCAGGTCGTCGCTGAGGCGCTGTTGCGGGAGATTCGGGATCCTCGAATCCAGATGGTCACGATCACCGGAATCGAAGTGAGTCCGGATCTGTCGTACGCCAGAATCCTGGTGACGGTCCATGGGGATGAGGCTGACCGCGACCTGGCCCTCGAGGGCCTCGAGCGCGCCTCGGGATTTCTCCGCTCCCGGGTGGCGAAGGCTCTCGACACCAGGATTACCCCGGCGCTGACCTTCGTGGCCGATCGAGGCCAAGAGCACGCCGCCAAGATCGAGGCCATCCTGGGCGCCCTGAAGCGGGGGGAGGAGGCGCCCTGACGGGTGGCCTTCTGATCGACAAACCGGCCGGGATGACCTCGCATGACGTCGTGGCCGTCGTGCGTCGCCGGTTCAACATCAAGGCGGTCGGGCATACTGGGACGCTCGATCCCTTTGCCACTGGACTGCTGGTCGTCGTGCTCGGCGGCGCCACCCGATTGGCCCGGTTTATCGAGGCCGAGCGGAAGACCTACTTGGCCACCGCGCGGTTAGGGATCGCGACGACCACCGACGATCGAACCGGAGCCGAGGTTGGGGAGCCGTACCACGGCGAGTGGCCGACCCGGGACGCGGTGGACGCGGGCCTCCGCCGGCTCGTGGGATCGATCGAGCAACGGCCGCCGGCGTTCTCGGCCAAGAGGGTCGCCGGAGTTCGGAGCTACGCTTTGGCACGGCAAGGGCGGGCCATCGACTTGAAGCCAGCCACGGTCATGGTCGATTGGGCCACGGTCGTCGAGTACGCCCCCCCCGTGGTGGTCTGGCGTGCAACGGTTGGCCCGGGAACTTATCTCCGGTCGATGGCTCGCGATCTGGGCGAATCGTTAGGTACGGGCGGTCATCTGGCGGAGCTCCGGCGCGAATCGGTTGGCCTCTTCGCCGTGAGTGACGCGATCCCGCTCGACCGGCTGTTGGGGTCGGAAGCCCTCATCGACCCGCTCGGGCTCCTCGGCGGGATGGCCCAGGTCGATGTCTCCGACGAGGAGGCGCTCCGGATCCGGCACGGTCAGCGGGTCGGTCCGACCGACCGGTTCGGGTTGGCTGCCCTGGTGCTGAATGGCCGGCTGGTGGCGGTCGCCGAGGCCGCTGACGGTGCGTGGCAGCCCGTTGTGGTGATGGCCGGGTGAGCTCCCTACCGGCCTTGCCCAACGGCACCGTCGTCACGGTGGGGACGTTCGATGGCGTCCACCTCGGGCATCGGGCGGTGTTGGAAGACTTGGTGGCCCGGGCGAGGGCTCAGAATCGGGCCAGCGTGCTGGTGACCTTCGAGCCCCATCCGCTGGCCGTACTCCGGCCTGACTTGGCGCCGGGACGGCTGACCACGGCGGCGGAGCGATCGGCCGCGGTGGCGGAAACAGACCTCGACTACCTGGTGGTCGTCGAGTTCGACCGGGCCCTCGCGGCGGTTTCGCCCGAGGGGTTCGTGAGGTCGGTCCTGCTCGAACAGTGCCAGATGTCGGAACTGGTCGTCGGCCACGATCATGGGTTCGGGCGGGGACGATCGGGTGATCTCGGCACCCTGCGGGCCCTCGGGGCCGCCCTCGGTTTTCGAGTTGAGCCGATTGCCCAGGTCACCGGGGCCGACGGGGCGGTGATTTCGAGCAGCGCGATCCGTCAGGCCGTCGGGGTCGGCAACCTGACCGAGGCAGCCCGGGGTCTCGGACGGCCCTATCGGGTCTCGGGCCTGGTCGAGCGGGGGGCCCAGCGGGGGCGCACCATCGGGGTCCCGACCGTGAACCTGGCGCCTCCCGAGGGTAAATTGCTGCCCCCGGACGGGGTCTATGCCGTCTGGGTCGAATGGGGTGGCGGCACGGTGGGTGGGATGATGAATCAGGGGAGTCGCCCAACGGTGGGTGACGGCCGCCGATGGTTGGAGGCCCACCTTTTTGATTTCGACGGGGATTTGTACGGGCGGGAGATCCGGATCGAATGGGTCGCTCAGCTCCGCGCGGTCCAGCGGTTCGATTCGCTCGATGCGCTTCGGGCCCAACTCGACCATGATCGGCGCGCCGCACGAGCGGCGCTCGAGGGTTCGAGAGACCTTTAACGTGGTGTAGGAACGATGTTCACCAACCTTCGTAATCGTTTCATCGTCATCGCGATCTTGATCGTGGGCGCCGGCTTGTCGTTATGGAACAACAAGCGAATTACCACCAACGAGACCCAGGTCGGATCGGTGGTCAATTTGGGGCTCGACCTTCAAGGTGGGATGCACCTCGGACTCGAGTTGGACCAATCGGAGCGCACCTCGGCCGATCCATCCAAGGATCTCGATCTTGCTTTGACCGTGCTCCGAAAGCGGGTCGATGAATTTGGGGTTTCCGAGCCACTGATTCAGAAAGTCGGCAACGACCGGATCGTGGTTGAACTGCCCGGTCTGCGGGACCCCGAACGGGCCAAGGCCGTGGTCCAACGGGCGGCCTTTCTCGAGTTCCGGATTACCGACGAAACCCAAGCGTTCGAGAAGGTCATCCCGGCGATGGATCGGGCCCTCCGGGACCTCGGGATCACCGCGAGCGCCGCAGGGATCTCGGACAAGCCATCGGCGGTCCAAGAGCTGCTCGGCGGCGACTCAACGAAGAAAGCAGACGCCACCGACACCGCCACCGTCAAGGGTGGAGTGCTGGCGTCCCTGATCGAGTCCTCGGGATCAGCCGGGGTTCAGCCGATGCCCGGCGAGTATGCGGTGAAGGAAAGCGCCAAACGCTACACCGATAGCCTCCTCCACCTTCCCGAGGTCCGTCGGCTGTGGCCCCGCAACATCGACTTCCGGTGGGCCGCTCAGCCGACCAGCGTCGGAACCTCGAGCTACCGGTTGTTGTATGCCCTCGAGGAGAAGCCGATCATCACCGGCGCCAGCCTCGTCAACGCGACCGCGCAGGTCGACCCGTTGACCAACGGGGCGGAAGTCAACTTCGAGCTCGACCGGGCCGGCGGGCGCAAGTTCGGCCAGGAAACCGGGAAACACGTCGGGGACTACATGGCGATCCTCCTCGACAACGAGGCCCAGGGCCGTCCGCCGGTCATTCAAAGCCGGATCGACCGCCAGGGTCGGATTCAACTCGGCGGACGGTCGTTGCAAGAGGCCCAAGACTTGGCGTTGACCCTTCGAGCCGGCGCGCTGCCGACCCCGCTTAAAATTGTCGAAGAGCGCCAAGTCGGACCCACCCTGGGCAGCGATTCGATTCGCAGCGGGCTGATCGCCGGGGCCGTCGGTACCGCCCTCGTGATCCTGATCATGCTCGGCTACTACGCCTTCAGCGGTGTCTTGGCGGTCCTCGCCCTGATCATCTACGGGTGGTTGACCATGGGGACCCTCGCGATGTTCGGGGCGACCCTCACGCTGCCGGGGCTCGCTGGGTTTATTCTCTCGATCGGCATCGCGGTGGACGCGAACGTGTTGATCTTCGAACGAATTCGCGAAGAGTTGGCGTTGGGAAAAACCGTTCGCCTTTCGATCGACGAAGGCTTCCGCCATGCCATGCCGGCCATTGTCGACTCGAACTTGAGCACGGTCCTCACGGCGCTGTTCCTGTTCCAATTCGGCACCGGTCCAGTTAAAGGCTTCGCGCTCACCCTGATCGTCGGCATTTTCGCCTCGATGCTGACGGCCATCTTCGTCACCCGAACGTTCTACCTCTGGTGGCAGGCCCGGAATCCCGACGCGACCACCGTGTCGGTTGGAACGATCCGTTGGTTCAAAGACGCCAACTACGATTTCATCTCAGTCCGGCAATACGCCTACGGGATCACCGCTGGCATCCTGGCGATCGGGATCGCCCTGTTGGCGTTCCGGGGCATCAACTACAGCGTGGAGTTTACCGGCGGCACCTTGCTTCAAATCGAAGCGGACGCGACCGTCACCGACGAGACGATTCGGAGCGGCCTACCCGGCGCCGACGTGTCGGGGTTCGGCAAGCCTGGGGAATTCGTGGTCCGGACCCGGGTCGCGAAGACGGCTTCGGACGCGAACGATACCCAAGCGGCTGCCGCGGTGGTCAAGGCCGGCCTCACCAAGGTCCTCGGCGAAAACAAATTCAAGATCACCCGTACCGAGGCCGTCGGGGCCAAAGTCGGGGGCGAACTCCAGACCCAGGCGTTCTTCGCCATCTTCTTGTCCTTCTTCGCCGTGCTCGCCTATCTGGCCTATCGGTTCGAGTGGCGGTTCGGGTTGGCGGCGGTCGTCGCCACGGCCCACGACGTGCTGACCACCGTCGCCTTCGTAGCATTGATCAAGCTCGAAGTGAGCCTGGTCGTCGTGGCGGCATTCCTGACCATGGTCGGCTATTCGCTCAATGACACGATCATCATCTTCGACCGGGCCCGGGAAAATCTCCATAAGTTCCGGCGCGACGACTTTGCCTCGATCCTCAATCGATCGATCAACGAAACGTTGCCCCGGAGCATCCTGACCCACGGTACCACCCTGGCGACGCTGTTGGCCCTGGCGATTTTTGGCGGCGAGGTAATCCGGCCCTTTGCCTTGGTGATGTTCTTCGGCGTCTTTACTGGCACCTTCTCCTCGATCTTTATCGCGGCCCCGGTGCTCCTCTGGATCGAGAGCAAGTGGCCGCCCAAAGTCGGTGAAGGCATCGTCAGCGCGCGGACCGCCAAGAGCGCCCCGCCGGCCGAGCGCCGCCCCCAGCCGGTCGGGTAACCCGGCCGGTTCGGCCGACTCGTGTCGCGCCTGATCGACACGCACTGCCACCTCGGTGACCCGGCCTTTGCGGCGGAGGTCGGCGAGGTGGTGTCGCGAATGACGGCGGAGGGTGTCGGCCATGCCGTCGTGATCGGGGAATCTCCCGAGGCCCACCAGCGCGCTCTTGGACTCGTCGACCAGTTTCCCGGCCGGCTTTCAGCCACCGCGGGGATCCACCCGCATGAGGCGAGACGGTGGACCACCGAGATTGCCAGCTGGCTAACCGAGGCCTTGCGAGACGCCCGGGTGGTGGCGGCGGGCGAGATGGGCCTCGACTATCACTACGACTACTCTCCGCGGGACATTCAGCGGACCGCGTTCGAGGCGCAGCTCGAGATCGCTCGGGCCGCGGCCAAACCCGTGGTCATTCATGCCCGCACCGCCGATGACGACATGGCGGCGATCCTCGAGAATCACCCGAAGGCCCTGGCCATCATGCATTCCTTCTCGGGCGGCGCCGAACTGTTGCGCCGAGCCGTTGCCCTCGGCCACTACGTCAGCGTCAGCGGGATGATCACCTTCAAGTCGTGGCAGCTCGATGCCGCCGTTCGTGAGGTGCCGCTCGACCGGCTCTTGGTCGAGACCGACGCACCGTACCTTGCGCCGGTGCCGTTTCGGGGCAAGCGCAACGAGCCGGCGTACGTCCGGGCCACGGCCCAGCGGCTCGCCGCCGTTGTTGGGCAAGACGACGACGCCATGGCCGCTATCTTGGTAACTAACTCGGTTCGAGTCTTCGGGCCCCGGCTCGCGCCGGCCTGAACTTCCACAGGAGGTCCTTCGTGTCCGTGCCTTCAGACATCGCGATTGCCCAAGCGGCCCAGCCACGGCCCATTGCCGAGGTCGCCGCCGAGCTCGGGCTGACCGCCGATGAGATCCTGCCCTACGGGAAGTACAAGGCCAAAATCACCCCGGAGGCGATTCGGGCCCGGACGCCGACGGGCCGGTTGGTGCTGGTGACTGGGATCAGCCCAACCCCGGCCGGCGAAGGGAAGTCGACCGTCACCGTCGGACTCGGCCAGGCCCTCCGCCGGTTGGGCAAGAAGGTCGTGATCTGCATCCGGGAGCCATCCCTCGGTCCGGTGTTCGGCGTGAAAGGTGGCGCCGCCGGCGGCGGGTATGCCCAAGTGATCCCGATGGATGAGATCAACCTGCATTTCACCGGTGACTTCCACGCCATTACCTCGGCGCATAACCTGCTGTCGGCCATGTTGGACAATCATCTCCATCACGGCAACGCCCTTGGCCTCGATACCCGCCGGATTACCTGGCCCCGGACCATCGACATGAATGATCGAGCCCTCCGCCAGATCGTGGTTGGGCTCGGTGGTTTGAACGGCGGTCCGACTCGAGAGGACCGGTTCGTGATCGTGCCCGGCAGCGAAGTCATGGCCATTCTCTGCCTGGCCACCGACCTCCAAGATCTCGAAGCTCGCCTCAGCCGGATCGTGGTTGGGTTTACCCGGGACAAGAAGCCGATCACGGCGGCCGACCTGAAGGCGTCGGGGGCCATGACGCTCTTGCTGAAGGATGCCATCATCCCGAATCTGGTCCAAACCCTCGAAGGAGGACCGGCCTTGGTCCATGGCGGCCCCTTTGGGAACATCGCCCACGGGTGCAACACCATCGTGGCGACCAAGCTCGGCTTGTCGTTAGGCGACATCGTGGTGACCGAAGCCGGGTTCGGGGCTGACCTCGGGGCCGAGAAATTTCTCGATATCAAGTGTCGGGTCGGTGGGCTCAATCCGGAAGCGGCGGTCATCGTGGCGACCGTCCGGGCCCTCAAGATGCACGGCGGCGTCAAGAAGGATCAACTCGGCCTGCCGGACGTGGCCGCGCTGAAGCGGGGCCTGGTCAATCTCGAGGCGCACGTCGGCAACCTCGCGAAGTACGGTCTCCCGGTCATCGTGGCCCTCAACAAGTTCGTCACCGATTCGGACGAGGAGATTGCCGCCGTGCTCGCGGCCGCCAAGTCCTGGGGGGTCCGGTCGGCGTTGTCGGATGTCTGGGCCAAAGGCGGGGAGGGCGGGGAGGCGGTGGCCCACGAGGTGTTGGCGGTCTTGAGTGAGGCCAAGGCCAAGTTCCAGCCGCTGTACGACACCGCCTTGCCGATCAAGGCTAAGATCGAAGCGATTGCCAAGGAGATCTACGGAGCCGACGGGGTCGACTACAGCGCCGCCGCCGACCGAAACATCGCGCTCTGCGACGCGATCGGCCTCGGCCAGACCCCGGTGTGCATCGCCAAGACCCAGTACTCGTTCTCGGACGACCCGACCAAACTCGGCCGCCCCACAGGCTTCCGGATTACGATCAAGGACGTCTATCCTTCGGCCGGGGCTGGATTCGTGGTGGCGCTCGCGGGCGAGATCATGACGATGCCTGGTTTGGCCAAGGTGCCGTCGGCGGAATCGATTCGGGTCCATGCCGATGGCCGGATTGAGGGACTCTTTTAACCGGAACGGATTCATGTCGATTCAAATCGTCAGCACGCCCGCCGCACCGCAGGCCATCGGCCCGTACGCCCAGGCCACCGTCGTCGGGTCCATGGTGTATACCGCCGGCCAAATCGGCCTCGACCCGGCCACGATGCAAGTCGTCGATGGCGGGGTCCCGGAGCAGACCGCCCAGGTCCTGAAGAACCTGGCCGCGGTCCTGGAGGCCGCCGGGTCGGGAATGTCGAAGGTGGCCAAGACCACCGTCTTCCTGGTGGACATGGCCGATTTCGCGGCCATGAACGAGGTGTACGGCAAGGCATTTGGCGACCATCGCCCGTCCCGCTCGACGGTGGCCGTGTCCGGACTGCCGCGTGGAGTCCGGGTCGAAATCGAGTGCATCGCGACTCGATAGTGCTCCGCTTTGGGGGTGGATCGGGCCTGGTGGCTCGGCCGGTCTTCAAAACCGCGATGGAGACGCCTCTGGCGGCTCCGGTGGGTTCGATTCCCACACGCTCCCGCCACCGGCACCTGGTGGCGCTGATCCTGGTCCTGCTGTCCGCCCCGGCGGTCCTCGAGGCTCAGGCTCCAGTCCCGGTGCCGGTATCGCCGGATTCCATCAATTTCATGAGCCGCCCGATCAAGCCGCTCCCGGCGTTCTTCATGTCCTTGGCGGTCCCGGGCTGGGCTCAGGCCCGACTCGATCGCAAATTGACCGGCGCGATCTTCGTGACGATCGAGGGATTGTCGTTAGGCATGACGGTCAAGACCAGTCGAGAACTCAAGTATCTGAAGCGGGTGTCGGCCGATTCCGCCCGAATCGTCGGCAAGACCAGCCAGCGTCAGGATTGGCTGGCACTGCTGGCGTTCAATCATCTGTTTGCCGGGTTGGAGGCGTTCGTGGCCACCCAACTCCACGATTTTCCGTCCGACGTCAAGTTCCAGGTGTCCCCCCTGCCGGGGGGCGGTGTGGCGGCCGGCGTCTCGATCCCGTTTCGGATTCGGTGAACCCGGCCCCGATCGGAATCTTCGATTCCGGATTGGGGCCCGATTCCTCGGGTCGGCGATGGCCACGCCTGAGGTCGTCGCGTTAGGCGACGCTTAAACGAACCGCCGGAGTTCGACGCCCTCTGGGCCCGCGACGGCATAGCAGCGCCCGTCAACCCAGGCCCCGGGGTTCAAGTAGTGGCGACCGGGAGCAATCTGAGCGATTTCGGCTCGGTGGGTATGGGAAATGACCAGGAGCCCGATCGCCGGCTCGGCGGCCATCCGGGCCGTCGCCCAGGCCACTTGACGCCGCTGGGCTTGCTCGAGGACGGCGGGATCACCGGTCGAATCGGCCAGGCGGCGACTCATCCGATCGACCAGCCAGAATCCGACGTCGGGATGGAGCAGTCGGAAGACCGCCGCCGTGGCCGGGTGGCGGGTGACCCGGTGCATCAGCGCCGCCGACCGGCGCTCTTCGACCAAGCCATCGCCGTGGAGCGCCAAGACCTCGGTCGGACCGAGCTGGAATCGGAGGCTGGCGGCCGAGTACTCGATTCCAACGTCGGTTTGCCAAAAAGAGTCGCCCCACCGGTCATGGTTCCCCCCGGTCATCACGATCGGCAGGCGGCGGCGTAATGATGCCAACGCCGCCGTAATCTGGAAGCCGGTACGGGGAATGACGCGGCGGTAGGAAAACCAGAAGTCGAAGAGATCGCCGTTGATCAACAGACAGTCGCCCAAGGTCGGAACCGCCTCGAGAAAATCGAGAAAGGCGGCGCCGTCCTCGGGAGTGGCGGCGCCGAGATGGGCGTCGGATACCACAACGAGCTGGGTTCCGAGCATGGTCCCGAAAATAGGACGATAGGGGAAGAATGGAAGCGACCAACGACATCTCCGTTACCGAGTGGCGGGTCAACTACAGCGAAACGGACCAAATGGGCGTGGTCTACCACGCCTGCTACCTCGTGTGGCTCGACCGGGCCCGGACCGAGCACCTCCGCCGGACCGGGATGACCTACGCCGAGCTCGAACGGCGGGGGATTCGCCTTCTTGTCGGTGAACTCACGATCCGGTATCGTCAATCGGCCCGGTACGACGATCGGGTCTTGATTCGTTGCTGGGTTAAGGAGCTCGCGTCACGCCGAATCATCTTCGGGTATGTGGTGGAGAACGCCGACACGGGCCAGGTCCTGGTCACCGCCGAAACGAGCCTCATGGTCGTCGACGCGACCTTCCGGTGGACCCGCCTCCCGGCAGACGTTGCGGCACTGCTCGCACCGGGCGCTCGGCCGGTTAGGGGCATTTAGCCAGCGCGGAGGGGCGGGCCTGGGTATCATCCAATGATGAGGGTCCCTCTGGTGTTGACGGCGCTCGGCCTCGCGGGATGCGGGGGCGGAGGAGCCATTACCGTTCCTCGACCGGTCGGCTTGGTGGCGGGCTCACGAGATAGCGCGCTGGCCTGGTCGCTTGGTACGGTCCCGACCGAGGGTCGGGAAATCCGGTTTCGGTGGCAGTTTCGGGACGATCAAGGCGCGGCCGGGGGCCGGGGGCGGGTCCGATTTGCCTATCCAGACTCCGCGCGGCTCGATGTCCAAGGCCCCCTCGGCAGTGGCCGGGCGGCCGCCTTCGTCAGCGGCGACACCGCCTTGTGGGCCGAACCCGAGAACGACGTCAAACGGCTGGTTCCGAATTATCCGCTGTTCTGGGCGCTGCTCGGCGTTGCCCGAGGGCCGGCGGGCAACGCCCTGGTCCGACACGCGGTTGGCCCCAACTTGACGGCCTGGCAGTATCATGCCGGTCCGGACACCGTCGACTATGTGCAGACCTCTGGCCCCTCGGCCCGCCTGATTGCCGAGGTGCGACAAGGTGGCACCAAGATTGGAACGGTCGAAACGGTCTTTGGCCCTGACGGCCGGCCTCAGACGGCCCGGCTCATCGTCCCAGGCGCTCCGGCCCGGCTCGACATCACGTTTTCTTCCAACCAGAAGGCTCTGAACTTTGCGCCGGATACCTGGACTCCTCCTCAGCCTTAGCTTGTTGGCAGACCTGTCTGCCTGCCTCTACGGTTTCGGAGGCGGCACCGGGTTTCCACCAACCGTCAAGACGGTCGCGGTCCTGCCGTTTGACAATCTGACCGCCGAGCCGTCGTTGACCTCGGAGGTCAATCGCGCCGTCCGAGAGGCGGTCCAGAATCGGCTCGGCCTCCGCCCCAGCGGCGAGGCCCTCGCTGACGCGCTGGTCAAAGGTTCCATTCAGCGTTACGAGCCCGACATTCCGCTGGCTTTTTCCGGCAACGACCAGAACCAGCAGGTCACGGTCCGGAGTCGGAAGGTCCAGATCACCATCAACGTCCAGATCTTCGACCAGAAGAACAACAAGATCCTGTGGGAGCGCAACGGCCTCACGGTCGAGGGCGACTATACCTCGAACGAAGCGGACGGCCGGAAGAAAGCGATCGAGCGACTCATCACCGACATTGTCGATGGAGCCCAATCCCAATGGTAACCCCCGATTTGCGCCGTCGCGGCGCCAGCACCCTGGGCTGCCTCGTGTCCCTTCTGGTGACCCTCACCCTCGGCTACTACGGGATGCAGGTCGGACGGGTCTGGGTCAGGTTCTACGCCATTCAGGACAAGATCGACAACGCCGCCTTGTTCGCTCAATCTCAGCCGACCGAGCAGATCCTCCGCAATTTGCGGGAGGCCGCGGACCAAATAGGGCTTCCGCCCCAAGCCAAACAGTTCCAGATCCTCCGAACAGATGTCTATCCCCGGACCATCACGATTTCGACGGTTTACACGGAAAGTCTCCCGCTCCCATTCGTGCACAAGACCGTGACATTCAAGCCGAGAGCCACCCACACCCAGTGACGGCAGACAAGATCGTCACCATGGCGGAGGCCGTCGCCTGGCGCGACCAGCAGTTCGGTCCCGTCGTGTTCACGAACGGGGTGTTCGATCTGCTCCACCGGGGCCACGTCGAGTATCTCGAATCGGCCCGCGCCCTCGGCGACGCGCTGGTGGTCGCGGTGAATGACGACGCCTCAGCCAGGGCGTTAGGCAAGGGGTCGGGCCGCCCGTTCGTACCAGTCGCCGATCGGGCCCGCCTGCTGGCCGCCCTCGAGGCCGTCGACCGGGTGGTCGTGTTCACCGAGCCGACACCGGAGGCGGTCATCGAGGCCCTCCGACCCAACGTGCTGGTGAAGGGCGGGGACTACACCCGCGAGACCGTCGTCGGCGCCTCCTTCGTCGAAAGCCAGGGCGGCCGGGTGGCGCTGATCCCGCTGGTGCCCGACCGTTCTTCTACTTCTCTCGTGGAGCGAATTCGTGAAACGCGCTGACGGCCGAACCCCCGACCAGCTTCGTCCGGTGGTCCTGGAACGGAATGCCAATCCCTACGCCGAGGGCTCCTGCCTGGTCCGGTTCGGCGGTACCCTGGTCCACTGTACGGCGTCGGTCGAAACCGGGGTCCCGCCATTCAAGAAGGGCAGTGGGCTCGGCTGGGTCACGGCCGAATACTCGATGTTGCCGCGCGCCACCCTGGAGCGGACCAGTCGGGAGCGCAACGGCCCCGGTGGCCGGAGCCAGGAAATCCAGCGACTGATTGGACGGTCGCTCCGAGCCGCGATGGGCCGGTGGAATTTTGGTGAGCATACGATCAAGATCGACTGCGATGTGCTCCAGGCCGACGGCGGCACCCGGACCGCAAGCATTACCGGGGGCTGCGTGGCCTTGGCCGATGCTTGCGACTGGCTGGCGCAACGGACGGGACAGGTCTCCCCGTTCGGCCAACTCGTCGCGGCGGTTTCGGTCGGGATCGTCGGCGACCGGGCCTTGCTGGACCTGGCCTACGTCGAAGACAAAGACGCGGGCGTCGACGCCAACGTCGTGATGCGGGCGCCATCTGACTTCGTCGAGATTCAGGGCACCGGTGAACAGGGTGTGTTCAGCCGGTCGCAGTTCGGCGAGATTCTCGACCTTGCCACCAGCGGCATCGGCCAGCTATTCGATGCCCAGCGCAAGGCACTCGGCCAGTGAAACTGTTGGTCGCCACCAGGAGCCCGGGCAAACAGCGCGAAGTGCGCCGACTCCTGGCCGGGGCGCCGTTCGACGTGGTATTCCCGGACGACGCCGGGGTCAGCGAGTCGCTGGCCGAGGCCCCCCTGGAGTTGCACGATTCCTTCCAGGCCAATGCCCGCGCCAAGGCGGAGTACTTTGCCCGCTTGACCGGGCTTCCGACGGTTGCCGACGACAGTGGCCTCGAGGTCTTCAGCCTCGGCGGGGAGCCGGGGATTCGTTCCAAGCGATGGGCCCAGGCCACCGGTTCGGCCGAGGCCGTGGATGCGGCCAATAACGCTATGCTGCTCCGCCGGCTCTCCGGCGCGGTCGACGCCCGCCGGCGGGCCCGCTATCGTTGCGTCCTTGTATTGCTCCGAAAGTCCGCCGGGATTCCCGAGACTTTCGACGCTTCCTGCCCCGGCAGCATCGGGGTCGAGCCGGTCGGAACGAACGGTTTCGGCTACGATCCCTATTTCGTAAGCGATGATCTCGGCCAGACCTTCGGCGCCGCAACTGATGATGAGAAAGACCGCGTCAGCCACCGCGGTCTGGCCTGGCGAGCCCTCCTAGCCGCCCTCGCCGTTCGACCCCTCCAACTCTGAGATCTGGTTTTCCATGTCAATCATTCCGGCTAATCGCCTCAAACTACGCCTCGCCGACGGCAAGCTCTCCATCGGCACCATGATTGCGGAGTTTCGCCAGGCAGCCGTCGTGCAGGCCCTGCTCAACGGCGGGCTTGACTGGGTCATCATCGACAACGAGCACGGCGTCTTCGGCCCCGAAAGCCTCGGTGAGCTCTCCCGGATGGCCCGGCTCCTCGGAGTGACCCCGATCGTTCGGGTGCCCGCCCTGACATACGAGCAGATTTCCCACGCGCTCGACGGCGGCGCCCAGGGCGTCATGTTACCCCGGGTGACGAGCGCCGCCGAAGTCCGAGACGCGGTGTCGATGGTGAAGTATCCGCCGGTCGGACGGCGCGGCAGTGCGTTAGGCCGCGGTCACACGGAGTTCAAGGGGGGGGACGTGGTCCAGATGATGGCCGATTCGAACCGGGAAACGTTCGTGATCGTCCAGATCGAGACCCGGGAGGCAATGGACCACCTCGACGAGATTGTGGCGGTGTCGGGGGTCGATGCCGCCTTGGTGGGGCCGAACGACCTCTCGATCGCGTTGGGCGTGGCCGGCAAGATGCGCGACCCCGTCCTCGTTGCCGCGATCGAGAAGGTGATCACGTCCTGCGCGGCCCATCGGGTCCATCCAGCGATTCACACCAATGACATCGCCCTGACCGGGGACTGGGCCCGCCGGGGGATTCCGCTCGTCAGCATCTCGAGCGAGATCGGCTTTCTTCAGAAGGCGGCCAAGGAGGCCGTCGACGCGATCCGCGGCGCCAAGGCCTAACGTCGAATCCCGGTCGAATCGGAGCCGATCCACAGGGCGACCCCACGGCCCCGGCGACGGAAGGTCATGATCTGGCCCCCGTCGGTCAGAACGTCACTGACCACGGCGAACGAGGAATCACTGGTCGGGAGCAGCCCCACCAGCCCGCCTTGATAGTCCGCCACCAATGAATCGCCCCGGCGAGTAACCACGAGGTCACCGACCCTGGTATCGTAACTGCCGACCCAACGGTCGAGAGCCGCAGCCGCAACCCGAACCTTGACGACAGGGGCCGCCGGTGGCTGGGACAGCACCGGGAATGGGTCAGCTTGACCACCGCCGAGAATCTTCACCACCGCCGGGATCAGGGCGAGGACGCTGTAGTCCTCGCGATTGAAGGCGAACGCCATGGCGGTCTTTTGGTCGGGCAGCATCACCCAGAGCGACACCATCGAGTGCACCGACCCCGCTTTCTTGACGGTCAGGGTACCGAGCATCGAGTCCACTTCCCAGCCGAGCCCATACCTGGTCGGCCCGCCTAACTCGCTTTCGGCCGGTGCCTGGCTCCGGACCGCCTCGGCGATCAGCTCCGGGGTCAAGAACTGGGTCCCGAGCACCGTCCGGCCCTGGTTCATCATGGCAATCAGCAAACGGCCCATGTCGCGCGGGGTCGAGACAATCATCCCGGCCGGTCCGTACTCGCGAGTCACCGATGGCCAGTGGGGAATATTCTTGACCGTCCGGCCCTCGACGTAGCCTTGGACCAGATTCGGCACCGTCCAGAATGCCAACGTCGTCTCGGTCATTCCTGTCGGTTCGAAGACCTCACGCCGCATGAAGTCTTCGATCGGCTCGCCACTGACCCGTTGGACGACGTAACCCGCCAGCGCCCAGCCTCGGTTGGAGTAGAGGTAGCCGTCGCCCGGTGCGAAGGCGAGCGGAAATCGGGCCACGGCCTGGGCCAGCCGGCCGAGGGCGGCGCTGTCTTGGATCGATGGCTGTTGATAGGCGGCGCCCGAAAAACCGAGTGGAAGACCGGACCGATTGGTCAACAAGTGGCGGAGAGTGATCCCGGCGCCGCGGGGATCCTTGAAGGTCAGCTCGGGAACGTACCGGGCAATCGGCGTATCGAGGGCCACTTTGCCGAGCTGGACCAGCCGGAGGACCGCCAGGCCGGTCAGCGGCTTCGAGGTCGATCCGATCACGGTCGAGGTGGAATCGGTATAGGCGCGTTGAGCCGCCAAATCGGCCGACCCAAATCCTTTGGCATAGGCAATCCGGTCGCCCCGGACGACGACCAGGGCACCCCCGGGCATTTCTCGCTTGGCGAATGCGTCCATCATGGCGGCATCGAGCTTCGCGGCCACCTCCGCCGGTAGTGCGGCGACGGACGGGGGCGCTGGGGCGGGGGCGGGCTTGGAGCATCCAGTCATCGCCACCATCGTGATCGGCCGGATCCATTTCATTGCGTTCATAGCGCACCCTTGACCAGAGACGGGACCCAATCCACCAGGCCGAAATTAATCAGAACGTGAGCCACCATGGTGACCCAGACAGACTTCCGGCCCGACGGCTGGTGCCAACCGGCCCACCGGTCGTAGGTTGGGTCGGTGTGAACAAGCGCGGCACGAAGCCGATCGAACATCCGGGTGGACCTTTCGAGAATACAACATGCGTTGTATTCAACGTAACAAATGTTGGTTTCGTGTCAAGCTATCGAAGGAGCGGTTATGGCGCGGGTCGCGGGCCGAAGTTTGACCAAAGAACAGGTGGCGGAAGCGGCGTGGCGGGTCATCCTGCGGGATGGGCTCCACAACGCCAGCGTCCGGGCCATCGCCACCGAGCTCAAGGCCACCACTGGGGTCGTCACGTACCACTTCCACGACAAGGCGGAATTGCTCCTGTTCGCGCTCGATCGCCTGGGCTCGGCCATCGTCCGCGACATGGACGCCGC
>JANNQX010000170.1:0-6326 GCA_031400975.1 Gemmatimonadota bacterium
TTTCCGATGGTCGTGAGATCAGGCGTCATCCCAACCACCGACTGCCACCCACCGGGTGCCTCGCGAAACCCAGTGACGACTTCGTCCAGGATCAGCACGGTCCCAAACCGGCGGCAGATTTCGGGAAGCGCCCGAAAAAACCCAACGCTGGTCGGCACTCGGCCGGAAACCCGCCCACCGCCGCTTTCGATCAACACCGCCGCAAAGTCGTGACTCGCCAAGTGGTGGGCCACCAACTCGGGATCATCGACTGGAATCACCGTCACCATGTCATCGAGTGCCCCGGGTGAGCCCTTCGCCGCCAGCTCGTCCGCCCAGCCGTGATAGTTGTGCTGGAACTTGAGCAGCTTGCGCCGCCCGGTCATTGCCCGCGCAATCCGGACCGCCATCTGGTTGGCCTCCTGCCCCGAGGCACAGAATTCAATCCGCTCCGCCGCCGGCATCAACGCCCGGATTCGCTCGGCCCACTCGACTTCGAGCGGATGGTTGTCGCCATAGTGAAGGCCGAGCGCGGCCTGGCGCTGGATAGCCTCGACGACCGCCGGATGGGAATGCCCCAGCACGAGGGCGCCGTGTCCTAACACGTAGTCGAGGTATTCGTGCCCATCCACGTCCCACTTCCGGGCCCCGAGGGCCTTCACGATATAGGGACGGTACGGGTTGTGAACCCGGGAGAAATGAGTGGCGCCTTGGGCCGCAAACAACCCCGCGGCTCGCTCGTGCAGCTCGGCCGACCGGGGATGATGGCGGCGGTAACGTTCGAGCACCGAATCGGGCGACGGGGCCGTCATGGTACCGGCACCCGGCGACCCGGCGTCCACGGTGCCCCCGCAGCCTCGAGCTCGGCTTCAATCTTCGCCAAGTCGCCGTCGATCAACTGGGTCAACGCCCGCGAAACCGCGGCGAACTGGGTCGTGGCGAGCTCGATCTGGCTCCGCTGAGTAGCCGTCGGCGTTTGCCGGGTCTCCCAATGCCCCCCGATTACCCCGCCGACCCGGTCTTGAATCGACGGCGCGGTCGAAAGATCGAGCCGCCGGCGCGCCCGATCGCCCCGGAGCTCGACCGCAAGCGCCGCCAGTGATTGGGCCACGGCGTCCATCCGGCCGGACAACGCGGGGTTGGCCCTCGGCGCTTGGGTCAGTGCCGCCCGGAGGTAACGGAGCCGTTCCCCCACTCGATCAAGCTCGGCGGAAGCCCCGCTGATCTTCCGCATCAGCTCGGCTGCCTTGGCCTGGAAGGCCGCCACCGCGACATAGTCGGTCCCTGGAACGGCGTTAGGCACGGGCTTGACGTCAAAGCTCTGGGGGGCGCCAAGCCGCCGGGCGCCCGCCGCCGACACGACGAACAACTCGGCCGTGTAACGCCCGGGTGCCGCCAACGGCCCCACGGAAGGCGGGTCCCACGGGGCCCGGAAGCTCGGCTCGGCGAACTCCACCGGATCGGGAGCCGGGCCTCGGAGATCCCAGTTGACTCGATGGAGTCCGGCCTCTTTGGCTCCCTCGACCCACAGAATCGGCAGGCCGGTTGCATCGGTGATCCGGATCATCACCTTCGGACTGGTCTCCAACGCTTCGGCGCGGAGTCGGTCGAACCCAGGGAAAGGAGCGTCTTTGCCGGCATCTCTAAGGGCGCGTTCCGCCGTTTCGCGCCGCTCCCGCTCGGTGGTCGGCGCCTCGCGGAGAAAGTAGGTCAGCAGCGCGCCCATCGGAGGGTTGGCCGCCGTGAAGTCGTCACTGCCCGCTTCCGGACGGCCCGGCGCCTGCCCCGGCTGGGACGGAACGAACCACCACGCATCCCGGACCGGAAAGAGCCGGGCGTCTTCGCTGAACGTCGCTCCACCAAAGTCCCGAAGGGCGCTATAGTCGTCCAGGATGTAGAAGCCGCGACCGAAACTAGCCCCGACCAAGTCGGAGTCGCGGCGATGGATCTTGAGGTCACGGAAGGAGATCCTCGGGACGCCGCCAGAGAGCTTGACCCAGTTCGTGCCCCGATTAACCGAGAAGTAGATCCCCGCCTCGGTTCCGACGAACATCAGGTCGGGTTTGATGTGATCCTGCTGGAAACTCCACACCAGCGCCCCCTTGGGCAGATCGCCCGCGATCGACCGCCAGGTGCGGCCACCGTCGGTTGTCTCGAACACATAGGGAGAGAAATCGCCGATCTTGTGGGCGTCCGCCATCACATAAAACGTCTTGGCGTCGTAGAGCGACGCCTCGACGTCGTTGACGAACGACAGCGGCGGCAGCGCCGGCAGCGGACCACCGGTCTTCCACGACCGCCCGCTATCGTTCGAAACCTGGATGACGCCATCGTCGGTCCCCACCAGCAACACGCCGGCTTGGAGCGGCGACTCGGTGACCGCCGTGACGGTGGCGTACTTCGACATCGCCCCATTGTCATGGAGCGCGTCGACGCTCCAGACCCGGCCCATGAAACGCTGCTCATAGCGATTGCCGCCCAACGTCAGATCACCGCTGATCGGGGTCCAACTGCTGCCTCGGTCTTCGCTGCGCCACAGGCGTTGGGAGCCGAAGTAGATCCGATCCGGGTTGTGGGGGCTCAACAGCAGAGGTGAGTCCCAATTCCACCGCTCCGGCGGATCGCCCAGCGCGGGGATCGGCCGGATGTCGAGGCCCTCGTCGCTCCGCCGGTCCTTCCGGTACAGATTGCCCTCTTGGCTCATCAAGTACAGCAGGTTGTCGTCCCTCGGGTCGATCGCGACCCCGTAGCCGTCGGCCCCGAACGGTACGTACCAGTCTTGGTTCCGAATGCCGTCACGATTCATCGTCCGCGATGGCCCATGCTGCGTCCCGGCGTCCTGGGCACCGCCTAACACTTGATAGAAAGGAACCGTATTGCTCAGCGACACCTTGTAAAACTGCGACAGCGGCAGGTTCCGGAAATGCCGCCAAGCGCTGCCCTCGTCAAAGCTCTCGTACACCCCGGCGTCGGTCCCAACCAGGAGATGCCTGCCGTTGTCGGGGTCGATCCACAAGGCATGATTGTCGCTGTGTTTGTCGTGCCCGGTTTCGAGATAGTCGAACTTGGCCCCGCCATCGCGGGTCACGTGAAGGAAGACGTCCATTTGGTAGACCAGGTTTGGATCGGTCTGCGACGCCTCGATTTCCTGGTAGTAGTGCGGCCCGGTGCCACCCGAGATGTAGCTGTTCCGCTTTTCCCAACTCTCCCCCCGGTCACGGGAACGATAGAACCCCCGCTCCTTTTCGTCGGCCTCGATCGTGGCGTAGACAAGATTCGGATCCGCCGCGGTCACGGCCAAACCAATTCTGCCGGCGTCGCCCTTCGGCAGGCCGGTGGCCAGTCGCCGCCACGAGATGCCGCCGTCAACCGATTTGTAGATCCCCGACTGAGGGCCACCGCCGAGGAAACCCCAGACATGGCGCCGCCGCTGGTAGGCCGCGGCGTAGACGATGTCGGGATTCGAAGGATCGAATTCGAGATCCGTCACCCCGGTGTTTTCGTCAATCTGGAGGACCCCGGTCCACGTAGCGCCACCATCCTGAGACCGATACACGCCCCGCTCGCCCCCCGGCGCCCACAAAGGGCCCTCGGCGGCAACCAGGACCACGTTGCCATTCTTCGGATGGACCAGGATCCGCCCGATGTGCTCCGATTTCGCGAGCCCCATCGGCTGCCAGGTCCGGCCGCCGTCGCGGCTCCGATAGACGCCGTCACCCCAACCGACGTGGCGCCCACTGACATTCTCGCCGGTTCCGACCCAGACCACCTCCGGGTTCGAGGGATCGAGGGTGATCTCACCGATCGAGTAGGACGGTTGATCGTCAAATATCGGAGTCCAGGTCGTCCCGGCGTTCACCGTCTTCCACACCCCACCGGAACCGGCGGCCACATACCAGACCGACCGGTCTCGCGGGTTGACCGCGACATCGGCGATCCGGCCACTCAGCAGAGCCGGCCCAATGCCCCGTAGCTTGAGCGCGGCCGCCGCTTGCTTGAGCCGGATGGGATCCGTCGGCTGACTGACCAGATGACTAGCCATCGTCGCGGTGGCGACCATCGTGAGGAGCAATCGGTGTCTCATCTCGGTGCCCTTGAGTCGGTGATCTCACTTGACCGTAAGCCGAACCCGATGCCAAGCGTTGTTGCAATAGCCTTTGACGTTCCAGCACTCTTGAAGAGTCGCGGGTTGGGAACGGCCCCCAACATCGGTGGCCCGGACCACCAATTCGCGAGGTCCGCCGGCCAACGTCACCCGCGCCTCCCAGAATGTCCATACCCCAGCCTCGCCGCCCGCCGTGGGACGCGCCCCAACCCACCGAGCTCCGCCGTCGCCCGAAACCTCGATGGCGGCCAGCCCCGAGCCGCCCTGCCCGATCGCCCACCCGAGGACCACCACCGGCCCAGCCTGGATTGACTGCCCCGGCTTTGGATCGAGAATGACCGCGTTCACCGGCAGTTCCGCCAACGGCACGCCCCCCGACACGTCGGTCGGAGCCTCTGGATTGATGGTCCGCTCGATCCGGTAGGCCTTGGTCTGGAAATAGTTCTCCGACGGGTCGGGCCTGACCACGATCCGACCGAGCCACTTGACGCTTCGGGCTCCGATCCAACCCGGCACCACCACCCGAACCGGGAACCCGTGCTCGGGCGAGAGCGGCTCGTCGTTCAAATGGGTCGCGAGGAGGACATCACCGGCGAGGGCCTTTTTGAGATCGATCGAGCCCCCGAAACCAAACGTGCTTTCGAGGCGGAGCACTTGATCGAGACCGATAAACTCGACGTGGCCGGCCCGGCTCGACACCCCGACCGCCTCCAACACGTCGCGGAGCCCCACGCCCGACCATCGACCGGTACTCGCCGCATCGGGACCCCACGGCAGCTCGCCGGGCAAGGGGCCCATGTCAAGAAATTCCGCCCGCCGCATCCCGGCGCATCCAAGCGTTGCCACGACGCGGTGCTCGGAAAAATCCCGGCCAAGCTGTGTCAACGAAAACCGGCCCGGCCGCTCGACCAGTCCATCCACCTCGAGGCCCCATGTGTCGGGATCGATCACCGGGACCGGTGCATGGCTTCGAGTGAAGAACCGATCCGACGCGGTGATCAGCTGGCCGGGTACCGGGTTGGGCCAAACTCCCTTGTTGAGTCCGTCCGAACCGTACGACCTCCGGGAACTCAGCGAATCCGCCACCCGTTCACCGGACCGGGATTGAAGAATTTCTCGGCCGTCATCACCCCGTCCTTCTTGAACACCATCCCGTTCTTGAGTACGAACCGAACTTTCCGAAGCGCATCGATATCCTGGAGCGGGTTCCCGACCACCGCGATCAAATCGGCGGCCAGCCCGACCTTGATCAACCCGCGGGTGCTGAGCGTTTCGCTGACCTTGTACCCGGTCACCGTCATGGCCCGAAGAATGTCGGCCGGCGGAATCCCGGCGGCCTTCCAGGTCTCGAGAAATTCGATCGCCACCTCGCCCCGGGTTTTGCCCGGCACGAAGTAGTCGGCGTCGGTCGAAAACGTGATCGCGACCTTGTTGTCATAGGCATTCCTGAGACCCCGGACCGTCGCGGCATACCCCTCGGCGGTGGTGTGGCCCGTCAGGGTCAAAGGCGTCTCGGTCCCGGCCCGGAAGATCCCCTTCGGCGCCATCAGCTTATGCATTTCGTCCGTCAGGCCGATGTCGTGGGCGATCGACCAAATCCCGGCCTCGATCGCCCGGCGGGCACCATCAACCGTCTGGACATGCCCTTCGACCTTGACCCCCGACTTCGCCGACTCGGCAATGACCAGTCGAATCTCATCCGTGGTATAGCCCCATGGCTTGCAGTCAACGCAGATCTTGATCACCGTGGCGCCGAACAGCAGGTTCTGGCGAATAGCCTTGACGATTTCGTCTGGGGTGTCGGCGTCGAGATACTCCGGGTACACGATGTTCTTGCCCATCGCCATTTCCGGAGTCGGCCAGAATTGGCCGCCCATCCCACCGATGATAATCCCTGAATTGATGATCGTGGGCCCCGGAATCCACCCCTGCTCGACCGCCACCCGAAGTGCCGCGTCGGCGTAGTTACCGTTGTTGCCCATGTCGCGCACAATGGTAAAACCGGACGAGAGCATCTGAATCCCGTTCGAGACCGCCTGAATGGCGCGAAGGGGTGTGCCCTCCATGACATACGTCAGGTAGTACAGGTCGTTTTCCGGCACCTTCTTATAGGTCAACGCCAGGTGATTGTGGGCATCCACCAACCCCGGCAGCACCGTTAGGCCCGAGAGATCGATGACCTCCGCTCCCGTTGGAATGGCGACGTTCCCACCCACGGCCACGAATTTCCCGTCCTGAACCA
>JANNQX010000171.1:0-69944 GCA_031400975.1 Gemmatimonadota bacterium
CAAACTTCGTCCGTTGTTCCGCGAGCGTGGAAAGCTCAACGCCGATGTGACCGGCCGGTTGACCGAAACGCTCGGAGGAATCCGGGTGGTCAAGTCGTACGTCGCGGAGCGGCGCGAAGAGCTGGTCTTTACCAAAGGCGTGCATAAGATGTTCCGCAACGTCGCCACGACGATGACGGGCGTGTCCGCCGTCGGAGCCGTATCCGCGCTCGTCGTGGGAGTTATCGGGGCGCTGATGATCGTCGTGGGCGGCGGCGGAGTGTTGGCAGGCCGGATGACCATTGGCGACTATTTCACCTATGCCCTCTTCACGGGAATGATGGCGTTTCCCCTGATTCAGTTGGCCTCGATTGGGACCCAGTTTAGCGAAGCTTTTGCCGGGCTCGACCGGATCCGGGAGCTCAAGGCCATGACGACCGAAGACGATGAGGACGCTGAACGGGCTACTCTGGGCGCGATCCAAGGCAGGGTCGCGTTTGAGGACGTTTGGTTTGAGTACACGCCCGGCGTCCCGGTATTGAAGGGGCTGACCTTCGAGGTCGCCAACGGGACCACGACCGCCCTGGTGGGTTCGAGCGGTTCCGGTAAAAGTACCATGCTGGGTCTGGTCATGGCGTTCAACCGGCCCACCAAGGGCCGGGTCACCATCGATTCGAAAGACTTGGCCGGTATCAAGCTCCGCGACTACCGTCGCCATCTTGGGATCGTCCTCCAGGACAACTTCCTGTTCGACGGCACCGTAGCCGAGAACATTCGGTTCTCCCGGCCGGACGCCAGCCGAGAGGACGTCGTCCGGGTCAGCAAGATCGCCCATTGTGATGAATTCATTCGAGATTTTCCCGACCAGTACGACACGATCGTCGGGGAACGGGGCGTGCGCCTTTCGGGAGGGCAGCGGCAGCGGATTGCCATCGCCCGGGCGATTCTGGCCGAACCGTCGATCCTGCTGCTCGACGAGGCCACCTCGAGCCTCGATAGCGAGAGCGAAGCCCTGATCCAAGCCGGCCTGAAGGCCCTCCGGGCCGGCCGGACCACCTTCGTCATTGCCCACCGGCTCAGCACCATCATTAGCGCCGACCAGATCCTGGTCGTCGAGGGCGGGCAAATTGTTGAACGTGGGAACCATCGCGAGCTCTTGGCCGCCGGGGGCCGCTATCGGCAGTTGTACGAGAAGCAGCACCGGCTGGAGGGCGACCGATTCACCAACCCTGGCGAAGAACTGGTCCAAGACCGGGAACCGGTCGCGATCCCGGCCTCGGCTCAGGGCTAGGCTACGGCCGTTCGCCCACCCGAATCGGCAGGGCCCGAACCGGGACGCCAGTGGCGGCGAAGACGGCATTGGCCACGGCTGGAGCGATGGGCGGCGTGCCGGGTTCACCAACGCCGCCCGGATCGGCCTGGCTGGGAACGATGTAGACCTCGATGACGGGCATTTCGTCGATCCTGAGCATCGGGTAATCGTGGAAATTGCCCTCCTTCACCTTGCCCGCTTCAATGGTGATCCGGCCCTTTAGGGCGGCCGTCAGCCCGTACACGATGCCGCCTTCCATCTGGGCCTTGACCGTATCCGGATTGACCACCTGGCCACAATCGACCGCGCAGACAACCCGATGGACCCTCACCGCACGGCCCGTAACGCTGACTTCGGCCACCTGGGCCACCCAGCTGCCAAACGACTCATGAACCGCCACGCCTCGAAACCGACCGGCCGGTGCCGGGGTTCCCCAGCCGGCTTGTTCGGCCGCAAGGTCGAGTACGGCGAGATGCCGGGGATGGTCCGTCAGCAGCTGGCGGCGAAACCCAACCGGATCCTGGTGAGCAGCATGGGCCAACTCGTCGATCATGCATTCGACCGCAAACGCGGTATGGGTGTGTCCCACTGACCGCCAGTACCCCACTGGAATCGGGAACCGGGCCTCGGCGTAGCGAAACTCCCGGTTCGGAATCGAGTACGGCATGTCGGCGGCGCCTTCGACGGCGCTCTGATCGATCCCACCTTTGAGCGGACCAGCCAAGTGGGCCGCCCAATCGGGGATGAACCCGGGGACAAACTTGGCAAAAATCGAGGGCGAGGCGATGGTATGGCGCCAGACGATCGGACGGCCGGCCGCGTCAAGGCCGGCCGCAATGGCGTGCTTGGCGATCGGGCGGAAGTGGTCGTGGCGGATATCGTCCTCTCGGGTCCAGACCAATCGCACCGGGGCCCCACAGGACTTTGCCACTTCGACGGCTTCTCGAACAAAATCCGTTTCCGAACGGCGACCGAACCCACCACCGAGATGAGTCGTGTGGATTTCGACCTGCTCGATCGCAACACCCGCCGCGCGGGCCGCCACACCGCGGGCGCCCCCGCCTGCCATGTAGCTCGGTGCCGACTGGAATTGGGTTGGGGCCCACACCGTGACCCCGTCCGGCCGAACATCCGCCGTGCAGTTCATCGGTTCCATCGTGGCGTGGGCTAGATAGGGAACCTCGTACACGGCTTCGATGAGAGTAGTGGCATTGACCGACCCCACCGCGCCGGCGGTCGTGGCCACCCGGCCACCCGAGGCCAGGAGCCGATCGAGTTCCTTGGAGATTGACGCATCATTCAACGAAGCCGCCGGTCCTTCGTTCCAGATTGCTCGAAGAGCGTTGCGGCCGGTCCGGGCGGCCCAAAACGTCGTCGCGACCACCGCGACGCCACCGGCGGCGGGAAAGACTCGCTGCACCCCGGGAACCGCAAGGGCTGGATCCGGGTCGAAGTTGATCAACTTGCCCCCGAACGTTGGGGCCCGAGCGATCAACGCCACCAGGGCTTCACGGGGGCCGGCATCGAGTCCGAAGACGGCGCGACCAGTCACCTTGTCCACCAGATCGAGCCGCCGAAGCGGCCGCCCAATGATCCGAAAATCCGCCGGCCGTTTGAGCGGAACGTTGGTGGGGATGGGCAAGAGGGCGGCGGCGCCGGCAAGATCGCCATAGGAGGAGCGCCGTCCGGTAGCCCCGTGAATGACATAGCCGGCCTCGGTCCGACAGGCCTCGGCGCCCACCTTCCACGCCTCGGCCGCGGCGGCAACCAACATTCGGCGGGCCACAGCCCCGGCTTGGCGCAGCGGAAGCCATGCGGCCCTAACCGACGTACTTCCGCCGGTCGCCTGTACCTTCATCATCGGGTTGTAATAGGCTTCGTTGGCGGGAGCGAACTGATACCGCACCATCGCCCAATCGGCATCGAGTTCTTCGGCCACCAGCATCGGAAGGGCGGTGCTAACTCCCTGCCCCATTTCGGAACGATCCACGATGACCACCACGATTCCATCGGGGCCGATTCGCACCCACGCGTTCGGGGCAAACCCGCCGTCGACGCCGGGTGGAGCTTCTGAACACCCCTCGAGCATCACGGCTAACGTCAGCCCAGCGCCCGCCCCCGCTGCGGCCCGGATGAAAGCTCGGCGCTCCATCGACCTACTTGCGCACGCCGATTGTATATCCAACGGGGTCGTTCAACGCGAACGTCTCACGATCGGCCACCTCATCGATTCGCCCGGTATAGCTGGCAAAAGCGTTCACGTCGCTGACCCGGATCTTGAGAATATCGCCGGCGACCAACGTCCCGACCACGACGACGCGGGTCGCCGTAGGCCCAAGCGGCGCTGACGCCACCTGATACGGCCCGACCGCCTTAACCTCGGTCAACACTCCGGTGATGACCAAGAGAAGCGCGCCATCGGTTTGGCCGGGCCCGCTGTAGGCCACGGTCAAATCGCCGGCGACGGGCTTGATCGGTTCGGGGGTGTCTTTCCCGCCGCAGGCCGCGATCAATCCCGCCACCGCAGCCCCGATCGCCATTCGCCGAGTCATGAGGTTCCCTTCGCTGACTTTGCCTGCGCCAATGCCTTCAACAACTCGGGCGATACCGACTGGCCGCTTCGCTTCAATAGCGACAGGAAGTCCCCTACATCATAGAGCCCGTTCCGATTGCCGAGTTGATCAAGAAAGAGTTTCTGGTCGCTGGTGAGCTTGGCCGTCCCCAAGATCTCAGCGGTCGCGTCGGTCACCGGAACCTGGAGGTCGAGGATGAACGACGCTTCGAGATCGTAGGGCCGGGCCATGGGTATAGTGATGGAGGCCGTCGCGCTCGTTGTATCGCCCCGCCACCCGACAAAGATCGACCCCGCGGCAGGAGCGGCGGTGAGCCCCACTGGGGTACCCGCCCCAACAAAAACGCCGTCGCCGAGGCTTCCCGCTCGATTGGCGACAACGGTTCCTTGCCCGGTTCCGGTCACCGCAACTTGGAGGCGATGATCGGCCCCAAAGGTTGCTGAGATCGTATCGGGCTTGGCTCCGCTAATGACGACTTGTCGTCGTGGCCCGCCGATACTCCAGGCCAAGAACCGCCCTCGAGTTCGGCCGCTGAACACCTCTTGGATCGAGTCGGCATCGAGGCGCAGTTCGTCTCCCGCCGCGATGACCTCCTCGAACCGACCCCATCTTTCGTCATTGATCAGGACCGAGGCCCCTGGCAGGGTCGAACGGACTAGGGTGGGATTGCGGCGCAAGAATCGAAACCGCATTACCCCAGCGGGAAGGTTCTCGATCCGATCGACCACAAAGCCCGCGTACTCCCCGAAATTCGACTTCGCCGCAGGAGTTGTCGTCACCGTCCACTTCGTGTTTCCGGTCGAGCCAGGGTATGGATCGCCGACGTCACCCCGGTTCCGAGTTGATCCGCTACTTCGGAGGTTATTGAGGCCGTCGGCCTGCTCGAGGGCGACGCCCTGGATCGAGCCGGTATTCACCCGATTCGACCCCCGGCCCTGGGCGATCCTCCCGAGGTCGATGTGCCACAGCAACAACCCAGGACCCTTTCGGCAATTGGAGCGACAGCTTGCCGCCGTTCCACCAGCGTTGCCATTGAGCGCGGCGGTGTCCGATTCGACTGCTTGGCGATTCTCAATCAGCATCAACTCGTTGTTGGCCTCCAGCCGCGCCAAGAAGATGGTATCGGACACCTGGCGCGGCCCGGTCGTTATCGTCCGGCTGGCCCCCAACGTGTCGACTGTCACCCACCCAAGCTCGTTGAGCGACCAGGCATCGTACCCGGTCGGGCTGTAGGCCCTCGAGTAGTTGCCGCTGCCCATTATGCCCCACTCGCCAATGCCTTCGGTGCCGCTGCCGGTAGCGTCGGTATCGTACAGATCTGGCAACCCAAACGCATGCCCCGTCTCATGAGAGACCGTACCGATCGGCATGATGAAACTGCCGGAGCAGCCCGACGCCCCGCCGACCTGGCTTTGGATCGTATAGTTGTTGACCTTGATGAACCTGCCAGGGATCGGCTGCCCCGCACCATCGCGCTGGGGCGTCTTGGTCACGTAATCCGATCCACCGTTCCACGCCGCAATGACAAACCGATGAGCCCACACCCCAGGCGCCCCGCAGGCGCCATCAACGGTCGGTTGCAGGAAGGTGACAAAGTCCACTTTGCCATCATCATCACCCGAGTTCGGGCGGCCGTCGGGCCCATCGTTGTCAAACTGGGTCCAAATGGTATCGCCTCCCGCCCGGTTGGACACCGAGTCGAGAGCGGCAATCAACATGGTCCCAAAGCGCTGGCCGTTGTCGGGGCAGGCCGCCCGCACCCCAATACCGTTGCACCCGTTTTCGTAGTAGGTGTTGCTCGAATCAACCCGAACCGCGTCAAAGACCCGGCCATCCATTCGAATCCGGCCGTTGGAGACCTGCTCGTAGTACGATTTCAGAGTAAAGGGACGTTGATCCGGCGGTGGCGATCCAAAGAGAACGTTTTGGAAGTCGAGGAGTGGATACGGCACGTCAACGTTGTTGTACGCAATCGCGATCACCGGAACGAAAAAGGTGCCCGTGACCGCCAGGCTCTGCGCTCCGCCGCCGGGCCCACCGGTCGAGAGAAGAGCCCTCTGACCATTGAGGGCCCGGATGTCCCCGCGCTGAATCGCGGCCCACCGATTGGCCCGGACTTGGGCGGCCCGGGCCCGCCACGCCGAATTGGGCCCCCAGTCCATCCCCGGCACCTCGAACCGACCCAGCTGCGCGTTGGGTCGCTGCGCCGCCCCACTGGTGGCAATAGTTGCCGCCAAAAGGCCGATCACTCCGATGCTAAATCGCATCTCGCCTCCCCAGTTCACCTAAGAACACTGAATATAGGCCTTGCCCCCTACCATGGCGTAGCGTCTCCGAAAAGCCGGCGATTCGTCCCGTTCCGAAACGTCCGCCTTGTGCTCCAGCCCCCCCGATTATATGTTAACCCCTTGTAGTACAACGGGATCGCTCCACTATTCCGTCGACACATCACCGGTGAGGCAACGTCATGTCGAGCACCACGGTTACCACCGACATCACCCTCTTCAACAAGTGTCGGGATTTTACCCGGGCCGATGAAGTAAAGGCCGCCGGCCTTTACCCCTATTTCAAGCCGATCTCAGAGTCCGAAGACACCGTCGTCGTCATCGAGGGGAAAAAGCGGATCATGCTGGGGTCGAACAATTACCTCGGTCTGACCCATCATCCGAAAGTGCTCGAGGCGGCCACCCGGGCCCTTCACATCTACGGATCAGGCTGCACCGGGAGCCGATTTCTCAACGGAACCCTCGATCTCCATCTTCAGCTTGAAGACAGTCTTTCGCGGTTTCTCGGCAAAGACGATTGCATTGTGTTTTCGACCGGCTACAACGCCAACCTTGGCTTGATCTCAGGCCTCGTCAACAAGGGCGACGTCGTCTATCTCGACAAACTCGATCACGCCTCGATCGTCGACGGCGCCAAGATGAGCTATGGCACCACCGAGCGGTTCAATCACGGCTCGCTTGAAATCTTGGAACGAAAGCTGGCCCGCACCGAAGAGTCCGGCGGCAAGATGGTCATCGTCGACGGAGTCTATTCGATGGAAGGCGACATCGCCGACCTCCCGAATCTCATCAAGGTCTGCCGCCGGCACGGAGCGGCGCTGGCCGTCGACGATGCTCACTCGATCGGCGTCCTCGGCCCGAACGGCGATGGCACGGCCGCCCACTTCGGGCTATCCGATGAGGTCGACATCATCGCGGGGACGTTCTCCAAGTCCCTCGCTTCGATCGGCGGCTTTGTAACGGGGTCGAAGTCGGTCATCAACTATCTTCGCCACCACAGCCGCCCGTTGATCTTCACGGCGGCGTTGCCGCCCGCCAACACCGCTGGAGTGCTGGCGGCGCTCGAAGTCATGCAGCAGGAGCCGGAGCGGCGGGCCCAATTGTGGACCAACACCAAGCGGCTGGCGGACGGGTTCCGGAGCCTTGGCTTTGACGTCGGCCCTTCGGAGACCCCAATCATTCCAATTCTGATCGGACCGCTCGACCGGACCCTCATGATGTGGCGGAAAGTGTTCGACGCCGGCGTGTTTACCAATCCCGTCGTTCCGCCGGCCGTGCCGCTGACCCAATGCCGGCTCCGAACCAGCGTGATGGCAACCCACACCGCCGAGCAAATCGACTACTCGCTCGACGTGATCGGGAAGTTGGGCCGGGAGATGGGCGTCATCTGAGCGCACCGGTCGTCGTCGGCGAGGTCACCGACCGCGCCGGTCTCAAGGCGTTCATCGATCTGCCCTTTCAGCTTCACGCGCGGGACCTGTTATGGGTCCCGCCGTTGCGTCGGGACGTTGAGATCATGCTCTCCCCCGAGAAGAACCCGTTCTTCGAACACGGCGAGGCACGGTACTTCCTCGCCACCCAGACCGGCGCCGTTGTCGGCCGGATCGCCGCCATCGCCAACCGGCTCCACAACGACACCCATCGTGATCGGGTCGGATTCTTCGGCTTTTTCGAAACGGTCGACGATCAGGAGGTCGCCTCAGCCTTGATCGGAGCGGCGGCGGATTGGCTCAAGGCCAAAGGCTTCGACTCCATCCGGGGCCCGGCATCTTTTTCGGTGAATGACGAGTACGGCCTTCTGGTGGACGGGTTCGACACCGCCAACACCATCATGATGCCTCACAATCCGGCCTCCTATGCGCGTCTGTTGGAAGGGGCCGGGCTCCGGGGTATCAAGAATCTCACAGCCTATCAGGGTGGCGACGAACGGCAGTTCGTTACCCCGCCCGACCGGATTGGCCGGGCCGTGGAAATCGCCAAGAAGCGATTCGGTATTACGGTCCGGGCGCTTCGCATGAGCGACTTCAAAGCCGAGGTCGATCGGGTCAAGATGCTGTACAATCGGTGTTGGGAGTCCAACTGGGGCGCCGTCCCGATGACTGACCACGAGATCGATCACCTCGCGGCACAATTCAAGCCGGTCGTAGTCCCCGATCTGGTGCCCTTCGCGGAGCGCGACGGCGAACCGATCGGGTTTGGCCTCGCCCTCCCCGACTTCAACCAAGTCCTCCGAACCAACCGCCAGGGTCGGATGTTTCCGGCCGCGCTCCAGCTGCTGTGGGCGGTCAAGCGTCACACGATCAGGCGAGCCCGGATCCTCCTCCTTGGCGTGCTCCCAGAATTCCGGGGAAAGGCCGTCGATGCGGTGCTCTATCATTGGATTTGGACGAAGGCCGGGGCCCGCAACATGACGTGGGGCGAAGGTGGCTGGGTCCTCGAGGACAATCCCGCCATGAACGCCGGTCTTACCAACCTGGGCATGACCCCCTACAAAACCTACCGCGTCTACGAGCGCCCCTTGTGAATGTCCTGGTGACCGGCGCGACCGGCTTCGTCGGGGGCCACCTGGTCGACGTCTTGCTGGCCGATGGTCACCTCGTTTCGGCCCTGGTTCGCAACCCATCGAAGGCCCCCGAGCTCGTCCGAAAGGGGGTCACCATCATCGCCGGTGATTTGATGCGGTCCGACCGACTCGCCGAGGCCTGCCGGGGCCGAGAGGTGGTGTACCACCTGGCCGGATCGATCGCCGGGCGGAATCAAGCCGAGTTCGACGCCGTCAACCGCGACGGCACGGCCAGACTGGTCGACGCCGCCACCGCCGCGGGAACGCCTCGGCTCGTGCTGGTCTCCTCACTGGCCGCCGCGGGACCGACCGTTCCGGGCCGGCCGGTGGCCGATGGCAACGCCTCGAACCCGGTGACCCAATACGGGCGAAGCAAGCTCGCCGGCGAAGCGATGGTCAAGGCCTCGTCGGTCCCCTGGACGATCCTTCGGCCGCCGGCTGTTTATGGGCCGGGCGATCGCGAGATGCTCAGGGTCTTCAAGGCGGCGGCGTTAGGCATCGCTCCGGTCTTCGGGACCGGCGCCCAGCAGCTCTCCCTGGTTTTCGGGCCCGATCTCGCGACGGCGATCGCGATTTCGGGGACGTCGCCGGGCACGGTAGGCGGGACCTTCTATCCGTGCCATCCTGAGGCCATCTCGAGTCGAAATCTGGTGGCGATGGCCGGTGCCGCCTCGAACACCCAGGTCCGGGTCATCGGGATTCCCGAGCCAATTGGCCGAGTCATTCTGTGGATGACCGACCGGGCGGCCCGGTTGGTCGGCCGGGCAACCGTGCTCTCCTACGACAAAGCCGCCGAATTCTTTGCCCCCGCCTGGCTCGCCGACCCGCGCTCTCTCACCGCCGCCACTGGTTGGGCGGCCAGCCACGATTTCAGAACCGGATCGCGTGTTACCGTCGATTGGTATCGGCACAACCGGTGGCTCTGATGCCCCGGCCCTCGGAGTGGCTCCTCGGGGGCTACTCCGTGGTCGTCGTCGTCACGGGACTAAGTCGGATGGGCCGATACCCCGCCGCGGCATGGGCCGCGGTGGCCCATGCCCTTCTCTTGCTCCTCCTGGTCCTTTTCCAGAGCGACAAGCTCACCCCGATCGGACGGATCATGCGGGGTGCCGCCCCTTTTGTCCTCCTGCTGGCCCTCTACGGGGCCTTAGACCTCCTGAGCGGCTTCGGCGCGGAACCAACCCACGACGTAATGGTTCGTCGGTGGGAGCACGGCCTCTTCGGGCAGGAACTCAGCCGAGTCTGGTGGCAGAACGCTCCGTCCGTCTGGTGGTCGTGGGCTCTTCATGCGGCATACTTCGCCTACTATTTCGTGATTCCGGTCCCCATTCTTCTGGCCCTTTCCCGTCGGGACGAGCCTCAACTGGTCCGGGCGAGTTTTGCGCTCATGACGACGTTTGTCGGCTGTTATCTCGTGTTCATCTTCTTTCCGGTGGCGGGGCCTTACTACGAGTATCCGCGCCCGGCGGGATGGTTCACCGCCAATCCGGCCGCGAAGGCGGTGTATGGTGTTCTCGCAAGCGGGAGTTCGTATGGGGCCGCCTTCCCATCGTCCCATGTGGCAGCCACCTGGGTCGCCACAGCGGTTACCTGGCCAATCGCACCTCGATGGAGCGGGGCGCTGGGGGTCGCTGCCACGCTCTTGACTGTTGGCGTGGTGTACTGCCAGATGCACTACGGAGTGGACGTGTTGGCCGGCATCGCGGTCGCGCTCATGGTCATTCCATTGGCGCGGTGGGCCACCGCTATTTCAGATCGTAGCGCTCCAGATAGTTGATACCGTCAGCATCGATGTGCCGGACATATACACCGCGGGCGCCTAACGCAACCAAACGGCGCCCCGTGGACAGCTGGATTTGGCCGACGACGGTCCCGGCGGGACCGAACACATCGTAGATCCGGGGCCCGCCCGCCGGCACCGAGCGCTCCACCCAGAGCCGGCTATCGGGACCCGTTGCCACGAGACCGGTGGCCGCCGGTTTCGACGCCGGCCACTCCGGCCCGGATAGATCAGGTTCCTCGTTCGGGCCGTTCTCCGCCCGCCCCCGGCTCATTCGCATCGAGACCCGGCCGTTGTTGTTTTCCATCGCGACGGAAAGACCGTTCGCCGCCACGTCGGCCAGGTATTCCTTCTTCTCGGCATCCCGAATCGGAACCGCTGGGGCCGGGACGACTTTGCCAACTGTTCGAGGGCCGCTTGGGGGGACCCAGTCCACCCGATAGGCGGGCGAACGAACCAACGCCACCCGGCCATCCGGCGCCACACCCCAGGCGTCCTGGGACGGGTACGGCGCCGGCCGCTGCCGGGTGTTCCGGTTGTTGGGGCCGCCCGATTCCTTCGTGATCATCGGTGGGAGTTTGACCCGGGCGACGCTATCGAACTTGCCTGACGTGCGATCCCATCGAACGACCGCCCCGGAATCGGCCCCTGGCCCGCCGCCAAACGGCTGGTAGTAGATCCGCCCAAGGGCATCGACCGCCCGCGGGAGTACCAACGCGAAGCCGCCCCTCCCCGGCTGGCCCTGGGCGATCGGGATCGACTCCAGGTACTTCCCGGCTCCGTCGAAGATGGTGAGACGGGCATTGCCCAGGTCAACGACCAACGTCGCCCAATCCGGCAACGGGAAGAGTCCGTCGGGGGCCTTGTACTCTCCAGGCCCCTGCCCCGCCCGGCCAATCGTGTCGATCCTCTGGGTCGCGAGGTCGACCCGGAGGACCACGTTGTCGATGCCGTCGGCCACCAAAACCCGGCCATCGGCCAACTCACGGACTCCGCCGATGGTGCTGAACTGGTGGCCGAGGCGGGCCGCCGGCTTGGCAAGCGTCAGGTCCTGGGCCGCACCGCGACTACCAAGCGTCAAAGCGGCGACAAGGAGCGCAAGGGGTCGAATCATTGAAGGATCCTAGGCTATTGGGGTGACACGAAACTGGATGAATGGCTCTGGCCATTGGTCGCATGGGACCAGCACGACGGGGGCCCCGATCAGAAATCAGGGCCCCCGCAGGTACCTTGGACCGAACAGCTACTTGATGATTAGGTGGCCATTCATGTTCATGGCCATGTGCGGCGTGCAGGTGAATTTGTAGTCACCAGCCACCAAACCGGCCAGCGAAATCTCATAAGTCTGGTTCGGCTCGGTCAGCAGCGGGCCGTTCAGCACGTCCAACTTGTCGCCCAACATTGCCGCGTCGAGAGCGGCCTTCGATTCGGCCGGAACGCTGTCGGCAAAAAACTGGACGTTATGCGGGCCGCCGCTGACGTTGACGAACACGATCTTGTCGCCGGCTGCAGCATTGATCACGTTCGGAACGAACTTGTAGTTGGTCCCGTCATACTCCATGTTCACCGTGATAGTCGCACCGGACCCAACCGGTGCCGATTCGGTTGAGGCGGCAGGCGCCGGAGCCACAGCCGTCGAATCGACCGCCGGAGCCTTCTCGCCCCCGCCGCAAGCCGCCAGACCCAACACCAATCCCGCCGCCAATCCGATCTTCCGCATGCTCCCCCCAAGTTGTTTGCCGTGGTCCCCAGCTATCGGTAGATCGCACCTGCCACGAGAGATACGATCGCTTGTGAAATGATTCACAAAGATAAAGGACTTGCTCCCGTAGTTCCAGTCCCTAGGTTCAGGCCCATGACGAAAGCTCCTCCGTGCACTAGTGTCGGTTCCCAATGTCACGGGCTTGAGGTAACCCTCCGCTGCGCCAAAATCGACGACGGGCCCAATTCGGCCGACCACGAGGCAACGTGGCTGCTGGGCCACACCGAGCGAATCGATTTCGGCCCGCTGGTCCGGCACGGCAGCGAACTCCAATGTGCCGTCTACCTCGCGGTGCCCTGCCGGTTTGCCCGAATGAACGGTATGGGGGTGGTTTGCGGAGCTCACGGATTTACTGGGACGGTTCCACTCCCCTCTCGAACCCCGGCCAGTCGGCGGCTCGAGGAGAATCGTTTCGAGCTTGTCGACGGTGGGCGGCTGATACCAATCGAACTCGGGCGAGCTCCCACTGGACTGCCGGTCCTCCACAGCGAGAACCCGTGTGAAACAGCCCGGTGCCGGACGGCCGATCACAAGATCGGAGCCGCCTGCTGCCGGGACCTCCAAGTCGAGATCCTCTGCCACCCCGATGAGAGCCTACTCGAGTCGCTGGTCCGGTCGCGGAAATCCCCGTACCTCTGCAAAGTCGACCGCGAAAGTCCCGATTCGCTGGGTGCGGAGGTCATTTCCGCCTGCTCATTTCTGGGCGAGGACGGGATCAACTGTAGCCTGCACTTCCGGACCCGAGCGGACGGGCGGTCGGCCAAGCCCGACTTGTGCTTCGACTGGCCGAGGCCGGGCGACAGCTACCATTCCGGCTGCGTTTTTCGTCCAGCTAGTCACCCTAAGTAGTTGACAGAAAATGACTTAGTGAGTTATTATCGGTTAAGATGACAGCCGGTCCACCGGAACCGTGTGTGCAACATCCCGGGGGCCGAGCGTCATGTTCTTGTTGTCGGAGGGTGACACTTCTGGGGGAAGCTCGAATGACAGATGATCTAGAGCGCCTCTACAAAACCACCTATGCTGCTGTGGTCCGATTCCTGTACCGGAAGGTGTGGGACTCTGATCGCGCCGAGGACCTTGCCCAAGAGGTCTTTATCCGGGCCATGGCTCACCAACCGGAAAAGCCCCGGGCTTGGGTCTTTGCCGTGGCCGCCAATCTGGCCCGCGACGAAGCAAGGGCGGCGATCCGGCGACGGAAACACCTGACCCTCCTGACCAACGACCCGCTTCCGATGTCGACGCCCGACACCCCGGTCGACGAAGTGATGGAGCAGGACGAACGAAAAGCCCAAGTCAACCTCGCATTGGCTGAACTGTCGCCCCGTGACCGCGACGTCCTGCTCCTTTGGGACGCCGGCATGAGTTACCCTGAAATCGCGGAACAAACCGGACTCGCCGTTGGTGCAATCGGCACCACCTTGGCGCGGGCCCGCAAACGCCTTCTGGATGTTTATGACCGGATGGATGTCGGAAGTAATCGTGCGGCACGTTCCTGAGGACGAGCTCCACGCCTACTTGGACCAGGCCCTTAGCCGGTCCCAGTGCGTCGAAATCGAGTGCCACCTCGCCGAATGCCGGAGCTGCCGGGCGGACCGCGACCGGGTCGCCGCCATTCGGGACCGTACCACCGCATTGCTCGCGGATGCGGCGCCACGGCGGATCGCGGTAGCCCCGCCCTTCGAGCAGCTGGTGGCGAGTCATCGGGTCCGTTCGACCGCCCGCATCGTGTCACTCGCTCGGCTCAGGCGGGTCGGCCTTCTGGCGGCGGGACTGGTCGCGGCAGTAGGGGCCGGCTGGTGGGGACGAGGGATCAGCGCACCCAGCCAGGCGGCTGGTCCCACCCTGGCGCAGGAACTCACTGCGCCCGACCGGACCCTGCTCGCCCTCACCCCAGTGAGCCCGGCCGGTCCGCAATCGGCCCCCGACTCCCAACCCTTGCTACCGATCCGGGTTGTCGCGCGGCGGCTCTCGGTCCGGCCTTCCTTTGTCACGGTCGGCAGTCAGGTGTCCGACAACATGCTTCAGGTCAGCAACCTGGCTGACGAAGACGCCGCCCCGTTCGACGGGCTGTGGCAGACCGTGGGCCTCGCCCAGGCCGACGCCGAGACCGGCGGCAACGTCCCCCGAATCGACGGACTGGCTATTCTCGACATCCAACTCCAGCACGGCCCGGGTGACGAGCGACCGATCGTCGTGGTGGCTCAACGCCACCCGTCGGGGCGAGTCATCCGAACCATCGAGGGCCCGATCGACCGGGTCCGCGACTTGGTCTTCCGGCACGGGGCACAGAACCTTGACCTCCATGCCAGTTCACCGGGCCATACGCCGCCCGACTACCTTGGCGACGGGACGATTCGAGCCCACCGTGGCCTTCGGATTCTGACGGTGACGGGCTCCCTTCCGTCCGACACACTGAACGCCTTAGCATCGAGCATCGCGCTGCGGGAGTAACCTGGCTGGTGCCGCACGAAGAACGGGGCCGACCACTACGTGGTCGGCCCCGTTTGTTCCTTCGGTGCGAGAACCGCCGACGTTAGGCCGGGGCCACGCTTGATTGGCCGCCGTCCCCGGCGGCCGGTGCCGGGTGACCGTGCTGGTGCTCCAGCCCCAGCGTGATTTCCGCCAATCGAGGCGAGATCATCGGGAAACGCCGGGCGAAATTCGCATAGCAGAACAGAAAGAGCCCAAGCATCAGCAGCGTCGGTCCAGCCTCCGGAAGGCCGAAAACAGGGCCGTGCTCCTTGGTCACCGAGGGCAGAACCAGCAAGTACCGCTCCAGCCACAGCGAAGAGAAGCTGACCAGCGCAAAGGTACCGAGGATCAAAGGCGTCTTCTTCGCCGCCACAAACAACAGCCCCCAAAAGGGCAACAGGAACATCCCGACGAACACAGCCCGCCCGATCGGCATCCACTCGCCCCACAACCTTGCGAAAACGAATCCGGTTTCTTCCGGTAGGTTGCCGTACCAAATTACCAGGAACTGGGACCACATCAGGTAGGCCCAAAACACGGTAAACCCGAAGCACAGCTTGCCAAGATCATGGCGCTGTTTGGGGCTGACCAGGTCCGCGATGCCGAGGTGACGGCCCCCATAGATCGTCATCAAGGCGAGGCATGTGTGGGCGCCGAGGAAGGATCCCATGAAATACCAGCCGCCGAGCAAATTGCTGAACCAATGCGGCTGCAGCGCCATCATCCCATCAAACGCCACCATCGAAAAGACCATGGCATAGAGCACAATATAGGTCGCCGCGAGGCGGCCGATTCTTGCCTCATGAGCCGCCCGGCCACTGGGCGACCAATCGAGCCCCTGTGCGATCCGCTGATAGGCGTCCCTGCGGGCATCCGTCACCGCGTCCTTGGCAAGGGCTATATCGGGCCCGAGATCGGCCCGGACTAACTGCCAGCCAACCCAAAAGAGGAGGCCCAAGCCGACCAAGAGGCGACCAAACATGAAGGGGCGAGACAGCCACAGCGCCTTGCCATGCGAGAGCGAGTGGAGCTGCTCGTGCATGTGGCCGTAAATCGGCTCGTACCCAAGGGTGAAGATGGCAACGAGGCCCACCATGGAGACCAGCGAAAAGAAGACATGGGCCTGGGCGAATCGAATGATCACCCCGGACCATTTCGCGTTGGCCAGCTTGTGGACGGCAGACAGGGCCAAGCTTCCGCCCGCAATGCCGGTAAAGAAGAGCCAGTTGACGTGGAACAGATGCCAGGCCCGTTCGGAATGTCCCGAGCTCAACGCGAGCCCAAAGAGAGCCAAGCCAACCACCGTCAACAGAGCGCCCAGGTTGAAAAACAGGTCATAGCGACCGGCGTTGCCTCTGCCGACCAGGCGATCGCGAAGTGCGGACGAACTCATCGGACACCTCCAACCGCCGGGGCTGCGGGTCCGGAGGCCGGCCGGCCTTGGAGCTGGCGAACGTAGTTCACGACGGCCCACCGATCATGCTGCCGGAAGATCTTGTCGCCGTAGAGCGCCATGCCGCCCCGCCCATAGCGGATGATGCCGTAGAGGTAGCCATCGGGGTAGCTCTTGGCCTTGTCGGTCAGCAGGGACAGCGCTCCGACCCGCGAGCCGACCGGCCCCTTGCCGTCGCCGGCAGATCCATGACAGACGGCGCAGAAATTGGTGTAGACGGAATCGCCCCGAGCGAGGGTGGCCGCGGGATCGGTCGGGTTCACTTGCCGGCTCGCAGTCAGACTGTCAAATCCATAGATGGGAATCGCCCCAGTGAGATTGCCGGTACCCCATTCGGCTTCGCCGCCGGTGATGGGAACGGTACCCGCCGGCGTGTTCCGCGGAATCTGGGAACGTTGGTACGGCGCCACCGCGGGCGAGGTGACCATATGATCGAACCACGGCACCAGCTTCATCAGATCGTCGGGGGACGGCAAGGTATTGTAGTACCAGTTGCAGCCCGAGAGCCCCGAAGCGAGAACGAGCACAAGCCATGTCTTACGCGCCATGTTCGGTCACCTCCTCAGGACCGGTTCCCTCGAGGAACGAACGAACGCCTCGGCGCTGCTCGGGTGGGCATGGAACAAATAGACCGATGGTGTCATCGCTGAATTCCGGCCGGTATGCCCGGCCCTTGAGCGACTTCATGGCCGACAGAATGATCACCCCCGCCACGGTGGACAGCGCACCGTAGAGAATGGTGAGCTCAAACCCGAGGACCACGAACGGCGGAATGGCAACGATCGGCTTGCCCCCGACCAAGAGGGGCCAATCCTGCGACATCCAGATGGTCATCCCGAAGCCGGCCGCACAGCCGGTCAGGGCGCCGATCAGCGTGAAGGCCCGGACCCAACTGACCGGATGGCCGAGGGCTTCGTCGATGTGATGGTTGGGGGCCGCGGAGTACACGGTCAGGTCCTTGAAGCCCTGAGCCTTCAGACCCTTGATCGCATCGACCGCGGCATCCTCGTACTTGAACGAGGCCAGCACGCCTGAGACGATTTTCGCCATCAGTGGCCTCCCCCCTTTCGACGGGGCATCGGAATCATCTCCTTGATTTCCTGAATCGCGACCACCGGGAAGGTCCGGGCGAACAACAGGAAGTACATCCCGAACCAGCCGAACGACCCTAACAGAATCCCCCAGTCGGCCCAGGTCGGGTTCATCTGACCCCAGGCAAACGGCAAGTAGTCGTTCGACAGTGACGAGGTGATAATGACATAGCGTTCAAACCACATTCCGATATTGATGAAGATCGAGATGATGAACAACGAGGTCAGATTCCGACGGATCTTCTTGAACCAGAGCAACTGCGAGACGAAGGCGTTGCAAATGATCATGGTCCAGCCCGACCACCATTGGGGGCCGAAGGCCCGGCGCCAGAAGGTCTCTTGCTCGAAGGTGTTGCCGCTGTACCAGGCCACGAAGTACTCCATCCCATAGGCGTAGAACAGGATGGTACCCGTCAGCAGCGTCAGCTTGGCCAGATTGTCGAAATGATACTCGGTGATCATGTGCTCGATCTTGAGGACCCGGCGAAGCGGGATGATCAGCGTGAGCACCATCCCGATCCCAGAGTAGATGGCCCCGGCCACGAAGTAGGGCGCGAAGATGGTGCCGTGCCAGCCCGGGATTACCGACATCGCGAAGTCCCAGGATACGACCGAGTGGACTGAGAGGACCAGCGGAGTGGCCAGCGCCGCGAGGTACACGTAGCCTCGGCTATAGTGCCGCCATTGCGAGTCCGCCCCAGTCCAACCAATCGACAGGGCGCCGTAGAGCTTCTTTCGCCAGCCCGTCATCTTGTCCCGAACCGCGGCGATATCCGGGACCAAACCGACCACCAGGAACGTGGTGGAGACCGTGAGGTAGGTGGAGATGGCGAACACGTCCCAGATCAACGGTGATTTGAAATTCGGCCAGAGCCAACGCTGATTCGGGTAGGGCAGCAGCCAATAGAAGATCCACTGGCGCCCGATATGGATGATCGGAAACAGTCCGGCGGTCATGACGGCGAAGACCGTCATGGCCTCGGTCGACCGATAGACGGCCGTTCGCCAGGGGGAACGGAAGAGAAACAGAATGGCCGAAATCAAGGTGCCGGCGTGGCCGATCCCGACCCAAAACACGAAGGTCGTGATGTACACGGACCAAAAGACCGGCGGATTGTATCCGGCCAGGCCGAGGCCTTCCTTGAGGAGGGCGACGAAGGTGGCGACACCGATCAGGAACATCCCGATCGCGGCGAACAGGGCCAGATAGTAGCCCCGGCTCGGGGTCCGGAGCGTGTTGACGATGTCACGGGTGACTTGCCCGTGGGTCATGTTTGGTCGGGACGGATCGTCGACGATAGCGGTCATCGGGTTATGCCTCCGAGCCGAAGACGACCTTGGCGAGGTAGGTCACCGCCGGTCGGACATTGACTTCCTCGAGGACGTGGTAGCCTCGATGGTTTTTGGCAGCCTTGCTCACGCGGCTCTCCGGGTTGGTCATGTCGCCGAACGTGATCGCGCCGGACGGACAGGCCTGGGCGCAGGCCGTCACGACGTCGCCGTCACGGAGCGAACGGTCTTCGAGTCGCGCCTGGTGCTGGGCGCCCCGAATGCGTTGAACACAGAAGGTGCATTTCTCCATGACGCCCCGAGCCCGAACCGTGACATCCGGATTGAGCTGGAGGTTGAGCGGCTCGGGGAAGGCCTTCTTGGCGTAGGCGTACCAGTTGAAGTACCGGACTTTGTACGGGCAGTTGTTGGCACAATAGCGGGTTCCCACGCACCGATTGTACACCTGCCCGTTCAATCCATCGGCGGTATGATAGGCCGCGTATACCGGACAAACGGGCTCGCACGGGGCGTTGTCGCAATGCTGGCAGAGCATCGGAATAACCCGGGCCGAGATCGGCTCGCCGTCCTCGCCACCCTCGAAGTATCGTTCGATCCGCATCCAACTGAGCTCCCGGCCCCGGAGCACCTCATCCTCGCCGACAAAGGGAATGTTGTTTTCGGCATAGCAGGCCGTCACGCAGGCTGAGCACCCAGTGCATCGGGCCAAATCGATGGCCATGCCCCATTGCGGCTCGGTCAGGGCATAGGCCCCGAGTTTCCGTTTCTCAAACTGCGATTCCCGGAACCCCTCGATCGCCTCGAGTTCCCGTTCGGTGTTGATCTCATGACCGGGGTGGCCGGCCGCTTCGTAGGCCTGCTTGATTGTGAGCCCCCTCATGGCCGCCGCCACTGGGATGGACTCGGTGATTCCCCGGCCTAACTGGCGCGGGGTTCCTTCCGTCTTGGCCACCTTGTGATACTTGCCGGTCTTCTCGGCTCTGACCTTGGTCGAGAGATAGGGCAGAAAGCCTTGGCCGTCCGCCGCGCCAATGGCATCGAGGGCGTTGACTCCCCGACCCTTGGCGAACCGGCCGTTCTCGCCATGGCCAAGTCCGAGCGGCATCGCGAGGACGTCGCGGCGAATACCGGGGTAGAGGTAGACCGCGGCTTCAATCGACCCGGCGGGCGAACTGAGCTTGAGGAACTCGCCTTCCCGGACGTCGAGTTCCCGGGCCGTTTCCGGGTGGACTTCGATCCAGGACTGCCAGGTGATTTTAGTGACCGGATCCGGATTCTCGAGGAGCCAGGGCCGATTCGCACCTCGGCCGTCGTGATACATCGGGCTCGGATAAGGAGAGAAGATGAACTCGCCATCGCCATCGAGCACCGGCGGGGTGGTCGAGATCTCGCCGGCGGTCGCCGCAAGCTTGACCGGCACCGAGGGCGGGGCGTCGTAGAGACCGCCCTTGGCCAAAGCGCCTCGCCAGAACGCGTCGAGATCGAGCGCCCCCCGGGACCGGCCCAGATCGGCCCAAACCGATTTGAGATGGGCTTCGTAGGTCGGTGCCGAGAACCCGGCCAGTGCTCCGCCCACTTTGCGAGCGACTTGGAGGAGGATGTCGCCGGTCGCGACCCCCTTGAACACCGGCTCCATCACCGGCTGGAGCAGGCCCCGAACCCCGGCGCGCGGGCGGGCGTCGTCCCACCGCTCCAGGGAATGCAGATTGGGCATCAGCAGGTCCGACGCCGCCGCGGTATCGTCGAAGAACAACGAGGTGGAGACGGTCAGCTTGACCTTCTCGAAGGCGGCGCGGAAACCGCCGGCCTTGGGAACGGAATAGAGCGGGTTCGACTCATGGACCACGAGCACGTCGACCTCGCCGGCGGCCATGGCCCGCTCGAGATCGAGTAGAGTGCCGTAACCATCGCCGGTTCGGACGCTGCCGCCGAACTTGACCGACCGCCCAATGTTCCCCGCGACATAGTTGAGGACATTTACCGCCGCACACAGTTCCGTGGCACCTCGATGCTGGAGGCCGACCCCGCCGGCGAGCGCCAGCGAGGGGCCTGCCGCCACGAACTCGTCAAACAGTTGCCGGACCTGCTGCGGCGCTAGCCCGGTGTCCTTCGCCACTCGATCGAGACCATAGCCAGCCAGCATCGGTTTGAGACCGGCGGCATCGGCCGGGACATCGGACCGGGTGTTGACGACCGCATTGGCCAACCCCAGAGCCAAGGACACCTCAGAGCCAGGCGTCGGGGCAATCCACTGGTCGGCGTTGATGCCGGTGAGCGACATCCGCGGGCCGACGTATACGAACTTCGCGAGCGATGATCCTTCGAAGCCGTGGGCGGCCGCGAACCCGCGCTGATTCTCGACCGGTGCGAGCCAGGTCTCAAGAAAATCGGCCCCGAAGGATAGGACGAACTTGGCCTGCGAAAAATCGTGGATTGGGAGCTCATCGATGCCAAACACCCGCTGATTCGCGAGTCGCACCGGCTCGTGCCCGAAAGCCTGATACCGAACCAGTTTGCCGCCGATGGCCGTGATCCACTGGCTGAGAAGGTCATCGAAGGTCCCCGCCCCGGCGCCGCTGATGACGGCAACCCGGCTCCCAGCTGCCTTCACCGCGGCAGCCAACTGGTCGACGGCCTCATTCCACAAGACCTCCGAGAGCTTCCCGGCCGCATTGCGCGCCAAAGGACCGCTGACCCGATCCGGGTTGTAGAGCCCCTGAAGGGCAGCCTGGCCTCGACTGCACAACGTCCCCGCGTTGACTGGATGATCCGGGTTGCCTTCCAGCTTAATCGCACGGGCCTCGCGGGTCCGAACGTGGAGCCCGCATCCGGCCGCACACTCAGTGCAGGTGCTCGCGTAGATCGTTGGCAGGCTGGGCACCTGGTCCTGCGACTGGACCAAGTAGGGGATCAGCTTTTCAACCTGGCCGGTCGAGCAGCCGGAAAGCGCCGCCGTTCCTGCTCCGGTGACACCGACCACCTTGAGGAACCGGCGACGATCGAGAGAGTCTTTGGGTGCCGACATCAGGTCTCCTTCAGGCGGCCTAGTAGTGACACGCCGTGCAATCGCGATTGACTTTTCGTTCAACATGGCAGCTGATGCAAAAGCCCATGTTGTTCACGTTGTTGACCTTGAACACTTGGGGCATCCGGGCCACGTCGCCATGACAGGTGGCGCAGGCGTTCGGCCCGAGGGCTTTGATATGGCGCATATGCGGGAAGTGCGCATGCTTGGCGAGGGTGTGAACGCGAACCCATTCGACCGGCTTCTTGGCCCGCCACGCGTCGCGGATTTTCTTGATTTCGACCCGATGGGTCGAATCGGACCCACCGATCGCGACGTGGCACCCCATACAGGTTTGGAGCGTGGGGATGCCGGGCTCCATCCCGTCGGCCACCGAATAGTGACAATACTGGCACTGGATCTTGTTCTGGCCGGAATGAATATCGTGCCGGAAGAAGATCGGTTGCTTGGGGCCTTTGAGCCGGGCCGAATCCGCGACCGTTAGGCGGACCGCGAGAACCGAGTCAGCCTCTGGCTTCTGGGCCGGCTGCTGCGCCGTGGAAGAACGCGGGGGCGCCAGAGCAATCGCCCCGGCGATGACCGCGATTCCGACCCCGGCAACTAGGAGCTTACGCATGCGTTGGCGTCCGCCGATACGTGGGTGGCATGGTTGTGAAACTTTTCACGAAGTTGGGAGGCACGCTGCAAGTGCAAGCGCACCAAGGCGCAAGGCCGCAGGTAAGATAAAAGTGGAAGGCCCTAAAACAAGGAGCCGACAGGCCCGGAATTGGGAGTCTGCGACTAGGGATTGAAGGCCTCGGGGTCGGTTTCGGGTGGATTTCGTTGGCCGGCCGGCTGGCGAAGCCGCTCCGGGAGTTCCTGGAGGACGCTGTTTCGCCGGAGGAAATGGACCGTCTCGAGGGTCATGGCCCGGAGCAGCTTCGCCTCGCGCTGGTCGAGATCCGCTCGGAAAATCACTTCCCGGATCGACCGAAGGACATTTTCGCTGTTCCGGCTCTTGAAAAAATCGACCGCCCATAGTGCGCGTTCGCTGTCCTGAAAGAGGCTGGCCAGGTCTTCGGCCCGGGCTTTGACGGTCCGCCGGCGCGGTGCCTTCCGGACCGGGTCGATGTCTTCGCGAGCGTTCCAGCACTCGTACCCTACGATGGCCACCGCCTGGGCCAGGTTGAGCGACCGATGGGCCGGGTTGGTCGCGATCGTGGCGAGTGCGTGGCACCGATCGAGTTCGTCGTTGGTCAGGCCGCTATCCTCGCGGCCGAACACCACCGCCACGGGTCCTTCGCCGGCCCGATCGGTGAGTTCCGCCGCCGCCGCGGGCGGCCGAAGCAGTTGGCGCTTGGCGGCCCGCTCGCGGGCCGTGAGAGCCACGACGAACACGCAATCGCCGATTGCCTCTTCCAGCGTTTGGCACATCCGGATCTTGTCGACGATGTCGCCGGTGTTATGAGCGATGCCTTCGATCCGGTAGGGGTCAAACACCCGCGGTTTGACCAGCCGGAGATATTCGATCCCAAAGTTTTTCGCGATTCGAATCGCGCTCGCGATGTTGACGAGGTCCTGGGGTTCGACCAGAACGAGGATTGGTGGTGCCGTCACCCGTCGCCCATGAAGTCAGTGGCATGGCCCTTCACTTTGAGGGCGGCGAGCAGTCCAGCTTTGTCGACCGCCTTGAGGTAGGCCTCTCGAGGCTCGACGAGGGTCCGATCAACAAGATCGAGGAGCGCGTCGTTCAAGGTGACCATCCCTTGGCGGCGGTTGGTTTGCATGATCGAAGGGATTTGGAAGGTCTTCCCTTCCCGGATCAGGTTCGCCACCGCGTGGTTCGCCAGGAGGACCTCGTAGGCCGCGATCCGGCCCCCGCCGATTTTCTTGCAGAGCGTTTGGGCGACGACGCCGCGGAACGACTCCGCCAACATGACCCGGACCTGGGACTGCCGGTCGGTCGGAAATTGATCGATGATCCGATCGACCGTCGATGCCGCCGTGGTCGTATGCAAGGTACCGAATACCAGATGCCCGGTTTCGGCCGTTTCCAGCGCAATGCTGACGGTCTCAAGATCTCGCAACTCGCCGACGAGAATGACATCGGGGTCTTCTCGGAGGGCGGCCCTGAGGGCGGATTTAAAGGACTTGGTGTGAATCCCAACCTGGCGCTGGGTAATGACACACCGCTGGCTCTGGTGCACGAACTCGATCGGGTCTTCGATGGTGAGGATGTGATCGGACCGGGTGGCGTTCACGACGTCGACGAGTGCCGCGAGGGTGGTCGACTTCCCGGACCCGGTCGGGCCGGTCACCAGGACTAACCCCTTGGTCAGCTGGCAGAGCGCCTGGACCTCGCGGGTCAGCCCCAAGTCGGCGGCGGTCCGAATTTTCGTCGGGATCATCCGAAAGACGCCGAGCGGACCGACCCGATCCCGAGCGGCATTGCAACGAAACCGGCCAACCTCGGGAATTTCGTGCGCAAAATCAGCATCGCCGCCTTCGCGCCAGGCGGCGAAATCGCCTTCGGACATGATCGACCGGAGCAACAGTTCGACTTCTTCGCCCGACAACGCGGGCTCGTCAATCGAGATCAACTCACCGGACTCGCGGAGAATCGGCGGGCGCCCGGCGCGCAGGTGGAGATCGCTCCCGCCCCGGGAGGCGAGCAGCGTGAAGAGGGCCTCGATCCGGGCCCGCGGGCCGGTGAGATCCACCACCACCGTCGGCTCCGGCCGACCCCGGATCGGGGCGTCGGCGAACAGCGAGCGGAGCGTCGCCCCGACACTACCGTTATTGGGGGCGACTTGGACCTCGATGGCCCCGCCCGTCCAGTCGTAGGTGAAGGCGAACTCGACCGCCGTACCAAGCCGTTCCACCATGCCAGGAGGAGTAATTTCTCGGAGCAGCCCGAGAATTTGCTGTTCGCTCAAGGGATCCTTGGTGACCGGGCGGGTCATCCCCCCCTTTCGGAGCGCAATGGGTTGGCCCGGCAGCAGCCGAACCGCTTCGGCCGCCTGAGTCTTCATCGCGTCGAGGAACCGATCAAGCCGGGGCACGTTTGATATCCACGAGCGGACTCGCCGCCCGAATGTGGTTCCGATTGACGACCCGAACCGTTTCGGGCGTCCACACGGCGAAGAATTCCGGCGTCGAGTTGAGAAAATCAAGTGCCCGGAGGCGATCAGGCGGTAGTTCCATCATGACAATCCCTTCCAGCAAGGTCCCGTCGGCCAGCTCGATCTCGAGCTCGATCCGGCGAGCAGCGGAGGCCCGGTCGGGATCGTCGATGGCCGGCTGCGAGGCGAGTTTGAGAAAGAGGACCTGGCGCTTGGCGATGAACACCGGCTGCTCGCCATCAAGCACAAGCGCAAAAAACAACTCGTCCCGATTGAGCAGATCCACGGGCGTTTCGGGCCCGGAGTGGTGACGGGCCGTCAGCTGAAGATACACGGTGCCCGAGAGGACCCGGCGGTCGGTCAGATGCACGTCGACGTGCTCCCGGCGGGTGCTCATCCATTCGGTCATCCGCGCACCTCAACACCGGCCCGTTGTTCAGATAGCCTGATTGGTTCGAGATAATCGGCCTCGGGACCAAGATCCTTGAGGGCCGCTTCGGTCAGGGACCGGACCTGGGCCAGCATCGGGGCCTCAAGCCCCGATTGGCCGACGAGGTCCAAGGCAATCCCGACGTCCTTGCTCAGCAAGGCCAGACGGAAGGTCTTGGGCCAGGTGCCCGGAAGGACCCGGGTCGGGATCAGGGCTTCGCTGACGAACGAACGCCCGCTCGAGGCATTGAGGACCTCGAGGCCGGCGCGGGCCGGCACCCCCGCTTTCACCATCATGGTGAGGGCCTCGCCGAGCGAGAGGATGTTCGCCGCAAGCAACGCCTGATTGACGGCTTTGATGGTGTCTCCGGCGCCAACAGGCCCCATGTGGACGATCAACTTGCCGAACGCCTCGAGAAACGGCTTGGCGCGATCAAACACGGACGCGGACCCACCAACCATCACGGTCAGAACCCCGGCTTCCGCGCCATTGGTCCCCCCGCTGACCGGGCAATCGGCGAAGGCAACGCCATGGCCGTCCAACTCAACCGCCAGGCGCCGCGAGGTGGCCGAATCGCCCGAGGTACAATCGAGGAACAGGCTGCCGGGTTTGAGCGCGCCCGCGATGCCGTCGGTCCCGTGCAGGACCTGCTCAACGTCCGCCGAGGTTGAGAAACAGACCATCACGACGTCGGCGTCGGTCACCGCCTCACGGGCGGTTTTGGCGACCCGACACGACGTGGTGGCTCCGAACGCCGCCGCAATCGTCGGGGTTCGATTCCAGACCGTTAGCGGGTAGCGAGCGGCCACTCGGGCGGCCATGGGGCGGCCAATCGCCCCGAGCCCGAGGAAGGCGATCTTGGGTGGCGAATCGGTCACCGGGGGCTCAGTCAGCCGTGCCGCGTTGGCCCAGCTCTTTGTCAAACATATAGAGGCCCGACGCGTTGTCTCCGATCATTCGCAACGTATCGACAATTTCGCTCGACGCCTTTTCCTCTTCAACCTGCTCGGTGATGAACCATTGGAGAGTCGCTTGGGTGGCCCAGTCCTTTTCGGCGGCGGCCAGCTCGTAGAGTTGATTGATACCGGCCGACACCATGGTCTCGTGATCGCGGGCGACCTCGAACACGGCGATCGGGGACGGAAAATCCGCGGGGGGGCAATCGATGGCCCCAAGGGTGACCCGTCCACCCCGGTCCTCGACGTATTGAAAGATCTTCATGCCGTGGGAGGTTTCTTCGACCGCCTGCATCCGCATCCAGCGGGCAAACCCATTGAAGTTCTTTTCGGTGAAGTACGCCGCCATCGCCAAATACAGGTACGAGGCACCGAACTCCTTCCCGATTTGGTCGTTGAGCGCTTTTTGCATCTGCCGGGTGATTCGCATAAACCTCGAAATTTTAGGTGGGGACCCGTCAATATACCCGGACCAGCCAGCTATCGCGGGTCGGTCGGCTTGCGAGCCAGGCGGGCCGGGCGGACCGCATCGCGGCCGAACCGGTGGGTGATCGCATCCATTGCCCGGGCCACCGCCCGGTCACGGTCGGTTTCCAGGCCACCGGCCGGATCGGTACTCAGGAGGGACAACTGGCTGCCAGTGGCCGGCGCCTCAAGGCGGGTGAGCCCAATGCCGAGGAGCCGGGCGGCGACCCGGCGGCGACGACGGAGGTCCGCCAGGAGGCCGCGGGCCGTGGCGAATATCGCCCGGTCGGTGTCGATTGGTTGGCCGACCGTTCGGCTGGCTTGACGGGTCTTGAAGTCGTGGTCGCGGAGTTTTACGGTGACGCAGCGGGCCGTTAGGCGATCGCGCCGGAGTTCGGCCGCGAGCGTCGTGGCGAGTCGGAGGAGTTCGGTTTCAAGCGCTTCGTCGGCGGTCAAGTCACGGGGAAAGGTCTCCTCGTGGCTCATCGACTTCGCCTCCCCATCGGGCTCGACCTCGGCGCTCCCCTGCCCCCGGATCCGATCGTAGAGCCAGGCCCCGCTTCGGGGCCCGAGCCATGCCTCGAACTGGCGGCGTTCGACCGGGAGCGCATCCCGGACCGCCACAAGTCCGTAGCCGCGCAGCCGGGTCGTGAGCCGGGGACCGACCCCGGGAATATCCGCCAGAGCATGGGTGGCGAGAAAGTCGCCCTCCGCCCCGGGTGGGACGATGAAGACGCCGGTGCCGTCGGTCCCCGGACGCGGCTTGGCCCGTTCGGTGGCGAGTTTCGCGACCAAACGGTTGGTTCCGCCGCCAAAGGACAGCTGCATCCCGGTTCGCTCGAGGAGGTCCGCTCGAATCCGCGCGGCGGTCACGGCCAGAGGTTCCCCCTGATATACGGCTTCAGTTCCGGTGAGGTCGAGGTAGAACTCGTCGATACTGGCCGCCTCGACCTTGGGGGCCCATCGGTCCAGCGCTTGGGCCACGGCTCGACTCTTCACCCCGCATTGTTGCCGGGGCACTGGGACGAAGACCGCCGTCGGACAGAGACGACCGGCCTGAGCAAGCGGCATCCCGGAGCGGATCCCGTAGCTCCGGGCTTCGTACGAGGCGGAACAGACGACGCCTCGGCTTTTCGCGCTTCCGCCCACGACCAGAATCGCCGCTTTCCCGGCGCCGGCCGGATCGGCGAGTCGAGCGACGGCGACGAACATTTGGTCGCAATCAGCGAGCAGAATCCGGGGAGTCGCCACGGCCTAGCGGAGGTCCCCGTCCTCAAATCGAAGACCGACCTGCCAGGTCGCTCGGTCAACTCTGGGTCCCAGGTCTTTGAAGGTGGCCGACCGCTGGTCGGGCGAGAGAACCCGGACCGTCGTATTGCGGTAGAGCGGGTAATACCCGACCGGAAACCGAATCGCGCCGGCCGGGACCTGACAGTCGCAGGGCATCGCACCGGCGAGGCCGGCGTTGACGACGACCGACAACGGAACGGTCGTGGCATTGGTAATCAGCGGCTCGAACATCGGCACTCGCGCGTCGCCGAGCCCCAAGGCTCGTTGATTGGCGCCTCGCCGCCCCCGAAACTCGAGTTCGCCTGCCGGACCCTGACCGAGCGAGCGCCCGTCGGGGCTCCGCCGGGCGGCGACCTGCCACGGAAGTCGGGCAAAACCGGAGCTCGGCAGGTCGAGGGCCACCGTCGCCGACGCCGGGACCACGACGGTCTGCCCGCTCGGTATCGTCACGGTCAACGGCGAGGCAAACCGGTTGGTCAGATCGAGGACCACTGGGCGACCGAAGAGATACCAACCGATGCCGGTCCCGACTAACACAATCGCGAGGGCCGCGACCACCCCGGGGCGCCGTCGGGGTATAGGGGCCGGGGGAACCGGCTCTGGTGCCGGCATCGGTGGAGAAACCGGCGGGACCACGATCTCGGCTTTGCCGCTGACGCGGGCCGCGATTTGCGCCGCCGTCATGGTCGGGCCGCCGGCGAGCCCGGGGCCCCGTTTCAACGCCTCGCCCAAGAGCGCCGCCGATTGGAACCGATCGCTGGGCTTCTTGGCGAGGCACTTCACAATGATATCAGACAGCCAAACCGGTACCGCGGCGTTGCGGTCGTTGGGGATCGGCACCGGATCAGCCAAATGCTTCCCGACGATCTCCTGCGAGGATTCACCCTGGTAGGGCGGCGCGCCGGTCACCATCTGGAAGAGCATCGCGCCGAACGCATAGAGGTCACTCCGGCCGTCCAACTTCATTTGGCCAAGCGCCTGCTCGGGGCTCATGTACTGAGGCGTGCCAACGACGAAGCCGGTCTGGGTTTGGTGGGATTCGCCGTCGAGCCGTTTGGCGATCCCGAAATCCACCAAGAGCGCTCGGCCCGAGGTGGCGTCGATCATCACATTGTCGGGCTTGATGTCGCGATGGAGGAGCCCGGCAGTGTGGGCATGGCCTAACGCCTCCAGAATGGGAATCGCGATCTCCAAGGCCCGGCCGACCTCGAGGGCCCCGCACGACCGCAGATACCCGCCCAGGGACTGCCCTTCGACAAACGGCATCACATAGTAGGTGAGCCCCTGGCCCTCCCCGACGAAGTGAATCGGGAGGATGTTCGGATGATTCAAACTGGCGAGGACCCGACATTCCTCTTTGAATCGGGCCAACATCCCCGGGGTCCAGGCAATATCGGGCCGGAGAACCTTCACGGCGAGCCGTCGGTTGAGTCCCTGGTCGAAGACTTCGTGGACCTCCGCAAAGCCACCCCGACCAATCATGCCCTTGGTCTGGTAGCCGTCGCCCAAAGCCGCCGCGAGTTGCCACCCGAGATCGGTCGGCGCCGGGACCGCGACGGCCGGCCCGGCCCCGGCCACCGGTTTACCGCACGACGGGCAGAACGCCGCTTCGCTTTGGAGCGCGGCACCGCAGCCGGCACACAGATCGTCGGGCATCGGGACCTCGAAAAGGCAGGGGAACTCGCGCAGAAAGATACCGGTTGGCCGACGGAATTGTGGAGCTATTGCGCTGACGGTTAAGGAGTTGTAGCTTGCTTGTCATCTAGCAAGTTCAATGACTACTCCCCCGGCCGGACCCAAGGATAAGGAACGCAACCCCGCTCGCTCGCGGGAGCAAATCCTCGACGCCGCCGAGCGGCTTTTTGCCGAGCGCGGCTTCGCCGCGGTGAGCCTCACGGACGTCGGTAACCTGGCGGGCCTCTCCCGGGCTACCCCAGGGTATTTCTTTGGGTCGAAGGCGGAACTTTACCGGGCTGTCCTCGACCGGTGCTTCGAGGCCGTGCGACAGGCGGTCCGGGTTGGTCGGGACCGGGCGCTCGCCAGCGGCCAGTCACCGGACGTGATTCTGGCCGGGGCGGTGTCCGACTATTTCGACTTCGTCGGGGTTCGTCCGAATCTCGTCCGGCTGATTCAGCGCGAGGCCCTCAGTGGCGGCGGAAGCCTTGATGGCCTCCCGCTTTCGCTTGCGACTGGGCAAGAAATGATCTCGGCTTTGACCCAGGAGCTCGGGCTCGAGGATGAGGATCCGTCCGAGGTCGCCCACATGCTCTTCAGTTTGATGGCCCTGACCTGGTTCCCCCATATCCAAGGGGAAACGCTGGGCCGGGTGATCGGATTGGATCCGACCGCCCCCGATTTTTTCGCCCGCCGCAAGCTGCACGCGACTGACTTGCTGTCAGGATGGCTGGCCGCTCGCCGGAACGCGGCCAACGCCCGTTAGGCCCTTCACTCAGGAACGATGACCATGACCTCTGTTGCCCAACCACCCGCCGACCCGATGACTCAGGCCCCCGCCGCGGGCAAGGCCGCCGAGCAAGCCGCCCGCGATTTTGCGGAGGCGGCCCGCGAAACTGAGTGGAATCCGAGTTTCGTCAAGGAACTCTTCGGAGGCAAACTCGATCTCCGGCTGATCCATCCCTACCCGGAGCCGAAACCCGAGGACGTGGCCCAAGCGAAGCCGTTTCTTCAAGCCCTGGAGAAGTTCCTCCTGGAACACGTGGACGGCGACGCCATCGATCGTGACGGCAAAGTCCCGCCTGAGGTCGTGTTAGGGCTCCAGAAGCTGGGGGCGCTTGGGATCAAGGTCCCGACCGAGTACGGCGGCAAAGGCCTCAGCCAATTGATGTATACCCGGGCCGTCGCCATGGCCGCCTCCGTGTGTGGCAACGTGACGGCGCTGTTGTCGGCCAGCCAATCGATCGGCGTCCCGGTGCCCCTCAAGCTGTTCGGCACGCCGGAGCAGAAGAAGAAATATTTCCCGCTCCTCGCGAAAGGCGCGATCTCGGCCTTTGCGTTGACGGAGAACAACGCCGGGTCGGACCCCGCCGGTCTCTCGACGACCGCCAAATTGAGCGAGGACGGGAAGCACTGGATCATCTCGGGCGAAAAGTTGTGGTGCACCAACGGCACGGTAGCCGATGTGATGGTGGTCATGGCGCGAACCGGCCCCAAAGCGATCACGGCCTTCATCGTGGAGTCCAATTGGCCGGGAGTCGAAGTCGTGAAACGGCTTCATTTCATGGGCCTCCGAGCTTTGGAAAACGGCTTGCTCCGGTTCCACGACGTGAAGGTGCCGGTGGAAAACGTCCTATGGGGTGAGGGCAAGGGCCTCAAGCTTGCGTTGATCACGCTCAACACCGGCCGACTGACGCTGCCGGCAAGCTGCGTAACCGGCGCCAAGCGACTGCTGGAGATCTCCCGGAAATGGGCGGGAGAACGGGTCCAATGGGGCCAGCCAATCGGGAAGCACGATGCGGTGGCCCAGAAACTCGGCCGAATGGCGTCGGAGACCTTCGCCATGGAAGCCGTCAGCGACTTGTGCTCGCTGTTGTCGGACCGGCCCCGGACCGACATCCGCCTTGAAGCCGCCATCGCCAAGATGTGGAACTCCGAAACCGGATGGCGGATCGTCGACGACACCCTGCAAATCAAAGGCGGCCGGGGGTACGAGACCGCCGATTCGCTCAAGAGTCGGGGCGAACGAGCCGACCCGGTCGAACGGGCCCTTCGGGATTGGCGGATCAATTTGATCTTCGAGGGGTCGTCGGAAATCATGCGGCTGTTCATTGCCCGCGAGGCGGTGGATACTCACCTGAAGGTGGCCGGCAAGCTGATCGACCCGCGGTCGACGATGAGCGAGAAGTTGGGCTCCCTCGTCAAGGCCGGGTTGTTTTACGCCTGGTGGTATCCGAGCCAGTACCTCGGCTGGAGCCTCTGGCCGCGCTACTCGGAGTTTGGCGTGCTGGCGAAACACCTCCGATTCGTGAACCGGTCATCGCGCCGACTGGCCCGCAACCTGTTCCACTCGATGATTCGGTTTGGGCCGCGACTGGAAAAGAAACAGGCGGTGTTGTTCCGGATGGTCGAGATTGGCGCCGAACTGTTCGCCATGAGCGCCGCGGTGTCCAAGGCGCAGATGATGGTCAAGAAGAACCCCGCGAGCCAGGCCCCGGTCGAGATGGCGGACCTTTTTTGCCGCCAAGCCGCATGGCGGGTCGTGGTCAAGTTCGAAGAGATCTTTGGAAACGATGACGACCGGGCCTATCGGTTGGCCCAAGACGTCATCGGCCGCAAGCATATCTGGCTCGAAGAAGGAATCGCCGGCTGGGAGCGCAACTAGCTTCGAGAGATCACGACCCGGGCCGGAGCACGCCGACCGGCCTCGGCTTCACGATCTTGGTGCCATCGCCGACCTGGCCGGCGGCCGCATTGCCCCAGCAAACGGCGGACCCGGCCGTCGTCCGGGCGCAGGTATGGTCGGCGCCCGAGGCAACATCGTCGAACGTGATCGCGGCGGCGATCGCCGTGGGTAGCAGTCGATTGACCGCGGTGCCGTCACCCAGCCGCCCCAATCCATTTGAACCCCAGCAGAACAACCGATCGGTCTGAGTTACGGCACAGGTGTGGGCAAAGCCGGCCGAGATCGTTCGAACGACTAAGGACCCGCCGACCGACACCGGCGTGAGCTGCGGAGCCGTCGCTCCGTCTCCCAAGGCCCCGGTGGTGTTGTTCCCCCAGCACAACGCCGCCCCGGCGGTCGTGACGGCGCAGGTGTGCGATCCACCCGCGCTGACGGCGGCAAAGGACCCGCCCGCCACAACCACCACGGTTGGAACCCGCTGCTCCGTCGTTCCCCCTACCCCGAGCCGGCCGTTCGCCCCAGCTCCCCAACAAAGGACCTGGCGATCGGAGCGAAGGCCGCAGGTGTGCGATCCGCCCGCGGTCAGGACCGTAAAGCTGTGTCCTCCGGAAACGACGACCGGCAGGATCTTGGCAATGGCTGAGCCGTCGCCGAGCCGGCCGTTCGCATTGAGCCCCCAGCACCACGCGGCGCCGGCTTGATCGAGCCCGCAGCTGTGGAAGTCGCCTACCACAATCGATGACCACTGATGCCCCCCCGCAACCGCCACCGGCACTTTGGCCGCAACGATGGAGCTGTCGCCGAGTTGCCCGGCGGCATTGCCGCCCCAGCAGTACCCGACCCCGTTGGTAGTAACCGCACAGGCGTGCCCGGAACCGACGTCGATCGACTTGAAGCTGAGTCCACCCTGGACCGCGACCGGCGCCTCAGCGTTGGTCGTCGTACCGTCACCCAGTTGGCCGTTGGTGTTGTCGCCCCAGCAGCCGGCCACGTCGGCCAAATCGATTGCGCAGGCGCCTAACACACCGGCAGCGATCGACCCGACCTGGTAGTGAATAGCGGTGGCCGTCACGGAGGTTGAAATCAGGCTCCCCACCTTGGCGGTCAGGGTGTTGATGCCCGGCACCAGCCCCAGGATCCACCCACCCAACGCCGCCACGCCCAGCCCATCGGTCTGCGGACTGCCACCCTCCAGGCGCCCCCCAGGGTCCGTGGCGAACACGACTTGGACCCCGGCCAACGGATTGTCGAACGCGTCGGTGACCACGACCTTCGGAGCAACCGCCAATGCGGTACCGATGACCCCGGTCTGGCCGGCTCCCGATGTGACCGTGATACTGGCCGCGGGTCCGACCACCCCGACGGCCGTAAGGCCGGTCGAGAGGCCGGCCCCGGTCACCGTTAAGGCGTTGTTGCCGGCGGTCCGGCCGAGCGTCCAACGGGCCGGCGCGGCCAACCCACCGGTTCCGCTCACGGGGGTGGGCCCGTCGACTGAGCCGCCGCCTTCAGTGACCGCGAAAGTGACTTCGATCCCGGCAATCGGGTTCCCGGCGCTGTCGTGAAGTCTGACCGTCGGAACAACCGGGACCTCCGTACCGGCCGCGGTCACCTGTCCGTTGCCGGCAACCACTTCGATTCGGGCAGCATCACCAGCCGTCAGGGTGATCGGCTCGGAGGTCACCCCCGCCAGTCCGGGGGCGGAGAATTGCAGTGCGTAGGGACCGGCAAGGCCGGCGAGACCGAGGCCGACGAACGCCGCTCGGCCCTGATCGTCGGTTCGAACGCTAGGCGTCCCCAGCAAGCTCCCATTTCCGGACACCAGCGCCACCGTGATCTGGAGGGCCCGTGCGGCCACCGGTTTCCCGGTTTGGTCTCGCAGCTCCACGACGGGCTGCCGCTCCAACCCCGCCCCGCTCCGAACCAGCGCGGACGGCTGGGTGATCAGGCTCAAGGCGGTGGGGATCGGGGTTGGCGCGGGCTCGGCCTGACAGCCGAGGACTACTACCACGAGTCCGAGGGCGAGCCGGGCCGGGGCGAAGTGATTTCTCATGGGGACCCGAAGATAAGCAATAACCGTGCGCCGGGGCGTCGCTTCTAGCTGCGAGGCCTCGTCCTGACCTCGACACGAAGCTCAACCCATCCGTCGACCTGGTAATACTCAACTCGGAGGCGGCGTTTGCCCGGTTTGAGCTCGGCCCGGTCGACCACCGATTCATGGGGGACCCAGTTGTCGATCGCCAGCTTGTCATCGATCCAGACTCGGATTCCATCGTCGCTGATGGTGAAGAGGTCGTATTCGGCGTTCTTCGGGAGGTCAACGGTGCCCTCGGCCGTGACCAGGAATTGGCGGTCGGGAACGCCCGGTAGCTTGGGGCGAGCCCAGACGTAATCGAGGAGGGAGTCGCGCCGGGTCGCCAAAGGCGGGCTCATGAACGCTGCTCGGTAGCCGGCGGAGGATTTCCGAGGATCAGTCAGGCTATCCCAGGCGAACACTTGGACCCGCCAGTCGACGGGCGCCAGAAACCGGCGGAGGCGGAACCGATACGGATCGCCGGCCCGCCCGACTGCCCCATCCGAGCTGACGACGGCATCTCCTTGGTGCTCGAACTCAATATCCATGTCGACCACTGGACCGGGGGCCGGGGTCACCAGCAGGGTATCGCCGACGTTCCCGATGGTCCGACTGACCACGGCGCCCCGGGCGGCCACGAGGTGCCAGGCGCCGGCAGGTCCGACGATCTGGTAGGCCATGGGGCCGCGGACAACGGCGCTATCGGCGTCGCGAACCGGCCAGGCCCTGGGGGCCTTCCAGTCGTAGGGACCCCATTCATCGATCAGGATTCCGGCTCGCCCCCGGTTGGGCCACCGGCGCTCGAAGACGTCGGCAGCCCTCGATTTCGGCACTGGGGCGGCGGGATCGCGAAGATTCGGCCGCCAAGGGGCCAGCGGCTCTGCGGCCATGCCGCTCCTCCTCGCGTCGCGGCGAAAGCCGGTGGTGTCTCCCTTGGTGACGACGACGGTGTCGACCCCGAAGTACTTGTTGCGGAGCAGCACCGCCTGCCGGGTACCTTCGATCGACAACGCGAGCTGGTTTCCAAGGAATCGGTTGTCAGAGATCGTGTAGGTCCGACTCTTCGTGTCGCGGAACTTGGGGTAGCCCCAGTCGGAGGGTTCCGTGGGGTTCGACCACAAACGGATCGCCGTGCGATCACCTTCGAAGTCGTTCCGAAGGATCCGGTTGTCCTGTCCGTGCTCGATGGCGATCCCGACCTGATTCCCCTTGAAGCGGTTGTTTCTGATCTCCGAGCCAAAGCTATAGCCACCCCAAATCCCATATTGGGCGCCTTCGGCGAGATTGCCGATCAACCGGTTGCGGCTGAAGGTGGCCTCGATGGCGTTGGTCGCGGCAAAGCTGAAATCATTGCCGAAAACCAAGTTGTCATTGGCGCCGCCCTCCCCGGTATCCATGGTCGATTGGCCGGCCCAGAGGAAGAGCCCGTCCCCCGAGTGTGTCATTGAATTGTACGCCACGACGTTGCGGGAACTCTGCTCGTAGAGGAGGAGGGCGGCCGAGTCCTGGCCTCGGTTGTAGATGCCATGCCGATACCCCCGAATCGCATAGTCGACTCGGTTGTGCATGATGCGATTCTCGGTGGCCCGATAGAGCCCGATGCCAAGTCCGGACAGGTAGGAGAAAGTGTTGTTCCAGATCTCGAGCTTGGCGGACCGAACCAGGAGCAGTCCGTTCATTCCTTGGCTGGCGGTATTGTCGCGGATTTCGCCGCCGTCGATGTCCGCCAGGTAGAAACCGGCCCCAAAACGAAGCCATTCATCCTTTTCGTTGTGATGAAACGAGAGCCAATCGACCAGACTTTCGTGACCGATCCCGCTCCACAGCCGCGGCTTCCAGTTGTAACTGACGTCGTTGTCAAGGAGCGACAGCCCAACGACACCCCGGGCCAGCACGCCGACTTTGTAGCCCCGAACGGTGGCCCCCCGGAGCACGATGTTCCGCCCGCCCTCGATCAGAATCCCGACCCCTTGGGACCGGTCGGGGTCGGCGGCATAGGGGGACCCGATCAGCATTGAACCGGCGAAATTGACTTCAATGTCGTTGCCCTTGATTCGGATGACGGCCGAATCGGGCGCCACCGGCTGGAGGCGGTAGGGGGCGGGTCGAATGACGACACTCTTGGTGATGATCATCCCTGGCGTCAGGGCGACGGTATCCGTCGATGGCGCAACGGCGTGCAGGATAGTGGCGAGGAAGACGAACATCCCAGATGGTACTCCTGGATTGGGTTCCCGGCCACACCGAGCGACTAGATTCCACCACAACCTGGAGGATACTATGGCGACCGCCGAAGGCCGGACCATCGCGTTCGTGGGCCCTGAGCACATCGACGTCAGCGTGTTGGAGACGTTTGGCTACCAGGGCCCTGATCAAGAAATCATAACCGAGACCACCGAATTCAGCGCGGTGTGCCCCTACAGCGGACTGCCCGACTTCGCCAAGCTGACGATCGGGTACACCCCGCGGGCCTCGTGCATCGAACTCAAGAGCCTCAAATACTACGTGACCAGCTTTCGCAACGTCGGCATTTTCCAGGAGCACGCCACCGCCCGAATCGCCGAGGATCTCTATCGAGTGCTGGCACCCCAACGAATAACAGTGAGGACCCTTTACAACATTCGGGGTGGGTTCGAAACCACGTGCTCAGTGACGTTGCCCGGGTAGCACCCGGGGTCCGTGGCGGGCGCCAAGCAGGGCCCGGCCAAGAGTGCGACCGAGGGGCCCGACGGGTGCCAGAGCGTCGAGAACCTGCGGTGCCTGGCCCAGGTGATGGAGGGCCCAAAAGACCCTCCCGAGCTCAGCCTCCGGGGTCTCGTCGGTCGCCGTCGGCCGGACCCACACCGGAGCGCGCCGGACCTCCACGATCAGCCGCTCAGGGGCGTGGTTCGCCAGCAACACGTCGAGGACGGCCGGGACAAAATCCCGATGACCTTCGAGGAGACGCCCCGCTGCCACGCCGGCGGCAACGGCCGCGAACGCCCCGACCGGGTGGGGGTCGAGAAGCCGGGCGAGGTGGTACACCCCGGACACGAGATTGCGAGGCGTTTGGAAGAGGCTGACGGCCCCAGCCAAGGTCACGACGGCGGCGCCGAGGCCCGGTCCAAACGACCCCAGAACCGGAGGGGCCCCGGATTGCTTCAACTCGGCCAGGGAGCGGGCCACCACCGGACACTCAAAGGGGCGATCGGCGAGGGCCACCCAGCCGCCAATGACCCGCCCCAGGTCAAGGTCGCCGCTCGACAGGGCCTCGTGGAGGACACCGGCCAACAGCTGCTCGCCGGTCGTCGCCGACGCCCCGCGAACGAGTCCGAGCCCCGAGGCCAAGCCGGCGATGCGATCAGGAACGGTCAGCACGATGGCGGAATCTAGCTTAAAGAAATCCGCTCAAAGGGCCGATACCCGGGCAGGACTCGAAAGGGTAGCCGACCTCGCTTACTTTGCGGGACGTTTCTCGAACTCCCGTGTCAAGAGCCCCTGGCTACGAAAGAAGGTTCGCTGTGGCGAACAGCCTCACCATCACAGACAATCGGACCGGCAAGAGCTACGAGGTGCCGATCGCCGAGGGCACCATCAAGGCGGTCGACCTCCGCAACATCAAGACCGACGACGACGACTTCGGCTTGATGACCTACGACCCGGCCTTCATGAACACCGCGGCGTGTCGCAGCGCGATTACCTACATCGATGGCGACAAAGGCATTCTCAGGTACCGCGGTTATCCGATCGAGCAGCTCGCTCTGAAAGCGACCTTCCTTGAAGTGGCCTTTCTGCTTTCGGAGGGCGAACTACCGACCGAGACTCAGTTGGCCAAGTGGACCGAGGACATTCGGTACCACACGTACGTCCACACGAGCATCATCAAGTTCCTGGAGGGCTTTCGGTACGATGCTCATCCGATGGGGATGATGGTGGGGGCGGTGGCGGCGATGTCGACCTTTTACCCGGACGCCAAGCACATCGACGACCCGGCGAATCGGTACGTCCAACGGGTCCGTTTGATGGCGAAGCTGCCGACCTTAGCCGCGTTCATTTTCCGTCATTCCCGAGGCCTGCCTTACGAATTCCCTCGGAACGACCTCGACTACATCGGCAACTACGTCAACATGATGTTCTCGATCGGCGGGCGGCACCAGCCGAACAAGGTCCTCCAACGGGCTTTGGAGGTCCTGCTGATCCTTCATGCCGACCACGAGCAGAATTGTTCGACCAGCGCGGTCCGGGCGGTCGGGTCATCGCACGTGGATCCCTACTCCGCGGTGTCGGCCGGGGTGGCCGCCCTGTATGGCCCCCTCCACGGCGGCGCCAACGAGGCCGTTCTGGAAATGCTCGACCAGATTGGCGAGAAGAAAAACATCCCCGCGTTCATCGAAAGCGTCAAGAAGGGCGAGGGTCGGTTGATGGGATTCGGGCACCGGGTCTACAAGTCATACGACCCCCGAGCCAAGTTGATCAAGAAAACGGCCGATGAGGTTTTTGCCCAGACCGGGCTCAACCCCAAACTGGAAATCGCTCTGGAGCTGGAGCGGATCGCGCTCGAGGACGAATACTTCATCAAGCGGAAACTCTACCCGAATGTCGACTTCTACTCCGGGTTGATCTATCAGGCCATGGGATACCCCACGGACTACTTCACCGTGCTTTTTGCCATCGGCCGGTTGCCCGGCTGGCTCAGTCAGTGGGAGGAGATGTTGAAGGACAAGGACCAGAAAATCGCCCGGCCGCGTCAGATCTACACCGGTGCCGACGCTCGGGACTTCGTCCCCATGGCGAACCGGAAATAGTCCGGAGGGCCTTCGCCAAGGCCAAGCAGCTACTGCTTGGCCTTGGCCGCTTCCAGCCGTTCCAGTAATTGCCCCAACTGTTTGATTTCCTCGCCGTACCGGGCCCAATCACCGTCGCGTTGGGCCTGAATCGCATTGGCATATCGCCGCCGGGCCTCGACGATCATGATCGACGCCGTTGCTTCGGCTCCTGGGGCCGCGTCGGCCGTCGAGTCGGCAACCCGGGGCTTCGGGCCCGTCGAGCCGCCAAAGAGCTCGGTGAGCGCGCCGTCGAGGGTTTCCCGCATGATCACCTTGTTCTGGTAGGCAACCACGACCCTTTTGAGCTCGGGAATCCGCCCCCCTTCGGCCTGGAGATAGAGCGGCTGGACATACAGCAATGATTTTTCGATCGGAATGACCAACAAATCGCCCCGAATGACCTTGGAACCGCGCTGATCCCAGAGCGAGACCTGGCGCGAAATCTCGGTATCCTGATTGATCCGATTCTCGATCTGTTGGGGACCATACACGAGGCTCTGCCGCGAAAGCCGATAGACCCGGAGCTTGCCATACGCGTCCCCGTCGTTTCGAGCCACCATCCAGGCGGCGAGGTTGTCTTTGCCCCGGGGGGTAAACGGTACCATGTAGATGAACTCAGCCTGTGCTTCCTCGGGCAGCCGCATGACGATGTGCCGCATGAACGGCACCGACCCGGCTGACTCGGCGACCACCGGAATCTGCCATTGGTCTTCGCGGCGATAGAAATCCTCGGGCGCTTGCATGTGATACGTCGAGTACAGCGCGGTCTGGATCCGGTAGATCTCGTCCGGATACCGGAGATGAGCGCGAAGATCGCTCGGAAGCTGATCGATGGGACGGAAGATCCCGGGAAAGATCTTGGCCCAGGTTTGGATCAGAGGGTCGGCTGGGGCGCTGACGTACGCGGCCACTGAACCGTGATAGGCATCGATGACGACTTTGACCGAATTGCGCATGTAGCTCGTCCCATCCGCCAGCCGCTGGGCGTATGGATAGCGGTCGGTGGTCGTGTAGGCATCGAGGATCCACACCAGGGTGCCGTCGGACGCGATCACCAGATACGGATCGCGATCGAACCGGAGAAACGGCAGCGCGCGCGAGGCCCGCTCTTTGATGTTGCGGTGGAAGAGCACCCGGCTCTCGTTGGTGATATCCTGGGAAAACAGGACTTCAGTGCTTCCGAATCGGGCCGCCAGCAACAGCCTCCGGATCCAGGACCCGACTTGCACCCCGCCGGTCCCGCCATAGACCGAATAGACGTTGGCATCACCGGCCGGGTGGTCGAATTCCCGTTGTTTGGTGCGGACGAAGGCGTAGCCACCTTCCAACTCGCCATAGTAGATCTGGGGCCGGGTGACTTTCAGCGAGGTCGTCGAGACGGGGGGCAGATCTTTGACGAACAGGACCGGCAGCCCTTCGCTGGTTACTTGATTGACCGGCGCCAGGGTAAGCCCCATGCCATGGGTGAAGGTCAGATGTTCGTTGATGAACGTCCGGGTCGGCAACGACGCGGGGTTGAGTTCTCGGGGCGACAGGAGTACTTGGCGGTACTTCCCGTCGATCCAGTACCGGTCGTCGTCGACGGAAACGAAGTCGTAATAGGTGCGGATTTCTTGAAGCTGTCCGAAGGTTTGGAGGAGCGGGTCACGATCCCATAGCCGGACGTTGTCAATCGTGGGACCGTTGGCCCGGATGTCGGCCAGGGTCAGGGTGCCTTCCTCCTGGAGCTCTCGAACCTCAACGCTGTCGAGCCCCCAGGCTCGCCGGGTCGCATCGATGTGGTAGCCGAGGTAGGTGGTCTCCCGCGTCAGCTCGGTGGGGGCGACGACCAGCTTCTGGATGGCGAGCGGGACTAGCCCTCGGCCCACGAACGAGACCAGGAGATAGCTCCCAATTGCGAGGAATGCGTAGCGAGGCAATCGCTGGGTGAGGGCGCCAACGACCACCAAGGCTCCGCCGACCAGGGCCACGATCGCTCCGAGCCGGATGGCGGGGAGCCTGGCATGGATGTCGGTGTAGCTCGCCCCCACCAGCGGGCCGGTTTGTGAGTAAACCAATCCGGGAGCATCCACGAACCACAGCTGAAGGGCCGTGATGCCAAACAGCAACGCCAGGACCACAGCCAGATGGACTCCGGCCGATGGCTCGACCCGGACCTGGCGAGGGCGGATGACAATGTCGCCACGAGTCCAGTACGTCGGCAGCAACACCAGCATGCAAATCGTGAGCAGACTGGACGCCAGCGTAAGTCCGGCCGCGACCGCAGGCAGCGTGAAGACGTAATATCCAAGGTCCCGCGAAAACAGCGGGTCCACCGCGCCGAACGGGGTCCGGTGAATCGCGGCCAAGGCGACTTTCCAGACCGGCGTCACGGCCAATCCAAAGAGCAGGCCGACGACGAGCGAGACCGGCACCGTGAACCGGGCCAAGAGAGCTGTCAGGTTCAGGACCGGCCCTTGACCGATCGTCCCGACCATTACGGGAAAGGGGACCAGCCCTCGTTGGGCGATCCGAAGGTTGAGGTAGATGATGACTGAGCTGATCAGGGCCGCCGCGGCGAACAGCACCGACTGGGTCGCCAGCTCAGTCGTGAAAATGACCTGGTAGCCGATCTCTCTGAACCACCACCAATCGGTCAGCAGGGGGCTCGTCAAAGGGAAAAGCAAGCCGACCAGCAGGACCGCGACAACCAGAATCAACAACCCAAGCCGACGAGTGGACAAGCTGTTCCTTGGAAACGGAGAGCCCGGGCCAGCCCGGGCTACTCTGAGATTCGTGGATTCCGGCTCAAAGTCAAGGACAGGCTCGCATCTACCGGAGTGGCTCGGCCACCGGGATATCCCCTTCCAGGTAGGTATAGCCCTCGAGCCCCGCCACGTAGTCGGCGATATAGGCGTTGGCTTCGGTCCGGCTCAACGTCGGCGAATTCGACACCTTGCGCCGGAAATTGGCGAGAAGATCACTCCCGTGGAATTGAACGTAGTTCAACACTTCAGTGACCGTGTCGCCATGGACCAGATCGGTAATCTCGTACCCGGTCGGAGTGACCCGGATGTGGACGGCGTTGGTGTCGCCGAACAGGTTGTGGAGATCGCCGAGAATTTCCTGATAGGCTCCGGTGAGGAAGATCCCGAGGATATAGGGCTCTCCGGGCCGATGGGGATGGAGTTCAAGGCAGGGTTTGCCCTTGCGCCCGCCGGGAAATCGGTCGATGACCCCGTCGGAGTCGCAGGTGGCATCCTGGATCGTGCCGCGTCGAATCGGCTCTTCGTCCAACCGATGAATCGGCATGATTGGAAAGAGCTGGTCGATGGCCCAATTGTCCGGCAGGGACTGAAAGACCGAGAAGTTGCAGAAGTACCGGTCGACGAGCGCCGATTCGATGTGATTGACGACCTCGGGAAACGCGGCCTTGTCCGCCGCAATCAACTTGGCGATGGCGTTCATGGTGCACAGGTAAAGCTCCTCGATATCCGCCATTTCCCGGAGCGACACCGCATCGCTGGCGAAGAGCTCCTGGACCCGTTCCTTGGCGGCCAGGGCATCGTGAAACGATTCATCGACCCGGTCGAGGGTGAGGGCTTCGAGGTTTTCGTGCAACTCGACCAAGACCCGGTGGGGGTCCTCGCGGAGCGGAGGAACCTGAGGCTCGGTCTGGGCCTCGACCTCGGTCACGTTGATCAGGAGCAAGGCGTGGTGGGCGGTCAAGGCCCGGCCTGACTCCGAGATGATGTTCGGCATCGGCATGTTCTGCTCCTTGCAGATCGTGCCCAGCCCGTAGATGATGTCGTTGGCGTACTCACGCGGGGTGTAGTTCATGCTTGCGGCGCGGGTCGTCCGCGACCCTTCGTAGTCAACCCCCAGGCCACCGCCCACATCGACGTGAGAGAGGTCGAAGCCCAGTTCGCGGATTTCCACATAGAACCGGCCGATTTCCTCAAGGGCCGCCTTGATGTACCGAATGTCGGTAATCTGGCTCCCGAGGTGGAAGTGCAACAACTTGAGCCTCTCGTGCTTCCCAAGCTCCTTGAGGCGCTCGAGGAGCCGGAGGAGCTGCGGGGCACTGAGGCCGAACTTCGACTTCTCACCCCCGCTCTTGGCCCAGCGGCCGGCCCCTTCGGTCGCCAGTTTGATCCTGACGCCTAGGGTGGGCTCAACCCCCAACTCCTCGGCAATCTTCAACACGACCTCGAGTTCGCCGAGTTGCTCGAGGACAATGAAGACCTGATGCCCGAGCTTCTGAGCCATCAGGGCGAACCGAAGAAACTCTTCGTCTTTATAACCGTTACACACGATCAAGTGATCGGCTCGGTCCGTGATGCCGAGCACGGCCTGAAGTTCCGGCTTGCTACCGCACTCAAGGCCGAGCCCGTAGGGAGCCCCGAACTGGACGATTTCCTCGATCACGTGCCGCTGTTGATTGACCTTGATAGGATAGACGGTGTTGTACTTCCCGGTATAACCAAATTCATCAATGGCCCGGCCAAACTCATGGGCGAGGAGTTCGATCCGCGACCGGAGGATGTCGGAGAACCGGATCAGCAACGGCAGCTGCACGCCTTGGGCATTGAGGTCGAGCGCGAGCCGGTAGAGATCGAGCCCGGGGCCGTTCTTCGGATCGGGATGGACCGCGACATGTCCCTCCGGATTGACCCGAAAAAAGCCCTGGCCCCAACCGGGCATGTTGTACAATTTCTCGGCGTCTTTGGCGGACCACGAATTCGGAACACTCACAGGCACCCCTCGGCGGCAGTCGGATATCGAAGACCCGCAATTTACGGACGGCGGGGCCTGCAGGCGAGGGGCTCCCAGCTATCTTTCGGACATGATCGTCGAACGAAGGACCGCTGTCGATTCGTCGGCTGAAGAGGTATTCCAGTGGCACAGCCGGCCGGGGGCATTTGAGCGGCTGGTACCGCCGTGGGAGTCGGTTCGGCTTCGGGCCCCGCATCCAGGGCTGGTCGAAGGGAGCCGGGCCGAGTTGGCAATTAGGATCGGTCCCATCACCACCCACTGGGTGGCCCGGCACGAGCAGGTCGAACCAGGCCGGGGGTTTGTCGACGTTCAAGAGAGCGGACCGTTTGCCAGTTGGCGCCATCAGCACCGGTTCGAGCCGCTCGGCCATGAGCGGTCAACTCTCATCGATCGGGTTGATTTCGAGCTGCCGGGCGGTCCGTTAGGCGAGCTGGCGGAGCCCTTCGTCCGGCGAAAAGTCCGTCACACCCTTCGGTTCCGCCACGACGTAACGGCCGCCGACCTTGCCCTCCACCGTCGATTTCGCGACCGGCCCAGACTGACCGTGGCGCTCACCGGCTCATCTGGGCTGGTGGGCCGGACGCTGGCCGCCCTTCTGACCACCGGGGGGCATCGGGTCGTCCGGTTGGTCCGCCGTCCGGCTCGGACCGACGAGATCTCGTGGGATCCGGCCGCCGGCCGTCTTGACCCGGCCTCGCTTCACGACATCGATGCGGTGGTTCACCTAGCCGGCGAGAACATCGCTGACGGACGGTGGACGGTCGGGCGAAAAGAGCGGATTCGGGCGAGCCGGATTGCCGGCACCACGACGATAGCCCGGGCCATCGCGGCGGCGGCCCCACGGGCCCGGACCATGATCTCGGCATCCGCCGTCGGGTGGTACGGAAGCCGAGGTGACGAAATCCTCGACGAGGGCGCCAAACGCGGGGCGGGATTTCTGGCTGAGCTGGGTCAAGCCTGGGAAGCCTCTACCGAGCCTGCCGCCGCGGCCGGCGTCCGGGTCGTCCACGCCCGATTCGGAATCGTCCTGACACCGGCCGGTGGCGCGCTGGCGAAGGCGCTTCCAGCGTTCTCGGTCGGCGCGGGGGCATCGCTCGGCAATGGCCGCCAGTGGACCAGTTGGATCAGCATCGATGACTGTGTCGGGGCGTTGGTGCACCTGCTCGGCGCGGAGATCGCGGGGCCCGTCAATGTCGTCTCACCGGAGCCGGCCACCAACGGTGACTACACGGCCACCCTGGGGCGAGTGCTTCGTCGCCCCGCGTGGTTCGGGATTCCAGCGCCGATCCTCCGGGTTCTCTTCGGCGAGTTGGCCGACGAGGCACTCCTCGCCAGCGCTCGGGTCCATCCCGGTCGTTTGGTCGAGTCGGGGTATCAGTTCCGCCATCCGACACTGACGAGCGCGTTGGAACACGTCCTGGGGCGAGGGCCGGTTTGACCAAGGCCGTGGTGTTGCTGAGCGGCGGGCTCGACTCGGCCACCGCCTTGGCCATCGCCAAAGCCCTGGGCCTGATCCCGTACGCCCTGTCGTTCCGCTATGGGCAACGGCACCAGGCGGAGATTGCCGCGGCGCGCGCAGTGGCCGGCCAGTTGGGTGTGGCCGAACACCGGATCATCGACATCGATCTTCGAGCCTTTGGCGGCTCGGCGCTGACCGCTGACATTGAGGTTCCGGAAAACCGAACCCCGGCGGAGAGGGCGACCGAGGTCCCAATCACCTACGTGCCGGCGCGGAACACGATCTTCCTATCGTATGCGTTGGCCTGGGCTGAGGTGCTCGAGGCCACCGAGATCGTCATCGGCGTCAATGCGGTCGACTACAGCGGATACCCGGACTGCCGACCTGAATTCATCGCGGCATTCGAGGCCATGGCGAACCTCGCTACCAAGGCGGCCACGTCCGGCGGCCACCAAATCACGATCCACTCCCCCCTGATCTGGTTGTCCAAGGCCGACATCATCCGGCGCGGGCTCGCCCTCGGGGTCGACTACGGACTAACCCGGAGCTGCTATCAGTTGGATACCGACGGCCGGGCCTGCGGCCGATGCGATTCGTGCCAGATTCGGGCCGAGGGGTTCGCCGCGGTCGGGATCGCCGATCCATCGGCGCTCGGCACCCGGCGCTCGGCACTCGACCGATAAGGGAGGACGGGCTCGTGGGGTATGCGGTGAAGGAGATCTATTACACCTTGCAGGGCGAGGGGGCGCACACCGGGCGGGCGGCGGTGTTTTGTCGGTTCGCTGGGTGCAACCTGTGGTCGGGACGGGAGTCCGACCGGGCGGAGGCGATCTGCCAATTCTGTGATACGGATTTCGTGGGGACCGACGGCGAAGGCGGCGGGCGGTTCGGGTCTGCGGACGCGCTCGGTGACGCGGTCCTCGCCGCGTGGCCGTCGACCGGCGGGGGAACGCCGTACGTGGTGCTGACCGGCGGTGAGCCGCTGCTCCAGCTCGACGACCCGCTGATCGACGCCCTCCACGCTCGGGGGTTTGAGATTGGGATCGAGACCAACGGCACCATCGCGGTGCCGCCGGGGGTTGACTGGGTCTGTGTCAGCCCAAAGGCCAATGCCACGCTCGTGGCGCGGAGTGGCAACGAAATCAAGCTGGTCTATCCTCAGCCGGCGCTGCTGCCCGACCTAGCGGCTGGGCTCGAGTTCGACCACTTCTTTCTTCAGCCAATGGACGGCCCCGCTCAGGGCGCCAACATCCGGGCGGCCATCGAGTACTGCCTGGCACACCCCCAGTGGCGCCTGTCCCTCCAAACGCATAAGTTGACCGGTCTCCAGTAGGATTCTGCGAATCCATGTACTCCGACCGCATTCATCACGCCCTCGCCTTCGCGGCGAAACATTTCCCGGAACGGGTTTCTCGGCACGACGGGCAGTCGTGCTTGATTCGGACCTCGAGCGTGGCGGTGGTATTGGCCCGCTACGGAGCCGACGAATCGACGATCGTCGCGGGCATTCTCAAGCAGTTGGTCGACGCGTCACCCTATCCCAGCCAGGCCCGACTGGCTCAGACGATCATGGGAAAGTTCGGCCCGGTGGTTGCCTTCGCCGTCGGCGAGGCCGCCGATCCGAGATTCGATGTTCGAGGGCGGGAGCGGACCTGGAAGGCGAGTCGAATGGAGCACCTCGCCCGGATCCTCGACGCGTCCGAAATCGCCGTCGATCTTTGCGTCGCCGAGGAACTGCACCGGGTCGGGTCGGCGCTGACGGCCGTCCGGCGACTCGGCGTGGAGTACCTCGAGGGGGCCGGGACGCCGAGCCCCGACGACACGGTATGGTGGCTCACTAGCCTGCTCGGAGCGCTCCGGGGCCACGCCTCGTGGCGCCGGGCCGAAATGCTCGGCGAGCTCGATCGCTTGGCCACCGAGCTCGCCCTCCGAGTTGGGGAGAGTGGCTAACGATTAGTGTCCCTTTTTCTTCTCGCCTGACTGCTTCGTTTTCTCCTCCCCATGGGCCGAGTCGACGGCCTCGGTCTTCGGTTTCCGGATCGCCTCTCCCGTTTCCCGGGCCAGTTGGTTGTAGCCTGACGCCAAGCTCGTATTGACGTGGACGACAGCGTCATTCAGCGACCGGAACGGATATGTATCGGTGATCACCGGGAGGTTGTCCGCCGCCTTCTGATCGGTGATGGTCTGTCCAGCCGAGACGTACCGATGGGCCGGAATCGTCACGCCGATGACCTTGGCCCCCGGCTCGATCACAACGCCTTCTCCGACCCAGGCTTTGAAAACCATGGCTTGCATCCCGACGAACACGTTGTCGTCGACTCGGGCGGGCCCGTGAACCAGCGACTGATGGGCCAGCGAGACCCGCTTCCCGATGTAGACCGCGTAGTCCCGCCCACCCACGGTGTAGGTGCGGCCGGGAAGTTCTTTGCCTTCCTGGACGGTCTCCAGAGCATGAACGACGGCCCCATCTTGAACGTTGGCCCCATCGCCGACGAAGATCGGCTGGCCTTCATCGCCTCGGATAGAGGCAAACGGAGCGACGTAAACGTTCTTGCCGAGTCGGACGTGTCCGACGACGCTCCCGAGGGGGTCAACGAACGTCGTTGGGTCGATCAAAGGGTTTTCAATGTCCTCGTTGAAGTCGGCCTCGACGTTTGGTCGACCTTTCTCAAACCCCCGCATCGGCATAGTCTGGGCGAGCGCGAGGCGGAGGCTATCGATGGCGCGCTCCATCTTCACCACGTCCTCGCTGCTTCGCCGGACTTCTTTCCCAGTCATAGCGATTACCCCTACCAGGAGGGCTCCCCCAAACGACGCTGCCCCTGTGGCCATTAACTTCATCGCGATCATCCTAAGCTCCTTGGCATAGAGTCTGCCTGCAGTCAATGGATGTAGGATCGGCAAACTAGGCGGAACCTTAAGCTGGGCAGCCACTTGCGCCTCTTTGTGCCGGGCGGCGAGCCCCCTATCTTGGAACTATGGCTATCGAGCAACCTGCCATTTTGAGGGTTGAAGGGCTGACCGGCGCGTTTGCGCAGGCCTGCCGGCAGGCGCGCTCGGAAGGCGAGCTGTTTGAAAGGTGCCGGCGAGTCCTGGCGGAGCGGCTGCACTCCGACCAGCTCTGGTTTTCGATTCACGCCGATGGCCACCCGACCCAGCGCTATGGACCGACCGCCCCGCTCCGAGCTCCGGTCGAGGCCTCGCGGCACAAATCCGGATCAGTTGAAATCATCATCGAGGCCGAGGCTGCACTCGTCCCGCTCCTTCGGCCGGTCGGGTTCGAGCTCAGTTTCGCGATGGGAGTCGTCACTGAGTTGCGCAGCGTGCTGGTGGAACGCCAGTTGGCACTCGACGACTCCGTCTTCCAATTGCGGGCCCTCCGCCAGGTTGCCCGACTCCTCTCGTCGACCCATTCGACCGACGAGTCCGAACATCTGGTCCTCGACTTCATGGCGGAGGTGTTCTTCGCTTGGTGGGCGGTGTTGTACCGACCGAGCGGGGCGGCCTTCGTTCCAAACGCGGTTCGATCGCTCGACCGCGACCGGTTGCCCGAGAGCATCAGCCGCGAGGAACTCGAGACCTGGATCCCTCTGGGAACCGGGGTGGCGGACCAGAGCGACGCCGGCTTGGCCGCCCTGCTGCCAAGCGGGACCGAGCTGGTGATCCCGCTCGACGCCGGTGGCGAGCGGGTCGGAGTCCTGCTGCTTGGCGCCCGCCTCAACGGCACCCCGTACGGACGGGCTGAGCGGGACCTCGCCGCCACCCTCGCCTTTGCCGGGGCCATTGCCCTCAAGAATGCCGAATTGGTTGAGCGGCTCCAGAGTGCGGCGACGACCGATCAATTGACCGGCTTGTTTAACCGGCGAGCGCTCGAGGAGCGCCTCGAAGCCGAGATCTCTCGCAGCGTCCGCCACCAGATCCGCACCACCGTCGCCTTGATCGACCTCGACCGCTTCAAGCAAATCAACGACACGCTGGGCCATGCGGCCGGCGACCGGTTCCTGGTCCTGGTGAGCCAGATCCTTCGCCGCCACGTTCGCACCCTCGACATCGTCGGCCGGCTCGGCGGCGACGAGTTCCTCGTCGTGCTCCCAATGACGAACCCGGCGGAAGCCGTTGGGTTCGTCGACCGGATTGTTACCGCCTTCACCGATTTGGTGGTCGACAATCCAGAATTCGGGGTCTGCTCGCTCAGCGTCGGCATCGCCGAGGCACCGCGGGACGGGCTGACGCCGGCCGCCGTGCTGGCCGCCGCCGACGCAGCACTCTACGCCGCCAAGCGAAACGGCGGAGCGATGGTGGTTACCGCCGGCCAGCAGTAATGGCCCTCGACCCGGCCGCGCTCTTTGGCGAGACCGAACGGCGACTCGGCCATCGCTACCGATTGGAACGCCTGGTGGCGGCCTCCCCCGAACGGGTCCTGTTTGTGGGACGGGATACGATCCTCAACCGACGGGTCAGCGTTCGGGTCAACTTCTCCGGCAACGATCAACTCCGGACCTGGTTCATCCGCGAGGCCGAAGCGTTAGGACAGCTCGACCACCCGGCCATCCGCCATGTCTACGACGTCGGCGTCATCGACGACATGGCCTATCGGATCGGGAACTGGATCGACTCCGAGGGCCTGAACCAAGCCAACGTTCGTGGACCCCGGCCGATCCCTCAAGCCCACATCCTGGCCCGCGATCTCCTCCGGGCGCTCGAGCATGCCCACGGGCACGGGATCATCGTCCGACGGGTGGTCCCCAATTCGTTGTTGGTGAACAGCGTCGGCCGCGGGACCATTACCGACGTCCGATTTTGCAGCTATACCCTGCCCCACATTCCGGCTGGGGAGGTCCCGACCGGACAGATCTACATGGCACCCGAGGTCCGAGATGGATCGATCGGTGACGCGACCGCGGACATCTACGCGGCCGGCGCGGTGCTCTATTTCGCCATCACCGGGGTCGAGCCGCCGGAAAGGCCCCAGGACCTCATCCCCCCCTCCAAGGTGCGCCCAGCCTGCCCGAAAGCGCTGGAGCGGGTCATCCTCCGGGCCCTCCAGGAATCCCCGAGCGCCCGGTTCTTGAGCGCCTCGGAAATGCTGGAGGACTTTGCCTCTGATGCCGGCGCCTATACCACCCTGTCGACCCTCGATGCCGGGTTGCCGCCAACTGGCGATGAGAGCCCCAGGGCTTGGGAAAAACGACTTCGTCGGGCCTTCGGCGATGACTATGAGCTGCTCGCCGAAATCGGAGCGGGCGGATTTGGCCGGGTGTATCGGGTTCGCGACCTCCAACTCGAGCGGATGGTCGCGCTCAAAGTCCTGCACCCAACCCTGACCCAAGACCCAGTCGGCCTGGAACGGTTCCGACGGGAAGCCCAACTCGCCGCCCGGGTCACTCACCCGGACATCGTCAGGGTCTACGATATCGGCGGCCGCTCGGGCTTGGCCTGGTACACGATGGAGCTGGTTGACGGCCTCAACCTGGCTCAATTGGTGGAAAAGGAGGGGCAACTGCCGCTGGCCAGGGTCATCTGGCTGCTCCGCGAAGCCCTCGACGCCCTCGCCCACGCCCACTCGAGCGGCCTCGTCCATCGCGACATTAAGCCGGAAAACATCTTGATCTCGAGGTCGGGCGGACTGAAGATCACGGATTTCGGATTGGCGTTGGCTCTTCGGGGTCAAGGAAAATTCGGGGGCGCCTCGAGTCACAGCGGCACCCCCCAGTTCGCCAGCCCCGAGCAGTTGCTCGGCGACCGGATCGACATCCGGACCGATCTCTATAGCCTGGCCGCCGTCGCATACTTCGCCTTGCTGGGATATCCGCCGTTCGCGGGCAGCCGGCCCGAAGTCGTTCTGGCGAAGCAGACCACGAACCAGCTCCCTGACCTGGTGGGCGAACGACCGGAGGTCGGACCCGAAGTGGCCCATGTCCTTCGGATGGCCCTCCAATCGGACCGAAACGCCCGCTACCCCACGGCATCCGAGTTCCTTCAGGCTCTCAATCGGGCGACTCGCCGGGACCTCCGGGCCCAATCGGGACCAGCGTGGCTCCGGACGGTCCGGCGCTGGCTTCGGCCAGCCACCAACCGGCCGCCATCTTGACACTTTCCGAAATTCGCGTCACATTCTGGAAACGGTAAAGCGTGGGCATCGTGCTTCAAAACCCAATCAATTCGAGTACCAGCATAACCTGACCCGCGGGCGGTCAACGGGGTCTGTTGTTTTTCCTAGCGCGGGATGGGCTCGCGACTACGAGAAGGCCAGAGATGCGCATCCGCATGTCCCGGCCGCAGGATTCACTAGCTGACGGAGTTTGGCGTAATGGCTCGTATCACTGGCACCGTGAAGTGGTTCAACGACGCGAAGGGGTTTGGGTTCATCACCCCGGAAAACGGCGAGAAGGACTGCTTCGTCCACCACTCGGCCATCAAGATGGATGGGTTCCGCAGCCTCGCTGAGGGCGAGCGGGTCGAGTTCGACATGGTTAGCGGTGCCAAGGGCCCCGCAGCCGAGAACGTAACGAAAGCCAAGTAGGTCCTCCGGGAACAATGGAGCCGCTCCAGTGGGGCGGCTCTTTGTGCTCGGCAGGTCGGCACTCGGCACTCGGCACTCGGCACTCGGCGCTCGGCTACTTGTGGCGGTAGATCACTCGGCCGCGGGTAAGATCGTATGGGGAGAGGACAACGCTGACTCGGTCGCCTTCGAGGACCCGGATTTTGAACTTGCTCATTTTGCCGGCCGCGTAAGCCAGAATAGTGTGCTTGTTGTCGAGCAAGACCCGATAGTTTCGATCGGGGAGAACCTCCTGCACGACGCCCTCCATTTCAATGCCTTCTTCCTTCGCCATCCTTGAAGCCAGGTCCTTTCTACCGCTTTGGTCGGGGGAACTGCCTCTAGCCCGTCAAATCTGGCCCCAAAAGCCGATTCCGGCAACAGCTTAGGCCACCAACGCCCGGAGCCGGGCCATCTCCGCCTCGACCGCCGCGACCAGGGGGGCCATCCGATCGGCATCGAAAACCAGCTCGGCACCGGCGACCCGATAGAGCTCGGGGACGCTCAGGGTGGCCCCTTGGGAGAGAAAATTCCGATAGGCGGCCAGAGCCGCCTCCGGGTCTCTTCGGTGGTTGAGCCACAATTGGAGGGCCCCCAATTGCGCGATCCCGTACTCGATGTAGTAGAACGGATACAGAAAGATATGGAGCTGGCGATACCAGCGGCCGACTCGTTCCGCCTCCAGGCCGGACCAGTCGACCGCCCGCTCGAACCGGGAGCGGATCGCGAGCCAGGCCTGGTCCCGGGCCGCTCCGTCGCGGCCCTTGGGATCGGTGTAAATCCAGGTCTGAAACGCGTCAATTGAGGCGACGTGGGCGAGGGTAATCAAGGCATCCTCGAAGTACTCGAGCCGCGCCACGGCGGCATCTCGTGACGACAGAAAGGCGCCCGGGGCGTCTAGTAACGGGGCCGCCAGGAGCTCCATCGACATCGACGCCAGCTCGGCGGCCTCAGAGGTCGGATGGCGCTGCCAGATCAAGGGCTTCGCGTCGGAGGCGAACGCGTGAAAGGCATGACCAGCTTCGTGGAGTAGCGTTTGGACGTCCTCCATGACCCCGGCGGCATTCATGAAGATGAACGGCTGGCCACGAAAATGGAGGGTGTCGCAATAGCCCCCGGGAGCCTTCCCTTTTCGGCTCTCGAGGTCCAACAGACCCTGATCGATCATGACGCCGAATTGGTCGGCCAGCCCGGGGTCAAGACGATCGAACAGCCGCCGCGCCTTGGCCGCCAAATCGGCGCCCGACTCGAATGGGTGGAGCGGCTCGTCCCGATAGAGGGTCACCTGAAGATCCCACGGCCGGAGCCGATCGAGACCCAACCGGGCCCGCCGAACGCCGTGGAGTCGCTCGATCGCCGGCATCACAACCGTCTCCACGGCCCGGTGAAACCCGGCGCAGTCCGCCGGCGTGTAATCGAATCGGCACTTCGACGCGAACGTGTAGGCCTGAAAATCAGCGAACCCCGCATTGGAGGCCACCTCCGCCCGCAAATCGAACTGCCGGTCGAACAGCGCGGCCATCCGGTCTCGATTGGCGAGGTAAGGCCTTACCATGGCGCGAAACGCCCGCTCCCGAACGGCCCGGTCTGGACTCTGAAGAAATGGGGCCAGATGGGGCAACGGTTTCGAAACACCGTCCCAATCCGCCATAAAGCCGCCGGTCAGGTTCTGGTATTCGGTCCCCGCCGATTCCAGTGCCGAGGTCAGCGGGACGTTGGCCTCTCGAAAGACCTCAATGGCGCGCCGGAACCGCGCGGTCATCTGCTCGAGCCCGGCCCGGCTCCAGTTCAACTGGGCGAACTTCGCGGCCAGGGCCACACTCTTTTCCTCAGCCTTGGGAGCAATCTCGACGGCCAGCCGGTGATGAAGGGCGCGCTTGGCCTCGTCGGCCGTGTCACAGGTGTAGTCGATCATCGCGGCGGAAATAGCCTCGGATACGATCTCTTCGAGGTGCGACCAATCCAACAACCACGCTTCGACCGTCGCGACCGACAGCGGCCGACGGAGGAGGCTATCAAAGGACTCGGCGATCTCGTCCCAGGAAGCGGTTGCGATTAAAGAGGGGGCGACAAGCATTGGATGGAAACTAACCACGAACCTCGGCGGGCCGACGCACCGTTTCTGGAAGGCGGAAGGCCAGCATTCCGACTCCAGCAACGATGGCCGCCGCGAGATAGAACGGCATCGACGAACCGAAACGCTGAAAGACCGCCGTGGAGACCACCGGCGCCAGCACCCGGGCGCCCCCGGCAAATGACTGCGCCACTCCCATCGTGGTGCCGAGACTCGCGGGGTCGGACGCCTTGGAGATCATGGCGGTCGTCGACGGAAAGATCAGGGCCGTGCCAATCGGGATCAGCGGCATCACCAACGGAAGCAACCACAGCGTCGGAACGAGCGGGTAGAGCACCAAGCCGGTGACCAGGGTAATGGTTCCCAACCGAATCGCGCCCACCTCGCCCAATCGGCGCACGATCGGCCCAAGGGCGAGGGCGCGCATCAGGAAGTTGAGGGCCCCGACATAGGCAAAGAAGAACCCGATATTGGCAGGCGTCACCCCAAACCGAGCGCCGAGAAACAGGGCAAAAACCGAGGTCATCGCCGAAAAACCGAGCATGCCGGCTCCGTAGACCCAGACCAGGCGCGAGACCAACGCCCGAGGCTGGGTGAGGACCGACAGCAGCGCGCCCGCCACCGCCGGGCGGGGCCGGGACACCCCACCCGCCGGCGTGAACGAACGGGATTCCGGCAGCCACCGCCAGGTGAAGATCAGATTGAGAAAGCAAAGCCCTGCAGCCACCAGGCCCGGAACCGCCGGCCCCATTTTGAACGCAAACGATCCGATGATCGGCCCCACCGACACCCCGACGTTGGTCGCCGCCGAAATCCAGCCGAGCGCCTGGGCCCGACGCTCCGCGGGAATCGCGTCGCCTACGTAGGCATGGAGCACGCCGGTTGTCCCCCCGCCGGCCCCCTGAATGATCCGAGAGATCAGCAACACCCACACTGAGGTGGCGAATCCGAAGACGATGTAGGCGACCCCCGAGGCGAACAGACCCACCAAGAGGGCGGGCCTCCGGCCCCGGCGGTCCGAAAACCGGCCCCACACCGGAGCCGAAGCCAACTGGGCGAGCGAAAACCCGGCGAAGATCCAACCGATCATGAAGGGCGGCGCCTTCAGCGCTAGGGCGTAAAACGGCAGCAGCGGAAAGACGATCGCAAACCCGAGCATGTCGATCAGCGCGGTCGCGATCAACACCGAGAGTTTCTTGAACTCCGGGTCGCGCAGAGTGGCGAAACCTCGCCCCGGCTCAGGGATCATGACCTACGGCACAGCGGCACGAGACTCCACAGCCATCAAATTGAGGAAGAGCCGAAAGGCCCCGGGAACCCCAGCCGGCAGCTGCCGGAAAAAGGCCAACCCGCTATAGAGGTAGGTGCCTTTCCCGAACTGGGCGAGGAGGAGCCCGCCGCGAAGCGGGGCCTCACCGGGATCGTTGGTTTCAATCAACGGCCGGAATCGAGCGTCCCAGGTGCGAGCGAAGTAAAGCCCGCGCTCTTGGACCCAGTCGTTCCAGTCCGCCGCGTCGATTCGATTCGGGCCGGCGAAAATCGGGTCATTGGGCTCCAGAATCCGGATCGGGGCCCGCTCGTCGGTGACTCGGTCATGTTGCGGCGCCACGGTCATGGGATAGGGTGCGAACCCCCCGGCGAAGAACGGGTGCTGCTGATACTGGACGATCAGATGGCCACCCTGGCGAACGTAGTCCAACAACCGGCCGTTGTTCTCGACCAGGGCCGGGTCGGTTTCGTAGGCTCGGCTGCCGACGACGATGGTGTGAAAGCGGGCCAAATCGCTGCGCTCGAGGGCCGAGGCGTCGAGCAGCTCGACGGCAATCCCGGCGCTTTGGAGGGCCTCGGGCACTCGATCGGCGGCCCCGCGGACGTATCCGATGAGCGGATTTGACGGCGGCGCTAATGAAGTGGGCCGGATCGTGATGGAGGCCGGGACTTGAAACGCTCGCGATCGAATGTGTGGATACGTTACAATTACCATTCCCGCATCGTATCGCCGCCCCTGTTGGTCGCGGGCAAACGCCCGAATGACCAGATCGCCGGACCCAAGCGAAGGCGGCGCGGCGACCAGGAAATTGTAGACCCGACGTTCATCGGCCCGGACCAATCGAAACGACTGCGGGGCAACCGAGGCCCACCCGGGGGGCAGGTCCAGCGAAACAGTCCCGGCGGTCGAATCCCGACCGGCATGGCGAAGGGCGACAGAAACCACCCGATGGCCTTTCCGGCCAACCGGCCAGACCTCGACCGCCGGCGTCGCCCGGACGTCGACCCGCAGCACCACCCCGAGGGCACGCCGCACCTCTCCAATCGCCTGATCTCGTAATCGGTGGAAAACCTCTCGTCTTACCGTCACGGCCGTTCCGGCGGCCAGGGTCAAATCAAACCGACCGACCAACTCCGGTGGGTCGAATGGTTCACCAAACCCGGAGGCCGGACCGGTCCACCGGTACATGGCCCCGGTCCGGGGCACCCGGAGAAAATAGGGAGCCGTGGGTTGGGCTTCGAGCCCGACCGAGAGGGTGACCGGACAATGGCTGACCGCCCCCGCCTCGACCACCTGCTCGGCCCCCAGGCACGCTCCGATCGGCCGCCAGCCTGGGGGCGCCTCCAAGCCTGGGCGGACCCGAACCGGCCCGGCCCCGGCATTCCAGATCGAAAGCCGGAGTTGGACCGACTGGCCCGCTACCAGCCGCGATTCGTCGGCAATGGCGTCGACGACCACCCCGGCGGAACCGAGGGCGGCGGCCGCGGCAAATGGCGCCAGGTCGGCTGCTTCAATCGTGCCTGCCCGGGGGGCGGCGGTATCGACCCCGGCAAAGAGCCGTGGACCGGCGGTGGTGCGATCGGTCACGAGGGCCAATCGGATTGGGCTCGGTCCCAATTCCTGGAGCATCCCCATGTCTTGAGATCGGTGGAGACTCCGGCCCCGCATCGCGATCTGTCGGACTGACTGGCCCACTTCGGGATCCAGCGCCCCGCCCTCGACCACAAGGGCCGATCCAGTGGTATCAAACCGGGCCGACCGATAGAGCTTGAGCGGCTCCCAAGCCTGAAGCCCCTCGTGCTCGAGTTCAGGAAAGCGGGTCGGATCGCCGGCGGCCCCAAAGGCTTCGATCGCCGCCCATCCCGCCATTTGGTGTTGGCCGTGGCCGTCGCGCGGGGTCCCGGAAAAGATCGCGACGATAATTTGGGGCCGGAACCGGCGGACCACTCGGACAACATCCTTGAGAACCGAATCCTTGGGCCAAAAGGTCCCCGTCTCGGCCAAGGTTTTCGAGTAGCCAAAATCGAACGCTCTGGTGAAGTACTGGCGGGCTCCGTCGAGCCCTCGCGCCGCGAGGAGTTCTTCGGACCGGATCAGGCCGAGTGCCTCCCCGAGCTCCGGGCCGATCAGGTTTTGCCCGCCCTCACCGCGCGTTAACGAGAGGTATGCCGCCACGGCCCCTTCGCGGCGGACGAGATAGGTCAGGAGTTCCGTATCCTCATCGTCCGGGTGGGCCGCGATCATCAGGACCCGTTTGGTGTGGCCCAACATCCGCCGGGCTTGGGCGACGCCGGCGGCCCCACCAGTCGAGGGGCCGACCACTTGGGCGCCGATTGTTTGATTGCCCGCCAGAACCAGCGAAACCGCGAGGAGGCACCCCTTACCCGCCATCGCCACCCTCGAGGTCGTTAGCCGCCGGCGGTTGGCGGTGCCGGCGCCCCACCACGACCGCACCAACAAAACTCCCGAGCGCGACCAGCAGCAGAGCCTGGGCCACCCCGCCATCAACTCCATACAGCAAAAGCAACATCCCGATCGAAACGGTGATTGTCCCGACCGCCCGGAGGATCTCGTCGAGATTCCGCCCCTTGGTTTGCCGGGCCCAGTACAACGCTGCCACCAGCCCGAAGATCCCGAGCAGCAGCAGGCCGTACCAAATCAAGATCCAGTAGCGAAGGCCGATGATCATTGGGTCGGGGCCCCAGTTTGGGGTTGTCGCCTGAGGAACTCGAAGGTGTAGATCCCGGTGGCATGACCATCACTCCAGTGAATCCGGAGACCATAGGTGCCAACCAAGGCCAGGTGCACCGGGCGAATGTCCGCAGCAACCGCGACCGGATCGAGGAGCGGCCGGCCTGACATTTCGTCCACGCACTGGGCGCACGGACAGGCCAGCCGCAGGGCCCGGGCACTGAGCCAGGCCGCGGCACCTTCCGGCGTCCATTGGAACAGAAGGCCCTCGTCGCGTCGAGTAATCGACGTGGGGACCGGCGTCGCTCCGCTCGTACAGCCCTCCTTGGCTATCTTTACGCCCGCCGGACCTACAACCATAACGTCTGACCGCCACCGCTAGGTTTCCCAAATGACTAACGATCGCCCCAACCCGTTCGGCACCCGCGGCTCACTCGACCTCGGCTCGGCGCGGGCCGTCATTTTCCGGCTTCCGGAGCTGGCTCGGCAGGGGCTCAGCAACTTGGACCAGCTGCCATTCTCGATCCGAATCCTGGTCGAGAACGCCCTCAGACATGCGGGCCGGGGGGCGGTCACCGAGGACCATGTTCTTCAACTCGCCAAATGGAGCGGGCAGCCGGCCAGCGGCGAAATTCCGTTCATGCCCGCGCGGGTCGTTCTCCAAGACTTCACCGGCGTTCCCTGCGTCGTCGACCTCGCCGCGATGCGCGATGCCATGGCCGCCATGGGCGGCAACCCCGCACGGATCAACCCGGTCGTCCCGTGCGATCTCGTGATCGACCATTCGGTCCAGGTCGATCATTTCGGTACCAAGGAGGCCTACGCCCAGAACGTAGCCCTGGAATTTGACCGGAACAGAGAGCGTTATCAACTTCTCAAGTTCGCCCAACGGGCGTTCCAGAACTTTCGGGTCGTCCCGCCAGGCACCGGGATCGTCCACCAAGTCAATCTCGAATACCTCTCCCCCGCCGTTCAACTCCGAGACCAAGACGGGGAACTCACCGCCTACCCGGACAGCCTCGTGGGGACCGATTCCCACACCACGATGATCAACGGCCTTGGGGTCATGGGCTGGGGCGTCGGCGGCATTGAAGCGGAGGCAGTCATGCTCGGCCAGCCGTACTTCATGCTCATACCCGAAGTCGTGGGGATGAAATTAGTCGGGACGCTGCCAGTTGGCACCACCGCGACCGATTTGGTGCTCCAGGCCACCCAACTGCTGCGGAAGGCCGGCGTTGTCGACAAGTTCGTAGAGTTCTACGGCCCGGGGCTCTCGACCCTAGGATTGGCCGACCGGGCCACCATCGCCAACATGGCGCCCGAGTACGGCGCCACAATGGGGTTCTTTCCGGTCGATGCCGAAACCCTCAACTACCTCCGCCGAACCGGCCGTCCGGCCGAGGTGGTCGATCGTGCCGAGCGGTACTGCAAGGAAAACGGGTTGTTCCGGACCGACCAAACACCCGACCCGGTGTTCACGAGCACGCTGACGTTGGACCTCGCTACCGTCGCCCCAAGCTTGGCTGGTCCAAAGCGCCCCCAGGACCTGGTCCGACTGGTCGACATGGCGAAGAACTTCGGCGCCAACCTGTCCAGCCTTCGACCGGCAACGAACACCGGCTCGGCCGGGCCGTCCGGAGCGGTTCGGGATGGGTCCGTGGTGATCGCCGCAATCACCAGTTGTACCAACACGTCGAACCCCTCGGTCATGGTTGGGGCCGGGCTCCTGGCCAAAAAGGCGGTGGAAAAGGGTCTTAGCACCAAGCCTTGGGTCAAGACCAGCTTGGCGCCCGGGTCCCGGGTCGTTACCGACTACCTCAACGCCGCCGGCCTCTCGCCCTATCTCGACCAACTCGGGTTCCAAACGGTCGGGTACGGCTGTACCACGTGCATCGGCAACAGCGGTCCCCTTCCGGAGGCGATTGCCGAGGCGATCGAGACCCAGGGCCTGGTGGCGGTGGCGGTCTTGTCCGGGAACCGAAATTTCGAAGCCCGAGTCCACCCCCTAGTCCGGGCCAACTACCTCGCCTCGCCGGTGCTGGTCGTGGCCTACGCTCTCGCCGGCCGGGCTGACCTCGACCTTTCAACCGAGCCCCTCGGCACCGACCAGAGCGGAAAGCCCGTTCTTCTGGCCGACATCTGGCCGAGCGCGAAGGAAATCGCCGATGTCCTGGCCACCGCGCTGACGGCCGGGATGTTTAGCCAGAGTTATGCCCGGGTCTTCGAAGGTGACGTCGAGTGGCAGCGGCTCGAGGTTCCGGGTGGCAGCCGGTTTGCGTGGGACCGAGCGTCGACCTATGTCCAGGAGCCGCCGTTCTTCCAGAACCTCCCCAAGAACCCGGGGGCCTTTCGCGACGTCGTCGACGCTAGGGTCCTAGCCACCCTCGGCGATTCGGTCACGACCGACCATATCTCGCCGGCGGGTTCGATTCCCAAAAACGGCCCGGCCGCCCGATTTCTGCTCGACCGCGGCGTGGCGACGGCCGACTGGAACACCTTCGGAGCCCGGCGTGGCAATCACGAAGTGATGATGCGGGGCACCTTCGGCAACGTTCGGATCAAGAATGGGCTGGTGCCGGAGAAGGAGGGCAATTGGACCTTGGATTTCAAGACTGGTGAGATCCTGTCGATCTACGATGCGGCAATGCGGTACCTCGAACGAGGCACGCCGTTGGTGCTCTTGGTGGGCAAGGAGTACGGGACCGGTTCGAGTCGAGATTGGGCCGCCAAAGGCACCACGCTTCTGGGGGTCAAGGCGGTGATTGCCGAGAGCTACGAGCGGATTCACCGGAGCAACTTGGTCGGCATGGGAGTCCTACCGCTCTGCTATGAGCCGGGGCAAACCCGGGAATCTCTCGGCCTAACGGGCCGAGAGTCCTTCACGATCACGGGAATCGCCGCCGGCCCAGTGCCGGGGGGGCGGGTCGATGTCACGGCAACCGCCGAGGACGGAAGCACCAAGAAGTTCCAGGCTGTCGTTCGGCTCAACTCGAAGGTCGAGGTGGATTACTATCGGCATGGCGGAATCCTGCCGCGAGTCCTTCGGATGTTTGGGGAGCCTTAGCAGCGTGGCGGTTCAGGTTCGGTGCCGATGACCCGGCCGCCACCGACGACCCTAGGGCAAGGGCGCCGGTGTTGCCGTCCAAATCCTCACCCGGACGTCTTTAGAAGGACCGCGAATCTGCGATCTTCGCTAGACGCCCCGAAACAACCAAGGCATGCAGCACCTCCCTTACGGTGGGGTTCGGGGCGATGAATGCTGACAACACCATCGCCCACTATCGGAAAGAACCGCCTGCGAGCCAACCGCTCTCCGAGCACCTATTCGGTGTAGCCAAGCTAGCCCGCCGGTTTGCTGCGAAAGTGGGCCTGGCCGATCAAGGTGAGCTCCTAGGGCTCCTTCACGACCTCGGCAAATCCAGCCAACAATTTCAGGCCTACCTCAAGTCCGCGGTTGGCCTACTGAACCAAGACGAGGATGCCGATTTCGTCAACGCGGCCGACCTCAGGGGGAAAGTCGATCACTCGACCGCTGGCGCCCAACTCCTTTGGAGAGAGCTTGGGGCGCAGGGTGGCATGGGCTCGATCGTCGGGCAGATGTTGGCACTGTGTATAGCCTCGCATCATTCCGGGTTGATTGACTGCCTCACATCGAGCCCCACGACCTTCGGTGATGACGCATTTGGCCGCCGGATTGAGAAGGCCGAGGACCGAGCCCATCTAGAGGAATCGCTGGCGAAGTTGGATCCCAACGTCTGGCAACGGGTCAACGAACTCCTGGCCCGCCCTGATCTCGTGGCGGGCATACAGGGGGCTATGACGGCTATCGTGCAGCTCGCACCAAACCGTCACGCGGATGGCCCAGTGGCCCGGCTCCAATGCGCCTTCCTTTTGCGGTACTTGTTCAGTTGCCTAATCGACGCCGATCGGAGCGACTCGGCTGCGTTCGACAGGCCTCAACAAGCTAAAGGTCCTGACGATCAGCGCCCCAATTGGGATGGCTTGACCGCCCGGTTCGAAGCTCACCTTGCGGCGATACCTCAGCGCCATCAAATCGACGCCCTTCGGCACGAGATCTCCGCCCAGTGCCTGGCCGGATCAGGCCGGCCTCCCGGACTCTACTCACTTACCGTACCGACCGGTGGGGGAAAAACCCTCGCGAGCCTACGCTTCGCTCTTCACCACGCCAAGACCCATAACCTGGAACGCATCGTCTACTTTGTCCCGTTCACGTCGATCATCGACCAATCGGCCAGGGTAGCCCGGGACATCTTGGAGCCCGATGGCACACCGGCCGGGAGTGTGGTCCTAGAGCATCACTCGAACCTGGCGCCCGAACACCAGACCTGGCGAAACAAATTGCTCGCCGACAACTGGGACGCACCGATCATCTTCACGACCAACGTTCAATTCTTGGAAGCGATGTTCGGTGCCGGCACCCGCGGAGTCCGACGACTACACCAGCTTGCCCGGGCGGTGATGATTTTCGACGAGGTTCAGACCGTTCCTGTCAACTGTGTTCATCTATTCAACAACGCCCTCAACTTCCTCGTCGAGCAATGCCGGACCACTGCCTTGCTCTGTACCGCGACTCAGCCCCTGTTGCACCAGGTTGACCCGTTCAAGGGGGCAGCCCGGCTTCTGGCCAACAGCGAGCTCATGCCCGATGTGAAAGGGCTGTTTGAGCGGCTCAAGCGGGTCGACGTCTTGGATCGTCGGAAGGCCGGTGGTTGGTCGAACGATGAGATCGCCGACCTCGCAATCACCGAGGCTCATCTTGCCGATAGTTGTCTGGTGGTGGTGAACACCAAGCGCGCCGCGCAGGCATTGTATCGGCTATGCAAGGGGAAGGTCGGAGCGGTCTACCACCTTAGCACCAACATGTGCCCCGCTCACCGGCGGGCCCACCTGGCGATGATCCGACGCCTCCTGGAGGAGCCCGAAGGTCCACTACTTTGCTTCAGCACGCAGTTGATCGAGGCCGGCGTGGATATCGACTTTGGAACGGTCATCCGATTTACGGCCGGGCTTGATTCAATCGCCCAGGCGTCGGGCCGGTGCAACCGCCATGGCGGGCGCCCAACCGGTCGAGTCCACGTCGTCAACCCCACCGATGAAAGCCTAGATCGACTGACCGATATTCGAGTCGGTCGAGACACGAGTGCGCGTGTTCTGGACGACTACGCCGACAACCCGTCGCGGTTCGATAACAGCCTGATCGGCCCGAAGGCCATGGACTGGTACTACCAGAACTATTTCTACAGCCGGTCCTCAAGCATGGACTATCCAGTGTCCGCGGCGTCGATCGGGCATGATGACACGTTGCTCAGCCTCCTTTCAAGCAACGACCTGGCGGTCGGCGAGTACAACCGGCTCAACCGGCGGCCCCCCAATTTCTGGTTTCGTCAGTCATTCAAAGCGGCCGCTCAGGCCTTCAGGGCCATTGATGCGCCGACGCGGGGTGTCATAGTACCTTACGACAAGGCAGGCGAGGATCTGGTGGCCGAGTTGTCGGCGGCGGTCAAACCTGAGTGGACCGCTCCGTTGCTGCGGCGGGCTCAACAATTCAGCGTCAACGTCTTCGGCCACGTTTTGGCGCGGCTGGAAGCCCGCCACGCCGTGAGGGAACTTTTGGCGGGGACGGGCATCCTTGGCCTCGACCGCCAGTATTACGACGACGAGTTTGGGCTGTCCGAAACGCCGGTGAGACCTATGGAGTTTCAGAGTGGCTGACCGCAACGGCATCGAATTCAAAGTAGCCGCCCGCTACGCCCTGTTTTCCGACCCGTTGACACGGGTCGGTGGCGAGAAGTGCTCGTATCACGTACCAACCTACGAGGCTCTCAAGGGCATCACGAAGTCGATCTATTGGAAGCCAACTCTCGTGTGGGTTATCGATGAGGTCCGGATCATGAATCCGATCCGAACCCAAACCAAAGGGACGAAGCCGCTGGTCTTTGGGGGAGGAAATGACCTCGCCATCTACATATTCCTTGCTGACGTGCACTATCAGGTCCGAGCCCATTTCGTCTGGAACGAGCATCGACCTGAGCTGGCGCAAGACCGGGTGGAGGGCAAGCACTACGCCATCGCGCGGCGGATGGTCGAGCGCGGGGGCCGCCAGGACATCTTCCTCGGCACCCGCGACTGCCAGGGGTACGTGGAGCCCTACGAGTTCGGCGCCGAGCCAGGACACTACGACGCAACGGACGAGGTCGCTTTTGGGTTGATGTTCCATGGGTTCGACTACCCCGACGAGACCGGACGAAAGGTCCTTGAAACGCGATTCTGGCGCCCCGTCATGCGGAACGGCGTGATTCGGTTTGACACGCCCGAGCAATGCACGGCTCGGAAGTTGGTTCGGCCGATGGGATCCAAGCGATTCGGCCTGGGGGAGAATGTCACGGGTGCCGGCCCGGAAGCTGCGGGGTGGGTGGACTGACATGAACTGGGTCCAAGAGCTCTTCGACACATACGACCGGTGCGCCAACCTGCCCCAATTCCGCACCGACCCGTTGCCGCCAATCGGTCATACCACCCAGCAAGCCCACATTGAGATCGTGATCGACGGACGCGGCAACTTCCGTCGGGCCAGCCCGGTGCCGAGGGACCACAACACGACGTTGGTACCCTGCACTGAGGCCTCCGGCGGACGATCCGGCACGACGCCAACTCATCATCCTCTGTGCGACAAGCTTCAGTATATTGCTGCGGATTTCGCTGCCCTCGGAGGCGAAGTCACGATCGGGTTTGCCAAGGATCCGGCCAAGCCGCACCGCGACTATGTCGGTGCCATGTCCGCTTGGGCCGGTTCCGAGTTTCGCCACCCCAAGGTGGAGGCAATTCTCGCGTACATCCAGCGCGGCCGCGTCGCCACCGACCTCGTCGAATCCGGGATCCTTCCCGTTGACTCAACGGGCAAGATCCTCAGGCACTGGGACGGAGCGAAGAAGTCGGGTCCACCGATTTTTGGCCTCATCGCCGATCCGACCACGGCGTTCATACGCTGGAGCGTCGAGATCGACGGCGCCCTGGGACCGGAGACTTGGACCGACAAGGCTCTTCAGGAGTCCTGGATCAGCCACTATGCGAGTTCCCAGACAAAACGGGGCTTCTGCATGGTCACCGGCAAAGAAACCGTGTTGACCGAGCAGCACGGGGCCAAGTTGAGAAACGCTGCCGACAAGGCTAAGCTAATCTCGTCGAACGACAGCGCCGGTTACACTTTCCGTGGCAGGTTCCTCGACGCGGAGGAGGCATGCGGCGTTGGCTTCGAGGCTTCGCAGAAGGCCCACGCCGCGCTCCGCTGGCTCATCCGCCGCCAGGCCCACCGGGTCGGGGACCAAGTCGTCGTCGTTTGGTCCAAGTCGGGAAAGGCCGTTCCGGACCCATTCGCCAATACATTCGAGTTGTTTCAGGGGGCGGAGCCGGAGCCCGCGGTCCGCGAGTCGCTCGACGTCGGAGACGCTGGCCAGGCGTTCGCTTTGAGATGCAACCGATTGATGGCAGGTTACCGCGCCAACTTGGGGAGTACGGAGGGAATCGTGGTTATGGCCATCGACTCAGCCAGCCCAGGGCGGATGGCTCTCGCGTTCTACCGTACCTTGCAGGCTGCTGAGTTCCTCGATCGCGTCCTCGACTGGCACGAATCGAACGGCTGGCCGCAAAACTACGGGCCATTCCAGTTCGTCGGGGCTCCGGCGCCCGCTGAGATCGTTGAGGCCGCTCACGGGCCTGCGCGCGAACAAAAGCGAACCCTCCACAAGTCGACGTTGGAGCGCTTGCTCCCTTGTATCTTCGATGGCCAGCGGTTGCCTCGCGACCTCCTCGACGCCGTGGTCCGGCGAACGGTGAATCGGGTCGGATTCGAGCGGGGCAAGGGGGGAAATGAATGGCCGTGGGAAAAGAACTTGGGAATCGCTTGCGCCCTGGTTCGTGGCTCGGCAAAGCAAAAAGGATACCAGATGGCACTAGAGTCTCAGCGAACCTCCCGGGACTACCTCTATGGCCGGCTTCTCGCGATCGCCGAGCACCTTGAGAGCCGGGCCCTCTTCGTCGCGGGAGAAGGCCGGGACACGACGGCAGCAAAAATGTTTCAACGATTCGCCGACCACCCGTTCAGCACTTGGCGGTTGATTGAGCCAGCCCTAGCTCCCTACAAGTCTCGCCTGCGGAACAAACGGCCCAGCTTCCTGGCTACCGTGGAGGGCCTGCTTTCTGACGTCGTCGCGTCGTTCCCCGCTGGGACGTTCGAGGATGATCGGCGACTTACGGGGGAGTTCCTCTTGGGCTACCACTGTCAGCGAACAGCCCTCCGGCCGGCATCAAGTAGTCCCGGCGAAGTCGAACCGGCGTCCTCCCACTAGCTATTTTAGGAGACCGAGCCAATGGCCCCGCTGGACAAGAAGATTGACTTCGCTGTCATCATCCGAGTCGCCAACGCCAACCCAAATGGCGATCCGCTTAGTGGTAACCGGCCCCGGACGGACTACGCCAGTTTCGGCGAAATCACCGACGTGTGCCTCAAGCGAAAGATCCGAGACCGGCTCGGTGAGCGTGACCAGGCGAAGGAGAGTGGCCAGGCGATCTTCGTCCAATCGGATGACCGAAAGACCGACGACGCCAAGAGTTTGCGTGCCCGCGCCGAGGCGGCCCTTGGCAACAAGCTCGGTTCGGCTGAAACGGCAAAGCTCGCGTGCGCCCACTGGCTCGACGTCAGAGCCTTCGGCCAGCTTTTCGCGCTCAAGAGGAAGGGAAAGAGCAAAGGCGGGGATGGGGCTGAGGGGGGTGATGATGGGAGCCAGGACGGGATATCCATCGGCATTCGGGGGCCAGTGACCATCCAGTCGGCTTTCAGCGTGGCGCCTATCGACATCATGAGCGTACAGATCACGAAAAGTGTCAACGCTGAGGGCGACGGGAGCAAGCGTAGCAGCGACACCATGGGGATGAAGCACCGAGTCAGCCGCGGCGTCTATGTGGCATTCGGTAGCATGAACCCCCAGTTGGCCGAGCGGACGGGCTTCGGCCCCGCTGACGCCGACGCCATCAAGCAAGTGCTGCCGAAGCTGTTTCAAAACGACGAGTCTTCGGCCCGGCCGGCTGGGAGCATGGAGGTCCTCAAGATGATCTGGTGGCAACACCAGTCGAGGGCCGGGCAGTACTCGTCGGCAAAAGTCCACCGGTCGCTCGTGGTGGCCGACGACGGGACCTATCGCCTTGAACCGCTTGACGGGTTGCGGCCGGAGGAAATCGAAGGGTTTTGAGACCAGGCGCGGATCGAGGATCACGTCATGAACGCCCAAGTCGCAGCTGAACTGGAACAGAAGCGGTCGCGCCTGATCGACCTCTGCCAGCGCTACGGGGTCGCCACGCTGGAGATTTTTGGATCCGGGGCCACGGCCGACTGGCGGCCGGCCACCAGCGACCTCGATTTCCTTGTGGCTTTCCACGCCGTCCCCGATCAAAGGCTGGCTGACCGGTACCTCGGGCTCGCTAACGAGCTGGAACAATTGTTCGGCCGCCCGGTCGACTTGATCCGGGACCAAGCGATCCAGAACCCATTTTTCCGCCAAGCGGTTGACGAGACCCGGCGCTTGATCTATGCCGCGTGACGCCAAGAAGCTGATCTACGACATCCGAAGGGCTTGCCAGGCGACCCTCATGTTCTGCCAAGGCCGATCGCTCGACGAGTATCTCGCCGACCTGATGCTGCGATCGGCCTGCGAGCGGCAGTTAGAGATCATTGGTGAAGCGATGACACGCCTCCGCGATCATCATGAGGCCACCTTTGGGTCGGTCGCCCACGGATCGGCGATCATCGCATTTAGGAACCGCCTGATCCACGGCTATGACAGCGTGGATTCAGAGATCGTCTGGGACGTCATTGAGCGGAAGATTCCCGAGCTTGAAAGAGCGGCGGCGAGCCTGATCGGGGTTATGGAGTGACATCCCCGAACGGAACCCAAGCGTTTGGGGAGGATGATTTGTTGCCGATCTCGGCGCTCCAGCACCTGTTGTTCTGTGAACGGCAGTGTGCGCTGATCCATGTCGAAGGCCTCTGGGCGGAGAATCGACTCACCGTCGAGGGCCAGCATCTCCATCGGAAGGCCCACGAAGGGCGGCCTCAAACACAATCCGGCACCCTCACCACCAGGTCGCTCACCCTACGATCGTTCCGTTTGGGATTGATCGGCAGGTCAGATGTCGTCGAGTTTCGCGCTGGTGAGGGGGCCCCCTTTCCAGTGGAGTACAAGCGGGGCAAGGCAAAGAAACACGATGCGGACAGGGTCCAGCTCTGCGCCCAGGCACTGTGCCTTGAAGAGATGCTCGCCAGGCCTGTCCCGCTTGGCGCGCTGTACTACGGGACTACCCACCGGCGGACCGAGGTCGTGTTTGACCGGGCCCTGCGACAGTTAACGGAGGACGCCAGCGGCCGATTGCACCGGCTCGTCGCCAGCGGGAGAACCCCAGCGGCCAATTTGGAACCCAAGTGCGCGACCTGCTCCCTGATCGAACTCTGCATGCCAACGGCGATGGACCCCGGTAGGACAGCTGCCGGCTACCTCTCGACGGTCCTGGCAGCGAACTTGGAGGAGGCCCCGCCACCGCCGTGAGACAGCACCTCAATACGCTCTTCGTCACGACTCAGGGCTCGTATCTGCACCAGTACGGAGAGGCCCTTACGCTCAAGGTTGGTGACGAGACCAGGCTTCAGCTTCCTCTCCACAGCCTGGGTGGCGTCGTGTGCTTTGGCCAGGTCACCATGAGCCCGTGGCTCATGGCCAAGTGCGCGGATCAGGGAATTGCGATTTCGTTCCTTACCGAGCAGGGCAAATTCCTCGCCCGCGTCGTGGGCTTCACGCCGGGGAACGTGCTGCTGCGACGGGAGCAATACCGCCGGGCCGACAACTTTGAGTCGTCCGCGGCCCTGGCGCGAACCTTCGTCTCGGCGAAGGTCGCCAACGCCAGGACTGTGCTGCTCCGAAGTGTTCGCGACTACCCCAACGCGGCCGGTCGCCCGGCCATCGAGTTCGCCGCAGCCCGGATGGGTTATCACCTCCAGCAGGTCATGACCGCCACCGACCTTGATGTTGTCCGGGGGCTCGAGGGAGAATGCGCCGGCCTGTACTTTGGGGTGTTCGATCACCTTCTTACCACCCAACGGGACGCCTTTCGGTTTGTTGGCCGAAGCCGAAGGCCACCACTCGATCTCACCAACGCCCTCCTATCATTTCTCTACGCGATGCTCGGCCACGACGCTCGGGCGGCCTGCGAGGCTGCGGGCCTCGATAGTCAGGTCGGGTTTTTGCACCGCGATCGACCGGGCCGGCCCGGCCTTGCCTTGGACCTGATAGAGGAGTTCAGACCGTTCGTCGCGGACCGGCTCACCCTGACCCTAATCAATCGGCAGCAGGTTCGCCCTGAGGGGTTCCGCCGAACCGAGTCCGGTGGCATCGAAATGGACGATGCGACCCGAAAGACAGTGCTCACAGCTTACCAGCAGCGGAAGCAGGACCTCATCACCCACCCATTCCTGGGCGAGGAGACCACGGTTGGCCTGCTGCTTCATCTTCAGGCGCGGCTGCTGGCCCGCCATCTCCGTGGAGACCTCGATGCATATCCCGCCTTCGTGTGGAGGTAGCCGATTGTGTTCGTGCTCGTAACCTACGATGTGGCGACGACGACCCGAGAGGGGCGCAATCGCCTCCGGCAAATCGCCAAATGCTGTGTAGGATTCGGACAGCGGGTCCAGAATTCCGTTTTCGAATGCCGGGTTGACCCCGCGCAATGGGCAACTCTGCGGCTGCGCTTACTCGAGATTCACAGTGTCGAGGATGATAGTCTACGATTCTATTTCCTGGGGAGCAACTGGAAGCATCGGGTAGAACACCACGGAGCCAAGTCAGCTGTCGACCCGGACGGCCCCTTGATCGTGTGATCGCGAACCTGGAGCGGAGGCGGGCTGCGCCGGGAGTTCGCGGACCACGCTAAGGCATTGATTTGCATGAGAATGCGCCGCGCCGTGCTAGGCTCGACCGAGAGGTCTGCGGCGATACCGCTCGGGTCCGCGCGAGGGCCCGGGAAC
>JANNQX010000172.1:0-4165 GCA_031400975.1 Gemmatimonadota bacterium
CATCCAGTCACGATCTACATGCCCGACTGGATGAGCGTCGAGCGGATCAATCTGATCAAGTCTTTCGGGGCCACCGTCCATTTGGTGAGCGCCGCCGAGGGTGGCTTCCGCGGGTCGATCGAACGAGCCGACGCGCTCGCCAAGTCGACGCCGGATGCCTTCCTGCCGCACCAGTTCTCCAACGACGACAACCCGGCCGCGCACGAGGCGACCACTGGGCCGGAAATCTGGGGGCAGTTGGCCCACCTCGGACTCAAGCCGGATGCCTTTGTTGCGGGCGTCGGGACCGGCGGTACCATCATGGGCACCGGCCGGTACCTCCGGCGGATGAATCCGGCCGTCAAGCTCCATCCGCTCGAACCGGCGAGTTCGCCGACCCTCAGTACCGGCCACAAGGTCGGAAGCCACCGGATCCAAGGGATTTCGGACGAGTTCATCCACGCCATCGTCAACCTGAGCCACCTGGACCAAGTGGTGGCCGCCGACGACGGCGATGCCATCTTGATGGCCCAGAAGCTAGCCTGTGAACTGGGGCTGGCGGTCGGGATCTCGTCGGGGGGCAATCTGATCGGCGCGCTGCTGGCTCAGGAGTTCCTCGGCTCGGGCGCGGTGGTGGCCACGGTATTTTGCGACAGCAACAAAAAGTATCTGTCGACCGGCCTGATGCGCGTCGAACCGGTGAAACCCGGTTTCCTGTCGACCGAGGTTGAGTTCCTCGGCTTCACTGTGTTGGGCCGGGGGTGCGCCATGTGCGTCCCCGCCGACGGACCACCAGCCGACGACTAGGCGGGAGGAAGACCTCCCCTAGATTGCGTCCATGCCCGCCCGCGACCCCAAGCACCGCGCCCGCTTCCTCGCGGCAACCTGTCTGACCTTTTTCGTCGTTGGTGGGCTGGGCCGGCTGGCGGTGGAGCCCCGGCTGACCGCTTGGGATCAACGGATTCTCGACCTGATCGCCGAATGGCGGACGCCTTGGCTCACCGTGGTTATGCAGACGCTCAGTGCGATCGGCGCGGGCGAGCTGGCGATTCCAGCCGGGCTGGTGTTGGCCTGGCTACTCTACCAGCGAGGTGAACGACAGGCCGCCGCGTGTTTCGTAGCCACTACGTTGTCCGGATGGGCCCTCAACGTCACCCTCAAAGCCGGGTTCCAGCGGCCTCGGCCGAGCCTGATTCCGCACCTAGACGGGGTCGGTGGGTATTCCTATCCATCCGGTCACGCGATGATGGCGCCTTTGGTGTTCGGGTTTGGCGCGATCCTCCTGGCGCGGGGGGCCAGGACGAGCGCGGCTCGGATCTGGTGGTCCATCGGCGCGATTTTGACCCTGGGCATCGCGTTTTCGCGCTTGTATTTGGCGGTTCACTACCCGAGCGATGTCATCGCCGCCTTGCTGGCCGGCTCGGGGTGGGCCGCCCTTGGGGTGGCGGTTTACAGCCCGCTCGATCCCGAGCCGCGTGTCGCCGGGGAGCCCCGTTAGGGCGCCTTCCGCCGAGCCAATGGACAGGTGGGCCACTGCGGGGCGGCCTGGCCGGTCGGTCCCGGTGCCAAGACCCGCCGGTCGCGGGCCATCGGCTCCGGATCCTCCGAGGCTAGATACGCCAGCATCGCGGCCACCGTCGCGTTGTTCTTGAGGTCATCGAGGATCACCTTGTCGTAGGTGTCCCGATTCGTGTGCCAGGTGTACTGGCGATAGTCTGGGTAGTTGGATTGAAGCCGGAAGGCCGGTGCCCCGGCGCAGAGAAACGACATGTGATCGCTGCCGCCCCTTTCGGGTTCACCCGGAATGTCGAGGTCGATCAGGCTTTCGATTTCGGACGGGAGACTCGAGAGCCACCGGCCGAAATGGCTCCCAGCCCCGGTCAGACCCATCATCCGGATGTACTCGACTCTCCAGGTCCCGTTGTCTTGATTGAACCCGGCCTGGAGGCCCTTCACGACTTCGGGGTGATCCTCGGCGTAGGCGCGTGACCCGATGAGCCCCTGCTCCTCCCCGCCCCAGTGTCCCACCACGATGGTGCGCTTCGGATTGGGGTAGGCCACTTTGAGGAGCCGCATCGCCTCCATCATCATCACGGTCCCAGTTCCATTGTCGGTCGCGCCCGAAGCCCCGTCCCAAGAATCGAGGTGAGCCGACAGCAAGACGTACTCGTTAGGCTTCTCAGTCCCTTTGATTTCGCCGACCACGTTGAACATCGGCTGCTCGCCGGTTTCCTCGGCCCGCGCGTCGAGACGAAGCCGAGGGCCCTGATTCTTGCCGGCCAAGCGAAAGAGCAGCCCATAGTCTTCGCAGCTCACATCGACCATCGGGACGGTTTTTGTTTGGGCGTTGAAGACCTTATTGACACCCCATCCCGCCGACCACAACGAGGTCACGATCCCGGCCGCTCCGCTCTGATCGAGGGCATTGATCGCCCCCCGTCCCAGCTTTTGGATCCGGGTACCCCAGGCTCGCCGCGCCGCCTCTCGCTCTTCTTTCATCCGAGTGACCGAGGCCGGCCGGGCGAGGCGTTCCCAGTTCTCGTCAGGCCGGCAGGTCGCCTCGGCTTGGGACCAGAGCACGAATTTGCCTTTGGCGCTCGGAAGCCAGGCGACGAAGGCGGCCGAGTCCGAAAGATCGGGCGCGAGAATCACGTCGCCCTCGACGGGTTTGGTGGTGCCGGGGCTCCACGCGAGCATCAGTCCTTCAAGGGTCCGGACCCGCGGAGCGATCAGGTCGATGTGGCTGGAGCCGCGTTTCCACCCCCGCCAGGTACCGTATTTCTCCTTCTTGGCGGGGATGCCCCAGGCGGCGTAGCGAGCCGCGACCCAGTCCGTGGCGGCGAGGAAACCGGGCGACCCCGAGAGCCGGGGGCCGATCGAGTCGGTGAGGATTTGAGCCAGAGTTCCCGCCTGGGAGCGATCCGTCATCCCTTCCTCCCAGATTCGTTTGAGGACCGGATCGTTGGTCGGAAAGGTCTGGGCCGATCCGGCCGCCGGCAGCAGGACGGCAATGGCCAGCGCGATCGATCGAATTCTATCAGTGGTCATTGGCGTTGCTCCCGAAGCCAGGCGTTAGCTCGTGAAAGGGCCTTGGTGCGATGGATGCCGTCGGAGAAGAACTTGCTGGTGCCGCGGTACCGGGCCTGCCACCCGTGGGTGGAATCGCTATCGATCCGTACGGCGCTCCCTTGGGTCGGTTTCCGACTCGGGCCGAAGTATGGTCGGACCTTTCGATTGAGACGGGCGTAGGTGACGCCGGTCAACGCATCCTTGATGGCGCGGTAGGTAACGCCGTACCGGCGGGCGGCGGCGGCAATCAGGAAGATCCCGGCGGCCCGGCCTTGTTGGCGCATTCTGATTACCAAGGCATCGCCGAGTTTGGCGGAACCGTATTTGGAACCTTTGGGAGGCATAGCGCTCTTTGGAAGGAGTGACGAAGGAACAGACAAAATAGTCGGTTAGGGGGTTGCGTCTACCTCGACAGGCCGACAATTTCCCGGCGGCTATCCTTCCGTCTTGCCTGGAGATTCTGATGCGCCCTGCCGTCGCTGTGCTGACCCTGCTCGCCCTGGTCGCCCAAACCGCCGAATCCCAACGCGCGGGGCCGATCGTGCCCGCGGGTCTCGATGCCTACATCCAGGACGCGTTGACGAAGTTCCAGGGGGTCGGGCTGGCCATCGCCGTCGTCAAGAACGACTCGATCGTCTATGCCAAGGGCTTCGGCCCGAAACGACTGGGCAACCCAGCCCCGGTAACACCCCGAACGCTGTTCGCGGTGGGGTCGACGACCAAGGCGTTTACCACCGCCGCGCTCGGGATGTTGGTCGACGAAGGGCGGTTTGGATGGGACACCCGGGTCACCGACGTCATCAAGGGCTTTGAACTTTATGATCCCGCGGTCACCCGGGAGTTGACGATTCGTGACTTGGTTACCCATCGAAGCGGTCTATCGCGCGGCGATCTGCTATGGATGGGGAGCAACTATAGTCGCGCCGAAGTGATCCGGCGGGTCCGTTTCCACAAGCCGACCTGGAGCCCGCGAACGACGTTCGGCTACCAGAATATCATGTACCTGACGGCAGGCGAAACGATTCCAGCGACCACCGGCCGGTCGTGGGACGATTTCATCAAGGAACGGATCTTTCAACCGCTCGGGATGACCAACTCGAACACCACGACCCGGGGG
>JANNQX010000173.1:0-16103 GCA_031400975.1 Gemmatimonadota bacterium
TCGAAATGCTGTCCGACGAGGGCAAGCTCAACTTCGACAACCGGGTCACCGACTACCTGCCCTGGTTCGAGATGTACGACCCCTGGGTCACCCGGGAAATCCGGGTCCGCGACCTCCTGCTCCACCGGAGCGGCATGAGCCCGGGCGACGACATCTGGTACGCGACCACCCACACCCGGGAAGACATCGTCCGCTCGATCCGGCGGCTCAAGCCGAGCACCAGTTTTCGGACCCGGTTCCAGTATCAGAACCTGATGTTCATCACCGCCGGCGAGGTGGCGCACGCGATCACCGGCCAGAGTTGGGACGACTTGGTGCGGACCCGAATTTTCGGCCCGCTCGGAATGACGTCGTCCAATACGTCGGTCAGGGACCTCGCGGGCAAGCTGAACGTCGCGACCCCGCACGCCGAACTCGAGGGCACGGTCAAGCCGATTCCCTATCGGAACATCGACAATGCCGGCGCCGCCGGGTCAATCAACTCGAACGTCGCCGACATGACGAAGTGGCTCCGCCTCTGGGTCAACAACGGCGTGTTCGAGGACAAGCGGCTCCTCAGCGAAGCGATGGTCACCGACGCCACCGCGCCGCAATTCTCGATCGACGACCCCGGGATGAAGGCCCGGTTGATGTCCCCCCTGTTCCTGGGCTACGGATACGGCTGGTTCGTTGAGGATTTCCGGGGCCAGCGGTGGGTGAACCACGGCGGGAACATCGACGGGATGGCCGCCCTGGTCGGATTCCTTCCCGAGAGCAAAATCGGGGTGGTGATCCTCACCAACCTGAACCATTCGGACGTCACCTTCCCGCTGATGGCTCATCTCTTCGACCGGTTGCTCGGCATTGCGCCGGCCAAAGACTACAATAAGGAGTACTACGCCGCGCAGCAGGCGGATCAGGCCAAACGCCGGGCCGCCTTCAAACCACTGGTCAGGGTCGAGGGCACCAAGCCATCACTCCCCCTCGAGGCGTACGCCGGCGTCTACCACGAGGACTTCATAGGCACCGCCACGGTCCGGTACGACCAGGGCAAGCTGACCATCCAGTACGACGCGAGCCGGATGATCGCACCGCTCGAGCATTTCCATTACGATTCCTTCGTCGCGACGATGCCGGACGCCGCTATGGGCAAGATGCCGGTGACGTTCCGAATCGGCGCTACCGGCCACGTTGAGGGAATGACCTCCCAATCGACTGGAGCGGCCTTTCCGCTCGGCACCACCGAGTGGGTCAAGCAGAAGTAAACCCAAGGAGACGACCATGACGCCGCATGACACGGGTTCGCTACCGGGACAGAAACCGGCCGAGGGCAAGTGGGGCCGGATGTTCTCGAACCACACCTTCGACATCACCCTCGCCAAGGCCGAAGGAGTCTATCTCTACGACACAGCGGGGAACCGCTACCTCGATGTGTCGGGCGGCGCGCTCGGCGCCAGCATCGGGTGGAGCGACCCCCGGGTCGTGAAGGCAATGCAAGAGCAGGTCGCGAAGTACACCTACGTAACCCCGGCCATGGCCAACGAGCCGCGGGCCGATGTGTGTGAGCGCCTGTCGCGGCTGATGCCGGGCACTCTCAACACCACGTACCTGGTGTCAGGCGGATCGGAGGCGGTGGAGACGGCCATCAAGATCGCCCGGCAGTACCACATCGCCACCGGCAATCCCCGGAAGAGCAAGGTGATCGGCACCTGGGACAGCTATCACGGCATGACGCTGGGTGCCCTCTCGGTCGCGGGCGGCGCGGGGTATCGGCACGCCTTCGACCCGATGCTCAACGATTCCCCCCACATCCGCCACTGCCGCCGGCCCACCGACCGGCCGCTCGGCGTGACCGAGGAGGACTGGGGGCGAACCTGCGCCCTCGAGCTCGAGGAGATGATCCATTATCGCGGCGCCGACAACGTCGCCGCGTTCATCGCGACCCCGGTGGGGGCCGGCAAGGACTACGGGTTGGTGCCGCCCCAGTCCTACTGGACCACCGTGCGGGAGATCTGCGACCGCTACAACGTGCTGTTGATTTCGGACGAAGTCGTCACCGGCTTTGGGCGAACCGGCGAGTGGTTCGCGATGAACCACTACGGGATCGTGCCGGACATCATGGTCACCGCCAAGGGGATTTCAGGTCTGTACTTCCCGATGGGCGCCGCCACCGTTACCGACAAGGTCAACGAGCCGTTCACCAAGGGCACCTACTTCATTCACGGCCACACCCACATGGGGAATCCGGTTGGATGCGCCACGACCCTGGCCGTGCTGGACGTGATCGAGCAGGACGGGCTGGTCCAGAACAGCGCCGAGGTGGGTGCTCACCTGCACGCCCTGCTCCGGGAGCGGATCCTGCCCCATCGGCCGATCGCCGATGTCCGGGGCAAAGGCCTCCTCGCGGTCCTCGAATTGGTCCGGGACAAGGAGACGCTGGAGTTCCCGCCGGTCGAGGCGGAACCGGAAATTCTCTTCCAGGCTATCGCGTATAAGAACGGGCTGTCGTTTTACACCGCGCTCTACGGGCCCCGGCGGCCCAGCGCGATGAAACGGGGCGTGGCGCTCTTCATCCTGCCGCCGCTCTGCATCACCAAGCCAGAGGTCGAGGACCTGGTGGAGCGGCTGGACCGGACCGTGCAGGAGTGGGACCAGTTGATCGACCGGTAGGTCGCGCTAGCGACTTCTTCGCGCCTGCCGGCTACTCGCCGGCAGGCACTCTCAGGAACAGCGAGGCGACGTCAAGGCTGAGTTCTCGCCCACCCGGGGAACGCCAAATCAACTCGGCGTCGTGGGGAATGTCCTTCGGACCGCCCAGTCGGGATACGAAGATCCGTTTCGCGTCGAGGTCCACCAGCCAGACCTCGGCGACCCCGACTCCGAGGTAGCCGTCACGCTTGTATTCGCGATCGTAAATCCGGGATCCCTTGCCCGAAACCTCGATCGCGAGCCAATGGTCGCGAACCGCTTCCCACCTGGCAATGGTCGTGGGCATGCGACCAACCAAAATGTCAGGCTCGAGGTGGATGGTGGGCTGGATCCGGATTGCTCCCGGCGCCCAAATCTCGATCTCGGGTTCGGCCCGCAGGAACGAACCAAGAGCTACGGTGAGCTTCGTGGCGACCGATTGATGGGGAAGCCCAGCCTGCGGGGTCACGAGCAAAACCCCGTGCAGCACCTCGTACCGGTTCCCGTCATCCGGAAGGGCGTCCAAATCGTCCACGGTGAACTGGCGCAGGGCGGCAGACATGACCATAATCTGGAGACTCGGCGTTGAAGAGCGCAACTCGGCATCCCGACAACATCGACCGGCTCCCCTACACCGCGGTAACCAATTTTGCGCGACCCCGGGCTCAGAAAACGCCGAGTCCGAAGCCCAGACCAGAACCGAGGTCCCGATGAGCCACCGCTCCACCCCCGTTCCCCGGCGCCAGTTCCTGGTGGCCGCCGCCGGCGCCGCCGCCTTCCGAGGGCCCCGCCTCGGCTGGCCTGCCGCCCCGGCCGACCTCATCCTGTATGACGGCGACGTTCATCCCGTCGACCGGGCCTTCCGCCGAGTCGAAGCCATCGCCATCGGCGGAGGCCGAGTCCTCGGCACGGGAACAACCGCTGAGATGCGGCGCTTGGGCGGCCCCAGCACCGAATCGGTGAATCTTCGCGGCCGGACCCTCCTGCCCGGCTCGAACGACTCGCACCTTCACGCATTGATGTGGGGATTCAGCCAGCCGCCCTTCAACGTCGACGTGAGCTACCCGGCCGTGAAGTCGATTGCCGATATCGTCGAGGCGGTTCGGAAAGCGGCGGCCGCCCGTCAGCCTGGCGAATGGATCCAGGGACGCGGCTGGGATCAACCGTACTTCGCCGAGGGACGGGCGCCCACCCGCCAGGATCTCGACCAAGCAGCTCCCAACAATCCGGTGGTACTGACCGAGTTCTCGGGCCACGCCGTCTGGGCCAACTCGAAGGCGCTCGCGGCCGCCGGCATTACCAGGGAAACCGTTCCGCCTCCGGCCGGCATCATCGTGAAAGACGCCGGGGGCGAGCCAACCGGCGTCTTCTTCGAAGGGGCCGCGGGCCTGGTGCGCCGGGTAATTCCGCCCTACTCGGCGGCCGAGCGGCTCCGAGGATTCGAGAACGCCACCGCCTTGATGGCCTCCAACGGCATTACCAGCTTCACCGAGCCCGGGATCGACGGCCAAGTCCTGGCGTTGTACGCCGAGATGGCGACAGCTGGGCGCCTCAAGGCCCGCCTAACGGCTCTTTTGGCGGTCGGGCGCTCCAGTGCGAACGTGAAGGCCGCGCTCGCCGCCTTCCAGGCGCCAATTGGAGCCGATCCGCGCTGGGTTCGCGTGGCCGGCGTCAAGCTCCACGCCGACGGGATTCCGACCGGCAACAAAACCGCCTGGCTGCATGAACCCTATCAAGGCGGCGGCAACGGCGTCCTGGTCAGCGGCGAGGGCAGCGATGAGCAGCGGGTGGCCGAGATGGAAGCGATGGTCCGGCTGGCTCACGACGCCGGATGGCAGATCGGCACCCATGCCACCGGCGACCGGGCCATCGATACCATCATCGGAGCCTACGACAAGGCGCTCGCCGCGACACCGGCTCGCAACCGACGCCACTACCTGATCCACGCCGACATGGTATTGCCCGCCACGCTTCGCCGGATGGCCGCGCTGGGCATTGGCGCCAACTTCAACTCGACCATCAAATACTTGATTGCCGACGGTCAGATGGCCAGCATCGGCCCCACCCGGGCGCCGTACGAGTGGCCCTATCGAACCGCCCTTGATGCGGGCGTCCAAGTGGCAACCGGCTCCGACGCCCCGGTAACCGACGGCAACTGGCGCCAAGGCATTTCCACGTGCGTGGTCCGCAAAGGGAAGCAAACGGGAACGGTCTCGGGCCCCGAGGAACGGATCAGCCTCAATCAGGCCATCTGGTCACACACCGCTGCCGGCGCCTGGCAGGACCACGCCGAGACATGGAAGGGAACCCTCGAGCCAGGCCAGGCCGCCGACCTCTGCGTCCTCGACGGCGGCTTATCCCGCGTCGACCCCGACCAGATCGGCTCGATGAAGGTCGACGTCACCGTCGTCGACGGCAAAGTGGCCTACCATCGCTAGCCGCCGAGTGCCGAGCGCCGAGCGCCGAGTGCCGAGCCTCCGCTGGGGCATCCTCAGCACCGCCAACATCGGCCGCGCCGCCGTGATCCCCGCCATCCGGGCCTCCAGCAACGGCACCCTCGCGGCCGTGGCCAGCCGGGTTTCGGCAACGGCCCGCGAGTTCGCCGCCACCCACGGCATTCCCGAACACTTTGGGAGCTACGACTCCCTACTCCGGGCCGACACCGTCGATGCGGTCTATATCCCGCTGCCTAACAGCCTTCACCGGGAATGGACCATCAAGGCGGCCGAGCGGGGCAAGCACATCCTTTGCGAAAAGCCGCTCGCCCTGACGGCGGCGGAGTGCCACGACATGGCCGCGGCGGCCGCGGCCAACGGGGTCACCCTGATGGAGGCGTTTATGTACCGCTTCCATCCCCGAATCGGCCGGGTCGAGACTCTGATTCGGGACGGAGCCCTGGGCCCGCTCAAGTTGATCCGAAGCGCCTTCACGTTCCGGCTCACCAAGCCCGGCAATATCCGGCTCGACCGGGCCTTGGGCGGCGGCGCCTTGATGGACGTCGGCTGTTATTGCGTCAACGTGAGCCGGACCCTGGCGGGGCGGGAACCAGCCGAAGTCCAAGCCTGGGCCACCTTCGGCCCGACCGGCGTCGATCTCGAACTGGTCGGCACGCTCCGGTTCGACGGTGGCCTCGTCGCCCAGTTTGACTGCGCCCTGACCATGGAACGACGGGAGTCCGTTGAGGTGGCCGGAACCGACGGATCGATCGAACTCCCCTCGGCGTTTCTTCCGGGTACCGCCGACACGGTTGCGATCCAGCACCGGGGCCGGGAGCCGTCAATCGAGCACCCGGTGGCGGGGGACGACGAGTACCGCCTGATGGTCGAGCACTTTGCCGATTGCGCGTTGCATCACCGCCCCGTTAGGTATCCCCCCGGCGAAGCCGCCGCCAACCTCCGGGTCATCGAGGCGCTCTACCGGTCGGCCCGCCATGGCGGGCACCCGATGACTCTCTGAATGAAAGCAGTCTGATGGCGTTGATAGGAATGCGTGAAGTCGGGATCGCCTTTGGCGGGCCCGCCATTCTCGACCGGACCAGCTTCAGCATCGATCGGGGTGAACGGGTCGCACTCCTGGGCCGGAACGGCACCGGCAAGAGCACGCTGATGAAGCTGCTCGACGGCACGGTCCGGCCCGATTCCGGGGAAGTGATTCGCCAAACCGGCCTGACCAGCGCCCGGCTCGAACAGGACATCCCGACCGACGTCGCCGGAACGGTCTTCGACGTCGCCGCCCGGGGGTTGGGCGAGGCCGGCACCTTGTTGGTCCGCTATCACGACGCCAGCCATCGCCTCGCCGCGAGCGGTGATGACGCCACCCTCCGGGAGCTCGACCGCCTCCACCACGCGCTCGACCAAGCCGATGCCTGGCAACTCCAGAGCCGGGTCGAGACCGTCCTCTCGCACCTGGGCCTCGACCCCGAGCAGCCGTTCGATACCGCCTCGGGCGGCCGGAAGCGACAAGCGCTGCTGGCGCGGGCTCTGGTGACCCAACCCGACCTGCTCTTGCTCGACGAACCGACCAACCACTTCGACGTCGAGGCTATCAAGTGGATGGAAGACTATCTGATCAGTCGGAACACCACCCTGCTCTTCGTCACCCACGACCGGGCCTTTCTCCGGCGAGTCGCGACCCGCATCATCGAACTCGACCGAGGCCGCCTCCGAGACTGGGGCGCCGACTACGACACCTATCTCGAGCGAAAAGACGCCTCCCTGTCCACCGAGGAACGGGAATGGGAGCTATTCGACAAGAAGCTGGCCAAGGAAGAAGTCTGGATTCGCCAGGGCATCCAGGCTCGGCGAACCCGGAATGAAGGCCGAGTCCGAGCCCTGATCGATTTGAGACGGGAACGCGGCGCCCGGCGGGACCGGATCGGGTCGGTCTCGATGCAGGTCGACGAGGCCGAGCGTTCCGGCAAGGTCGTGGTCGAAACCAAAGCGGTTTCGGTGTCTCTCGGCGACCGCCTGCTCGTCAAGGACTTGACCACGACGATCGCCCGCGGCGACCGGATCGGAATCATTGGAGGGAACGGATCGGGGAAGACGACGCTGCTTCGGCTGCTGCTTGGCGAACTCAAGCCCGACACCGGCACCATTCGCCACGGCACCAACCTCGAGATCGTCTACTTCGACCAACTCCGCGAGACCCTTGACCCCGAGCGATCAGTCTTCGACAGCATTGCCGGTGGTGCCGACCACATCGAGGTCGGCGGAAGCCGCCTCCACGTTCTCGGTTATCTCAAGAACTTCCTGTTTCCGCCGGACCGGGCCCGCACCCCCGTCAAAGCGCTCTCGGGCGGAGAACGAAATCGGCTGCTCCTCGCCCGGCTCTTTACTAAGTCCATGAACGTGCTGGCGCTCGACGAACCGACTAACGACCTCGATATCGAGACCCTCGATCTGCTCGAAGAGGTGTTGATGGGCTTTTCCGGGACTCTGCTTCTGGTAAGCCACGACCGCGACTTCATCGACAACGTGGTGACCAGTACCCTGGTCATGGAAGGCAACGGCCAGGTCGGTGAATTCGTCGGGGGCTACACCGATTGGGTCCGCCAGAAAACAGCCCGGGCAAGTTCCAAGCCGGCGGCACCCAAGCGCGAACCGGCCGCGCAGCCGAAGCCGGCCGGCAAGAAGCGGAAGCTGAGTTTCAAAGAGACCCGTGAATTGGATGAACTGCCCGCCAAGATCGACAGCCTCGAGCAAGAGCGAGAGGCCCTGTACGCCTCGCTCGCTGATCTGGCTTTCCTCAAGAACGGCGCGGCCACCGCGGCAGCCAAGACCCGTCTGGCCGCGGTGGACGGGGAGTTGGGCAAGGCCACCGCCAGGTGGGAATCGCTGGCCGGGTTGAGTTAGCCCTTCGCCCAACCACCCCCCATGACGGAGAGCGGTCACCGACGAGACCCGGGCCGCCCGTCGGGCCGGCAACCAAGCCGCCAACCCCGCCACCAATCCCAATCCCACCGGTACCACAAGAAACGTCATCGCATCGAAGCCCGCACCCGCCAACACCCGCCCGAGCGCAAAGGAGACCGCTTCGGCCAGCGGCCACCCGTTACCGTCTTCGCCGCGCCGGCAGTCGAAGAGGATACGGAGTCTGGCGAGGAAGTTGGCGTCGGCGCTGGTGCGCACGGCGATCGGAAGCGGACGACTTGGTTCGGCGAGGACCAGCCAAGGGCGCAGAGCGAGTACCAGCATGCTCCCGCCAATCTTGAACGAACAAAGCCGTTCGAAGGCGGCTTTGGAAGTTGCCCCTCCTGGGCTCGAACCAGGACTTTTCTGATCCGGAGTCAGGCGCTGCCCAGGACACGCGATGTCGAGCACCGGTGAGCCCGGGTTGTAGACCGGGCCGGCGTTGCCTACGACTCGTCGGGATTGTACAATAAATGGGCGCACCGCGGCTCCTGCCCCCGAATTACGAACGCGGGCGAGGTCATCGAAGCCTAACAAAGCCGTTGCCACGGGCTCAGGTAATCCACTACTCTTTTGCCGTCCTAACCTCAGCAAAATCCTGTTATCGGCTTTCAAACTTCGGAGGTACCTCGTGCGAACATCGCTAGCTTTCCTTTCGATTGCCTTGCTCCTGGCGTGCGCACCCCCCCTCCCGACTGCCGACAATTCAGCGCCCGAACGAGTGCCCGCCACGGCGCTCCGCGGAGACGAGAGCGTCAATCGCGGTTCCTCGCAGGGTCTGAGGCGAAACCGTGAGTTCGGCCCGGCCCGCTGCATCGCCGGGGCAAATCTATCATCGGCCATGTCTTCCTTGACCGCAATGATGTTCGCGCCGGAGGACGGCACACTTCAACACTACGCGGCGATTGACGCAGTGACGCTAGCCACCTGGCAATCCACCTCGGTATCCGTCTCGCCTGACGATCAGCTCCAGGCGCAAGCCGCCGCTGATTCAATCTGGCACAGCATCGAGACGAACATACCGCAGGTCACCATTTAAGAGTGGCGAGGGACGGCTTTGTCAGTAGGCGATCGATGCGAGGAATTTTACGACAAGTGCAGCGCCACATGCCGCAGGATGTCACCATCCGCCAGAAAAGCCAGAGCCCTTTGCTGGGGAGCATGTATGGGAGGTTATGCAGCCTGCCGTGGCGCTGGATGGGTCAGGAATCGGACTTGAAAATGAAAGAGGACATTAAGCGAATCGCTGCGATCGCGCGGCGACACTTTCAGCTGACGAGGGTTGGAACTGTCGAGCCGATTGTGGTTGAACTCGGCCCAGCCCACCCGGACCCGGCGGACATACACACGGTCCGCTGCTCGGTGACGGTCCTGAGGGAGTCAGGTCCTGCCGTTCGCTATGCCCACGGCGTGGATTCAGTCCAGGCGTTGCTGAACGGCCTCCATCTGATGCGCACGCAAGCAGAGGCGCTCAAGATGGAGGGCGTGCTGGAGTGCGATGGCGAACGCTGGACCGGTGCGTGGTGGCCAGACGACCATCCGGCCCCATAGGAAGACGACGCTCTTTTCGGGTCGGAGCGGTTGGTGCGACCACAAATCGAATTCGGTTTACGAGCGCCGAGGGCGGCGACTTGGCTTGCAAACAAAAACCATCGGGCCACGGTCGATATGGCGGAACATCGCGAGTCAATTCGGAGTCCATTTCTTACCAACATTTCGCTGCGGCCGGAGCGAGCCAGTCCTCACGATCACCCATTCACCATCCCGGCCTTTCAGAACTTGGCGATTGATCTTGTGAGCCCCGTTACGTTCCTTGTCGGCGAGAATGGCTCGGGAAAATCCACGCTACTCGAAGGGCTTGCCCAGGCAATCGGGTTCGGAGCCTACGGTGGAAGTCGCGACCACGCCGTCGAAGTCAGCTCAGGCGAGAAAGGTCTGGGCAAGGCGCTCAAGCTGGGATGGCGACACAAAGTCGCTGAGGGCTTTTTCTTTCGATCCGAGACTTTTTTTAGTTTCGCCAACCGCCTCGAGCTGGCGGGAAGCGACTTTGGAAGTTACGGCGGTCGGTCATTGCTTGAACAATCGCATGGGGAGGCATTCCTGGCCCTCTTTCAGCACCGCTTCAAACGCGGACTCTACCTCCTCGACGAGCCGGAGGCCGCCCTTTCGCCACAGCGTCAATTAGCCTTCTTGCGGGTGCTCCATTCGCTAGCAGTCTCCGGAGTGGCCCAGCTGGTAGTCGCGACCCATTCGCCCATCCTACTAAGCTATCCTGGCGCCAGTATCATAAGCCTCGACGGCGGGGTCCGCACGGTGGCATATGAGGACACGGCGCAGTATCGTATAACCCGGGATTTTTTAAACGCACCCGGCCGGTTCTACCAGCATTTGTTCCACGACATGGATAACGAGTAGGATCCTGATCGTGCCGCAACACGACCGGCTTGGCACTGTCGATCACCCGGCTTCACTAAGTCCATGAACGTACTGGCACTCGACGAACCAACCAACGACCTCGATATCGAAACCCTCGATCTGCGCGAAGAAGTGTTGTTGGGTTTTTCCGGAACGCTGCTCCTGGTAAGCCACGACCGCGACTTCATCGACAACGTGGTGCCCCGAACCCGAACACAGTCAGGTCCGGCGCCGCGTCGAGGACCACAGGCATCGGCAACGGAAGCTCGACTCGAGCCAGCACCCTGGTGAGCCCGACGGTAATCAACAGCCCCCCAATCCCACCACCGAAACCGAGGAACAGGCTCTCCATCATCAAGGGAAGCAAGACCCTGCCCCGGGTCGCCCCGATCGCGAGTTGCACCGCGATCTCTCGCCGCCAGTCGATGCCCCTGGCCAGCAGAAATCCGGCCAGATTGGCACAAACAACCAAGAGCAGCAATCCAACGACGCCTAACAATAGGGCGGACAGACCCGGAGGAACCGGTCGGCGTCCGGAAACAGAATGGTGTCTTTCGTTGGGATCAGGCGGAAGCCCGAGCCCTCCGCCCTCCAAATCCCCACCCGCTGCTGCCGAAGGTCCGCCGCCACACGGTTGACCGCCCCCTGGGCGGCGGCCTGCGACACACCCGGCCGAATTCGAGCCTTCCCAAACATCCCATGCAGGTCACGCGATTCGAGCATGTCGGTTTCGCCGGGACTCAGCACATTGACCACATCATCGGCGCCATCAGGTCCGGGATCATGACCCGCACGTTGCCTTGATACTGCCTGGCCGCCACGCCCACGATCCTGTACGGCCGGCCGTTGAGCCGAATCGAGCAAACCCAATCACTCCCGGGTCGGATGCGAAGCTCCGCTCCCAATATCGGTAGCCGAGAACGACAACCGGGTGACCCCCGGGCGCCACGTCGTCTCCCGGCCCGAGCAGGCGACCGAAGCTCGGCGGCAACCCGACGATCTCAAAATAGGATCCCGTGACCAGCTCCACCGCCACTGGAGCCGTCGAGGCACCCTCCCCGGCTTGGGCCCTCGCGTAACGAATCCCGGCCACCGCCACGAAGACATCCTTGGTACCCCGCTCGAAGTCCCCCAGGTCGGGATTGGTCAGTGGCTGGGTTCCGCCGGCCTTCTCGAACAGATCGTAGACGTCGTCCACCGCCGCAATCGGCCAGGGACGCAGGACGATCGCGTTGATCAGAGAGAACATCGACGTCATGGCGCCAATCCCGAGCGCCAAGGTCAGCATCGCGGTGGCGGTAAAGCCCGGGCTCTTCGTCAGCCGACGAACCGCAAACCGAGCTTCGCGAACGATGTGTGGCAACATTGACAACCTGCGGGTTGGTGGAATGGTTGAGTCGGACGACCGGGGAATCCGGGTCGCGGCGGCGAGGAGCGCGGTCGCGTCCGCCGGATCGCCGAACTCGGCTAAGAGCTCAGCGATCGAACAGCCCGCCGCCAGCCCATCCTCGAAGTGTGCGATCAGCTCTTCGAGGACCGCATCCCGCCGCAACGGATCGAGCCGAGCCTCCGCGACGACCTGAGCCGCGATTGCCGCAAGGGCCACGGGAAGCCCGCGACGGAGCGCCCGGTGTTCCAGCTCGAGCTGGTCGAGATCCGTCCGCATCAGCGGGAACTCACCGGGCCCTGCCTAACAGCCCAAGTTGACCCATCGCGGCCACCAGGCGGCGCCATTGGACCTGCCGCGATTTGAGATAGAGCGTTCCCTTGGGCGTCACGCCGTAGTACTTGCGGCGCCGGCCGGAGTCGGCAATCCGCCAGGTGCCTCGGAGCAAGCCCTTGGCCTCGAGTCCGTAGAGGAGCGGATACAAGGTCGATTGGCCCATGGCCAGCACGCCATCGGTCCGCCGGGCCAACGCCTGAACCAGCTCATAACCATACATCTCGCGCTGGGAGAGGAGCCGGAGCACCGTGATTGGGCCGGCCCCCCGGAGCAATTCGCGTTCGACGCGCATAACGTGCCTTATAGTATGTCACACATAGTATGCGACCACGACTAGTACCGCAAGACGAGCCGGCCGTCATCGAGGTTTCAACCGCCTCAGGGACGTTGAGCTCCGGCCTCCGCCTCGATGGCCTTGAGGCGGCGAACCGCATGGGTATTCCCCGGATCGAGCTCGAGCGACCGCCGGTAGTTGACAATGGCTTGGGCCCGATCGCCGACCGCCTCGTAGCCTTCAGCCAGTGAGTCGTAAGGATCGGAACTGGCCGGGTAGAGACGAACGTTGAGCCGGAAGATCTCGATCGCGTCGCGAGGACGCCCCTTGGACAGGAGCCGATACCCCCACGAATTCACGTCCTCCCGTGGGAGCTCGAACGCCGGATCTCGCTTCCTCGCCTCGTCGACCACCGCGGCCGCCTGCCCGAACCCGCGGCGCTCCAGCGCATTCCGAACCGTCGCCATGGCAACCCAGCGGGGTTCCCGGAGGCCGGGAATGAAATAGCTCGCGACTTGATCGATCAGCTCCTCAGGCGATCCGCCCGACAGGTTGGTCAGAACCACGACGGCGAGATCGTCGTCCGGATAGACGAAAAACGCCGAGCGGCCCCCACCGATTCCGGCCACCGCTCGGTGCTTCGGCCGGCTGAAGGCCGGCCATCCCAAAGCCCACGACTCGGGCTGGCCGTCCGGGCGCACCCCGGGCTCCCACAGCGTCGCCAGGCTCGCCGCGCCGGCCAAGAGCCGCCCTTGCCCGAGCGCGATGATCCACCGGGCCAGGTCGGTTGCGGTCGAGTTGAGCCCCGCAGCAGTGCGGAGAAACACCGGAAACTGCTCGATGGAATTAGTGAGGGGGTAACCAGTGGCCCGCGGCCCGCCGGCCTCCGCCACAAACCGATACGATTGGGCTTTGTTGCGAATCACATCGCGAGAGTCCCCAAAACCGGTGTGCCGCATCCCCGAGGCCTTGAGCTGACGCTCGGCAATGAAGTCGACGAAGGGCCGGCGGGTCAAAGAATCGATAATCTTCCCCAACAGGAGGTAGTTCGTCTGGTTATAGCTGAAGCGATCCCCCGGCGCGAACTCCAGTGGCCGGTCTTGAATCCGAGTCCACAACGGCTCATCACCCACTTGGGCCAAGACATCGCCGGTACTCGGGTCAAGGATGTCGGGAAGGCCCGAGGTATGGTTGAGCAGCTGGCGGATCGTCACGCCCTGCCACGAAGCCGGCAATCCGCTCAGATACCGTGCCACCGGAGCCGCCAACTCGACCTTGCCGGCTTCGACCAACTGCATCATCGCGACGCCGGTAAACGCTTTGGTCGCCGAATTGATGGAGAAGACGGTCTGGTCCGTCACCGGCACCCCATACTGGACATTGGCCGCCCCGTAGGCGGCTTGGAAGACGATCCGTCCGTGCCGAACGACGGCCACCTGGAGCCCCGGAATCCGCCGCTCTCGCATCTCGGCTTTGAGAAACCGTTCGACGCCGGCGCCTTGGGCCGCTAAATCGGGCCCGGCCGCCAAGGCCAGCACCACAAGCAAAATTCTTGGCATTGACTCTCAGGATCAGGGAAGTTGCTTCAAACCCACGGTTTTGACCCCTCGATGCACGGAGCCGTTGCAACCCTCCGCCGATCGCCATGGCCAACCGCAGTGCGGCGGAAAGCCTACCGGGTTCGGACGATCAAGTCCCGGAGGTGCTGCCCGATTCGCCAGTTTTCTTGAATCCCCGCGAAGCGCTCCGCTAGAGGCCCCGATGCAAAGAGCGGGATCATTTGCCCGGTATGGCCGGTCGTGGTATAGTCGGCGACCACCCGGGCGGCCCGGCCGGTCCCGGCCACCTCGATCGCCAACCCGCCGGTTTCGTGGTCCGACACCACCACGATCACCACGCCCGGATGGCGCCGCTGATACTCGAGCCCGACACCAATCGCGCGATCGAAATCCACGACCTCGGCCACCACCGCCGCCAGCGGGTCGTTGTCGTGGGCTCGCCAATCAGGCTGCGACCCCTCCACCATCAGAAAGAACCCCTCGGGATCGCGCGAGAGAATCTCGATGGCCGCCCGGGTCATGTCCGGCAGCGTCGGCACCCGTTGGGCGGCGGCCGGCATCGGATCGTCGGCGAAGAAGCCGGCCAAGCGGCGCACCGTCGTCACGTCGACCGCCTTGAGCTCCGCGGCCGAGCCGATCAGCCGATGGGTTCCCCGGAGCCTGCCTAACAGGTCAATCCGGTCCGGCCGGACCGCCCGGTCGAACCACCGTCGGCCCCCGCCAAGCAGCACGTCGACTCGGCCGGCCACCAATTGGCGGGCAATCTCGAACTCCATCGCTCGGGACGGCACATGGGCGCCGAAGGATGCCGGGGTGGCGTGGGTCAGGCTCGAGGTGGCCACCAGTCCGGTGGCCCAGCCGCGGTCTCGAGCCATCTCGAGGATGGTGGGCACCGCAACCGAGTCTGGACCGACCCCGATGGCCCCATTGAAGGTCCGGACCCCGCAGGCATACGCCGTGGCGCTCGCCGCGCTGTCGGTGAGATCTGAATCGGAGGCCCGGGTGTCGACCAGGCCCAGGGTTTTGAAGCGGGACACCGCCAGGGCGGGGGTGGCCAGCTTGGCGGCGGTCCAGTGACTGACCCCAACGCCGTCGCCGATGTAGAGGATGACCTGGCTGGGCGCCTGTAGGGCCGCGAGTACGAGGAGAACGTTCATCGCTCAAATGAAGCGCGCCGGCGGAGTGGGCGGAAGGTCCCAAAACCCGTATCTTCCCGGCCAAGACCAACTCGGGATCCTCCGTCCATGCGCTCGCTTTCCATCGTCCTCCTTGCCGTCACGGCGCCACTGGCCGGCCAGGCGCCCAACGCCCTCACGGCCGAGGACTATGCTCGCGCCGAACGCACCCTGGGGACGAAGCTCAACGCCCTCGTCTTCAAAGCCACCGTTCGCCCGACCTGGCTCGACGGCAACCGGTTCTGGTATCGCAACACCACGCCGACCGGATCCGAGTACGTCCTGGTGAATCCCTCGAAGAAGACCCGAGTCGTCAGCGCCACCCCACCGGGCGATACCACCGCGCCGGCGCCGACGGTCGGCCTGTCGCCCAACGGGAAGCTGGCCGCCTTTACCAGGGCCAACAACCTCTGGATCCGCGACCTGGCCACCAAGCAGGAGCGGCAACTCACCGCCGACGGCATTCCCGACTTCGGTTACGCCACCGACAATGCCGGCTGGACCAAAAGCGACCGGCCTGTCGTGCTGTGGTCGCCCGACTCAAGGCGGATTGCCACCTTCCAGCACGACGCCCGCGGCACCAGCACTATGTACCTCGTCAATACCGCCGTCGGCCAACCCAAGCTCGAGGCCTGGAAGTACCCACTGCCGGGCGACAGCGTGATCTTTCGGATCAGCCGGGTCGTCATCGACGTCGAGACCGGCACCGTCACGCGCCTCAACATGGCGCCGGACGCCCACCGCTCTACCCTTTGCGACCATGTCGTCTGCCGGGGAACCGAATGGGCCGATGTCGAGTGGTCTCCCGATGGATCAGAGCTGGCGTTCGTCTCGACCACCCGAGACCACAAACAAGCCAACCTCCGGGTTGCCAACCCG
>JANNQX010000174.1:0-4605 GCA_031400975.1 Gemmatimonadota bacterium
CCGACCGGGCTCGTCACCGGCGTTGCCGCCGGAACCGTCACCATTGCGGCCTCGAGCGAGGAGGTCAGCGCCACGGCGACCATCGACGTCGTCACCGCCACGTTCTCGCCGATTCTGACCAAGCCCTTCGCCGGCGAGTACCCAACCATCAATTTCCTCGATCACGACATCCCGAAGCAGTTCGTGGACATGAACGACGTCTTCACGACGTTTTGGGGCGAGGTGCACCCCAATCGTGGTGGTATGGTCGATGGGCACTCGGGGTATGATTGGCCGATGCCAACGGGCACGCCACTTCTGGCTGCCCTCCCCGGCAAGGTCATTCGGGCCGACCTCACCAGCGAGCCGTTTTTCTGTCCTCCGCTGAATCGGGATGTCACGGCGCCGACGCTGTTCATCGAACACACGCTCCCGACCGGCGCGGTGATTGTGGTCTGGTACGCCCACATGGATCGATTTGACGTCACCTTGAACCAGATCGTGACCGCCGGCCAGCAGATAGGGGTCGCCGGGAACGCCGGTTGTAGCAGCGCTCCCCACTTGCACTTGGAGGTATATCGGAAGACGCCGACCAAGTTCATCACCCTTGACCCGTATGGCTGGGAGGGGAGCGGCACGGACCCTTGGCAGGCTCACCCCGATGGGACCGGAAGCATCCAACTCTGGAAACCCGGGCAGGCGCCCAAGCTGTTCCGGGAGTCGGTCAATGATTTCACCTCTCGGGCTCCGTTCAGCGCGGCGGTCGTCGGGAAGATCGTGTATCAAGGCATCCGTGATGACCAGAACCCGAACAACGAGTACATCGATTTGGCGATCGACACGCGGGTAGCCCCAACGGCGTCACTCGATGGATTTCGGATCAAGACCGACATCGCCCTGGTCAACTTCCTGCTGCCCAATGGCCTCACCCTGAGCGCGAGTAATCCCACGATCCGGGTCTATAGCGGCTCGGGAACGAATACGCCCAGCACGGTGTACATGGGCCGGGCCAGTGGCGTGCTGAGCAATCTCTTTAACGACTGCGTCCGGTTGGTCAACCCGACCGGAGGCCAGTATCGGTGGTCGGTCGGGGGTGCCTGCCCACTGCCTGGGCCGTCACCCGGCTTGGCCAACCCGATCCCCACGGGCAGGACCGATGGAGTTCTCGAATACCACCCGGCACACCTCCGGCCTCACTGAGGCCGGCCCGTGGGCGGGTGGAGGACCTGAACGCAGTCATAGCCGACCTGCTCGACGACTTGGGGCAGGTTCAGGCATCGAAGCAGAGTCAGATGGGGTACGGGAGGGCAGCGCACACCATCCTGTTGCTTGAAGCACCGGTCACCGCACTCATTCCCGAGGGCGGTGACCTTCCCAAAATCCCCAATGTCGGGCCCAAGTCCCTCTTGGTAGTCGACGAGGTCCTCCGGACCGGGGCGTCCGCTACAGTCGAAGCCGCGGTCCTTGGCAGTGGAAAAGCCGAGCTGATCGCGAAACGGCGGGCCCAGCGGATCAATTTCCTGAGCCGCGCTGGGGTGATGGAAGCGCTCAGTGACGAGAGCCTCACTGGGCCATCGGTCGCGGACTACAGAGCAGACTTCCAAATCCATTCCGATTGGAGCGACGGGACAGCGACCCTGGCCGAGATGGCCGAGGCGTGCCTGGCACGGGGATATCAGTACTCCGCCATGACCGATCACTCCCACGGCTTACCAAGCGCGCATGGCTTGACCCCGGCCGACCTGGCCCGCCAACGGGCCGAGATCGACCGGGTCAACGAGACCCTCACCGGACGATTCATCATGCTGGCCGGCGTCGAGGCAAACATCGCGCTCGATGGGTCGCTTGATCTCACCAGCGATCAGCTGAGAACCCTCGACCTGGTCGTCGCGGCGGCCCACACCGGGCTTCGGCTCCCGGACGATCAGACTGCTCGGATGACCCGAGCGGTCCGGACCCCCGGAGTTCATATCCTGGGCCACCCTCGAGGGCGGCAGCGAGGGACCAGGACCGGGATCGTGGCGGATTGGGACGCGGTGTTCGCGGCGGCTGCGGAATGCGGTGTGGCAATCGAAATCGACGGCGGGCCGGCGCGCCAGGACCTGGATTTCGCGATGGCCCGCCGAGCCTATGACGCGGGGTGCCTGCTGGCGCTCGACAGTGACGCCCATTCGGGTGAGGAACTCGGGTATGCCGGCATCGCGATCGCCCACGCTCGACTGGCCGGCATCCCAACCGAGCGAGTGATCAACTGTTGGCCCCTCGGCCGGTTGCTCGAATGGCTGTCGGAGCGACCGACGTGACCCCTACTTCCCGTCGAGCTCCGACTGGGTTCGAATGATCTTCCCGACGATCCCATAGGCCACCGCCTCCTCGGCAGTCAACCAGAAATTGCGGTGGGTATCGCCCTCGATCCGTTCCAGGGGCTGGCCGGTCTGCTTGGCGAAGATCCGGTTCAGCCGATCGCGCATCCGGATGATCTCGCGAGCCTCGATTTCCATATCGGAAGCGCTGCCGCCCGTTCCACCGGCCGGTTGATGGAGAAGAAACCGCGTGTTCGGAAGGCAATACCGGTCTGCCAGCGGAACGGCGACATAGATGAGCGCGCCGGCACTGGCCACCCACCCAGTCCCGACGACCCGGACTTTGGGGGTGATGAACTGGATCAAGTCGTGGATGTTGTCCCCTGACTCGACATGGCCACCAGGACTATTGACGAAGAGGGTAATCGGATCGGAAGACTCGGCGGCGAGGGCTAGAAACTGACCGGTCACCACCGCGGCGAGCCGCTGATTGATTTCCCCGGCAATGATGACGGTCCGGGTCCGGAATAGGCGCTCGGAGATGAGGTCGGGGCGGCGTTCAGGACTGGTGGGTTCTTCCATGGCATTCTCAAAGGTTCGGGCAAAACCGGGCGGGTCCCGGTGGATGCCGGAAGTTACCGAGGACCCCGGGTCGAGCGGCAGGGCTTGTCGCCGTTCCGGTCAATAGTTGCGTGACCAGCATCCCTCCGGTCAGCTTACAGAGTCAGCCGCCGTCTACCTCCCCCAAGCCATGAGGCTCCAATGCGTCCGCTTTCGTTCGTCAGCGCGCTTGCCCTAGTCCCATTGATCACCGCCTCTGTGGCGGCCCAAAAATTCCTGCCCCAGTCAGCTTTGATCGCCATGGTCGAAACCCACAAGGCCTCGGTGCTCCGGTATATCGACGCCGCTCCTGAATCGATGCTTGGTTTCCGGCCGACCAAAGGGGTCCGGACCTTCGCGGAGCAGATCGAGCACGCAGCGGGAGGCAACGCGTTCATCGCACATCTGGCGATCACCGGGTCCGACAAAGCTCCAGCCTTGGGCGACTCGGCGGTCTACCTCCACAACAAGACGGCACTGAAGGCCTACGCCGTGGCGGCCATGGATCACACCATCCAGATGCTTGGCCGGGTGAGCGATGCCGCGATGACGGAGGAGATCGTGCAGTTCGGCAAGAAGCTGCCCCGCTATCGGGCCCTGATGGAGTTGCTGGACCATTTCCCCTGGACGCTCGGTCAGACCGTACCATATCTCCGGCTCAATGGCATCACGCCGCCCGACTATACCCCGTTTTGACCGATTCGCGGGGTCTTTCAGGCTTGAGGGCTCTCCGAAGGGATTGGTGGCTGTCGCTCGGCAGTCTCGCCGGCCTCGCAATCGGAATCGTGGCCGGGAGCTTCGCCGCGTCGATGTCGACCGAGAGCGGCGGACCGCTGCTGCGCGGGGCGGATGCGCTGGTCTTGGCCTGGACCAATGCCTTCCGCTTGATCGTCCCCCCGCTGGTGGTGTCGCAGCTGTACGTTGCCATCGCCGACCAGGGAGTCAACAAGCGGGGCGCGATTCACCTGGGCATCGCGGTCCCCGGGGTGTTTGCGGGACTTTTATTTTTCACGGCGTTCGTTACCGTAGTCGCAACCACGGCCCTGATGACGCTGCCGTGGTTCGCGGGACTGTCGCTGGTAGAGGCTGGCCCGCTCCCCCCACCGGTCCCGGGGTCCGGAAGTCCTTCGGGCGGCAACGCCTGGGTCAACGACCTGATTCCTCCGAACCTCGTCGCCGCGGCAGGGGCGGACAAGATTCTTCCTCTGATGTTGTTCACACTCGCGTTTGCCTTGGCGGCCCGGCGACTGGCACCGGATCTGCAAGCCACCCTTCAGCGAGGCTTCGAGGCGATCCGCGGAGCCACCTTTGTGTTGGTCGCATGGATCATGCGGCCGACGCCCCTGGTGCTCTTGGCCCTCGGGTTTCGGTCGGCGTTCGACTCCGGCTTCAAGATCGGAGGCGTATTCGTGGCCTATGCGGCGCTCTCCTTGGTTCTCCTCGCCATCGCGACGCTGGCCCTCTATCCCGTCGCGAGCCTGATCGGCCGAGTCCCGTTAGGCGCCCTTGGGCGGGCCGCCATTGGCCCCCAGATCGTGGCCGCCACCACCCGATCCTCACTGGCCACCATCCCCGCCCTGCTCGCGGCGGCCGAGCAAGGCCTCCGGATTCCCCCGGCGATCGGGTCAGTCGTCATCCCCATCGGCGGGGCGGCCCTCAAGCTGTCCCGGGCGGTTTCGTCACCCGCCAAGCTCCTCTTCCTCGGCCACGTCCTTGGAATCCC
>JANNQX010000175.1:0-17849 GCA_031400975.1 Gemmatimonadota bacterium
TGGAAATCAGCCCTAACCGCGTGAAAACGGTGAGGCCGATCCGAAGGCGGCGACGATATTGACTCCATGGATCGGAGCGACCTCGAACCCGTCACACTCGAACGACTGCTGGCCCTCTGTCGACGCGGGGCGGCGGCCGGCGCCGGCGGCAATCAGTCGACGAGGCGATCCAGAGCCTCGCGGCCGCAGGTTGGATAGCCGACGCTACGGTCGAGCCGCTGCCTCGACCGCCGACCAATCGATCGTTACGCCGTGGCCCCCCGAATACCGCCGCGGCGCGATGCCGACCCCGCGAGCGAACGCGGCCAACTCCCGGCTGCCCACGGCCGCCGGCGGTTGGTTGGGGGCCGGCGAGAGGACATCGCTCGTGAAGACGATCCCGGCGCTCGGGACCCAGGCGGCCAGGATCCCCTCGGCATGGATCGAGGGGAGCGGGTAGAGGACCACCCGGCCCGGTCCGGTGCCGAGGCCGAGCGAGTCGCGAACGGCCGTTACCCCCGGCGCCGGACTTCCCCGCGAGAGCCGGTCCGGCGCCACCGTCTTCCGGGCCGCTGCCACGGCCCGCACGAACTCGGTGTTCCGATCGTGCGCCACGACCCGAATCCCTCGCGCTTGATAGGCCCGGAGTCCGCCGCTGTGATCGTGGTGGTGGTGGGTGAGCACCACCGCCGTGACCGGTTGGTTCGAAAACCGCCGCTTCAGGGTATCGAGCACCGCCGCAGATCGGGCCGCGCTCTGCGGCGCCTCGACCACCAGCAGGCCGCGCCCTTGTTCGACCACCAGCGAGTGGTGGCTCCCCCCTTCGGCTCGCCACACCCCGGCGCCGAGCTCGACCATGGTCACCGCGATCGCCGGCGGGGCCGCCGGGATCCGGGGCGCCCGGCTCGCCATCGAGTCGGGGATGGTGAACTCGGCGGGATCGAGGGCCTGGTTCACGACGGCCGTGGGGAAGACGGTATGAGACAGCAGCCGTCCGTTCACCTCGGTGTCCGCCTGGCGCGGCAGCAGCACACCGCCGGCGTCCTGCCACCGGGTGTACCAGTTGATGGTCCGCCGGTCGCCCAAGACGTCGTCGTTGGTGAGGGTTTCGGTGGCCACCGGAAGACCGGTGTGCCGGTCGAACCACATGATCACCGTGTCCGCGCCGAGCGGAACCCGAACCCCATCCGCCATCTCGCCCCGTAGGGACCGCGGCCGGACCAGCGTGAGGGCGTCGCTCCGATCCAATGCCGAGAGCAGCATCCGCTCGGGTGGCCACGTCATCGCCCGCTCGAGGCCGGCCACGACGTTGGGCGGCTCCATCACGGCGACCCCGTTGTTCTCGAGCAGGCTCATCGTCGTTAGGCCGACCCGCCGCTGACGATTGACCGCTCCAGTGACCAACCGGACCTCCTGAGTGGTCAGCATCCGCACCCCGGAAAAGTCGGTGACCGTCCGGCCGATGCCAAAGGTGGCGCGGGCCGGGGACAGGGCCGTCTCTTCCTGCCCCAACCCGTAGGTCACATTGTGGAACTCGACCACCTTGTTCCGGAGGCCTCGGAGGGCGGATTCGCCCCCGATCGCTGTGACCGAGCGGGTCACCAGTTCACGGGCGGAGGATTGCGCCGAGAGCGGGGCGACACTCGAAGCGAGGACCACTGACACGAGCAAGCACCGCCACATGAGGGAATCCATCTGTTGTCTCCGCAAGGGTATGGTTAGCCTAGTGCATCCCGATGCCTTTGATCAGAAACGGGACCCCCGAGAACGGGGCGTGTTTCTAACGCCTGACCCTTTCGAACAGGATCCCGCGGGCCCGCCCGTTCCCGGCCTCGAAGCCGGTAATAGTGCCTTGCGCATCACGGCGGAAGGCAACCTGGCTCACCGGCAACGTGCCGGAGAATTTGTCCCCGCTCGTGTGCGTCAGCGCGGCCGGCCCGAATCGACGGTGCCGAATGACGAGTTGTCCGCCCTCCACGCTCAGGTCGTAGAAGGTCTCGAGCTCCTCGCTGAAATAGCGACCCGCGAAGCTGGGGAGGTCCACCGCCTGCGCTTCGACGCGCTTGCCGGGGTGGTCCCCGTTCTGCTGGAAGGTGATGCTCTGGACCGCTCCGTCCGTTGCCGCGTTGAAGGTGATCTTGGCCGGCGCGCCGACCACGTCGAAGGAGGTCGGGGAGGTGGCCCGGAGCGGCAGCGCCGGCTGGCCCGGAAGCTGGAGGCGCAGCTGGCCGCCCTGCTGTTCCACGGTCAGGACCAGGTCGCCGAGCGTCGTCATCTGATACTTGCCGACATAGCGCCGCAACGTCGCGCCCGGCACGTCAACGCCCGACGCCCCGGCGGTCGTCGGGCGCTGCGCCGCCGCCGTCATGTGCTGGCCGAAGAATGCCTCGGCCACGACACCGGCAATGCCCCCGGGAACGCCCTGGTAGTTGCTGAACACGACGTACCCGGCGTCGAGGTCGGGGTAATACACGAAGGTTGAGCTGTGGGCGACATCATTGCCGCCGTGCTGCCATTGTTTCAGACCGCGGGTGGTGCCGAGGAACACGCCGTACCCGTAGTTCGTGGGCGCGCCGCTGGTGAGCACGAACGACGTCGTCATCTCCTGGATCACGGCCGGCCCGCCCAGTGCCCCGGTCTTGAAATTATGCATCCACTTCGCCACGTCGCCCGGCGTCGTATAGATGCCGCCCGCGCCCGCCGATCCGTGGAGATCGCGCACTTCCCGGAAGCCGAAGGCGCCCGCGATATAGCCGACCGATCGGTTGGGGATGATTTGCCCCGGATTGGCGCGGACCCAGGTCTTCGTCATGCCCAGGGGCAGGAACACTTCGTCGCGCATCCACTGCGCGAACGGGCGGCCGGTGACCCGCTCCACCACAATCGTTGCCAAGCTGAACGCGGAGTTGTTGTAGTTGAACTCCACGCCGGGAGCATTCTGCAGCGTCGGTTGCCGGTTGAGCACCTTGATGACTTCATCCGGCGCGATGTAGTCCCCCTCCATCACCTGCCGTCCTTCGATGAGCAGGGTGTTGATGAACTCGCGGTAGCCGGTGGTGTGCGTCAGCAGATGGCGGAGGGTGATGGTGGCGCCGAAGTCCTTGAGCTCGGGAATGTGCTTCCGGACATCGTCGTCCAGGGAGAGCTTTCCCTGAGACGCCAGCATGGCGAGCGCGAACCCCGTGAACTGCTTCGACGAGGAGCCGATATTGGTCGGCGTCTCGGTCGTGAACGGCAGGCCATTAGTCAGGTCGGCGGCACCATATCCCTTCGCGAACGTCAGCTTGCCGCCCTCGATCGCGCCCACCACGGCTCCTGGCGTGTCCCGGTACAGCTGGGCGGCCGCCTGGTCCACCTTACCCGCCGGCGTCTTCGCCACCGGCTCGGAGCGGGTGAGCTGCACCCGAACGGCGCCGCCGGTCCCGGCCGTCGCCGGCGCGACTTCGATGAGGTACCGGCCCGCCGAATCCGTCGCGAAGGCAAACGCCTCGGGGCCCCCTCGTCCGACCCGCGCCCCTCGAAAAACGTGCGAGCCCGCGGGGCCCGTGACCGTCACCGTCGCGTCCATCCCGTCCTGATCCACTCGACCGGCTACGAAGTGACGCGTCGGCAAGTCGAGCTCGTAGCGGAGCGTATCGTTCGCGGCGAGCGTCGCGAGCACCGGCTTGCCGACCTGCAGCCGCGGGGTTTGCTGAGCCTGCCCGCCGACGTCGGAGAGGAGAACGAGCGCGACACTGCCCGCGATGCAGGCTTTCATGAGGGTCCTTGGGGGACGGTTGCCCGGGGGGAGCTTGCCATGGTTTGTATACAATCTGAGACACCGACCCCCGTCGCGCAACCACGAGGAGGCCCGGTAGAGCTGGAACAGCGCGGCCGGTCATCGTCGGGGCGTTCCGATGGCGGTCCAGACGCCGCTGAAGTCCCAGCCGCGCTCCGTCGAGGTGATCGAAGCCCGGCCCTCGAGCCGATGCTCCGTCACCAGCACACCGCGGAATTGGATCCCGCCGGCGCCGGATGGCTTCCGTCCTCCAGGAAGAGCGCGAGATCCGGTTGCTCGACCAGGCAACGCGCTCTTCGCCCCGGCCGCGGTATCGCTCTTCGACTCTGCCTTCAACGCCACGAATGACGGGGTGTTAGTCGTGGCGCAAGTCCAGGATCCCGACCTGTTCCTGGCCAGTCCGTTTTCGATTCTCCTCGCCACCTATCCCGAAGGCCGCATCGTCGACGTCAACCCGGCGCTATTGGGAGCCGGCCGTCACGGTCGTAACTCAGAACGTGACCACCCGGCCAACCCGGAACTCATCTTCCGAACCGAACCGGTAGGAGACCGCCCAGGCTCCGTGGCGGTCGTTCAGTTTGAGGAGCGGGCCGGCCTGCTGGTTCCACTCGCCGCCCTGGCGGAAAAAGCCGGACTCAATCCCGGCCTCCACCCGAGTCCCGAGGGTTCGAGTCACGTCGAGTACGTCCATCACTTGATAGGCGCCAACCGCGCCCGACACCGGGAGGTAGTGCCCGAGGAACGACAGCACCTTCCAGCCTTGCCGTTCGAACGACACCAGCACGGCGACCTTGATCCCGCGTTGCGACTCCTCTTTCCCGATCACGGCGTAGAGTCGCGGGGTGACGACGAGGTGACCTTGTTTGAAGGCATAGCCGCCGCCGACGTTGAGCTCGTTGCTGCCCGGTACTCCGACGTAGAAGACATCCACCACCGCGGCGTTGCCCCAGGTGTAGTTCCAGTCGAGGTAGCGGTACTTGGTGTCGGCCCCGCGGAGCTCGACCAGGTGCTGGCCCACCGCTGGGGAGGGGCTGATGAGCATGGCTGCGGCGACCAAGGCCCAGCTGAAGGGGCCCCTCACTACCTCACCGTCTTGCCCCGAATGCCACCGGCAATCGTGATCCCGACCACCTTGCCACCTCGACCCTTCCCAAAGGCGACCGGCGTGCCGGTCGACCGGATGAAAAACGTGCGATCCGAATCGGCCAGCAGTTCCACTTTCATCACCCGGCCCGGCACGTCGAGGAAGAGTTTGCGGTCCTCATCTCGGGATAGGTGTGGTACCGCCCTTTGACGAGCTTCCCATCGGAGTAGCTGCCGGTGGCCGCGCTAGCCGCGAGGGAGTCCGGTAGTGGATTGTCATAGGTGCTGTGACGCATCCCCGCGGCCGTGGAATCTGGGTTCGGCCCCGCCGGCTTGGCGGGACCGCACCCAACGACCAGGGCGAGCGGAGCGGCGAGCCAAGAACGGATCATCGGAACCCCCGCCAGGTTTCCCGCTTTACCATGTCCCGCAACTCGTCCGATTTGGGTCGCTTGCCTGGATCGGGATAGACCCGCTTACCGGCGGCGTCCATCGCGGCGGAGAAGCCGTCGAACTGGGCCTGGTCTTTGAGCCGGAAGACCCTGAGATGGGTCCACTCGCCGTTCGGCTGGTCGGGCACGTAGGTCCGGAGTTCCTCGAACGCGCCGGCCCGTTCTGCTTCGGCGTCGATCGGTTCGGCAACCCGGCGGATGTATTCCTCGTACTCGAGTTCCTTGCCGGGGCGGGCCTTCCAGTAGATCGCGATGAAGATCGGGGCGTTTTGGGCGCACGAGGCGGGGCAGGCGGGCGCCTCGGCGCGGAGGGCCGGGGCGAAACCGGTGGACCCCAGGATGAGAGCGGCGCAGAGGTGTGTCATCATGCCAAGTTGCCGCCGGCTGGCCGAATTGACCGAGGCCGGGTGCCGCGGGCGAGCCGAGAGCCTGTCTTGACAGATCATTTCAATATGACTATTTTGGTCACATGATTCGAACTGCTTCCATTTCCGAACTCAAGGCCAAGCTCAGTGCCTTTCTGGATATCGTCCGGCAGGGCGACGAGGTCCTGGTTACCGATCGCGGGAGGCTGATCGCCCGGCTGGCCCCGGTGAAGGGTGGTCGGCTCGAGGAGAGCCGCCGCGATCTCCTGCTTCGCACCGGCCGGCTTCGTTCGCCGGTCGGGGCCTTGCCGAAGAACTTCTGGGACCGGGCCCACCCGAGCGATCGGGAGGGTCGGTCGCTCGCGGCGCTGCTGGCCGAGCGGGAGTCGGGCTGGTGAGGTTCTGGGACTCCTCGGCCCTGGTGCCACTCCTGCTGGCGCAGCCCCGGACCGAGCGGGCCAAGCGGCTGCTCGGGGAGGACCGGGAGCCGGTCGTCTGGTGGGGGTCGGCGGTGGAATGCGCCTCGGCGATCGCCCGACTCCACCGCGACGGGCATCTCAGTGGCCGGGACGAGCAGGCGGCCAGGGCGTTGCTCGAGTTGCTCCGATCGAGCTGGTTCGAGGTGCAGCCGGGCGACAGCGTGCGCGAGCAGGCCCTCCGGTTGCTCCGGTTGCATCCCCTTCGCGCCGCGGATGCGCTCCAACTTGCCGCGGCGCTCGAGTGGGCCGGGGCGCCGCCCGACGGCGGGTTCGTGACGTTCGACGACCGATTGCGGGATGCGGCGCAGCGCGAGGGGTTCACCACGCCCTGAGGGAGGAATGGCCATGACCGTTGCGCGGCTGACCGCGGCGCTGGCGGATCGCTACCGGATCGAGCGCGAGCTCGGCCAGCACCTGGATCAACTACGCAACCTGGGGTGACGACGACTCGCGGCGGAAATGGGAGCCACTTTCGTCCGCACCGAGCGCGGAGAGTATGCTCTTCGGCGTGCCGAACCGCCACTTGCAAAACTCCCCGATCCGCTCCAGCTTTCCTGGCCCTACTCTCCCCGGTACGTCCGATGCGGTTTCCGTCCGTCGCGGTCCTGTTGTCGCTGTCCTTCGCGCCCTGTCTGGCCGCCCAGCAGTCAGCCCCAGTGGCCAATCCGATCACCGCCAATTTCAAGACCCGGATCACCGGCCTTCACCGGAACCTCGCCCAGGCCTTCGACTCGATTCCGGAGAGGCTGTTCTCCTACAAGCCGACGCCGGCCCAGCTGACCATCGGGTACGTTGCTCAGCACGTGGCCAGCGACAACTATTTCTTCTGCAACAATTTTGGGGACCAGAAGTCGCCGGCGGACCCGGAAGCCCAGGTCCCCGATTCGGTGCGCGCCACCTGGCCCAGGGCCAAGCTGCTCGCCAACCTCAAGGCGTCTTTCGCTTTCTGCGACGCCGCCTTCAGCCAGCTGACCGACGCCAATCTCGCCGATCAGATCACCATCACGTTCAACAACAACAGCCGCCAGGTCACCCGCTCCGGCATGGTGCTCGGTCACGCGCTCGACCTGGCGGATCACTACAGCCAGATCGCGAACTACATGCGACTCAACAACATCCTGCCGCCCACCGCGCTGCCCCGGCCTCGTCCCGGCGACAATTGACCCACCCGATGAGGGCAATCTGATGAAGCTGGCCTCTCGAACGTTCTCCACGGCTCGCAACCGGGCCAAGGCCCTGGGCCTCCTGATCTTGGCGCCGTTCCATCCAGCCTTCGGGCAAGCCGATCAGGAAGTGCTGTCCAACCCAGCCGTGGTCCAAATGGTGTCCGGCAAGCTTTCCAAGGACCTGATCGTCGGCAAGATCAACTCGGCCCGCCCTGGGTTCGATCTTTCGTCCGACGGAATCATCGCGCTCAACGGGTTCAAGGTCGACCAGAGCATCATCAAGCTGATGCTCCAAGTTGGCGACAATGCCCGGCGGAGCGGGAACGCACCCGCGACCCTGATCGGCCTCGACGAAGTGCTGACCAACGAGATCGTGGTCCGGATGCTGACCGGCAAGGTGCCCAAGCAAATTGTCTTGGCCAAGATCCAGGTCTCCAAATCAGCCTTCGATGTCAGCTCCGCCGGAATGGTGAGCCTCAAGACCAGCAAGGTGCCGGACGACGTGATCAAGGCGATGATGCTCCCACCGGCTCAGCCGGTCAGTGCCACGCCAATTCCGGTCCGGGAGGCCGCTCCGCCACCACCGGCGCCGGCCGCCGAGGTACCGAAGGCGAAGCCTCCCGCCAAAGCCAAGCCGCCAAAGAAACCGCCGGGCTGAGCTCGGGCCCGCCAGGGTCTTGGCCGGGTTTTCCCCGGTTCGTCGCGTAGTAAGGAAACGCCTTCGGAGGTTGCATGCGCGGTTTCCTAGTCCCCCTGGTAATGGGTGTCTCCCTGTTCGTGGCTGGTTGCGGTGACGGAACGACCGATCCGCCGCCCGACACGACGACTACGCTGACGGTCCAATCCGGCGACGGCCAAGCAGCGGCGGCCGGGCAATCCGTGGCCACCGCCCCCGCCGTGAAAGTCGCCAATCGAAGCGGCGCCGGCGTGGCCGGCGTCACCGTGACCTTTGCCGTCGCGTCCGGCGGGGGCACCGGCTCGGGTCTGACCCAGACCACCAACGGGCAGGGGATCGCGACCGTCGGCGGCTGGACTCTGGGCACCACGGCCGGGGCCAATAGCATGACCGCCACGATTGCCGGGAGCGGGCCGGTGACGATCTCGGCGACTGCCACCGCCGGTCCCCCGAGCGTGGTGGCCAAGAACGGAGGCGACAACCAGTCGGCTTCGGCTCGGGCCCCCGTGACCACCCGGCCCGCCGTGAAAGTCAGCGACCAGTTCGGCAACCCGGTTTCCGGAGCCGGGGTGGTCTTCACCGTCGCCGCGGGTGGCGGTGTGGTGACCGGCGGGACCCAAACCACCGACGCCGCGGGGATCGCGACGGTGGGGACCTGGACCCTGGGGCCTACCCAGGGCGAGAATCGCCTAACGGCCGCGGTGTCGGGCAGTACGGTGGCGCCGGTGGTGTTCACCGCGGCGGGACAGGAGGTCCTGGTTCAGCCGTCGAAGGACACGACCCTTCAGGGCGGGACGGTTGGGCTGACGCGGTTGGTAATTCCCGCAGGGCGGATCGTGACCGTGACGGGGAATCTGGTCATCAACGCCGACAGTGCGGTCGAGATCGCGGGCACCCTCAAGGGCTCGTGCGTGGCGATCACCATCAACGGGGAGCAGACGGTGTCGATCAGCGGAACGATCGACAATCAGTGCCCCTCGGCCACCGACCCGGGCGCCGACCTCCGGATCGTCGCCAAAGACGGCTACACCATCACCGGAGCCGGCGAAATCGCCACCTCGGGGAAAGGGGTTCTGACCAACGACCCGTCGGTTACCGGGCCGGGGGCGCCACCGTCGCTCTCATCGTTCCTAGGCGGAGCGCTCGCGACCAGCCCGTGCCGGGTGACCGGGAAGGCGTTCGTGGCCAAGCCGATCCGGGCCAGGGTCGGGACGAACGGCACGGTCGGTGGGAAGGGCGCCGACGCTTCGAGCTCATGGACCCTTTGGTGCAAGGGCGCCGATCTCGAGTTGGGGGCTGGGGTCCGGGTCTTTGGCCAGTCCGGCGGCCACGGCGGTGTGGGTGCCGATCTGAATAAAGAAAGTGCGGATGCGAAGGGTGGGGCCGGTGGCCGGGGCGGCGACATCACGGTGGGGTCGACCGCGCGGGTGGTGTTCTCAGGCGCCGTTCAAGTCACCTCGGGCGACGGGGGAGACGGCGGGGACGCCAAGGGAACCGGTTCGAGCGGGAAGTCCGGTCAGACCGCGTCATCGGCGAAGGCCGAGGGCGGGGTCGGTGCCGGGCCGGGGCTGGTGCGAGTCGTCGGCACCCAGGGGATCGTGGGCGGCAACGCGTTGACGATCACGCTCGGTCGCGGCGGCAAGGGCGGCAACGCTGAGGCGGTTGGGGCCGACGGCGTAGCCGGGAAGTCGCCGGGACCGCGTGAGCAGGACGGCGGCGCGGTTGACGCCACTGGAGGCGCCGGGGCCGGATCGCCCTCGAATCAGTTGACGATTACCGGCAATGCGGTTGGGGTTCCGACGGTGGCGGGCGGCGACGGCGGGCAGGGCGGCAACGCCACCACGACCGCCGGGAACGGGGCGACGGCGCTGACCGAAGCGATTCCCGATGGCGGGCATGGCGGGGCGCTCAAGGCGGCCGGCGGGCGCGGCGGGAACTCCGAGGCCCGGTCGGCGGTGGGCGCGCTGTTCGGCGACGGGGGCATGGGGGGATTTGCCCTCTTCAAGAGCGGGAACGGCGGCAATGGCTGGAACGACTGCGAGGCCGGCAACCTCAAGAAGGGGGGCCGGGGCGGGAACGGTGGAGCGGGAGCCGGCGGCGATGGAGCCGGCGGCACCGGTTTCTTTACCGGCGACCCCGGGAACGTCTTCGTGGACCACGCGGGGAACGGCGGCAACGGCGGCAATGGAGTTCCGGTGGGGGAAAAGGGCGACGCCGGCGCCGACGGCATCGTCAATCTTGGGAACCGGACCAACACCTCGCCGGTGTTCTTGCCCGGGGCACCCGGCCTCCCGTGCGCGCCGCCGCCGCCGACGCCGAAGCTCGTCATCCCGAACCCGTTCCAGGTGATCGAGCACATCGTCGGCGAGACCTCGTGTCCGACGCCCGGGACCCCACTGATCTACCGAAACGACGGGACGACCCCGGTGACGGTGAGCTCGGTGGTCGTCGGGACGCTCCTGATCGATGTCAGTGGCTCCGGCAGCGGTACCCTCCAACCGGGAGAAGTCCGGTCGGTGATTGTCCGGTTCAACTGCGGTCAGGCCCGCTCGGTCAGCGCGTTGATCCGGGTAACGGCCACGGTGGCCGGCTCCCAAACGCCCCAGGTCATCGAGATCCCGGTCACGGTCAACACCAAGGTCCGGGCGCTCAAACTCGATGCGGCGACCGGCGGGTTCTCCGCGGGGACGGTCATTCCGTTGGCGAACATCACCGGGGCCAAGCGGGTGGTGGCCCACGTGCCGATCTGCGCCGTCGAGCACGTGCATGAGAACGTCCCCGGGGCCGGGATCATGATTCAGGGCAGCGGCCCGTTCCCGGATCCGGCGCCGGGCGGGTGCGGCTACGGCGAGGTGGTGCTGATGACGCTGGCGCCATGATGCCATCGGGTGCTATGCTCAGGGAAACTGGAGCGGTCGGCGGGACGCCGGCCGCGAGGATCCCTCGATGGCCGTACCGCACCACCAATCCGGCGAGATCACCCGGTTGTTGCTCGGGGTCACCACCGGCGAGCCCGGAGCATTCGATCAGTTGCTCCCGCTCGTCTACCACGAACTCTCGGTCATCGCCCGGAGCCGGCTCCGGTACGAATCCGCCGGTCACACCCTCAACACCCAAGCATTGGTGCATGAGGCGTATCTCAAACTGGTCGACCAGCATCGCGCCGCGTGGAAGAGCCGGCACCACTTCTATGCGGTGGCGTCCGAAGCGATGCGGCGGATCTTGATCGACTACGCCAAACGACACCGGGCCGCCAAGCGGGGCGGGGGCGAGCGGCAGGTGGCCCTCGAGGAAGCCACCGAGGTGCCCAATCCCGACGGGGTGTTGTCGGCCGAGCAGGCCACCGAGATGCTGGCGCTCGACGAAGCGCTCTCGCGGTTGGCGGTGTTCAATCCCCAAGGCGCGACCGTGGTCCAGTACCGGTTTTTCGGCGGGCTCACTACCGAGGAGGTGGCGGAGGTGATGGGGCTGTCGGAGCGAACGGTTCGGCGGGCGTGGACCGTGGCCAAAGCCTGGCTGCGCCAGGAAATTCCGCCGGACGCCTGAGCTGGGCGCCCCCATGGATCCGCTCCGGTGGGCCCGGCTCGAACAGGTGTGCTTCGAGGCCATGGAGCGCCCGGCGACCGACCGGCCCGGGTTTCTCGAGGTGGCCTGCCAGGGCGACGAGGGTTTCCGCCGGGAGGTGGACAGTCTCATTGCCCAGTTGACCCGGGATCCCCAATTCCTCGAACAGCCGGTGGCCGACTTCCGGAGCCTGGCGCCGCCGGTGCCCGCGCCGGAGGTGCCGGACCGGATCGGCCAGTATCGGATCCTCCGGCTGTTAGGCAAAGGCGGGATGGGCGCGGTCTATCTCGCGGAACGGGAAGCCGATGACGTCCGTCCTTTGGTGGCGCTCAAGGTCATCCTCCGGGGCATGGACACCGAAGAGGTGTTGGCGCGGTTTCGGCTGGAGCGGCGGATCCTGGCCAGCCTGGATCATCCGAACATCGCCCGGCTGATCGATGCCGCCGCCACCGCCGACGGACGGCCGTACTTCGTGATGGAGTACGTCGACGGCGTGCCGCTGTCGGAGTATTGCGAACGTCTCGACCTGCCGGTCGAGCGGCGCCTCCGACTGTTTCAGGTCATCTGTGGGGCGGTGCAACACGCCCACCAGCATTTCGTGGTCCATCGGGACCTCAAGCCGCGGAACATTCTCGTCACGGCGGACGGCACCCCCAAACTTCTCGATTTCGGGATCGGCAAGGTGCTGGAGCCCGCCGCGGGACTGGGGCCGGCGGTTTCGACTCGAGCCGATGCCCGACTCCTGACGCCAGAGTACGCGACCCCCGAACAGCTCGAGGGCGCCCCGGTGACCACCGCGACCGACGTGTACGGGCTCGGGCTCTTGCTGTACGAGATGCTCACGGGGCGGCACCCATATTTATCCGGCGGAGAAACCCTGGCCGAGATCGAACGGGCCGTCAGCGGCGGGGTGCCGGCGGCGCCGAGCCGGGCGTCGGGACGGAAGCGCCTCGCGGGTGACCTCGACACGATTGCGCTCAAGGCGCTTCGGAAGGAACCCGACCGCCGGTATCCCTCCGCGGCCGCCTTCGCGGACGATATTCAGCGGCACCTCGACGGTCTTCCGGTGCGCGCTCGGCCGGACACGTGGTCCTATCGCGCCGGGAAATTCCTCAGGCGGAACCGGTGGCCGGTGGCCGCCTTGGCCACGGCGTTCGTCGGCCTCACCGCCACCACCGTGGTGACGATGGTTCAATCGCGGCGGGTGGTTGCGGAGGCGGCCCGAGTCACCCGGGAGCGGGACAAGGCGCTCGAAGTCCGCGGCTTCCTGCTCGAGATGTTTGGGGCGAGCGGCGCCGACCGTTCGGTCGGCGATACCGTCACCGTCCGGCGCCTCCTCGACCTCCAGGCCCAACAGCTCGACCAAGTCTACGCCGGCCAGCCCGAGGTCCGGGCCGACATGCTGGACGTGCTCGCCGACGGCTACGATCGGCTCGGCCTCTATCCGCCGGCCGAGTCCCTGGCTCAGCGAGCCCTCGAAACCCGTCGGGCCGTTCCGGATGACCCGGGGATGCCCGCCTCGCTCAACTTGCTGGGATGGATCATCCACGAGCGGGGCCGGTCGAAGGAAGCCGTGCCGATGCTGCTCGAGGCCGTGGCGCTCCGGCGCGCCCGGATGCCGGGGGCGGCCTTCGACTTGAGCCGGAGCCTGAACGACCTCGGTGTGGTGTACAACGCCTTGAGCCGGTACCCCGCTGCGGAATCCGCCCTGGTCGAGGCCCTGGCGATCCGGCGACTGGAAAAGGGGGACGGGCACCGCTCGGTCGGGATCACGGCCAACAACCTGGCCGCCGCGTATTTCTATCAGTCGAAGTTGGACTCGGCCATCGCGGCGCAGCAACTCGCGGTCGCGGCACTCGGCCGGTCGGTCGGTCCCGAGCACCAGCGTTCGACGGTGGCGCTCGGGAACCTCGCGGCGTTCAAACGGGCCTCCGGCGATGCGGAGGGGGCCGAGCGGGACTATCGGGAACTGCTTGATCGCCAGGCCCGACTCCAGGGCGCCGACCATCCGGTGACGGCGCGGGTCCGGCTGTCGCTTGGCGCCCTGCTCGCGGATCGAGGAGCGAAAGCCCACGATGACTCGGCGCTCGCGGAGGCGGAAGGTCTGCTCCGCACGGCGTTGCAATCGTTCGAAGATCGCCTGGGCCCCGAACATCCGCAGGTTGGAACCGCGCTCGACCGCCTGGCCAGTGTCATGGCGGCGCGGGGGGCGGCCAGGGCGGCGGTTCCGTTGCAGGAGCGTGCCGTTCGGGTGCTTCGCAAGGGGCTCGGCCCGGGCCACGCCGAGGTTTCGAAAGCGGTGGCCCGCTGGTGTGAGTTCGCCGCCAAAGTACCCGTCACGATCGCAGAATGTCAGGGCGCTCAGCCAAAGATCGAGCCCCCGCCATAACGAACAAGCGCCAACGGCCCGACGGGCCACTGGCGCTTGACGATCAACGAGGACCAGCTCTTACATCGCCGACAGGCCCTTCACGGCGTCGGCCAGCATCCGCACCTTAGCCGCGTCCTTGGAGCCGTTGGCATCGGAGGCCACCTGCGAAGACAGCTGACTCAATGCTGTGCTCCGCGCCGAGCCCGAGGCCTTCTCGGCCGAGGCCAGCGACTGCCGGATCGCGGAGATCCGCCCGCCCGACAGCCCGCCTGACCGCTCCAACTGGTCGACATAGGCCCGCGCCAGCGGATAGCTGGCCGGCCAGGCATGCTTGGGCTGGCCTTGGGCGTTCAGGTACTCGAGCTTCACGGTCTTGGCGGCGTCGATCTCATTCTGGGTGATCGCCGGGCTCGGGGTCAGCTCGAAAATGTCGAGCCCCCGGCCGATTTCCGAGCTGACCATGTAGCCGTTGTACCAATAGACCGACCAGGAGCCGGCGTTCCCCATCCGCGCCCCATCGACCGGGCCGCGATCGAAGAACGCGATTTCCTTGGGGTGCTTGGGGTCGGTCCAGTCGAACACGGTGATCCCGCCCTGATAGAAGGCCTGGACCATCACGTCACGCCCGGGAATCGGGATCATCGAACCGTTGTGGGCCACGCAGTTCTCTAACGAGGTCTGCGCGGCGGGTATCTTGTAGTAGCTCTGGAAGACCATCTTACCGTTCTCGATCGTGAAGATCGCGTTGGCACCCCATTCCTTCGGATCCGAGGCCCGGCACTTGGGGCCGCCGCCGCCGCCCCACTCGTCGCTGAACAGGATCTTGGTCCCGTCGTTATTGAAGGTGGCCGAGTGCCAGTACGAAAAGTTGGTGTCGGAGACCGCGGCCACCCGCTTGGGATTGGCGGGGTCCTTGATATCGATCAACAGCCCGTAGCCCTCGCAGGCGCCGCCCGCCATCCCGGCGCCCGGATACAACGTGATGTCGTGGCAACTGGTGACGCCGGGGTGCTTGTGGTCGGCGTCTTCTTCCCGCCCGATCATTTTCGCGATCATGGCGGGCAGGCCGGCCCGAAGTGCCGCGCTGTCGGCCGAGGTCGGCGGACCGCTGCCCTTGCGAGCCTTGACGACGGAATCGAGCAGCATCCTCGAGAAGCCGCCGGGCATAACCTGCTCGCCACCGCCGAAGTTCACGACGAAGTCGCCTCGGGCCTTGGCCGCCGCGACCGCGGCCAGATCGTCGGGTGCCGCCCCGTGCGACTTGACCGCCACGAGATCGTTGAAGATCCGGGGGGAACTGACGATCGCGGCCTTCGAGGGATCCTTGAGCGGGACTTTGATGACTTCGATCCGAAATTCTGCCGTATTCGGGTCGTTCTTGTCGCGAACGCAACCGGGAAGCTCGAGCTCCGAACGGCTCGGCGCCGATCCCGAGACATAGATGTAGACGTTCTCAGGGTCTTTGGGATCGACAAGGACGGAGTGGGTGTGGGAACCGCGGCAGGTCTGGACGTTGGCCACGTTCTTCGGGTTGGTGATGTCGGTGTTGTCGAAGATCCGGATCCCCTTGATCCGCTCCTGGCTTACCGGGTCCTTGACGCCCTGGTCACCGCAGTCGATTCGACCGGTGTTTCCTTCGGCCGATACGAAGAGGAGGTTCTTATAGGTCGACACGTCGCTTTGCGAGGCTGGACAGTACTTGCTGTGCGCCAGCGTCGGAGCGGCCCGATTGGAGATGTCCCAGACCTGGTACCCGTTGTAATTGCCCTGGAACACGAGGTTGCCGCTGAAGGCCAGGTCCGAGTTGGTGCTGCCGACGAACTTGGCCGACGGCTTGGTGTTGGACACCAAGCGCATGTTCCAGGCCGCCTCGCCCGCGTCGTATTGTCCCGCCTTGAGGCCGACCCGCGGATCGGGGCTCGGCGGCATGATCGAGAGGCCGGTCATCGGCCTTGGCATCGAGCCGGCGGTGCTGCTGGTATTGGAGCACCCCGCCACGGCCAAGAGGCCGAGTGCGAGCGGGGCAAACGGGCGAGCGAGACTCATGGAGCGGATCCTCATTTGGAGTTGCGTTCGACGATGATCGAGATCAGCATTTTTTCCATCCTAGCAACTTCGGTCGTCTGATCGATGTTGACGTCCGAAGCGAATTTGAACACCAATTGATCCTGCCCGGCCGCGTAGGTTTCGAACAGTTCTTTCACCATGGTGACGGCACCGCTGTGATGCTGAATCATCAGTTTGAGGAACAGCTGATCGAAATCAGCGCCGCGGGCGGCCTCGAGCTGGCGGATCTGCTCCGGCGTAAGCATCCCGGGCATCAGCATGTCGTGCTCGACCCCGTTCATCACCATCTTCATGCCGGCGGGGTTGGGCTCCGGCACCGGTTGGCGGCGCTCCCGGAGCCAGTTCTGCATCAGGGCGATCTCGTCCTGCTGGGCGTTGATAACCCGGCCGGCGAGGGTAATCACGGCGGGGCGGGCCCCGTTCTTCGGCGCCAACCGGGCCATCGTGATGGCCTGGGCGTGGTGGCTGATCATCCCGGTCATGAAGTGGATGTCGGCTGCGACGTACGGGTAGCGGGCGCTGTCGGCCTGGGCCTTGGCGATGGCCGCCTCGAGGGAGGCGGCGGCCTCGGCACTCGCGACCGGCGCCGGGGTGGTGGTGGGCACCGGCTGACCGGCGCAGCCAATGGCGGCGGCGGTCCACAGGGCGAGCCCAACGGGGCGACTGAATATGCTTCGGGTCACTGGGCGGGAAGTCCCCTCGGTATCATACTGGACCATAACGCACCACGGCGAAGTAAGGTTACAACCTCGGCAACCGGGAAAGATAATCGGGGTCCCAATCCAACGCCCGTTGGTTTTCTTCGGGTTTTGGGAGTAGATTGGAGAGGTCAAGCGATGGTGGGCCCGGGGCAGAGCACCCGGGGCCTTTTTTTGTTCCAGAACGGGGGAAGTCCGCGCCCACGATGCAGCCAACCAAGTCCAATTCCAAGTTGAATGGGTGGGGCGGGGTCGTTGCCCGCTACCAGCAGCCCGAGTGCCTTCGCGCCAGTTTCCAGATTCTGACCACCCTGCTGCCCCTTCTGGGCCTCTTCTGGCTGATGTTCCTGTCGCTCTCAGTCTCGTACCTGGTGACGCTCGGGTTGGCGATCCCGGCCGGCGGACTCCTGGTCCGGACCTTCGTCATTATGCACGACTGCGGCCACGGTTCCTTCTTCAAGTCACGGCGGGCCAACGAGATCGTGGGGTGGGTGGCGGGCGTGCTGACCATGACGCCCTTCGCCCAGTGGCGGAAGGACCACGCCATCCACCACGCCTCGTCGGGCGATCTCGATCGCCGTGGCCACGGCGACGTGAAGACCGTGACGGTCCGGGAGTACGCCGGCTATAGCGCCGCGGAGCGCCGGCTCTATCGCTTCCGTCGGAGCCCCTTGGTCATGCTCGGTCTGGGCCCGATCTATTTGATGCTGAGTCAGCGGAGGGTGATCAAGGACATTGGGCTCAACGAACACGGGCGATTCAGCGTCTGGTCCACCAACCTTGCGATTGTCGTGATCGCGGCGATCTTCTCTCTGTGGATCGGTTTTGGCGCCTTCTTCGCGATTTACTTCCCGGCGTTGTTCATCGCGGGGGCGGCCGGGATTGGGCTGTTCTACGCCCAGCACCAATTCGAGGATACCTACTGGAACGCTCATCAAGACTGGGACTATGCGTCGGCGGCGATCCAGGGGAGTTCCTACTTCAAGTTGCCTCCCGTGCTCCAGTGGTTCAGTGCGAGTATTGGGTTGCACCACGTCCACCACTTGGGGCCTCGGATTCCGAACTACAACCTCAAACGGTGCCACGACGAGAACCCGCTCTTTCACGGCGTCACGGTCCTCACGTTCCGGACCGCGATGAAGACCATGGGGCTGGCGTTGTGGGACGAGGA
>JANNQX010000176.1:0-5144 GCA_031400975.1 Gemmatimonadota bacterium
CCGAGAAGATCACCGTCGCCGCGGCCGTCCTGTCCGAGGTGTTGCGCCGTCGGGGAATGGAGGCGACGCTGGTCGGCGGCGGCGCCATCGAGTTCTATGCGCCCGAGACCTACGCAACGAGTGACATCGACCTCGTCGTCGAGGGCCGGCCCCGGAGCGAAATCGACGAGGCTCTCACCGGGTTCGGGTTTGACCGATCGGGGCGCCATTGGGTCCGGGGCGATCTGTTTGTTGAAGTCCCCGGGACCGTGATGTCTGATCCCGTCGAGGAATTGTCAGCCGGCGGTATCCGGCTCCGAGTGGTCCGGCGGGAGGTTGTCCTGGCTGACCGGATTATCGGCTTCAAGCACTGGGGCGCCTCGGCCTATGGTGCCCAAGCGATCGCGCTGTTGGCGGCACTTGGTGACATCATCGATGAAGCAATGCTGCGCGAGCGGCTCCAAGCCGAGCACGCCGAGGACGCCTTAGACGTGTTGTGGGCGATGGCGCGATCCGGCGCCCGGGTTGGTGAGGTTGACCTCCGCAACGCCCTTGACCAACTCCATGGACGAAAGGAAGGCCACCGATGAGTGATCGGCTGGAGCTTGACCTCAGCGAACTTCGTCGCGGCTGGGCCGAGCGCCGCGCCCGGACCGTCGAGGCGATCGGCCGGATTGACCCGCGCGGCATGACCCGGCCGGCCCGCGCTGCCGAGGAGCGGAGTTTCCTGGAAGCTCGTGGAGGAACGCCGTTCGTCGATGACGAGAGGATCGGCGAATTGGCGCGGGCGTACTACGGGCGAAAGTACGGTGGTTGACGCCCGCGGGTGCTTCAGAGGAGGAATACGTTAACGTCGTCCCGTTGGCCGCGAGTGCCCTGATGCCGGCTCGCCAACTCGACAAACTCTTTGCCAACCTCGAGGCAGGCGACGTGGGGCGGTCGCTTTTCGCGGAATCGCGAACCGAGTATCGCGATCGGTCGACAAGCCCGACGAGCGATAAGTGGCGCTACTCGGACTTCGCCTGGGTCAAGGCCAAGCGCGTCCCCTTTGAATTGTCGGTAAGTCCGGCCCGTCCGGCCGCCGGTGAGAAGGTGACCTTCACGGTCACCAACGGCGGCATCGGAACCAGCGCCATTTCCAAACCGGCACCTGGAGCCTAACGAATTGCTGTCCCCCGCCCACTCGGCCATTGCCCGGCGAAATTCAGTCCTTCCTCGGCAAAATGCCGGAAGAACGGTTCTCGGTCGGCCCGTTCTTCGCGGGCTTTGAGACGAACCGATGGGCCCAGTCGACCGAGGACTTGAGTTCCGGCACCCTCACCAGTCAATACCTCGACGGCGGGACCACCACCTGCCAGTTCAAGGACGCCCAGTGCCCCGCGAGAGTTGGCCTTACGAAGCGGTCGGAGAAAGCTCTCGGAGCCGCTCCATCAACCGTACCATGGCCCAGGTGTCGCGCTCACAGTAGTCGAGGAGATCTTGGCGGAGCCGGTCCCGCTCCGCTACGGGGATCTTGTGGGCGACGAACAACAGCCGGGCAATTTCGACGCTGGCGATCAACCCGTCGACAATGACCAGATCCTGGTAGGTCAGCTCGGGCACCAATGGGTTCAAGACGGCTTTGATGCTAAAGCTGCCTTTGAACCCGGGGTGATAGACGTAGTTCCGGACCACCGGCAGTAAATCGATCAGCTTGCCTTCCAACTCGTTAAGCGGCTCGGACAAGTCCGGAACCAACTCCTGGAGCTCTTTGATCCGGGTCTTTTCGAAGGCCGAGTAGGTCACGATCCGGTTGGCGCCCTGGGTGGCCTCGATCATCCGAAGGGCCAGTTCCCGCCTCGGATCGCCTGGACCTTCGGCCAACCAGCCGACATGCGAGTAGGTCCCATCCGGCCGCTCCTCGTGGTAGCTGAACTGAGCGGTGGCCTGGCCCCACGGGGCAAGGCCGTCCCAAACCGGCACCGCCCGGGCGACGGTTTCGAAATCGAGATAGCCTAACGGCCGCTCAAACGGCGCCAACGCCAGCCAGAGACCGGGTTCGACGATCAGCCGGTTCTCGCGTAAGGACCGGAGCTGGCGGGCGGCCACCATCGGGAGCTTCTTGGTCTTCGGGATATCCCACACGCTATGGACGCCCGCGGCCATGTAGGCAACCGTCCCCTTGGGCCCGGTGTTGTAGAGGGTGGAGATATGATTGGGATCATCAGGCCAGCACCGTTTCATGAACGGGCATTCCCGGGGCTCGAAACAGTGGGCTCCGATTGGGCGGACCGGCAGGCCGCCTTCGAGCATCGTGGCGAACTCGGCGACCAGCTCCGGCACCCGAGGCAGAAAGACCTCCACGGCCGGGGTCACGTCGGAGCGGACCAGCAGGTCACCCTGCCCGGGGTGACGGTAGTCCTTATTTAAGTGGATCACCTCGACCCGCTCGACCTGGAGCCCCGACTGGCGGAGCACCCAAGTTTGGATCGCCGCGTCGGGGGTGTGCTCGTCCTTGGCCGAGGTGGTGGATTTGGCCTCGATCAGGATCTGACGGTCGCCGTCGCGGAGGAGCACGTCGGCCGAAAACGATACCCCGCCGGCTTCGAAGCCGGCTTCGAAAATCGCACTGGCTCCCGAGGCCAAAGCCTCGGTGGTTTGTTGGAGCCGAGCCTCGCGCGCGCCGGGTGGCAGGTCAATCAGGATGCCACCCGGAAACTCGGCTCGGGCAAGCTCGCCGACTAGGCGTCCCTGATCGAACCGGTCAAGAAGGACTTTGCCTGGCTGGAGCTCCTCGGCCAGCGGTTCGTGAACCGACCACCAAAGGAGCTTCGGGCATTGGCAGCCGGCCACGAACTTCGACTTCGATAGATGCATGGGGCGGAACTTAGTCCCACTCACTCTGCCCGCGCTCGCGCGCCAGCCGGCGCGACAGCTCATGACCACGGAGACCAGCCATCGGTCGTTGTCGGTGTCCACCGCGAAATAGCTCCCGGCCTCCTCCTCGGGGTTTGGCGGGCGGGGCGCCGTTGGCAGCGACCAAGAACAGCCATGTGAGATTCACCGGACACCGGCAGCATCACGTCGTGCCAGCCACCATCGCGAACCCGTCGGGAAGCGCGGTGACGGAGAGAGGGCGTCAAGGCGAGGTGGCCGGCGGGCCTTGCCCAGTGGGTGGCGCCGCAGTAGTATAAGCTACCTTACACTTCTACTCATCAGGGGGAGGCCCGACCATGCCGCGCGCCTTGGGAATCACCTCGCTCCAGATCCTCGCCGCCGCCGGCCGCCAGGGCAGCTATGGACTCGACATCGTCGCCCAAACGGGTCTCCCGTCCGGCACCGTGTACCCGACGCTGGCCCGGCTCAAAGAAGCCGGCCTGCTCCGGGCGGTCTGGGAAGACCATCGGCAAGCGGAACGCTCGGGCCGGCCTCGCCGCCGGTACTACCTGCTGACCGCGTCCGGCGGGTCGGCGCTCGCCGAGGGGGCGGCCCGACTCCGGACCACCGCCACCGCGTTAGGCAAGCTCGCCGAGGGGCGGTCGTGAACCGGCCCGGCTCGGCGCCCGGATGGGCCCGCCGTCTGGTGGCCGTGGTATCGTGGCTGGTGCCCCGCGACGCCCGAGCGGAATGGCGGGAAGAATGGGAGGGCGAGCTCGACGCTCTGGCCAGGGCGGATCGTTCGGGCCAGGGCCGGGGCTATCCTGGCGTGGGACGGTTCGTGGCCGGGGCGCTACCGCATGCCGTGTGGCTCAACACCAAGGAGTGGACCATGGACAGCCTCTGGCACGACGTCCGATACGCGTTTCGCGGACTCCGCCGAGCCCCGGGCTTCGCCCTCATCGCGGCGGTCACCTTGGCCCTCGGCATCGGCGCCAACGGGTTGATCTTCTCGTTCGTCAACGGATTGGTCTTTCGGCCGCCGGTGGGGATCGCGGATCCGGACCGACTGGTTCAGATCGCCCGGAGCTACGATGCCGCGCCCCGGTGGGACAGCTGGTCGTGGCCGGCCCTTCGGGAGATCGGCGCCGACTCGCCGGTCTTCGCCGGGGTCGCGGGGTATCAGGACCAGTCGTTCGTGCTCGGCCGCGGTGCCGAGACGAACCAGGTCGCCGGGCAGACGGTCACCGGTGGCTACTTCGAGGTCCTCGGCGTGCGCCCATTTCTGGGTAGGCTGATCGGCGCCGTCGACGACGTCTCGCCAGGCGGCCATCCCGTGGTGGTGCTGAGCTACGGTCTGTGGGCCCGGCGCTTCGGCGCTGATACCAGGATCGTCGGCCAGACCGTGGCGGTCGGGTCACAGCCGTATCAGGTCATCGGGGTGGCGCCGCCCGGCTTCGTCGGCCCCGACGCCGTCGGCCTGGCCCCGGAGGTGTGGGTGCCGGCCATGCAGCGCACCGGGCCCGGCGGCCGGCATCCGTTCGGCGAATGGCGGATGAGCTGGCTTCGGGCGGTGGGACGGCTCAACGACGGCGTGACGTACGCGCAGGCCGCCAGCGCGATGGACGCCGCGACCATTCGGCTCCGGAGCGCGGATGCCGGCGCGGAGGACATTCGGGTCCTGTTGGCCCCGGGGGTTGGCCTCGACCCGGCCGGCCGCGGGCGGGTCGAGCAGATCTCGTTCCTCCTCATCGGGATCGTCGGACTGGTCCTGCTGCTCACCTGCACCAACGTCGCCAACCTCTTTCTAGCCCGGGGCGCCAGCCGGACCACGGAAGTGGGGATCCGGATGGCACTCGGGGCGCGGCGATCCCGGTTGACCCGGCAGTTCCTGACCGAGAGCCTCCTCGTCGCGGCGCTCGCGACCCTCATCGCCGTTCCCATGGTGGCGGCCGGAAGCCGGCTCCTGCCGATGCTGTTTCCGATGGCCCTTACGGTCTCGGTCGCGCCCGATCCCACCGTCTATCTCTTCCTCGGGGTGGTCGGGTTGCTGGCCGGCCTCCTCTTCGGCACCGCGCCCGCGTGGGCCGCTGGCGCGGGGAACATGGTCGACGCGCTCCGCGGCGGTCGCGACGGCCGCGGCCAATCCCGGGCTCAGCTTCGGGAGGCCATCGCCCGATGAGCAAGATCGGGAGGGCTCGGGAGATGAGCGAGACCAACGGGTTCATGCGAATGCTGGTCGACGCCGACAGCCAGCAGATCTTGGGCGCGGTGGTCTTCGGGTTCGGGGGCGACGAAATCGTCCACTC
>JANNQX010000177.1:0-43818 GCA_031400975.1 Gemmatimonadota bacterium
GACCCCGGTCATGTCGAAGCGCCAGTACGCGATCTTGGTCCCGTCCGGCGACCAGCGGAAGGCATCGCGGAGGCCGAACTCTTCTTCGTAGACCCAGTCGGTCATTCCGTTGACGTGGAGCGAGTCGGAGCCCGAGGTCAGCTTGGTTACCTGGCCGTCGCCCAGGCGTTCGACGTAGATGTCGCCCTGCCGCACGTAGGCGGCCCGGTCGCCGCCGGGAGCCAGTTTGGCGTACATCAAAGTCGAGGCCGGAGCGTTAGGCCCGCCGAGCTTTTTGAGGGCGCCGGTTTGGCGGTCGAGGACCCAGAAATCGCCCCGGGTGTTCTGGCGCCAGACCCGGGCTGAGTTGGTGAAGATCAGGACTTGGCGGCCGTTGTCGGAGACGGTGTATTCCTCGATTTCGATCGGGTCCTTCTGGCCGGCCGGCGTCAATTGACCGGCCGACACGTACACCGTCCGAGCTCCGGTCGCGGTTTGGTAGCGGACGATCTCCGGTCCCTCGACCGCCAGGTACGCCGCGCCCTGTTCGATCCAGGCCACCGGGCCGAAGCGCTGTCGGGCGCTGAACTCGTTCGAAGCAAAGACCCGGCGGACCATCTCGGTCAGCGGGGCAGGGACTTGGGCGGCGAGCGGGGAGGCCAGGGCACCGAGGAGGAGTGCGATTGTGGGCTTGGTCATCCTGTAATCTGGACCGGTCCCCGTCCGACCGCCATATTGCGCCTATGATTCGCTTCTTGACGTTGTTGCTGCTCGTGGCCGCGTGTACCCCGGTCGCTCCTGTTGCCGACCTGGTGCTCCTGAACGGCAAGGTGATCACGGTCGATTCCACCGACCGAATCGCCGAGGCCGTTGCTGTCCGCGGAGACCGGATCATCGCTGTCGGCACCTCCGCTGAGATTGAACGGTTGGCGGGACCGGCGACTCGGCGGATTGATCTGGCCGGCCGGGCTGTGACGCCCGGGCTGATCGACGCGCACAACCACTTTGCCTGGGGCAGCACCAACCGGATTCTCTTGATCGACCTGGGTTACCCCGAGGTCACGACCGTGGCCGACGTCCAGGCCAAGGTGGCCGCTCGCGCCGCCGCGACGCCCGCGGGCGGGTGGATCGAAGGCCGAGGCTGGGACGAAAGCAAGCTGGCGGAGCGGCGGCTCCTGTCTGCGGCCGATCTCGATCGGGTCACCCCTAACCATCCGGTGTGGCTGACCCAGACCACCGGGCACTACGGTGTGGCCAACAGTGCGGCCCTCAAACTCGCCGGGGTAACTCGGGAGACCAAAGACCCGCCGGCCGGCACGATCGATCGGGACCGGAACGGCAACCCGACCGGCATTCTCAAGGAATCGGCCCAGGATCTGGTGGCGAGTCTGATTCCAGCACCGGCCGAGAGTGTCGTGGTCGACGGGATGAAGCAACTCGCCCAGGCGATGAACGCCGAGGGCATGACCGGCGTGAAGGACCCGGGCATCGGGAGTGAGACCTGGCAGGCATACCAGAAGGCTCTGGCGGACAGCGGACTGTCGGTCCGGGTTTTCGTGCTGTGGAGTGGGGGGCAGAGCCTGGCCACGGCCGATCGATTGATCGCCGAGCGGGGCGCCATGTCGAAGCCGTATCAATCAACCGGCGATGATCGGCTGATTGCCGGCGGGGTCAAGCTGTACATCGACGGCAGCGGCGGGGCCCGAACGGCCTGGCTCTATGACGACTGGAACCGGAATCTGACCGAGGTCGACCGGGGTAATATGGGCTACCCCGCGTCGAATCCCGACACGATTCGGGCCTTGATCAAGCGCTATCATGACGCCGGGTTTCACGTCAGCGTCCATTCGATCGGCGACCGGGCCATCGACTGGACCATGGACAGCTACGCGGCCGCGCTGGCCGCCAATCCGGTCAAGGGGCGTCGGCACGGTATCATTCACGCGAATATCCCGACCGATCGCGCGATCGACCAGATGGCTGAGATCCAACGGAGCTTCGACGCGGGGTACCCGGAGCCGTCGCCCGCCTTCACCTGGTGGCTTGGGGATACCTACGCCGGGAACTTCGGCGCGGCCCGGTCGCGGCGGCTCAATCCGTTCAAGACCTTTGCCAAGAAGGGCGTTCGGTGGGCGGGGAGCTCGGATTTCAACGTGACCCCGTTCCCCGCCCGGTACGGGATCTGGGCCGCGGTAACCCGAGAGCCGCTGTTAGGCGTCTACGGCAAGGATCCGTTTGGGACCGATGAATCGATCGACGTGAAGGCCGCGCTCCGGGCATTCACGATCGACGCGGCGTATCAGATGTTTCTCGAGAAGAAGACCGGGTCGATCGAAGTCGGGAAGTACGCCGATCTGGCTGTCTGGGACCGCGATCCCTATTCCGTGCTGTCGGCGGATCTGAAATCGATCCGGTGCGAACTCACGGTGTTCAACGGTCGGGTGGTGCACCAGGCCGCGCCGGCGCTGGTGGCGCTTCCGATGGCGGTGACGAACAACGCCGTGGCCTGGGGGCAGGTGGGTGGCCGGTCGGTGGTGTTCTCGGCGCTGGGGGTCGACACTTCGAAGCAGTGGTCCGGCATCACTCGGCGGGCGTTTCAATTCGAGGCTGGTCAGTCGGCGTGGCGCGAGTTGCCGGCGGTGCCGGGTCCGGTGGGCCGGTTGGCGGCTACGGCCCAGGTGGTCGGCGGCAAGCTGTATCTCTTCGGCGGCTACACGGTCGCGGCCGACGGCGCCGAACGGTCGGCGCCTAACGTTGACGTGTTCGACCCCGCCACCGGCCAATGGACTGCGGGCGCTCCGATGCCCATCCCGGTCGACGACGCGGTCAGTGGTGTCTATCGGGATTCGCTGATCTACGTGGTGTCCGGCTGGCATGATACCGACACCGTCGACCGGGTCCAGATCTATGATCCGGTCCTGAACCGATGGTCGGTGGGAACGCCCTTCCCAGGTGCCGCGGCCTTTGGTCATACCGGCGCCGTACTCGGGCAGTCGATTCTGGTCATTGACGGAGCCAAGAAGAACGGCAAGCCGACCCGATACGACTTGGCCCGGCAAACCTGGCTCGGCACGATTGACGGCGAGGCCCCTGGGACGATCTCGTGGCGCCGCCTCCCGCCCCACCCTGGTCCGGCGCTCTATCGGGCCGCGGCCGCTCCCTGTCGGCGCAAGGCGTCATCCTGGTGGCCGGGGGCACCGACAACCCGTTCACTACACCGGCATTGGATACGACGGCCGGCCCGCCGAACCGGTGGCCACGGTCCTGGCGTTCGACCCCGCGTCGCTCGTGTGGCGAACCATGCCCGCCCTCGCTGAAGCGACGATGGACCACCGGGGATTGGTGGTGCTTGGAGAGCGGGCCTGGACCATTGGCGGCTTTCGGGCCGGCCAGCGAGTGGCCGGCTCGGTGGTGGGAGCGGAGGTGGGCCGGTGTTAGGCGGTCGGGTCGGAATCGGCCTCATGGCTCTGACGGGGGTGATCACCGCTTGCGCGGGGGCCCCGACTCCCCAGGCCCAGGTGGAAGCGGTTCGATTTGCTCCGGAGCTCATGATCGAGCTTTCGGCTATGACGAAGACGGTCTCGGGGCTCTATTTTCGGGATCATGTGGTGGGCCGGGGTTCGCCGGTGGGCGTCGGCCAGACGGTGGCGGTCCGATATCGGGGGCAACTGGTCGACGGAACCCAGTTTGACGCCACCGGTCCAGGCGCCGATCCGATTGTGTTCCGGCTCGGGGCGGCCCGGGTAATCGGCGGGTGGGATGAGGGCATTGCCGGGATGAGGGTGGGGGGGAGACGCCAGTTGGTCGTCCCGCCGGCGTTAGGTTACGGAGCCCGAGGGAGCGGGCCGATCCCCCCGAATGCGATTTTGGTGTTCACGATCGAACTCGTCGGGACCCGATAGTCGTTGGTCGTCGACGCTCGGCGGCAATCACTGCGAACTTCCAGTCTTGGAAGCGGTCCCACCGGAGTCAAGCTGGCGAGAATCGGTACCGGGGCTCACCGGCTCGAGGGTCGGTCGTTTGGCGGTTCGCCCGTCGCCGGACGATCGGCCCAGAGCGTGCCGCCACATCCACGGGATCAGATGGCGCCGTCCCCAGCGAACCTCGGCCCCGACCCGCTGGAAGATTGTCGGAGGCGGCCGGTCCGGCAGCGGATCGCTCCATCCCGGATCAGACTCCGGCAAACCCAAGCCATGTCCCAGCGCCGCCGCAATACGGGCATGGCCTGCCGCATTGGCGTGGAGCCGGTCCTCGCTCCAGAGCCGGGGGTCGGACGCCACTGGATGGAGCGCGACGTCGACTAAGATCGCGCCGCTCGCCGCCGAGGCCCGTCGGAGGGCGTCGTTCAACGCCATGAGCCGGGGTACGATCCGACGGGCCAACGGCATCACTGGCGTCAGGTCGGGCAGGGTGAAAGTCACGACCGTCGCGCCCGCCCCGACCAGAGCGGACTGCATCGTCTCGACGTCAGCGGCCACTTGCTCGGCGTCGAAATTCTTGGCGACGATATCGTTGGTGCCTGAAAACAACGTGGCCAGGTCGGGCCGAAGGGCCAGCGCGGGCTCGAGTTGCTGGTCGAGGATTTGTCGGGTTCGGAGGCCGCGGACGCCCAAGTTCGCATAGAGCAGCGATCCCTGGAGCGCGACCATCCGCTCGGCCAGACGGTTGGCCCATCCGCGGTAGCCGCCTCGGCCGTCGGGGTCGTCCAAGCCCTCGGTTGAGCTGTCGCCGATGGCCACGTAGCGTTCGAACCGTCGACCGATTGGGTCATTCATGGCGGGACCGTCGTAAATGGAGCGGACCGGGATCGAACCGGTGACCCCCTGCTTGCAAAGCAGGTGCTCTCCCAACTGAGCTACCGCCCCGTGTGGCCGGAAACTAACCCGGACCGGCAGACCTTTCCAGGTTGCGGAACCGCCTCCCGGGAGCGACCTTCGGAGCCGAAGCCGTCGGCTTCAATCACAATTGGAGGCGCCATGAACCGTCTAATCACCATCGGTATCGTAGGACTATCGTTCGCGACCGCCGGTTGCGGGAAGAGCTCGGCTGAATCCGCGATCAAGAAAGCGGAGTCTGGGTTGGCGGCGATCAAAGCCGATGCCGAGCAGGTGGCGCCCGACGAGTTGCGGGCGCTGACCGATTCGATCGCCTCGATGAAGGCCCTGCTTGCCAGTGGCGACCACTCCGGGGCCTTGATGGGGGCCCGCCAAGCCGGCACCAAGACCCGTGATCTCTTGGCCAACCTCGCCACCCGCCGTGGCCAACTCAACTCGGCCTTTGCCGCGATGTCGACCGAGCTGCCCACGATGCTGAAGTCGGTCACGACGAAAATGGCCGAGCTCGGCGCGATGAAGAAACTTCCTCCAACGATTGACGCCGCCAAGTTCGCCGCTGTCAAAGGCCAGGCCGACGGCTGGGCCACCACTTGGTCGGCGGCGGCCGAAAGCTTCAAGGCCGGGAACCTGGCTGCCGCGATGTCGGCCGCAACAGCGCTCAAAGCCCAATTGACGACAGCGATGGCCACCCTCGGCCTGTCCTAGGCAAGCGAATGTGAGTGTAATTCCTGCACATCTGGTGCATGTCCCTGCATCAGATGGGCAGGTTGCTGCGTAGCGGTTTGCGGCGCCCCCTGCCCAGCGGTGTTTCCGTAAGTCTTTGTGGTACATGATCTTTGTGGTTGCGGCTCGGGGCTTGCGTTAGAACGAACCGCCATGGAAACCCAAACTGCAGTGTCCGAGAGCCGGGGCCGTCGATTGACCGCCCGCCAGGCCGCATCGCTTGGGTTCACCCTCATCGAGCTCATGACGGTAACGGTGGTCATGGGAACGATCGCGGGAATGGCCACTGCGAAGGTCAACTTCACCCTCCAGCAAGCCCGAGTCGCCAAAGCGACCGGAGACATCCGGGCCATCACCGCCGACATCCTTGGCTACCAAACCTCGTCGCCGGGGAAGACCCTGCCGCCAGGGCTGGCCGACGTCGACCGGGCCGGGATCCTCGATCCATGGGGGCGTCCGTACGTCTACATCAATTTTTCAACCGGCGGGGTCCCCCGGACCGATGTGTTCGGCGTCGATCTGAATGCCGAGTTCGATCTCTACAGCTCGGGCGTCGACGGGGCCAGCGCGACCTCCATTACCGCTGGGCCGAGTCAGGATGACGTCTTGCTTGGCAACGACGGCGGTTTCATTGGCCGAGCCTCGAGGTTCTAACCTATGACCGCGGTCGAAACCGAGAAAACCACCTCCGAAGGGCCTGGGTACGTCACCGGGATTGCCGACGGTAACCTGGCCACCCCGGTCAAGCTCCGCGACTACTTGGTTGGCGTCAGCACGGTGTTTCGATTGCCGAAACGCAATCGGAAGCAAGAAGAGAAGGAAGCCCGGGCGGAAGAGGCCAAGAAACGGCGATTCAATATCCCGGTCCGCCAGATCGCGATGGCGCTAGCGCCCGTGGCGGTTGCCGGCCTAGGGTACTTCGCTTGGGACAGCTGGCTGTCGAGTGTTCCGATTCCCTCGTCCGTGGTCGGGACCTGGTCGACCAACGACGGCAAGTACGCCGGCCGGAACTTCTGGCTCAACCAGAACGCCGTGGCCTTCCAAAATGGCGCCAAGGATGATCAGTTTTCGGTTCACGATGTCAAGCGGGTTAAGTCGCGACAAGCTGGTGACACCTTGTTTTTGAACGTCGACTACGAGCAGGACGGCCACCCAATCACGCTGTTGCTCGCCTACATGGATGTTCCCCGCCCCGAAATCAAGTTCGTCAACCAGCCGAAGGTTCGGTGGTGGCGAACCGGTAACGCCCCGGTCATCGCCAAGTAGTCCGGACCCAAAACTCCCAAGTCCCTTGACTGTTCGGGGGACTTGGCCGACTGTTGTTCGCTATGCCCGTCCGAATCCTGACTCAGCCCGAAGTCACCCAACTGCTCGCGATGCCCGCATGCGTCGACCTGATGGACCAGACCCTCCGGACCCTGACCCGGGGTGGCGCCATCCTTCCGCTTCGGACCATGCTCCGGCTTCCCGAAGGCCGCGGGGTGTTTGGTTCGATGCCTGCCTACCTGAATCCCCCCAACGCCATTGGGCTCAAGGCGCTGACGGTGCTCCCGGGGAACGAGGGGACGCGATACGACTCTCACCAGGGTGTCGTCCTGCTGTTCGAGGCGGAACATGGGTCGCTGACCGCCATTCTCGATGCCAGTTCGGTGACGGCCATCCGAACCGCGGCGGTGTCCGGTGTCGCGACCCGGGCTCTGTCAAATCCTGATGCCGGCGACTTGGCCATCCTTGGCAGCGGGGTGCAGGCGGTAACTCATCTCGATGCGATGGCCGCGGTTCGAACCCTGCGACGGGTCCGGGTCTACAGCCGGAATCCGGCCAACTTGGCCCGGTTTATTGCCGAGACGCGCGGCCGTCACGGGGTCACGGCCGAGGCGGCCGGGTCAGTTGAGGAAGCCCTTCGGGGAGCCGACCTGATCTGCACCGTGACGTCGGTCCGGCAGCCGATCGTGGAACGTCGCTGGGTGGCGGCTGGGGCCCACCTCAACGTGGTGGGGGCATCGCTCGCGGCCGCGCGGGAAATCGACAGCGATACGGTCGCGGCCGCCCGGTTCTACGCCGACCGGCGCGAGTCGCTGCTGGCTGAGAGCGGCGACTTCCTGATTCCGAAATCCGAGGGGCGGTTCGGCGACGATCATCTCATCGGCGAACTCGGCGAGGTCTTGGAAGGAGTGGTGCCGGGGCGGCTCAGCCGATCGGATCTGACCCTGTTCAAATCACTGGGGCTCGCGATCGAAGACGTGGCGTCGGCCCACTACGTGGCCGCTGAGGCCGAGCGACTCGGGATCGGCACCGTAATCGAAATTGGCGGGCTTCGGGAAGCGCTCGGCACTCGGCACTCGGGGCTCGGCACTCGGGAGGGGGGCGAGTGATGACTGCGTTTGCGATTAATCGATATCGGGTGCCGGGGATTCTGGCCGGGGGGGGCGGTTCTGGAGTTCGGGCGTTTCATCGGACGTTGCCCGGGTACGCCGCGACGCCGCTGATCCGTCGGTCCGGTTTGGCTCGGGCGCTCGGGATCGGGGACCTCTATGTGAAATACGAGGGGGCTCGGTTCGGGCTCAAGGCCTTCAAGGGCCTGGGAGGATCGTGGGCGCTTCACCGGCTGCTCGAAACGCGGCGGGGGTCGTTCGACACCGTCTCCACGGCGAGCGAGGGCAATCACGGCCGGGCGGTGGCTTGGGCGGCCCGGTTGATGAAGGTGCCGTGCCAGATTTTTCTCCCGGCTCATGCCGCGCCGGAACGGATCGCCAACATTCGGGGCGAGGGGGCCAATGTCATCCTGGTCGACGGCGACTACGAGGATGCGGTGCGGGAATGCGACCGGGTGAGCCGGGAGCGGGGTTGGCAGATTATCTCGGACGTTGGGTATGAGGGCTACCTCGAGATTCCGCCGTTGGTGGTGGAAGGCTATCGGACCCTGTTCGACGAATGTGATGAGCAAATCGTCGAGGCGGGATGGCCGGCTCCGGATGTCGTGCTAATTCCCGGCGGCGTCGGCGGCATCCTCCACGCTGGGGTCGATCATTTTCGGGCCCAATCGGCCGGCCCCCGCATCGTCGGGGTGGAGCCGGCGGAGGGCGCCTGTCTCACGGAGTCGCTTTTGGCGCCCGGGGGGCAACCGGTCGTGGCCGTTGGCAGCCGACACACGTCCATGGCGTGCCTCAATTGCGCCGAGGTGTCGCTGCCGTCGTGGCCGGCGATTCGGAGGGGCGTCGATGCGATCATTGCGATCGACGACGCTTACGCCGAGGAGGGCGTCCGGCTGTTGGCTCGGCCCGCCGAGGGCGATTTGCCGATCGAGGCCGGTAGCTCCGGGGCTGCGACGACCGGCGGGCTCGTCGCGATTCTCCGCGATGCCGGGTGCCGTGCTCTGAAGGACCATCTTGCCTTGGGGGCATCCAGCGTCGTGCTGGTGATCTGCACCGAAGGCGTTATCGACCACGCGGAGTTCGAACGATGTCTCGCGTCCTGATTCAAATGGCCGTCATGGCCGGCCTGGCCATTCCGGCCGCTGCTCAGAAGATTCCCGGCAAAACCGATTCGCTCGATCTCATCATTACGGGCGCCCGGATCGTGGATGGCTCGGGCAAGCCCGGGCGGTTCGGCGACGTCGGAGTCCAGAATGGCTGGATTACCGATGTCACTGGGCCCGGAGCGTTGGCCCGTCGCACCGCGAGGCTTCGGGTCAAGGCGGCCGGGATGGTGGTGGCCCCTGGCTTCATCGACGTGCACTCCCACACGGTGGAGTCGATCCTGGCGCCGGAGCGGCGGTGGAATGAGGGCGTGGTTCGTCAGGGGGTGACCACCGTGTTAGGCGGTCCCGATGGCGGCTATTCGGTCGAGAACATGAAGCAGGTCGTGATCGCGCTCGCTGCCCAAGGCGCCGGTACCAATGTGGCGATGTATATCGGCCACAATGGGGTTCGGGAGGCAGTGATGGGCAACGCCCAACGGGCGCCGACCGTGGCCGAGCTCGACCGGATGAAGGGAATGGTCAAGGAAGGGATGGAACTCGGCGCCGTGGGGCTCTCGAGTGGGCTGATGTACGAGCCGGGGATGTTCTCGACGACCGACGAGGTGGTCGAATTGGCTCGGATGGTGGCGCCCTATCGTGGGATCTACGACTCCCACGTTCGTGATCCGGTCAAGCGGTTCTTGTGGTCCGACCAGGAGTGCATCGAAATCGGCGAGCGGGCCGGGGTGGCGCCCAAAATCGGACACGAGAAGGCGGTGGCCCTCGAAAACGAAGGCAAGATCCAGGATGTCATCGCGATGGTGAACGCCGCCCGGATGCGAGGCGTCGATGTGGTGACCGATCAGTATCCCTATGACGGGGCCGCGACCTCGCCGATTACCGGGATCATCGTTCTGCCCAAGGAACTCCGAGGGCAGGCCGGATTCGACCTGAAGGCATCCCTGAGAGACCCGGCGACTCGAGCCGCGATCAAAGCCGCCAGCGAGAACGGAGTCGACGGCGGGTTCGCGTGGCTCAAGGCCACCGGGTATACGGCGATGCGGGTGACGACCAGCCCCGAACGGCCGGCTTTGGTGGGGAAGTATCTCTCGGAAATCGCCACGATGGAGAAGAAGGATCGATTTGATGCCTTGGCTGATCTGATCATCGCCAGCGCCAAGCCGGTCGGCATTACCCTCGGCGCGATCAAGGAGAAGGACCTTCGGGACCTCTTGGTCCAGCCCTGGAACATGATCGCGAGCGACGGTGGCTACGCCGACGGCAAGACCGAGGAGATGGGGCACCCTCGGTCGACCGGGACCTTTCCTCGCGTCCTCGGTCACTACGTGCGGGACGCCAAGGTCCTCACGCTCGAAGAGGCGGTCCGGAAGATGACCTCGCTCCCGGCCGACTTCAGCGGGCTGCGCGACCGGGGCCGGATCGCCGAGGGCCAGGCCGCGGATCTGGTGATCTTTGATCCCCGGACTATCGCGGACCGGTCGACATGGGAGGAGCCGGGCAAGATGGCGGTGGGGGTGCGCGACGTGTTCGTGAACGGGCAGGCCGTCCTTCGGGATGGGCAACTGACCGGTAAGGCGCCGGGCCGGTACCTCAGGGCCCGGCGGTAAACCGCCCCGATCCCTCTCGAGGCTTGACAGGGTCAAATAGGTAAGTATTTTCTTACCTATGGATGACATGGCGGCAGTCTTCGATGCCCTCGGGAGTCCCACCCGGCGGCGGATTCTCGACTTGGTCAGGCAGTCGCCGGGATCCACGGTGGGTGAGGTCGCCGGCCGATTCGACACCACTCGGATCGCCGTGATGCACCATCTCCGGCAACTCGAAGACTGCCAACTCCTGATCTCACAAAAGGAAGGCCGGCAGCGCCGGCTCTATCACAATCCGGTGCCGATCCAAATGATCTACGACCGGTGGACCACCGAGTATGGCGGCTTCTGGGCCGGCAAAATGGCCGACGTCAAATACGCAGTCGAGCGACAGGCAACCGAAAACAAAGGAGGATCCGATGGCCGACACCGTAAAACTGATCTCAAGGGTCGTGATCAAGGGCAAGATCGAGGACGTGTGGCGTGAGATCACCAAGACCGACGAGCCGCAAATGGCGATGTTCGGGGCCCAGATGTATCGGCTGTCACTGGCCGAAGGCTCGCCGATCCGAATGCGAACCCCGGATGGGAAGTACACCTCGGTGGTGGGAGAAGTTCTCGAGGCAAGGGCGCCGTTCCGGTTTGCCCACACGATGAAATTCACGGCATACGACGATCCGTATTGCCGGGTGACCTACGATCTCAAGGAAGTCCCCGGCGGGGTTGAGTTCACCCTGACCAGCGAAGCCATCCCGGCCGGCACCAAGACCGCAAAGGCCATGCGGCAGGGCGGCGACTTCATTGCCGCGACCCTGAAAGCTGTCGTCGAAAACGGCAAACCGCCGGTCCTGACCCGATTGATCTATGGGATGTTCTCGATCCTGGCACCGGTGATGACCCCGGCCAAGAGCAAGAGTGAACGGTGGCCATTGGAAGGAGCCGCCCGTGGCTGATCCGGACAAAGCGACCGAGACGATGATCAAGAACATCGAGGCGAAGACCGGGAAGACCTTGGCCGACTTCGCCAAGGTGATCGGCAAGAGTGGCCTCACCAAGCACGGCGAGATCCGGTCGATGTTGATGGAGAAATTCGACCTCGGCCACGGGCAAGCCAACACGGTGGTTCACCTCGCGCTCAAGTCCGACGGCCAAAGCGCCGCCGAGGCGAAGGGCCTGCCGCCCGGAGGTGTCTTGGGCGAGATCTACGCCGACCAGCCCGACTTGCGCCCGATCCACGAAAAGATCCTCATCATGTTGAACCAGTTCGGGGACTACGAGGCGGCGCCGAAGAAAGGCTACATCAGCTACCGCCGGAAGAAGCAGTTTGTCATGGTCGGCCCCAAGACCAAGACCGCGATCGAGGTGGGGTTGGCCGCCAAATCGCTGGCCGCCGACCCCCGCCTCAAGGAGATGCCCCCGGCCAGCATGTGCCGCTACACGACCCGGGTCAGCTCGGTGGCCGAGGTAGACGGCGCGCTTCGGGGGTGGATCAAGCAGTCATACGACGAAGCGGGGTGACGCCGAGCGGGCCAATCCTTGTGCCGCTCCACCCGAGCGCCTCATATTTCGGGTGAGGCCGGCTTCCATTCCGGCGGCCTCGTTACCACGGAGACAGCCAGATGGGAAAGCCGGGGAGTCGGATCACTGAACCGATGGTTCGGGAGCACGGGGTGCTTCGGGTTGCAACCTGGGAGGAGGCCCTCGATCGGGCCGCCGACGGGTTTCGGCGAGCCAAGGCACAGCATGGGGGAGACGCCCTCGCGACCATGAGTTGTTCGAAGGCCAGCAACGAAATGAACTTTCTGGCATCGAAGCTGACTCGGGTCGCCTTCGGCACTCACAATATCGATAGCTGCAACCGCACTTGACACGCTCCTAGCGTCGTCGGTCTGGCGACAGTGTTCGGTGCCGGGGGTGGAACCAACACCTACCGGGAAGTGGAAGAGACTGATGTCATCTTCCTGTGGGGCGCGAACGCCCGTGAGAATCACCCGATCTTCTTCCACCATGTCCTCAAGGCAATTCACCGCGGGGCCACCCTCTTCGTGGTCGATCCGCGCCGAACCACCTCAGCCCAGTGGGCCGACGCCTGGCTCGGACTCGAAATCGGGACCGATATCGTGCTGGCCAATGCCATGGCTCGCGAGATCATTGAGCAGGGCCTGGCCAGCGACTCGTTCATCCGCCGGGCCACCGAGGGCTTCGAGGCCTACCGGGCCTCAGTCGAGAAGTACACCTTGGCGTACGCCGAAGAAGTCAGCGGGGTACCGTCGGATGTGATCAGACGAGCCGCCGAAGCCTACGCCCGGGCCGACCGGGCCATGATCTGCTGGACGTTAGGCATTACCGAACACCATAACGCGGTCGACAATGTCTTGGCGCTCATCAACTTGGCGCTCCTGACCGGCCATGTCGGGAAGCATGGGTCGGGCGTCAATCCGCTTCGGGGCCAGAACAACGTCCAGGGCGGCGGCGACATGGGGGCGATCCCCAACCGGCTGGCCGGCTTCCAAGACTGGACCAAGGATCCGGCGGTCAAGGCCAAGTTCGATCGGGCCTGGGGCATCGACATGGCCCCGACCTACGGGAAGAATCTGACCCAGATGTTCGAGGCCATGGACCATGGCGAGCTTCGGGCCGTCTATGCGATCGGCGAAAACCCGGCCCAGTCGGAGGCCGATCAAAGCCGGACCGAACGGCTTCTGAAAGGCCTCGACCACCTGGTGGTACAGGACGTCTTTTTGACCAAGACGGCCGAGTTTGCCCACGTCGTGTTGCCCGCGTCGTCGAGTTGGTGCGAATCCGAAGGTACGGTCACCAATAGCGAACGCCGAGTGCAACGGGTCCGAAAAGCACTGGAACCACCCGGCAACGCCCGCGATGATCGCTGGATCATCGGCGAAATCGCCCGCCGGATGGGCCACGACTGGGGCCAGCCGTCTGGCGAGGAGGTGTGGAACGAAGTCCGGTCGCTCGCCCCGATGCTCGCGGGCATGAGCTACCAGCGGCTCGAAGAGCAGGGCGGGTTGCATTGGCCGTGCTACGATGAGGGTCACCCGGGAGAGACGTACCTCCACAGCCGGCTATGGAAAGAACCACGGGAAGGGCCGGCGGCACCGTTTTCGGTGGTGGAGCACGATCCGCCGGTCGAGATGCCTAACGCTGAATACCCGTTCCAGCTCACCACCGGGCGCCGGCTCGATTCCTACAATACCGGGGTCCAAACCGCCGACTACGGTTCGCCGCTTCGCCGAGGTGAGTCGGTCGATCTCTCGCCCGAGGACGCGGCCATGCTCGGCCTGGTCGATGGAGCGCCGGTTCGGATTACCTCCCGGCGCGGGGCGGTCATCGCCCCCGCCCGGATCGATTCGAGTCTCCGGGCCGGACTGGTGTTCATGACCTTTCATTTCCAGGACGAGGTCAAGACCAACGTGCTCACGATCGATGCCACCGACCCCAAGTCCGGGACGGCCGAGTTCAAGGCCTGCGCGGTTCGGCTCGAACCGATACCAGGCTAGGAGCGCTGTGGATCTTCATTTGCTCAAGGCCGTCCCGACGCCCGACGAACGCGGCGCGGTGGACGCCCATCTCGGTCCACCCGCCGGCGGGTGGGACGGCGGCATTCGGCAGCCCCGCGATGCCCATACTTCTGAAGGTGGGCACCAAGCCCGGTCGGAACGGCACCGGCTGCTCCCCGCGCTGCATGCGATCCAGTCCCGGATCGGCTGGATCAGTGAAGGGGCGCTCAACTATTTGGCCGAGCGCCTCACGGTTCCCCCGGCCGACATCTTTGGGGTGGCGACGTTCTACGGATTGCTGTCGACCGCACCGCGCCCCCCACGAGTGCTCCACGTCTGTGACGATATCGCCTGCCGGTGCAAGGGCGCCGAGACGCTGTGCCGCGATCTTGCCCAGGCGGCGGGTCCGGCCTACCACGGTCCCGAGGGCACTCACCACGCCATCCCCTCGGGCACGGTATGGCTTCGGAGCCCATGCCTGGGCCTCTGCGATCACGCCCCCGCCGGCCTCCTCACCGTGGCCGGCGCGGCGCCGGTCGAACGGTTGTTCGGCGATCTGACGGTCCCGAAGGCGATGGCCGTTCTGGACGGCCACGACTCCGCCGTGACCTCCGAGCGGATCCGTATTCCCCAGGCGGGGCAGCCTGGTCTTCGGCTCCTTCAGCGGGTGGACGTCACCGATCCGTCGAGCCTCGACGACTATCGGGCCCATGGCGGGTATCAGGGTCTCCGACGGGCCTTAGAAATCGGTCCGGAGGGGGTGATTCGGGAGGTGACCGATGCCAAGCTCGCGGGGCGGGGTGGGGCCGCGTTCCCGACCGGGAGGAAATGGGCCGCGGTCGCCGGCCAGGGCGTCCGGCCGCACTATGTGATCTGTAATGCCGACGAATCGGAGCCGGGCACCTTCAAGGACCGAGCGCTGATGGAGGGTGACCCGTTCGCGATCATCGAGTCGATGACGATCGCCGGGTTCGCGACCGGATCGGAACACGGTTACATCTACCTTCGGGGCGAGTACCCGGAGGCTCGGGCCCGGCTGGCCCACGCCATCGAGGTGGCCGGTCGCCGGGGCCTGCTCGGGGCCAACGTGATGGGTCGGGGTTTCCGATTCGAGATCGAAATCCGCGAGGGAGCCGGGGCCTACATCTGCGGCGAAGAGACCGCGATTTTCAACTCGATTGAGGGCTTCCGGGGCGAGCCCCGCAACAAGCCACCGTTCCCCTTTCAAGCCGGTCTGTTCGGCAAGCCGACGCTGGTCAACAATGTGGAGACATTGGTCAACGTGCTCGAGATTCTCCGGATCGGCGGGCCGGCCTACGCCGCCATCGGTACCGAGGGTTCCACGGGCCCGCGGCTTTTTTGTCTGTCGGGCAACGTGGCGCGGCCGGGCGTCTATGAGGTGCCGTTTGGGGCCACGCTCGGCGATCTCCTCGGCTTGGCGGGCGGAGTGGCCGGCGGGCGGCCACTCCAAGCGATCCTGTTAGGGGGCGCCGCGGGGGTGTTCGTGCGGCCAGACGAGCTGGCGATGCCGCTGACCTTCGAGGGTGTCCGGGCGGCCGGGGCCACGTTAGGCTCCGGCGTGATCATGGTCTTCGACGACACCGTGGATCTGATCGACGTGGTCCTCAGGATCGCGGCCTTCTTTCGCGATGAGTCGTGCGGGCAGTGTGTTCCCTGCCGGGTCGGGACTGTGCGACAGGAGGAAGCGCTCCATCGGCTCAAGGCCGGCCGGCCCCGGGGTGGGGCGGCCACTGAAATGGCCTTGCTCGAGGAAGTCGGAACGGCAATGAAAGACGCCTCGATCTGCGGTCTTGGGCAAACCGCGTATAGCGCCGTCGAGTCCGCCATCAAACGGCTTCGCCTCTATTCTGGAGCTCGGCCCTCATGACCGGATTGGTGCAACTGGGTTCGCGGCGGCGGACGGTGGAGTTGACGATTGACGGTGCCAAGGTAGCGGCGCCCGAGGGAACCACGATTCTCGAGGCCGCCAAGCAGCTCGGGCAGGCCATTCCGACGCTCTGCTACCTCGATACCCTCCGCCCGGTCAATGTCTGCCGGGTGTGCGTGGTCGAGGTCGAAGGATCCCGGGTGTTGGTGCCGAGTTGCTCCCGGAAGGTGGAGGCGGGGATGATCGTGAAGACCGACTCCGAGCGGGTTCGTCACAGCCGGAAAATGGTGCTCGAGTTCCTGGCGTCATCGGTCGATCTCTCGACGACGCCCGAGGTGGGAACCTGGCTTTCGGATTACGCCGCCGACCCCGAACGTTACGGCCCCCCGGCGCCGCCGGCGGCCGCCGGCCACCGGGACCATCTGATGCCCGGCCATCATGCACCGCCCGACCCCGACTTCCGGGCCACCGTGGCCCAGCCGGTCAAAGTCGACAACGACCTCTACGTTCGCGACTACGGAAAGTGCATTCTCTGCTACAAGTGTGTCGAGGCCTGTGGTCCCGACCACCAAAACACCTTCGCTCTCACGGTGGCCGGACGGGGCTTCGATGCCCGGATTTCCACCGAGTTTGCCGTCGAACTTCCGAAGTCGGCCTGCGTCTATTGCGGCAATTGCATCGCCGTCTGTCCGACCGGGGCTCTGATGTTCAAGTCGGAGCATGACCACCGCCAGGCCGGCACCTGGGACGAATCACGCCAAACGATGACCCAAACGGTGTGCCCGTACTGCGGGGTTGGGTGCAACTTGGAGCTCCACGTCCAGGACAACCAAATCGTCAAGGTCACCTCGCCGCTCGATCACGAGGTGACCCAGGGCAATCTGTGTATCAAAGGCCGGTTCGGGTGGCAGTACGTGAACACCGGGACTCGGCGGCCGAAACCGGCCTAACGAATCCGGTCGGGCCGGGTGTAGGCCGTGAGATTGGTGCCCCGAGCGAACCCAACCAACGTCAGCCCCGACTCCAGAGCCACCCGAACCGCCAGGCCCGTCGGTCCGGAAATCGCCGCCAGCAACGGGGCGCCGAGCGTCGCGGTCTTCTGGACCATTTCGAAACTCGCTCGGCTGGTGACCACCACGAACCCGGTGGCCGGGTCGATCCGTTGTTTGAGCACCGCCCCGACCACCTTGTCGAGGGCATTGTGCCGGCCGACATCCTCCCGAACGATCCGGAGGTCGCCCTCCGCTGTGGCCCACCCGGCCGCGTGGACCGCCCCGGTTGCCTGGTTCAGGGGCTGAAGCGCCGAGAGGCCCGCGAGCGCCGCTTGAATCGCCGCTGGCGTGACGGCCAGCCCCTCCGGAACGGCGTGAATGGTCTTGAGCACCGCTGCCACTCCGTCAGCCCCGCACACCCCACACCCGGTCCGGCCGGTCAGGCGCCGAGTCCGAGCCCCGATCACCACCTCGCAGGCAGCCGAGACCGCTACCTGGATCTCGATCCCCTGGCTGTAGGGGACGACCTCAACCCGCTCGATATCGCCGGGCCCGCCGATCAACTCCTCCGTAATACTGAACCCGAGCGCAAAATCCTCCAGATCGAGCGGCGTTGCCATCATGACGACATGCGGAATCCGGTTGTAGACCACCACCACCGGCGTCTCCTCGACCACCCGCGCCGTCTCATCGCCGGCCGCCTCCCCCCGCCACCGCCGCGCCGAAACCTCAAGAACCGGTTCCGCATACCCCAACCGCCGAAGCCCCAGTTCCGTCACGTCCCCCTCCTAAACTTCCGAGTGCCGAGTGCCGAGTGCCGAGCCGCCGAGCGCTCCCGAAAACTACCCGAATGACCCGCTCCCGGCTGGGTTCACTATCTTTGCCGTTGCGCCGCACTTCCGTTGACCTGTCAAACTGCCGGAGCCAGTCACCATGGCCGTGATGCCGCCGATCAATCTGAAGCACTGGGTCGACGAACACCGTGACCTCCTCAAACCGCCGGTCGGGAACAAGATGATCTGGCAGGACGCCGATTTCCTGGTGATGGCCGTCGGCGGTCCGAATGCCCGCAAGGACTTTCACGTCGAAGACGGAGAAGAGTTCTTCTATCAGGTCGAGGGCGACATCGTGGTCCGGATCATCGAAAACGGTCAACTCAGGGAGATCGCGATCAAGGAGGGCGAGATGTTCCTGCTCCCGGCCGGGATCCCCCATTCGCCCCAGCGACCGGCCAACACGGTTGGGCTGGTCATCGAACGCCGCCGCGACGAGGGCGAGCATGACCACCTCCGCTGGTTTTGCGAACGTTGTGGCGAGATGATCTTCGACGCCAGTTTCCAACTGGTCGACTTGGGCAAACAGCTCAAGCCGGTCATAGAGGACTTTTGGTCCGACGAGGCGAAGCGGACCTGTACGAAGTGTGGCACGGTGATGCAACCGCCGGTTCCCACTCCACCGAAGTAGCCGGTGTACCAATCCTCCGAGGCCTGGGCCACGGCCCAGGATGCGGCTGACCCACTTGGCCCCTATCGAGCCGAATTTGCCCATCCGGTCGACGACCGAGGGGCGGCCGTGGTCTACCTCTCCGGCAATTCGCTCGGGTTGATGCCCCACGCGGTTCGAGATCTGATGGCCCAGGAGCTCGCCGATTGGAGCCGGTTGGGGGTCGAGGGTCACCAGAAGGCCAAGACGCCGTGGTATTCGTATCACGAGAACTTCACCCAAGCGGGGGCCCGATTGGTCGGGGCGGAGCCGGGCGAGGTGGTGCTGATGAACTCTCTGACCACCAACCTTCATCTGATGATGGTCTCATTCTACCGGCCCGCCGGCCCGCGCCGGAAGATCCTGATCGAGGATGCGGCGTTTCCTTCGGACACCTACGCGGTGGCGTCCCACCTCGAGACGCGGGGCATCGATCCGGCCGATGGGATGGTCCAACTCAAGCCCGACCCGGGCCAAGCCTGCCTAACGACCGAGGGTATCGAGCAGGCGATTGCGGCACTTGGCGACGAACTGGCCCTGGTCCTGCTGCCCGGGATCCAGTACTACACCGGCCAGCGACTCGACGTGGCCCGGATCGCGGCGGCGGCCCACCGGGTCGGAGCGATCGCCGGCTTCGACCTGGCGCATGCGGTCGGCAACGTGCCGCTGCAGCTCCACGACTGGAATGTGGATTTCGCGGCGTGGTGCTCCTACAAGTATCTCAATGGCGGCCCGGGCGCGCCGGGCGGGTGCTTCGTCCATGCCCGGCACGGCGCCAATGCCTCGCTGCCTCGTTTGGCGGGTTGGTGGGGCAATGACCCCGCCACCCGGTTTCGGCTTCATTTAAACGACCGGTTCGTACCGGCCCCGGGTGGCGCCGGCTGGCAGCTCAGCAACCCGTCCGTGTTGGCGATGACTCCACTGCTGGCCTCGATGGCTCAGTTCGACCGAGCCGGGATGGTCGCGTTGCGGCAAAAATCGCTTCGGCTAACCGGCTACCTCGAGTTCCTGCTCCGGCGCGTTCCCAGCGGGCGGCTCGCGATCCTGACACCGGCCGATCCTGAGGCCAGGGGCTGCCAGCTTTCGGTGTTGATTCCTGAACGCGCCAAAGCGGTATTCGATGCGGTCCGCGCCCGAGGCATCCTTCCTGACTTCCGCCAGCCCGACGTGATCCGGATGTCGCCGGTGCCGTTGTACAACTCCTTCCACGACGTGTGGCGGGCGGGGACCGCCATGCTGGAGGTCCTCGGTGCCTAACCAAGAGCGGCCGAGGTTTCTGGTGGTCGGAGGCGGTCTCGTCGGGTCGATGGTGGCCGCGTTACTTGGCCGGGAAGGCTTTCCGGTTGAGCTGATCGACCGGCGGGGCGACCCGCGAACGGGCCAGATTGAAGCCGGCCGGAGTATCAATCTCGCCATCTCGGCACGAGGCCTGAACGGCTTGGCCGCCCTCAACGCCAACGATCAGTTGCTGGCGCTCGGGGTACCCCTCTATCGGCGGGCCATTCATGCTCGCCACTCGGCGGGCGGGGGAGTTGCCTATCAGGCGTATGGGGATGGGCGTCAGGCGATTTACTCGTTTTCGCGCGGGGAGCTGAATCGAGCGTTGGTCGGGGCCGCGGGGGCGACGCCGAATGTCGGGCTGTCGTTTGGGCGGCGGTGTGTCGATGTCGATCTCGAGGCGGGGACGGTGGCTCATGTCGATGCGGGCACTGGGGCGGACCGGAGAACCAGTCGTGGGGTGATCATCGGGGCGGACGGGGCTTTTTCGGCGGTTCGCTCGGGGCTCCAGAAACGGCTGTATCAGGAGTACTCGCAGAGTTTCCTCGAGCACGGGTATAAAGAACTCTATGTCCCGGCTCGGCCTGATGGGTCGCCGGCGCTGGAAATGAATGCCATGCACATCTGGCCGCGAGGGCGGTTCATGATGATGGCGATGGCGAACTGGGACCATTCCTTCACCGTCACCTTGTATCTGCCGCGAACCGGGGAGAACGGATTCGACCGGCTGACGACTCCCGGCGACGTCCAGGGGTTCTTCGAGCGGGAATTCTCCGACGCGGTTCCGTTGATGCCGAGTTTGATCGAGGACTTCTTTGCCAACCCGACCGGGGCGATGGTGACGGTTCGGACCTATCCGTGGCAGGTCGGTGGCCGGGCGGTTTTGATTGGCGACGCGGCCCATGCGATCGTGCCCTTCTACGGCCAGGGCGTCAATTGCGGATTCGAGGACGTGCTCGAACTGGTCGACCAAATCAAAGCGAACCCCGGCGATCTGACGCTGGCGTTTGATCGCTACCAGCAGATCCGGAAGCCGAATGCCGAGGCGATTGCCGACCTTGCCTTGATGAATTTTCATGAAATGCGGGATCAGGTCGCGAGTCCGCTGTTCCTCTGGAAGAAACGGTTGGAGCACCTGCTGGCCTTGGCGCTGCCGGGGTGGTACCGACCGCTGTATCCGATGATAGCATTCTCACTGATTCCGTACGCCGAGGCCCGGGCCCGGGCCGCTCAGCAAGCCGCCACCCTGCGGCGAATCGGATGGTCGATCGGGGCCTTGATCACGGTGTCGATCGCCTGGCTCCTACTCTCGAGGTAACCATATGTCACCCGTCACGTACGCGTCCTATTTGAAGCTCGACCAACTGCTCGATTTGCAGGAGCCGAAGTCGGCGCCCGAAGAGCATGACGAATTGCTCTTCATCATCATCCACCAGACCTACGAACTGTGGTTCAAGCTCTTGCTTCACGAGACGGCCAAAGTGATGAAGGACCTCAACGGGAACGACCTCTTCGGGGCGATCGCGACGCTGAAGCGGATGCGCACGATGATGAAGACGCTGGTGGGGCAACTCGACATCATCGAGACGATGACGCCGATGTCCTTTGCGTCGTTTCGGAGCCGGCTTGACACCGCCTCCGGCTTTCAGTCGTTTCAGTTCAAGGAGGTCGAATTCGCGTTTGGGTACAAACGGACCAACGTGACCCATGCCATTCCGACGACCGAGGCCGGCCGCGCGAGGGCCGAGCGCCGTTTGGACGAGCCGAGCGTGGTGGACGCCTTCTACCGGTTTTTGGCTCATCGGGGGGCGGCGATTCCGCCGGTGGTCTTTGAAAAGGACGTTCGGCTGGCGACCCAACCCAACGACCAAGTGCAGCAAGAGATCTTTCGCCTCTATCAGCACCAGCCCGAGCTGGTCATCCTCTTCGAGCTGATGACGGATTTCGATGAAGGGATGCAGGAATGGCGTTACCGACACGTCAAAATGGTGGAACGAACCATCGGAGCGAAGACCGGGACCGGCGGCTCTGCCGGGGTTGAGTTTCTCAAACAGTCGCTCTTCATGCCCCTTTTCCCAGACCTTTGGGCCGTCCGCCATAGAATGTAGTGCTCGGCACTCGGCACTCGGCGCTCGGCACTAGAGGCTGGAGATTCGGCCGCCGTCGACGGGGAGGCTGATGCCGGTGATGTAGCCGGCGTCGGGACCGGCGAGGAACCGGACGGCGTGGGCGATTTCTTCGGGGGCGGCGAAGCGGCCTAACGGGATCTCGGCGAGCATTTCGGCTTCGATCTGCTCGCGGGGGTGGCCGGTGGCGGCGGCCCGGTTGTCGATCACGGCTTCGAGGCGCCCGGTTCGGGTGGCGCCGGGGAGGATGTTGTTGACCGTGATTCCGAAGGGGCCGAGTTCGCCGGCGAGGGTCTTGGCCCAGCTGGCCACGGCGCCGCGGATCGTGTTGGAGACGCCGAGCCCCTTCAGGGGTTGGCGAACCGAGGTGGAGACGACGTTGATGATCCGGCCATAGCCGGCTGATTTCATGCCCGGGATGACCGCCTGGGAAATCAGGTGACCGGTGACGAGCAGGCTTTGAAACGCAGTGAGAAATGCATCGGCGGTTGCGGCGACGATCGGGCCGCCGGGCGGACCGCCGCCGTTGTTGATCAGGATGTGAGCCGGCCCGTTGCGTGCCACCCAGATGTCGATGGCGACGCGGGCTCGGGCCGGCTCGAGGAAATCGGCGACAATCGTGGTATGGTGCTGAGACCGGTCGGGGCGGGGCAGGCTCGCCAGAGCCGCGGCCAGCCGGGCCGGATCGCGGGCGACCAGCGCGATGGAGGCTCCGGTCTCGGCCAAGGCGGTTGCCGAGGCGAGGCCAATGCCTTGGGTACTCCCGCAGACGAGGGCTGTCTTTCCCAGGAGTCGCATTCTTGATAGTACGACGGCGGGGCCGGGCGGGGCAACCGATGCCCGTTCGGGCTTGGGTTGCTGGTCCGATTGAGTTTCGCTATGTTTTTTGGATACAATTCTGACTGAAGTCGGTCACCTGGTCGGATGTGTCCGATCCGAACGGCTGGAGTCGGTTGGACCTGTGGCAATTCGACACACGATTCGGTTGACCGGTCGTAACCGTTTCAAGGGCTTGGGTTTGCAGGGGCGCGCGGTTAGGTATCAAGATTGCTAGTATACAATTACGTCGATTCGTGTCTACCGATGCGGTACCAACACTTCGAGAGGATCCTATGCGATTGTCAGTTCTACGGTGGGGGGCTCGCTCCGCCTTGGTCGTGCTGGGGCTGCTGGTGGGGCCCGGCGCGGCTTGGTCGCAGCAAGGGAGTTTTACCGGTAAAGTCACCGATGAATCGAACGGGCAACCGCTGGTCGGGGCTCGGGTCCAGGCAACGACCCAGCAAGTCTATGCGGTCACCAACCAGCAGGGACAGTACACCCTCCGAGGGATGACGGCTGGGGCCCACACGCTCCGGGTGTTCATGCTCGGCTATGCCTCCCAGACCAGGCCGGTGACGGTCGCGGCCGACGGTAGCGGGAGCCTGGATTGGAGTCTCAAGGCCGTCCCGTTCCAGCTCGAAGAAATCGTCACCACGGCCACCGGTGAGCAACTGACTCGTGAGCTCGGCAACACCGTCGGGAAGATTCAAGCGGCTCAGCTGGTCGAGACCGCCCCGACGACGAACCTCTCACAAGTGCTGAGTGGCCGGATCGCGGGGGTGAGCGTCCTCCAAAGCAACGGCACCAGCGGCACCGGCGCCCGGATCCGAATTCGGGGCCTGAGCTCGGTGTCGTTGTCGAACGATCCCCTGCTCTACATCGATGGGATCCGAGTCGCGGCCGACGCGCCCGCCGGCTCGTTCGTCGGGGGCAGCACGGTATCGAAATTAAACGATCTCAATCCGGAAGAGATTGAAACGATCGAAGTGGTGAAGGGTCCGTCGGCCGCGACGCTGTATGGCACCCAGGCGGCCAACGGGGTCATTCGGGTCACGACCAAGCGGGGCCGGGCCGGTGCGCCCCAGTGGAATACCTGGATCGAGGGCGGGGCCATCAAAGACACCTACGATTACCCGGGTACCTACTTCAACTCTCGGGTTCCGGTCGCGGGAGCTCCACCGGCTCAAAACGCGGCGGACTGCTTCACCTGGCAGGAAAAGGGCGGCGTTTGCCAGGTCCAGACCCGGAGCTCTTTGTTCCTGTTGAACGAACAGGCCACCACGCCGTTTACCAACGGGTTCCGGAACCAGGTCGGTGCCAGCGTCTCCGGCGGTAGTGACATTATGCGGTACTTCGTTTCGGCCGAATCAGAACTCGAGACCGGCGTGCTGAAGCTGGCCGATGCCGAGGCCGACTTCCTAGCCACCAAGCGGGGTCTCGACAACGTGGCCGACCTGCCGAATTCGCAGGTTCGTCCGAATCACTTCAACAAGTACAACTTCCGGCTCAACCTCAACGCGAGCCCGCGGAGCAATATCGAGGTCGGGGTTTCCTCTGGATTCGTGGTCAACAACATCCGGTTGCCTCAGACCGGCGACAACTTCCAGTCGATGATCGGCACCGCCTTGTTCGGCTCAGCCAACCCGGCGGCGTTTGCGACGACGGCAGGCTACGGGTTTTCTCGACCGGCCAACTCGGTCGGCGAAGAGACCTACCGGAAGAACGATCACTTCATCAACAGTGGTACGGTCAACTGGCGGCCGTTCTCGTGGCTGTCGACCCGAGGCACGTTCGGGATCGACTACCTCAACTACACCGACGAGCAGAACGTGCGCCGCGGGCAAGGCTGCTTGACGTGTGGTACTGAGAACCAGGGCAAGCGGCAGTTCAACCGGGCCATCGACACCAAGTACACGGTCGACTTGAACAGCACGGCCCAATACACCTTGTCCGGCCGGATTGGAGCCAAGACCTCGCTCGGGGCTCAGTACAACCACGACAAGTTGTTTATCGTGAACAATCAGGCCGATATTCTGCCACCGGGAATCATTTCCCTCGGGGCCGGGGCTCAGAAGACGATCACCGAAGGCACCACCGACGTCATTACCCTCGGGACCTACGTTGAGCAGCAGGTCAGCTTGGACGACCGGTTGTTCTTGACGGGCGCCCTCCGCGTCGATGACAACAGCGGGTTCGGTGCGGCCGCCAGGTCGGCGTACTATCCCAAGGTGTCCGGGTCGTGGGTCGTCCTCGAGCCGAAAGACGGGGGGTTGGTCAATAGCTTTCGGCTCCGCGCCGCCTACGGCGCCACGGGCCAGTCGCCCCGGCCGCTCGATGCCTTGACCTATGCGACGCCGGTGACGGCGTCGATCTTCGGCCAGCCGGCCGTGCCGGGCGTGACGCTCGGGAGTTTGGGCGATCCGAACCTGAAGCCGGAGCGGTCGCGCGAAATCGAAACCGGGTTCGACGCCGGCTTCTTCAGCAACCGGGTCAACCTCGAGTTTACCCTGTACGATAAGAAGACCAACGACGCGTTGGTGCTTCGGACTCAACCCTACTCCGTCGGTGGTCCGGCCGCTCGGCTCGAGAACGTCGGCGTGGTGAGCAACAAGGGCATCGAAATCTCCATCAATGCCCGGGTCATCGAGCAAAGGAACCTGACTTGGGACGTCCAGGTCGAGGCCTCCGGCAACAAGAACCGTCTCGTGTCGTTAGCGCCTGGTGTGCCACCGATCGTCGGCTTCGGCTTCAAGAACACGCCGGGCTTTCCAATGTTCGGGCTCTGGTGGCAGGGCCTCACTGGATTTGCGGACAAGAACGGCAACGGAGCGATCGATCCCACGGAAGTGACCGTGACCGATACGTTGATGTTCCACGGTTCCACGGTGCCGACTCGGAATTTGGCGGTCAATACCAGCTTGTCGCTGTTCAACAACAAGCTCCGGATTGGGGGGCAGATTGATTACCGCGGCGGGTATGTCACCCACAATGTGAATGGCCTCTTCCAGTGCGCCTTCCAGGTGAACTGTCAGGCCCTCCATGATCCGGCCGCTTCGCTCGAGGAGCAGGCCAAGGCCGTCGCCGGGCCGAGGGCGTTCGGCGCCTACGCCGAGAACGCCGAGCACATCCGGCTGCGGGAGGCTTCGATCACCTACAACGCCGGCAAGTCCCTGGCGGCTGTGTTCGGCGCCCGGACGATGAACATCACGTTGACCGGCCGGAACCTCTATCTCAAGAAGTTCGGCTTCACCAGCTGGGACCCGGAGAACAACACCCAATCCGGCGACGGCCCGAACTACAACTTCGTTCAGCAGGCCCAACCGTTGATCGGCATCCTCCGCGTCAACCTGGCCTTCTAACATGCCGGCCCGAAAGGATTTCTCAGTCATGACTGACAGCTTCGCAGGCCGGACTCGCGTTGCGGGACGGGCGTTGTTCCTGGCCCTGCTCGTGACGGCCTGTTCCAAAGATGATATCCTCCGCCCCGACACCCCCGACATCATTCCGCCGGACCGGTTGGAAACGCCCGAGGGGCAAGCCGCGTTGTATGCCGGGGCGATTTCCGACATCGTGGCAGCCACCACCGGCGGCACCGGCGTCAGCCTCTTCAGTGGATTGTTCACCGATGAGTTGATGCACGCCAGCACCCCGCCCGCGGTCCGTGAGTGGGACCTCCGATCGGTCCTGGCGACCAACAGCGTGGCGGTTGGGGCGCCGTTCCCCCCGACCGGCGCGGCCGGCGGTCCGTTCATTGCCATTCAACGGGCTCGGACGGCGCTCGAGGGCGCGGCCCGCCGGCTCCCGGCCAACGATGCCCGAACCGGCGAGATGTATGCCCTTGCCGGGCTGAGCTACCTGATGTTCGGGGAGCTCTTCTGCTCCGGCACGCCAATCTCGGAGCGGGATCCCGTGGTCGAACTCGGGACGCCGTTTTCCACGACCCAACTGTTCAACCGGGCCCTTGAGCGGTTGACCACGGCAGCCAGCAACACCGGCGGCGACGCTCGGATTCAGAACCTCGTCGCCGTTCTCCGAGGCCGGGCCTTGCTCAACCTGGGGCAGTTCGCCCAGGCCGCGGCCGCGGTCGCAACCGTACCGACGCCCTTCGTCTACAACTTCATTCACGCCGCTCCACCGGCTCGGCAGTCGAACCAGATTCAGCTCCAAACCGCGAGCGACATCTACTCGGTGTCGAACCTCGAAGGGACCAACGGCCTCAACTTCGCCACCGCCGGCGATCCCCGGTTGCCGGTGACGTCGACCGGTCTGTCCCGGAACGATGGCGTGACGCCGATGGTGATCCAGAAGAAGTACACCGCCATCGACTCGCCGGTAGAAATGGCGACCGGCATTGAGGCGCGGTTGATCGAAGCCGAGGCAGCCCTCCAGGCCAGCAATACCGACCTCTGGCTTTCGAAGCTGAACGAAGCGCGGGCCACCGTACCTGCCTTGACTCCACTCGCCGATCCGGGCACCGCGGCGAGCCGGGTTGATCTGACCTTTCGGGAACGGGCCTTCTGGATGTATCTGACCGCCCACCGCCTCGGCGATCTCCGGCGGTTGGTGAGGCAGTACAGCCGGGCCGAAGAGTCGGTCTATCCGACCGGGGCCTATCACAAGCAAGGACTGACTCGGGGAGGGCAGGCCGCCCTGGTCGTACCCCAGCCGGAAGAGAACAACCCGAACTACAAGGCGAGCGACTGTACCGTCGACACCCCCTGATCTGATCCGGAGGCGGGCACCAACAAGGCGGGGCGGGCGAAAGCCCGCCCCGACTATTTTTGGGGGCACCCTTCCCCCACCCTCTAACCGCCGAGCGCCGAGTGCCGAGTACCGAGTGCCGAGCCTGGTGCGTTGCGACCCTGCAGCGCCTGGTCCAAATCAATTCGATCAATCCGAAACTGGCCCCGGGCGCCCCTGGCGAGCGCGAGGTGGCGGACTACACCGCCGCCCGGTTGGCCGAACTCGGGCTCGAGGTGGAGCGACATGAACCGGAACCGGGCCGGATCAGCGTCACCGGCCGGCTTCCGGGCAGCGGGGGCGGGAAGAGCCTGATGCTGAACGGCCATTATGATACCGTTGAAGTCGACGGGATGGCGGAGCCATTTTCCGGGGCGGTGCGCGATGGCAAGCTGTACGGCCGGGGTTCCTACGATATGAAGGGCAGCGTGGCCGCCGGCATGGCGGCTGTCAAGATGCTCAAGGACAGCGGATCTGTGCTCCGGGGCGACGTGATCGTGGCGGCGGTTGCGGACGAAGAATACGGGAGTTGTGGCACCGCCGACCTGGCCCGCCGGATCCAAGCCGACGGCGCGATTGTGACCGAACCGACCGCCCTCGAGATTTGCGTCGCCCACAAGGGCTACCTTTGGATCGCGGTCGAGACCCAGGGCCGGGCGGCTCACGGAAGCAAGGTCGACCAAGGCGTTGACGCCAACATCAGGATGGGCCGATTCTTGGGTCGGCTCGACCGATTGGAGCGCGAACTCCGGCGGAGGCCGGCCCATCGGTTGGTCGGCCCGCCGTCGCTCCACGCGGCCACGGTGCATGGCGGGACCGGCCTCAGCACCTACGCGGCCAGTTGCCGACTCGAGATCGAGCGCCGAACCATTCCGGGCGAGACCGAGGCCGGTGCCGTGGCTGAGATCGAGGCCTTGGTGTCGGAGCTCGCGGCGGAAGACCCCGGATTCCAGGCGACCGTGAAGTGCTTCTTCGCGCGGGAGCCGTTCGAGGTGTCCCCGGAAACCTCGGTGGTGCGGTCGTTGGCCGCGGCGGCCGCCACCGTCCTCGGCCGGACACCCGGCATGTTCGGCGACACGCCTTGGATGGACTCCGCCCTGCTGGCGGCCGCCGGGGTAGAGACCGTGGTGTTTGGGCCAGCCGGTGCCGGGGCCCATGCGTCGGTCGAATGGGTTGATCTCGAGAGTGTCTTTCAGACGGCGGATGTCCTCGCGGCCACCGCCCGCCACTATTGCCAATAGGAATTCCGTGAGAACAATTCCGCATTTCATCGGTGGCCGCGAGGTTGCCGGCCGTTCGGGCCGGAGCGGGCCGGTCTTCAACCCAGCGTTAGGCACGACGGCGGCGACCGTGGCCTTTGCCTCGGCCGAAGAGGTCGATGACGCCGTGGCGGTCGCGGCCAAGGCGGCGGTGGCCTGGGGAGCCGCTCCGCTTGGGAAACGAGCCGATGTGTTCTTTCGATTCCGCCAAATCTTGATTGAGCGCCGAGCGGAGTTGGCCAACGTCATCAGCGTTGAACACGGGAAGGTCCCGTCCGATGCCGCCGGCGAGGTGGCCCGAGGGATTGAAAACGTCGAGTTCGCGGCTGGAATTCCGCAGCTGCTCAAAGGGGGATACAGCGAGGGGGTCTCGACCGGTGTCGATGTCTATTCGCTTCGCCAGCCCCTTGGGGTCGTGGCGGCCATCACACCGTTCAATTTCCCCGCGATGGTCCCGCTCTGGATGATCAGCAATGCGATAGCCTGTGGCAACGCGGTCATCTTGAAGCCGTCGGAAAAGGACCCATCCGCCTCCATGGTGCTGGCCAAATGGCTGACCGAGGCCGGCTTGCCTGACGGCGTCTTGAATGTCGTCAACGGTGACAAGGTGGCGGTGGACCGTCTGATCGACCACCGCACCGTCCAGGCGATCAGCTTTGTCGGGTCGACCCCGGTGGCCCGGGCCATCTATCACCGGGCGACCGCGGCCGGCAAGCGAGTTCAGGCGTTAGGCGGGGCCAAGAACCATATGGTCGTGCTCCCGGACGCTGATCTCGGCGCCGCGGCGGACGCCGCCGTCAGTGCCGCCTATGGCTCCGCCGGCGAGCGGTGCATGGCGATTTCGGTGGTGGTGGCGGTCGGTTCCATCGGCGACGCCTTGGTGGAGGCCATTGCCGCTCGATTGGGGCGGGTCAAGGTTGGGCCCGGCACCGATCCGGCGGCTGAGATGGGACCGCTGATTACCAAAGAGCACCGCGACAAAGTGGCCACGTACCTGGATGTCGCGAAGCAAGAAGGCGCGATGGTGGTGACCGACGGTCGGAACCAGGTGTTCGCGGGTGACGGATTTTTCCTCGGCGCGTCGTTGGTCGATCGGGTCACCCCGAGCATGGCGGTCTATCGCGACGAGATCTTCGGACCGGTGTTGTCGGTGGTTCGAGCCGCCACCTACGACGAAGCGCTCGGCATCGTCAATCAGAACCAGTATGGCAACGGGGCCGCCATCTTCACCCGCGACGGCGGGGCGGCCCGGCATTTCCAATCCGAGGTGACCTGCGGCATGGTCGGCATCAACGTCCCGATTCCGGTGCCGGTGGCGTACTACTCGTTCGGCGGCTGGAAAGACTCGCTGTTTGGCGACACCCATATCTACGGGCCGGACGGAGTCCACTTCTATACCCGGGGCAAGGTCGTGACCAGCCGTTGGCCCGATCCGGCCACCAGCTCGATCAATCTCGGGTTCCCCCAGACCAGGTAAGGCTATGGCCGACACCATCGACCCCCGGTTCACCGGGAAGTCCTTCCCGTTCGTACCGCTCGAGTTCACCCGGCGCTCGGTCGAGGCGTCGCGGCAGTCAGGGCAGCGATTCTACGAGGAAATGAACCGGCGTCGGACCACCCGGCAATTCTCGTCCGACCCGGTGCCCAAGGATCTGATCGAAATCGCAATCCGGGTCGGGGGCACCGCTCCGAGCGGCGCCCACCAGCAGCCGTGGACCTTCGTGGCCGTGTCCGATCCGGACCTGAAGCGCCAGATCCGGGAAGCGGCGGAGCGCGAAGAGTATGACTTCTACCACGGCCGGGCGCCCGACGAGTGGGTGGAAGCGCTGGCGCCGTTAGGCACGGATGAACACAAGCCGCACTTGACCGACGCGCCCTGGCTGGTGGTCTTGTTCCGCCAAGCGTACGGCGTCAACTCGGACGGGTCGAAGCGGACCTACTACTACACCCAGGAATCGTGCGGGATCGCGGCGGGGTTCTTCATCGCGGCGGTGCATCAGGTCGGGTTGGTCACCCTGACCCACACCCCGAACCCGATGGGCTTTCTGGCCGAGCTCTTGGGGCGGCCGGCCAACGAGAAGGCGATGCTGATCATGCCGGTGGGGTACCCAGCCCCTGACGCCAAGGTTCCGGATTTGACCAGGAAACCCCTGGACCAGATCGCAGTGTGGCCTCGCAGTCCGGGTAAGATATCAGGATGAACTTCCCAAAAATCCGCCGCTCGCACGCGGCAGCGTTCCTGATCGCGGCCGCCTCTGCCACAACGCCGGTGGTGGCCCAGGCCCCAGCCGGCCTCGTCACCGGGTACGCCGCTAAAATGCTCTGCTCGACGGTCTTTGTCTCCCACCGGCCGGCCGCCGAGGCCCTGCAGCAAGAGTTGAAGCTGGCCGCGGCGATCCCGTATCGGGTCGACAGTGCGACTCGATCGGTGGTGGCGTGGATTCCAGGATCGGAGGCGCGCCGGGCTGTTTGGCGGGACGGGCTCGGGTGCGCCCTTCGGCCCGATTCAATGCTGGAGGCCCGCGAACCAATCGCCCGGATGTCGATGCCGGCGGCTCGCTCGCTCGCGCTGTGGCCGGCTGGTGAGAGGATCGACACCACTCGATTACCGGTGGGCGTGAGCGTCGCGAAGCTCCGGGCGGCGTTGGACGCGGCCTTCGCCGAGCCGTCGCCGGCCAATCCGAAGCAAACCCGGGGCATCGTCGTGGCCTGGAACGGCCGGATCGTAGCCGAGCGCTACGCCAAGGGTTACAACGCCGGAAGTCCCCAGCTTGGCTGGTCGATGACCAAGAGCGTCACCAACGCTTTGGTGGGGATCCTAGTGCGGGAGGGTAAGTTGACGGTCGACCGCCCCGCGTTGGTGCCCGAGTGGCAAACACCCGGCGACCCACGGGCGGCCATCAAACTCGACGACCTGATGCGGATGAGTTCAGGGCTGGCGTTCGATGAGAGTTACAGTCTGGGCACCAGCGACGTCGTCAAAGATCTCTTCCTCGTGGACAATGCCGGCGGGTACGCCGCTTCCCAGTCGCTGGCGGACCCGATCGGTGCCCGCTGGTCCTATTCGAGCGGGACCACGAACATCATTTCCCGGATCATCCGCCAGGCTATCGGTGACGACGAGGCCTACAGGGTCTTCCCACGCCAGGCCCTCTTTGAGCCGCTCGGCATGCACACGGCGGTGATCGAACGGGACCCCTCGGGTACCTTCGTCGGGTCCTCGTTCATGTACGCCAGTGCCCGGGACTGGGCTCGATTCGGGCAACTGTACCTGAACGATGGGAGCTGGAATGGGGTTCGGATTCTTCCTCCGGGGTGGGTGAAATACTCGACCTCCCCCGCCCGAGCGGATTCGGCCGGAGGGTATGGGGCCCAAGTCTGGATCAATGCGGGGGCCTCTACCGGGAAGCGACCGCACCCGCGCCTCCCGCCCGACGCGTTCTTCTTCATGGGCTACGATCAGCAGAACGTGGTCGTCATTCCGTCTCGAGGCCTGGTGGTCGTCCGGCTGGGATACACTCCCGGGCGCGAATGGGACCTCGACGGGTTTGTCGACCAGGTGCTCCAGGCCCTGCCTCTGCCTCGGTACGAAACCATTCTCCGCGGCGGTACGGTCGTGGATGGCTCCGGGGCTCGCCGGTTCACCGCCGACATCGCGATCAATGGCGGGCGGATTGCCCGGATCGGGAACCTCGCCGGAGTCGAGGCCGTGACCGACATCGATGTCCGGGGTCTCATGGTGGCGCCGGGGTTCATCAACATCCACAGCCACGCCAGTCCGGCCGCCCTGCCGACGGCTGAGAACATGCTGACCCAGGGCGTTACGACCGAGCTGCTCAATGCTGACGGGGGCGGACCGACCGACCTCGCGACCCAACTCGGGCCGATCGGTCGGTCGGGGCTCGGTCTGAACGTGGCTGCGAGCATCGGTTTCAACTCCGTGTGGCAAAGTGTTATGGGGCCATCAAACCGACGTCCGACCCCGCTCGAAGTGGAAAAGATGCAGACGCTGATCTTGGCTGGTTTGGAGTACGGCGCCTTCGGGGTTTCCTCCGGGCTCGACTACAAGCCGGCCTACTTTGCCACCACCGACGAGGTCGTCGAGATCCTCAAGCCGGCCCGGCGCTGGCGTACCTTCTTTCCGAATCACGACCGGTCCACGCCGGAGAGTGGGTACAGCTCGCGGGCCGGCGTCGAGGAGACCCGGCTGATCGGCGAACGGGCCGGACTGGTCGGCCAGTTCACCCACATGAAGATCCAGGGCCACGAACAGGGCACCGCTGCCGCCGTCATCGACATGATGAATCGGTCCTCGGCGGCTGGGCGGTGGCTGGCGGCGGACGTCTACCCGTACCTCGCCGGACAGACCGCGCTGTCGGCTCTGATCATTCCGGGCTGGGCCCAGGACGGAGGCACCGAGGCGATGCGGGCCCGGTTCAAGGATCCAGCGCTTCGGGCCCGGATCGTGAAGGAATCTGACGAGGCCATCAAGGCCCGGTTCAACGGGCCCGAATCGATCATGGTCTTGGGCACCCGCAGGCTGTCTGAGATCATCCGGGAAGTTGGGGCGGCGTCGCCGGGCGACGCGGTGGTCAAGGTCCTCGAGACCGAATCGCCGTGGGCCATCCTTGGCTTTGGGATCGAAGCGGACTTGGTCAAGATCATGCAATACCATTCCTCGGCCATCGCCTGCGATTGCGGGGCGGCGACCGGAAGCAGAGGTCATCCCCGGTACTACGGAACCTACCCTCGGGTCCTCGGGCGGTACGTCCGGGAAACTCGTGCCCTGACGTGGGAAGACGCGATTCGAAAGATGACCGGGCTCCCGGCGGCGATGATCGGGTTGGCGGATCGCGGTTTGTTGGCGCCGGGGATGGCCGCCGATGTCACCGTCTTTGACTCGGCCACGGTCATCGATCATGCCACCTTCGAGAAGCCGGATGCATGGTCGGAGGGAATTCGTCATGTCCTCGTGAACGGACGGGTGGCCCTCCGGGATGGGAAGGCTACCGGCGAACAAGGCGGGGCCGTGCTTCGGCGCACCGGCAACCTGCCGAGCCGGCCGATGGATCTCGGTAGAGCGAGAGAGGCCCGCGCGGCTGGGACGATGACCGCTTGGTCCGGTGGGGCCAGAACCCAGGTCAGAATTGCCCTCCGCCAAGCAAGGGGGAGCCAGCGCGCCTCCGGTACCATCAGTCTCGCGGGGGGCGCCGCAGAGCTGAGCATCCGATCGGTTTCGCTCGGGATGCTGCAGACCGCCGCCGGTTGGGCCTCGATCACTGGTCGAGCAAGGGTCGGCCCGGCCGGCCTCGAGCGTTCGTTCACGCTGATCATCGAACGAGCCGATCCCTTTGCCGAGGGGGCGCCGTCGACCATCCGGCTTGCGGTCGAGGGGCTTGATCCGATCGAGGGCTCGCTCGACCGGGTTGCCACGATCCTTCCCGCCAAAGGTGCTCGATGACCGACGATCTAGAGGATCCGGGCGACGATCGCGGTGACGTTGTCGGTGCCGCCCCCGGCGAGGGCCAGGTCGACTAACTCTCGGGCGGCCGCTTCGGCGCTGGTTGGTTGGAGGAGAACTGTGGTCATGGTCTGGTCGAGGACATGTTTGTTGAGCCCGTCGCTGCAGAGCAGCAGCGTGTCGCCCGGCTCGAGGTCGATCAGGCCGACCGAGGGGGTGAGTTCAGATCCGCCAATGGCACTGGCCAGGGCCTTGCCGGCCGCCGACTTGGCCGCCTGGGTCGCGGTCCAAGCTCCTTGGTCCATCATGAATTCCCCGATGGTCTGATCCCGGGTGAGTTGGCGCAACCGGCCTTGCCGCAGATAGTAGGCCCGGGTGTCGCCGACATGGACGATGTAGGCTCGGACCCCGACCAGCATCGCTAGGGTCAGGGTCGTTGCCGGAGCCTTTGCCGAATCGCCGTGGGCCCGGATGATCTCCTCGTGAGCGTCGCGAATGCTCCGCTCGAGTCGCTCCAAGAATTGATGCTCCTCGTCGACGTTGAATTGGTGGTAGCACCCGGCCGCTCGGCCGACATAGCCCAGGAGTCCGGTCACCACCGCACTGCTGGCGATTTCGCCGCCGGGCCGCCCGCCAACGCCATCCGCTACGGCGAAGAGAAACGCCTCGGCGCCACCCAAACGCTTGGTCATTTCTTCGGGGCCCAAGCTGCTGAACCGAATTGTCACGGACTTTCGCATCGAGGCCACGACGAAGTGATCTTCGTTCTTGTCCCGAACCCGACCGACGTCGGTTATTCCGAACGCATCCACCGCGCTCACTGGGTCCCCGCGGCGAGGGTTGCTTTGGCCAGCCAGCCGAACATGTCACTGACGCCTTCGCCTGACTTGGCGCTGGTTCGGATCACCCGCCAGGACTCCTTGGCGAGGGCGACATCGTCCGCGGGCGTCAGGGCCCATTGGTCAACCAGATCCGTTTTGTTGAGGGCGACCACCGATGGGACGGCGCCAATCGCATCGTGGACGATGGTTCGGAGCTCGAAGATCTGTTCGAGGGTCTCTCGCCGGGTGCCGTCGACCACGTAGATGATGCCATGCCCCCCCCGCAGGTAGCTGACCGAGATATCGGCGGTGTCGTCCCGGCCGGCTAAGTCCCACAAGATCGCGGTCACTTCGGTGCCGTCGACCACCACGGATTTCCGGTCGATCTTCACCCCGACCGTGCTGTGATATTTGGTCGAGAACAGCGAGTGGACAAATTGCTGGACGAGGCACGTTTTCCCGGTGCCGAACACCCCGACCATGCACAGCTTCTTCTGAATCATTTGACCCTCACGACCCGAACGACAAAAGATACGCTGCGATTGGTCCGTCCCAACTCGGCGGCATCGGACGGGGCCAGCGGTTGAGCCGTTCCAACGCCAGTCGGCGTCATCACCGCGGCCGGCACCCCGAGCGCGACCAATCGACGCCCGACCGCCTCGGCCCGCAACCGGCTCAGGGCCTGATTCAACGCATCGGTCCCGCTCGGATCCGTCCGCCCGACGACGTCGATCCGGAGAAACCGATGTCCGCCGGTTGCCGCGATCAGGCCTTGGAATGCGGTCGCGACTTGCTGGATGGTGGCCAGAGCGCCTTGGATCTCGGCTGACCCGGGCTCGAAGAATGCTCGGCTTCGTTCCACCACGACCCGGTGGGCATCCGCTTCCGCCGGCAGCACCGGCACGACGCTGTCCACGTTCACGACGGTCACTCCGAGCGGGGCGCCCTCCCGGTCCGGCCACCCGACCGGTGCCGATCCCCGACCAACCAGAGTGTCGCCCCGGAGGGTCAAGGTGACGGTTTCGGGGGCAGCGAGCCAGGTCCGGGCCCGGGCGATGACCAGTTCCGGCTGCAACGAAAGATAGGCGGAAAAGTCTCCGTCGACCCGGCTGGTATCAATCCCGATGCCGGCTAGGAGCACCCGGGGGTCGGGTGCCAGGGGGTCCCGAAGGCCGGCCAAGTGCCACCGGCCTCCGGACCGGTCCGCCGAAACGAGGACCAGGCCTGGTTCGGCGCGGAGCCGAGCCAGCGCGGCATTCCAGGTTCGGGTCGACCGGAGGGAGATCCAAGCCGCCGCTCCGACGAGGAGTAGGATCGGGACAGCCCAGACCAGCCGGCGCCCTCGGCCCGACCGCCGCGCCCGACCGTGGGTGCTGAGGACGGTTTCGAGACAGGCTTCGAGGGCGGGCTGGGCCGGCTTGAACGGGGCGGCGTTGCCGTCAAATCCGGCGAACTGGTTGGCGAGCTGGAAATGGAGGTGCTCGAGGGTATCCTGGAGCCGGGGCACCAAGCTGTCGGGCGCTTGGCCGCGAACCACGGCGGCGAGCACCGCCTGGGGGCCTGCCTCGACGACGACGGTCAACTCCCCGACACTGAACGTGCGCAGTCTGCCGCCCGCCTCGGCGGTCTTGAAGGAATCGCCGACGAAGTCTTGAATGGCGGTCAACATCCCCGAAATCAGGTCGGCGTCCGCCACTTTCAGTTCCGGTGGGGCCGCATGGGCAAGGAGCAGCCCGGTTTCCGTATGGATCAAGAAGACTTGCTCGACCCGATAGAGCAGGGCGTGCCTGATCACGATCTGGGAAAAGGGGATCCCGGTCCGAAGGGCCTCCCAGCGCCACTTGAGGCCTCGGGCCGAAAAACTGTGCTCAATGGCGGTGTTGACGCTGAGGACCAGGCCCGACATCGCCTCGGCGATCGCCTTTCGGATCGCAGGCCCGATCACCGGAAAAATCGCGGTGGTGATCTGGGTCGGATTCCGGCGGATCGACTCGGTAATCGCCGTTTCGACGGTTGGTCCTAACGCCCGGGCTAGCTGGCGGTCCTGTCCGGCCCGCCGGGCGATCGCCTCGGGTAAATGCTCCGCCAGGGCTTCGGGCGTGAGCGCGCCGGCGTTGACCTCGTGTTCGAGCCGGTCGATCCGCTGCCGCTCGGGACCGACCAGGAGGTCGCGAAGGGCCCGAAACTCATCGGGTCCCGTGGTCGGCTCGGGCACGGTCAGCCCCGAGCGGCCTTCTTACTTGCCTTCCGTCCGTCGCCGACCAGCGCCGACGCCATGCTGGTGAGCATGTCGCTCAGCGTCACGGTGTCGAGCTTCTCGCTCTCGAGCTCGGTAACGGCGACGCTCAGCTCGGTCGTGAGCCGGTCGGAGAGTTGCTTGATTTCGTCGCTCGTGCTGCTCGAGACCTGGAGCAATTGGTCTCGGAGCTCGGCGTCCGACTGGGCATGGATTTCTTCGAGCTTGGCATGTCGTTTCTCGATCGCCCGGAAGGAGTCCTTACACTCCGCGGCGAGGGCTTTCAGGTCTTCCGCGCGCTTGGTTCGCTCGGCACCGAGTCGCTCATTCAGGGTCTCGAGATCTTTCTTCGCCGCGGCTTCCAGTTCGCCGCACCGTTTGGTGAACTCAGTCCGGATCGCCTGCTGCTCGCGCTGGATCCGTTCTTCCAGTGCCTGCAGTCTGCCTTCGACCAGGCGCATTTGGCCGCCGAAGAGGATGTCGCGGACTTTGTCGAGGCTCTCGGGGTGGCCTTCGGTCTCCGGGGGCTTTGGTTTCTGCTGGTTCTTTGACATGGATCTTCGATCGTGGAGGGCTGGAGTTGTTGCTGCCGATCTCGCTCCCAAGTTACCGTCTCGTCTCCGACCTGGCTACGCCCGATTGGCCTCCGGCGAGGTGGCGCCAAGAGGTCCGGACCCGTAGTTTGGATTGGTGGACACTCCACGTTCTGCCGATCCCACCCCGATGGCCGGTGGCCGCCCTCGGGACGAAGACCTCGACTTCTTTGGCCTCTCCCATCAAGGATTGGTTCGGAAGAAGAACGAGGATCATTTCCTGTTTTCGACCCTCCACAAGACCATGCGGGTGGGTGGAACCAATCTGCCTAACCCCGAGTTGCTCGAACTGCCGAGCCAGCGACTGGCATCGTTCGCGATGGTTGCCGACGGCGTCGGCGGCCGGGCAGGGGGCGAAATCGCGAGCCGGGCCGCGGTCGAAACCATCGCCCGCTATGCGACGGATGCGATGCAGTGCCTGGTGAGCTCTGACGGCCAAAATGAAGGAGTCTTGCTGGCCGCACTCGAAGCGGGGGCCGCGGCGAGTCATCGGGCGGTGCTCTCGCGGGCGGCCCTCGATGGCGGCGGAAGCGCCACCACTCTGACGGCGGTCATGACCGTATGGCCGAGGCTGTTCGTCCTCCAAGTTGGCGACAGCCGGTGCTACCGGTTTCGAGCCGGGGTGCTCCAACAGCTGACCCGCGACCAGACCATGGCCCAAGAATTGGTCGATTCAGGTGTCCTCGACCCGGCGGTCGCGCCCCGGACCCGGTTCGCCCACGTATTGTCGAGCTCAATCGGCGGCCAAGTCTCCAATCCGGTCTTGTTCAAAGCTGCGATGCTCCCCGGCGACGTGACCTTACTCTGCAGCGACGGTTTGACCAAGCACGTCACTGACGCCCAGATCGCGGCGCGGCTGGCGAGCCTGACATCCTCCGAGCAGGTGTGCCGGGCCCTGGTTGACGATGCCCTGGCCGGGGGCGGCAGTGACAACGTTACGGTGCTCGTGTTGCGGGCAACCTCCTTCTCGGATTCTCAATGACCCTGATCGGCAGGCTCCTCCGTGCCCTGGCGGCGAGTGCCCCCGGTGTCCTCGCGGCGCAGTCGGACAGCGGCATCCTGATTCGGGGGGCCACCATCCACTCGGCCGCGGGTGCACCGGTCGTCAACGGAAGCATCCTGCTTCGCGGAGGCAAGATCGTGGCGGTCGGCTCGGGCGTGGTCGCCCCCGCGGGCGCCAAGATCATCGACGGCACCGGCAAGGTCATTACCCCGGGCATGATCGACAACCACTCCCACATTGGGGCGAAGGTTACTGATCTGAACGACGGGCCGATGGTCATCGGACCGCAGCACCGATTTCTCGACGCCCTCGACCTCGGCGACCCCGACTGGAACGATGCGGTCGCGGGCGGCGTCACCACGATCGTAACCGGGCCCGGGAGCGGCGAAAACGTCAGCGGTATGGCGGTGGTGATCAAGACCTTCGGGACGCTCGACCACCGGATGCTGCTCGAAAAGGGTGGGATGAAGTTCGCGATGGGAGCCAAGTCGCGCGACCGATACCCGACCACCGCGATGGGGGTGGCGGCCAGTCTCCGCCAGTATCTGATCAAGACTCAGGAATACGGCGCGGCCCAGAAGAAGTGGGAGGACGACGGTCGGAAGGGCAATCCCCCGGCTCGCGACCTCGGGTTCGAATCGATGACTGATGTCCTCTCCAAAAAGACCTACGTCCGGGCCCACGTCCATGCGGCCACCGACGTGATGACCCTGGTCCGCCTCAAGGACGAATTCGGATTTGACCTGACCCTTCACCATTCCACCGAGGCTTACAAGGTCGCGCCGGAACTGGCCAAGCGAGGGATTTCGGCCGTTGTCTTGCCGCTTGGTCCCCGGATCGGCGTCGGTGAAGATGCCATGGCCGGTCCCTACGTCCTCTGGAAGGCGGGGGTCAAGATCGCGATGCACACCGACGCCCCGGTCATTAACCAAAAGTGGCTCCGGCTCTGCGCGGCTTTGGCGATGCGGTACGGCATCCCTGAGGACGAGGCCCTCAAGATGGTGACCCGGAACGCCGCCGAGATTGCCCGGGTCGGCGACCGGGTCGGGACGCTCGAAGCCGGCAAAGACGCCGATCTGGTGATGTTCGATGGACCGTGGTATGAGCCCCGGTCGCGGGTCGAGCTGGTGATTGGCGATGGTCAAATCATCTTCGAGCGTCCTAAGGAGGGGAACTGATCATGCGAGTTCTCTTGACGCCCCTCCTACTTAACGCCGTAGTCACCAGTCTGGCCGCTCAATCTCGCCCCGTTGCGATTCGAGGCGGAATGGTCTTCCCGGTCAGCGGCACTCCGATACCCAACGGAACGGTCGTTCTCAAAGACGGCAAGATCGTCGCGGTCGGGGCCAACGTGACGATTCCGAGCGGGGCCGTGATCGTCGACGCCCGCGGCAAGTTCGTGATGCCCGGCGTGGTCGACGCCGCGTCGCATATTGGGATCGGCGCGAGCGATCTCAACGAAGCGAGTGATCCCCTGACCCCCGGCCTTCGGGCCATCGAGAGCTACAATCCGTTTGGCGAATTCGGCTCCGGCAAGCTCGGACCGCTCCGAAACGCGGAGGCGCTGTCGGGCGGCGTCACGACGATGTACATCTCGCCGGCTGATGCATCGCTTCTCGGGGGACAGGGCGCCGTCGTCAAGACCGCCGGCCCCACCCTCGACGGCGTGATCGTCCGCGAGCCTGCCGCGATGGACATGACCCTCGGCACTCCGCCCAAGACCGCCGCCCGGGCCCGCAACCGCGACCCGTACACTCGGATGGCGGAGGTCGCGATGCTCCGCCAAGTGCTGATCAAGGCCCAGGAGTATGGCCGCACCAAACAACAAACGCCGACGCTGGCCCGAGATCTCGGCATGGAGGCGTTGGGAAAACTCCTCCGGCGCGAGATCCCCGCGCGAATTCAAGCCAATGCCGCCACCGACATTCGCTCGGCGCTCAGGCTGGCCCAAGAGTTCGGCTTTGATTTGGTGATCGACGGGGGCGCCGCCGCCTGGGAGTACCGGGATGAATTGGCCACCCGAAGAGTGCCCGTCGTCCTCGGCCAGGTCTCCCATCCCTACATCAGCAACGAAGAAATCCCCGACAAGGGCGATTATCCCCCGGTCGACGAACGGCTTCCCGGCAAACTCACCGCCGCTGGCATCAAGACCGCCGTGGCCACTTTTTCGCGAGCCTTTGGCTCGCTGGCACCGGCTGGGGCCGGCAAGTGGTTGCTGATCGACGCCGGGATTGCCGCCGGCTACGGGATGTCCGAGGCCGACGTCCTCAAAGCCGTGACCCTCGTCCCCGCCGAAATTCTCGGCGTCGCCAACCGCCTCGGAAGCCTCGACGCCGGCAAGGACGCCGACATCGTCATCCTCGACGGCCACCCCTTGAGCGTCAAAACCTGGGTCCAACAAGTCTACGTCAACGGCGAACTGGTCTACCAAAAATGAGCCGACCCCCCGCCGAACGCCGAGTGCCGAGCCCCGAGTGCCGAGAAGCGCCGCGGCTCCGCACGGCGGCGCCCGATCCCCCTCGCTAAGCGGTAGGCCCAGGTCGGTTCGCGGGTTTCCGATTCTCAACTGAGGGGGAATTTTCTATGTGCGTCTATCGCGCGGATAACATTGGCTCCATGCTCCGGCCCCCGACCTTGCTCGCGGCTCGGGCACAGCATCAGGCCGGTACCCTGGATGTTCGATCGTTCAAGGCCGTCGAAGATCGGGCCGTCGATTTTTGCGTCGCGGTCCAGGAACTCTCCGGCATCGGCGTCGTCACCGACGGAGAAATGCGGCGCAATGTGTTCTCGTCGAGTCTGTCGCAAGCCGTCGACGGGTTCGACACCATTACCGGCAACACGGTCGACTGGTTCACGATGGAGGGCAAGAAGGAAACCAGTCCGGTCACCGTCGGGCTGGTGAGCAAGATGAAGCGGAAGCGGCACCTCTCCTCCGAGGAATTTGTCTACCTGCGGGCCAAGACCAGGATGCCGACCAAGATGACGATTCCGAGCCCGACCATGTATGCCTACTACTGGGTGCCAGGGGTCAGCACCGCCGCCTATCCGAACCCCGATGCCTACATGGCGGACGTCACTGACATCCTCCGCGACGAGGTCCGCGAGCTGGTTCGGCTCGGCTGTCCTTATATCCAGTTCGACGCCCCGGAGTTCGGGATGGTGCTCGACCCGCACCAGCAGGAGTGGTTCCGGCGGAAGGGGTTCGAGCCGATGAAGATGGTGCATGATGGGATCGACATGATGAACGCCATCATGGAGGGGTTCCATGACCGCTGCACGTTCGGTCTCCATGTTTGCCGGGGCAACGACGCGAACCGGTATATGGGGAAGGGCAGCTATGCCGCCATTGCTGATGAGGTCCTCCGCCGGACCCACGCCAAGGTGCTGCTGCTCGAGTACGATGACGAGCGGAGCGGGGACTTTTCCCCCTTGGCCAAGACCGCCGAGGACAAGATTGTCTGTCTTGGTTTGATCACGACCAAGCGCCCGCAGGAGGAAACCGACGATCAGATTGTGGCCCGGATTCGCGAGGCGGCCAAGTACGTGCCCCTCGACCGGTTGACGCTCTCGACCCAATGCGGGTTCGCATCGGTCGCGAAGGGCAACAACGTGCCGTTCGAGTTACAGGAGCGGAAGCTTGCGATGGTGTCTCGGATAGCCGCGCGAGTGTGGGGATAAATGGCTCGCCTCATGCATTTGGTAAATTGCAGTACCGTTTGAGGTCCAAAAAGGAATCGAAATGACACGTAGGGCGAGTGGTTTCGACACGAGGTGTGTCATTCCGTCTCGGTGTTTCAAGTTGAGACTGAAGCCGCGAAGACAAGGTCTTGCGGGGGTCTCGGCAGGAGGCCAGAATTGTATACAGCATCGGTTCCAGTCGTTGTCGTCTGCTGGCCAAGCAATCGTAACTGTCGTCCCACACTTCCCCAGTTTTGGAGGGTAGTCATGTCTTATGGCATTACGCGGGCGTTTCGGCGCGCGCTGGTCTGGTCGGGCGCCGCGGTTCTTGGCGTCATGGCAATGGCCGGCGCTGCTGCGGCCCAAGCGATTACCGGCTCGGTAATCGATTCAAAATCAGCCCGGCCTCTGGCAGACGCTGTTGTCACCAGCACCGTCGGCAACCAGCAGACGCGGACCAACATCCGGGGCGAGTTTCGGCTCGAGGGTGTGAGCTCGGGGGCCCTCCGGATTACCCGGGTCGGCTACCAGCCTCTGACGGTGCAGGCCACGGCGGGCGCCCCGATGCGGATCGAGCTGACCGAAATGGTCGTCAAACTCGATGAACTCGTGGTTACCGGTACGGTTGGCGATGCGACCCAGCGCTCGGTCGGTAACTCGATCGGCCGGGTCGCGATTGCCGATAACATCATCGTGGCGCCGCCGGCCAAGCTCCAGGACATGCTCTCGGTCAACGTGCCGGGGGTCCGGATCATGCGAGCTTCCGGGGCGGTCGGCTCCGGTGGCACCACTCGGATCCGGGGTTCGGGCAGCTTGAGCCTGACCAACGAGCCGTTGATCTACATCGATGGGGTTCGCTCGAACAATGACGCGGCGGCATCCGGCGGGGCGTTCGCGTTTTCGCAGGAGTCGTCGTCTCGGATCAACGACTTGAATCCCGAAGAAATCGAGTCGATCGAAGTCTTGAAGGGCCCCTCGGCGGCCACGATCTACGGCACCGAGGCCTCGAACGGGGTGATCCAGATCATCACCAAGCGGGGCCGCACCGGTCGGCCGGTGGTCGATTTCCATATGGACGCCGGCGCCAACTGGCTTTCGAATCCCGATGGCCGATACCCGTCCAACTATTACTACAGTGCTCGGACCAAGAAGGTCGAAGAGTTCGACGTCTTGGCCTTCAACAAGGCCCGCGGCTTTCCGGACGTGTTTTCCACTGGGACACCGATCGCGTTCGGCGGATCGGTCTCCGGCGGCACCGACAATCTTCGCTATTTCTTCTCGGCCGATTTCAACCGGGACGAAGGAGTGGTCGACTACAAC
>JANNQX010000178.1:0-4057 GCA_031400975.1 Gemmatimonadota bacterium
GATCTTGATGTCGTCGAAGGTGAAGTCGAGGACGGAGGTGACGGCCGGGTTGAGGGTCAGGCTTGGGAGGGGGCGGGCCTCGCGGCTCAGTTGGAGCTTGGCTTGGTCCAGGTGGTTGGTGTAGAGGTGGGCGTCGCCGAAGGTGTGGATGAACTCACCCGGTTCGAGGCCGGTCACTTGGGCCATCATTGTGGTCAGCAAGGCGTAGGATGCGATGTTGAAGGGAACCCCGAGGAACACGTCCGCGCTCCGCTGGTAGAGCTGGCAGCTCAGCCGGCCGTCGAGCACGTAGAATTGGAACAGCGCGTGGCAGGGAGCGAGCGCCATCTTCGGGATGTCTCCGGGGTTCCAAGCGCTCACCAGGATCCGGCGCGAGTCGGGCGTTTCTCTGATCTGGCGGACGGCTTCAGTGATCTGGTCGACGGTACCGCCCCCCGCGACGGGCCAGCTCCTCCATTGGGCTCCGTATATCGGACCGAGGTTCCCGTCCCCATCGGCCCACTCGTCCCAGATTGAGACTCCGTGTTCCTTCAGATACTTGGTATTGGTCTCGCCGCGGAGGAACCAGAGCAATTCGTGGATGATGGACTTGGTGTGGACCTTCTTCGTCGTGAGCAGAGGGAAGCCCTCGGCCAGATCAAACCGCATCTGATGGCCGAAAACGCTCAGCGTCCCAGTGCCGGTCCGGTCTGTCTTGGACCGCCCCCGTTCCAGGACCAGCCGAAGTAACTCCTGATACTGTCTCATGATCCGAAGATAACCGGCGGGTGGCGAGTCCTAGAACTCGTCGGCGAGGGCGAGGCGGGATGTCGCGTAGCCGGCCTGCTGCTCGATCCTCCGCAGGCCGGCAGCGATGTCGTCGGGGATCACGGCGGCGTGCCGGCCGACTTTGAGCGACTGAATCGGGGGACCGGCTGGGCCGAGATCGATCTTGACGCCTGGATTCATGATGCCCTGGGGGTCAAAGGCACGTTTGACTTGTCGGAACACCTGAGCGACTTCGAATCCGTAGACCCGTTCGATCAATCCGGACCTGAGACGACCGTCGCCGTGTTCGCCGCTCGGGCTCCCACCCAGGGCCAGGATCAAGCGAGCCACGTCTTCGAAGGTGGCTTGGATCACAGCTTCGAACCCCGCTTCGGTCACGTCCGGCAGGAGATTGGCGTGGACGTTGCCATCGCCGGCGTGGCCGAACATCACGACCGGAATGTTCCGTTGGGTCGCGATGGCCTGGACGGCCGCCAGGTAGTCGCCCAGCCGGGAAATCGGCACGGAACCGTCCTCGATGACTTGGAGAGAGCGCCGGACCGGTCCGAGTGAGGCGAGGCGCGGGCTCGCGGCGTGGCGGATTTCCCAAAGGGTCTCGAGTTCTCGGGCATCTTGCCCCACCGCCACTTCGAGGCTTTCAGGGCGGAGGATCCCCACCGCCCGTTCGAGGTCATGAGCGAGCGAGGTGGGGTCCGACCCCTCGAACTCGACCATGAGGACGGCCCCGGCGTCAACCAATCGCTCCCCGCGGGGCAGGGCCCGAATCTGGTCGGCGGCGAACTTGAGGAAGGTCGCGTCGAGGAATTCCACTCGGCTCGGCGCCAGTTCGAGGAGGGCCGGAACGCAGTTGGAGAGGCGCCGCACATCACGGAGGCCGGCACGCAATCCGAGCCGGTGCTCTGGAATTGGCTCGAGGCGCCAGCGAACCTCAGTCACGATTCCGAGAGTGCCCTCGGCCCCGATAACGAGATCCAAGAGGTCGCCTGACTCGAGCCAGGCGTCGAGGCCGTACCCAGCGGTGTTCTTGCGGACCTTCGGGAACGTCAACGCGACCCGCCATCGGGCCAGCCTGAGGGTATCGTTCAGGGCCACCTCGACCCGCCGGACGAGGATGGAGTCGGGCGCTTTGACGCCGCGATCGAGGCGAATGACTTCGGCATCGGCGGTCACCAACGTGATGCCGTCGACCCAGCGGCGCACCGGTCCGTACTTCACGGTTCGGGGGCCGGCCGCGTTGGTTCCGACCACGCCGCCCGCGGTCGCCCACCGGGCACTCGACGGATCGACCGGCATCCGAAGCCCGAGCCGACCGCCGGCCTCGGCTAAGGCGCCCAGTGAAACCCCCGAGCCGGTGGTGGCAATCATCGAGACCGGATCGATGTGGATCGGCGTTCCATCGAGCGCGGTCAGGTCGACGATAACGCCACTGCCGACATTGCCGCCCGGCATCCCGCTGCCGGCACCGCGCGGGACGAGCGGCATTTGATTGGCAGCCGCCCACCGAACCAAGTCAACCAAGCCTTTGGTGCTCGACGGAACCGCAACGGCCTCCGGGATGATCCGGTAGATCCCGGCGCCCTCGGCGTAGGCGGCCCGGGCTCGGGGATCGTCGCGCCAGATCCCCTGAAAAATGGGGCGTTCCATGTCAGCGGCGGCGGGGGGGGTCGGTCTTGGGTGCCTTGATGACCGCGGTGTCGGGTTTGACCTTGGCAGCGACGCTGTCGACCGGGGCGACCGGAATCGGCGGCCCTCCGCGGCCAGACCTGATGACGGTCTCGGCCTTTTCCTTGGCTTCGTCGGGGACGCCGTACTTGTCGTTGAGGCGTTTGAGGGAACCGGCGACCCGTCGGTTGACCGGATGGACGAGGGGCACTGCCACCTCGGTATCTCGATCGCGGAGCGATGGATCGGCGGCGGGCACGTAGACGGTCTCGATTTCGACCTGAGCAAAGCCCGGCTTGGCCGCGTCGACCCAGGCCCTGACCTTCACCACATCCTGGCCGAGGGGCCTGACCGCGGTTGGGAGGAGCGTCTTGGCATCAAACCACGGGGTCTCCAGGTATCCGTCCACCCGGCGAACTCGGAGCACCGGAATGCTGTCGGCCACCAGGTAGGCGACCACGGAATCGGTAATCAACGCGACGCTGGAATCCCGATTGAGGATGCCGAACCCGACCACGGCATGCTCGGCCTCGGGCAGAGGCACGACGTCGGGTCGCTTGGTGGTGGCCCGGCACCCGGAGACCAGCGCGGCCGCCACGATGATTCGGCAACGATTCATGGTTTCAGGGCTCGGCGAACTTCATTGGCCAATAGATCGATGAGACCGGGGGTCCGACCAGGCAGTTCATGCCCCGGCTTGACTCCGCCCCGTTCGAGAAAGTCGAGGGCGCGGTCAAGTCCGAGTTGGACTCGTTGGCTGATCGGCCGAAACCCCTTCATGAAGGCGCCCGAAGCGATGCCGAACACCGCCAACGGCGCGAGCGCGATCACGGGAAACAGGCCCACGCCCAGCACCGCCGCGGCGGTGCCGATGCCTAACGATCCGAAAACGGCGGCACCGGTGACGTGCCCACCCCGAGTCCCCTTCAACGTCCCGACCAACGACACGTGACTGAACCCGCTCTCGAGGGGCGTAACCGTGGCCACCACCAACTCGGCTCGGGACAGCATGAACTTGGGCTTCGAGGTATCGAGCGACGCGGTCCCCCGACGAATCGCGGCCTGCATTCCCCGGAGCGGCTCCCAACTGACCCACCCCGCCTGGTGCCGCTGAATCACCATCAACTCGTTCCGGTCCATCCACTCGATGAGCGAGCGGACGACGTCATCGGAGGCACCACGGACGACCCGCTCGGCTCGGACCTCGGCGGGGCCAACCAAGCGGCCGATGAGGGTTTTCTCAGGGGGTACCGCCGACGCGGTCTGGTATTCCAGCATCGCTTGCTGCAGATAGCGGCCCGGAATCCCGACGTCTTTTCCGAGCGCCAGCACCTCGTCGGGGGTGAGGTTGTCGCCCACCTCTCGTTCGCCGGTATGCAACTCGGTGGCCCGCTGAATGATCCGGTCGAGGGCCGCCCGGTTGATTTTGGGGCCGTCAGGCGTCGTCATTCGGAGGCCGCTGGTGCGCCGCAGGCGACGCAGTGGCGCCAGCCCGGTTCAATTTCGTCGCCACATTTGCCGCAACGGACCGGGCCCACCTGACTGCCGCAATAAGGACAGAAGCTGACGGCGCGATGGGCCGGAAGCGGGCGGGTGCACGCTCGGCACTCGGCGCTCGGCGCTCGGC
>JANNQX010000179.1:0-1673 GCA_031400975.1 Gemmatimonadota bacterium
TCGATTCCGGGCCATCGACACCACCGGGTGGGCGGTGCCCAATCAAGTCGACTATCGATTGGTCGGATCAGCGCTGGCCCGAGTGCGCTGGGAGCTCGACGTGAATCCGGTCTGGCGGCGGGACCCGAATTTCTACGTCCAGCAAACCCTCGGCAGTCTGTTCGAGGTCCTGGTGCTGCCGCCTCCGGTCGACGCGGCCCGGCGCCAGGCGCTCCGGGAGCGGCTTCAGAGTATTCCCCGGGTCGCCGAGCAAGGTCTCGCCAACCTCGACTTGGCAATCAAGCCGTTCGCGGAGCTTGCGATCGCTTCGTTAGGCGACGTCCGGTCCCAACTCACCGCCATGGGCCGCGAGGTGGGTGACCTCGGTGGAGCGACCGACTCGGCGATCGTGGCGCTGGAGCGGTTTCGGTCCGAGCTCACCCGGCGGTTGCCGGCCATGCCGGCTCGGACCGCGGTCGGGCCCGAGAGGTACCGCTGGTTTCTGTCCCGGGTGGCCTTGGTCCCGTTTTCGCCGAATGAGCTGTTGGCCATGGGCCGCCAAGAGTGGGAACGTTCGGTTGGGTTCGAAGTCCTCGAAAAGGCCCGGAACCAGGGCTTGCCGGACCTGCCCCTGTTTCCGACGCTCGAGGCCAATATCGCGGCCCAAGCCGCCGACGAAGCGGGGGTCCGTCGGTATCTCGAAGACCGGCGACTCCTCACGGTTCCCGGGTGGGTCAAACATTTCCTTAATGCGCCGGTGCCGGGGTACCTCGAGCCGCTGGCCTGGCTCGGGGTGCCGGATGATCTGACCGGGCCGTCGCGGCTCGATCAAAATGGAGTCCATTACATCCCGAGCCCGTCGCCCAATCTGGGGTACTTCGGGCAGTCGATGGCCAAAGACCCTCGGGGCATCATCGTTCACGAGGGGGTGCCCGGCCACTATTTCCAGCTGGTGCTGTCCTGGGCTCACGAGAATCCGATTCGCCGGCGCTACTACGATTCGGGATCGAACGAAGGGATCGGGTTCTACGCCGAGGAAATGATGTTGCAGGCGGGGCTGTTCGACGACCGGGCCCGGTCGAAGGAGATCATCTACAACTTTATGCGGCTTCGGGCCCTCCGGGTTGAAGTCGATGTCCGGCTGGCTACGGGTGAGTTTACGATCACCGAAGCGGCGGACTATCTCCGGCGCACCGTGCCGATGGACCAGGAAACGGCCCTCGCGGAGGCGGCGAGTTTCGCGGCCGGCCCTGGGCTGGCCATCACCTATCAGATCGGGAAGCTCCAAATCACCAAGATGTTGGCTGATGCTAAACGGCAGCAGGGAGACCAGTTCGATCTCCGGGCCTTCCACGATTTTGTCTGGAAGAACGGCAACGTGCCGTTGTCGCTGGTGCGGTGGGAGCTGCTGGGGTTGCGCGACGAAGTAGCCCGGGTTGACCGAAATCGGCGGCCGTAGGGTAGACCCAGGGCCGCCGTCGCGGGGCTGATTTACCGCGGTGGGGCCGGCCGCCGCGCCCGAATCGGAGCCGCCGGCTCCGGCAGCAGCTTGACCGGCTTTTCGCTGAGGAGCCGGAGGGCTTCCTGGACGCCTCGCTCGAGTTGCGGGTCCTGACCCGCGTTCACCGCCCTGGGCGCCATCTCGACTTCGATATCCGGTTTGACGCCTTCGTTCTCGACCGCCCACTTCCCGT